>DKAT01000107.1 GCA_002450905.1 Spirochaetia bacterium UBA6919
GGAATCAAAAATTTTAGTTCCGATCCTTCTCGGTTCCATGACTTCACTCTCAATATTCTATACAATTTTCATTTCATGGCTAGAAATAGTTAAATCACTAAAAGCACTCTACCTCTTGGAAAAATAATTCCCTGCCATGTTCTTGGGAATCACTGTTACGAAGAATAGATATCGCCCCAGGATTTCTGAGAACGTCATGATGATGAATTGTGCTATAGATAATCCCATTAATACAGCAATATTCCCTTGGTTTGATATTTGAATTATAGACAATACAGGCAATAGGACACCTCCAAGTGCTAGTGTAATCAGTCGCCCACCATATTGCCACTTAAAATGGGTGGATAACAGAGTAGCTGTACCATTAAGCTCCAGACTTCGGCTTTGTTTCATGTGATAGTACGTTGAAATAAGGATAAACAGTTTTAAGAGGGCTGAGAAAATGACGATTTCATAGAGTATGAATAAATAGCTGTGGTTTATATGACTTATACCCTTACCCAAATTACCGAAGATCATGATGAAACTTGCGAAGGTGGGTCCCAAAATAAACGTCGTGATAATGAAGCTTAAAGGCGTGTTTGGGGTGTTCCATGAGGGTCTTGCGGGTACCATGTAGATATAGGCACTGCTGATAACCCCTGCCAGTCCGAAGATAGCAACAAGGCTTCCGATGATAATTCTGAGTTCTCCTGGGAATTGGAGGAATCCAAAAACGTTTTCAGTGAACCAGAGGCTGGCATAAGCAAAGGCTAATCCTGAAAATAGGGTGAATAACAATACTTCCCTACTGAGCCAGGATCTTTTCCACATTTTGAGAGCTTTGAATGCATGGATGGGACGTCCCAGGTGAAACATGGCTGTACCAAGTGCCAGAGTTGAGACAAAGAGCATGGATAGAGAGATTAGAATACCCATGTCTTCTTGTAAAGGGCTTTTTAGAATAAATTGTTTATACATATCAAGAAGCCATAAGATAATGAAACCCCCTACGGACATTTGAGAGAAGTTTAAGAACATAACAAGGGTTGGGTGCGAGTGTTCCGGGCTGTATCGATAGGCGTTTACAGCGTGTGTGCTGGATGGCATCTTTTTTGGAAGAGTGATTCGTGTTGTTGAAATTGTATAATCACTATTGGGAAGACCTGGAGCGTTTCCTGATTCGTGATTTACAGTCCACTCGTTGATATTGACCCTTTCTATTTCTATGGCATTCTCAGGACAAGCTTCCACACAGGCTGGAGCATTTCCTTCGGCAAGACGTCCATAACACATATCACATTTGGTGACGATTTTCCTCTCAGAATTAAATTGAGGCACGCTATAAGGGCAATTCCATTGGCAATATCCGCATCCAATACAACTATCTGCTTTGTGACGGACTATACCCGTTTTTATATCCTTTTCATAGGCATTGGTGGGACAACCCTTCAAACAACTAGGCGCGATACAGTGATTACATCCCATGGAAAGATAGAACCTTCGGGTGTCAGGAAACTTTCCCGCTTCAATTTCTCCTACCCGTCTCCAATTCACCGATGCTGGATTATTATTCTGTTCATTACAAGCGACGACACAGCACTCACAACCAATACATTTCCCTGCATTAAAGTGAAAGCGATATTGTTCTCCTTCGATGAGTGGTTCGGTAGGTATTAATTTCTTTTGGAATCCTGTGAACTCCTCATCGATAGTATATATTTTATTTGTATATTTCTCTACAACATTTTGAGGAACATAATTTCCTATTTCATTTAAATGTTCTTTTAAAGGTAGATCTATATCTTTTGTACTATTCTTCATAAACAACCCTGATTATTTCATTGAGGTTTCAACGAATTGTTTGAATCTGTTGAAACCTTAATCAAATAATATTATATTATATCTGAGGATATGGAGACACAGACGGTTTAACCCCCGTCTGTTCATGCTGATCAAAACCATATCCTCATTATAAAGTACCCTCGGCTTGAATTTGTGTCTTCTGTAGAGCAATTTTTGTTTCATATCTTGCTTCGGTTTCTGCTTGTTCAGAGAAACGAACGGTTAATGCCAACAGAGATATTCCTACTACAGCTACTCCCGTAATAAGAAATGGAATACTATAATCTGTTGGAGCATATCCACGGAAAAGGAATCCAGCAGCTACTGCTCCAGCATTACCACCTGCTCCTACAATTCCTGCTACAGCACCCAGAGCTTTCTTATTAACGAATGGCACTACGGAATAGGTTGCTCCAGTAGACATGTGTACAAATAATCCAAATAACATCAATGAAGATACAGCTATAATAAGATGATTCATTTGAGAGAATGCTATGAGAGCAACACCTTCGAGTAGGACAACCAATCCCATTAATAAAACACGTCCTTTTAAGCCCCATTTGATCCCAAAACGATCTCCGAAATAGCCCCCGAGAGATCTTGCGAAGAGAGCCATCACCCCGACGATTCCTGCTACAAATCCTGCGGTCTTAAGATCTAATTTGTAGTGATCAAAGAAATAAATTGCGGCGTAGTTATTGATAACAAGTTCCACACCGAAACAAGCACCGTATATCAGGAATAACGACCACACACGATAGTCTTTTAAAGCTGTCATAAAAGTTTTCAGGCTTGAGCCCTTCGATGAGTGTTTGTCCTTAAGGTCTTCGATATTGCCCTCTGGATAATCCTGTGTGAAGAGATAATAAGCGATACCAGTGAGGAATAAACCTATACCAGGAATCACCATACTCCATCTCCAGGCAGAGAACTCATTGAACCCGAAATAGATCATAGCTCCGAAGACAAGGGGCATCACCATATTAGTAACACCACCCCCCATATTTCCCCAGCCAGCAGAGGTTGCATTAGCAGTCCCTACAACATTGGGAGCAAACATCACTGATGTGTGGTATTGAGTGATAACAAAAGATGCTCCAATAACGCCAATAAGAAGACGTGATATTAATAGTGTTTCATAGCTATTGCTTAGGCCGATTAACGCTACAGGTACTGCTCCCAGTATAAGTAATCCGCTATAGGTCTTTCTAGGTCCTATGTGGTCACACAACCAACCGATGATGAGTCTTGCAAATACCGTTGCTGATACCGATGCAATCATGATATTTCCTATTTCTCCTTTGGTTAAGGATAATTCTTTCACTACCACCGGCATCAATGGGGCAATTCCGAACCATCCGAAGAAACAGAGGAAGAATGCGATCCAAGTGATATGAAAAGTTCTAATTTGAGGTAATTTAAGATTAAAGAATTCCTTCCATAAGACAGTGGATTTTTCGACTTGTTGATTAAACATACTCATAACCCTTTTATTTTTGATGATATTATAGAGTCAAGAAGTATGCCAAATACATTTATTTTTAAGCAGAAGATTTTTGAAATCTGTTATTTTCTATTAACAAGAAAGATATATGAATGATTCTTCCCTTTGAATAACCATATCGAAATAGATTATGTAGAATCTTTATATAATAGGAATTCTTTTCAGAGGAATTTATAAGAAGCATATTATTACTGATTATTTCAAATGATATGGCAAATAATTTAAAGATCTGAAAAATACGATATGGACTGTTGTTTTCTGAACAGTTTGTCAAATGTTTTTTAAAGTTTGTTATATGTAATAACTATGTAATAACAGCAATATATCCTATATAAATAATAATAAGATATAAAAATAACTACGGACATCAGAAATTATCCTGGAATAATTGTTTATTTAAGGATTTGTGTTAGTACTGACAATTATTGCCGTTAAATTCTTAATTATCGATATATTATATATAGCAATCCAACTATACATGAATATTGGCACATAATTTGATGTATTATCCGTATCAACAAAACGGGGTTTTAATATGAGTTCAGATAAGAAAATAAATCTTGTCATTATAGGTAATGGCATGGTTGGTTATAAATTATGCGAGAAGATTGTCGATACTGGTGTTAAAGAGCGGTTTAATATCCATGTATTTGGGGAAGAACCTGTTCCAGCTTATAATCGTGTACGTCTTACGGAATATTTCAATAAATCTTTAAATGATTTAACATTAGCTCCTTCAAATTGGTATCAGGATCATCAAATCGAACTCCATCTTGGTGATCCTGTTCTTTCTATTGATCGAATTAAAAAAATCGTTGTGTCCAAAGAGGGAATTAGAATTTCTTATGATAAATTGGTCTTTGCAACAGGATCCAGTCCATTTATTCCTCCAATTATTGGTACAGATAAGAAAGGTGTGTTTCTTTATCGCACGATTGAAGATCTAGATAAGATTAAGGAATATGCAAAAGATGTTGATAAGGCAACTGTTATCGGTGGTGGGTTGTTAGGCCTGGAAGCTGCTAAGGCTCTTCTTGATATGGGACTTGAAACTCATGTACTTGAAGTAGCACCTCGTTTAATGCCACGTCAACTCGATGAAAGTGCTTCTGAAATACTGAAAGGGAAGTTGGAAGATACGGGTGTTCATATCCATACAGGAAAATCTATTACTCAATTTTCTGGAAACGGGAGTGTCAATGAAGTTTTATTTCATGATAGTTCCAATCTCCCTACAGATCTTATTGTTATCTCTGCGGGAATTAAACCTCGTGATGAATTAGCTCGTGATTGCCAGTTAGAGATTGCTCCAAGGGGAGGAATTCGTGTCAATAAGAATATGCAAACCTCTGATCCTGATATCTATGCAATAGGAGAAGTTGCATCCTATAATGAAATGACTTATGGTCTTGTAGCACCAGGTTACGAGATGGCTGATATTGCTTTATCCCATTTAATAGGGGAGAATAAGCATTATAATGGATCAGATCTTTCTACTAAATTAAAACTCATTGGAGTAGATGTCGCCAGTTTTGGTGAGGCTACAGAATTAAAAGAACTTCATCGTACAATTGTTTTTAATGATAAGGTGAAGGGTGTATATAAACGTTTGAATATCAGTGTGGATGGGAAATACATACTAGGTGGAATACTTGTAGGGGATTCAAAAGAATATAACAAACTTGCTCAAATGATGAAGAATAATGATGTTCTACCTGAAGATCCATCAGAATTAATTATTGGTAGGAATGCTGAGAAAGAGAATATATTAAGCCTTCATGACTCAGCTCAGATCTGTGCTTGCAATAACGTCACAAAAGGGATGATTGTCTCAGCAATACATGATAATAACCTGGGGAGTCTCCCTGAAATTAAGTCTTGTACAAAAGCTGGTACGGAATGTGGTGGGTGTATTCCTATGGTTCAGGAAATCCTTGATGCTGTGAATCAGAAGAAAGGCTTGAACACCCGCAAGGTACTGTGTGAGCACTTTAACTATACCCGACAAGAACTCTTTGATATTATTAAAGTTAAGAATATGAAGACCTTTAACGAACTCAAAAGGCATTATGGAAAGGGGAATGGATGCGAAATCTGTAAACCCGCTATAGCATCTATGTTAGCCAGTGCTTGGAATGATCTTGTGATTAAACAACAACATATACAGGATACCAATGATAAATTCCTTGCTAATATTCAAATGGGAGGTACATATTCCATTGTTCCAAGAATACCAGGGGGAGAGATCACACCTGATGGTTTAATTGCCCTGGGTGAGATTGCTAAAAAATATGATCTCTATTGTAAATTTACTGGCGGCCAAAGGATTGATTTCTTTGGTGCAAAGCTAAATGATCTACCAGAAATCTGGAGAGAACTCGGTCATTATGGATTTGAAAGTGGACACGCCTATGCAAGGGGTATGCGTACAGTGAAGAGCTGTGTGGGATCTACCTGGTGTCATCTTGGGGTACAAGATTCTGTGACTTTCAGTATTCAGGTCGAGAATCGATACAAAGGAATCCGTTTTCCACACAAGGTTAAAAGTGCTGTATCGGGATGTGTACGGGAATGTGCAGAAGCTCAGAGTAAAGATTTTGGTATAATTGCTACTGAAAAAGGATGGAATTTATATTTATGCGGAAATGCAGGATTAAAACCACAACACGCCCTCTTGTTTGCTACAGACCTTGATTCAGAAACCTGTATTAAATACATCGACCGCTTCCTTATGTTCTACATTAAAACTGCAGATCATCTTACCCGTACTGCAACTTGGTTCAATAAGCTCGATGGGGGTATTGAATATCTTAAAGACGTACTGATCAGAGATTCATTGGGAATCTGCGAGCAATTAGAACAGGAAATGCAATCTATTATTGATAATTATCACTGCGAATGGGCTGAAACTGTTAAAGATAGTGAGCATAAGAAGAAGTTTAGGTATTTTGTCAATTCCAGCTCATATGATCCTTCGATCCAATTCCGTGATGAAAGAGGACAGAAAGTTCCTGAGTTATCCATAAGCTGATAGTTAATCTAAAATATATAATCATTCTGATTCAGATCAGTTTGTCTGATTTACAAATAAAGGAGTATTCTATGAAGACTTTAACATGGTTCAAAGCAGCATTAGCATCCGATATCCCATTGAATGGTGGTGCCTGTATCAAATATAAAGAGATACAAATTGCAATATTCTATTCTGAAGATCAAAAGAAGTTTTATGCCTGTCAAAACCTCTGTCCTCACAAGAAACAAATGGTTTTATCTCGTGGAATTATAGGTGATAAAGGTGGGGAGCCCAAAGTAGCCTGTCCCCTCCATAAAAAATCATTTTCTTTAATTTCAGGTAAAAATCTAAATAACGAAGATTTCCAGATTAAAACATATCCTGTTCGTCTTGAGGAGGGTTATGTTTATATTGAGATTGAAGAGTAAATTACTTTGATAATATAAGATATAACGATATTGCCTGAACTGTACAGCTTAACTAACAAACAAGCTTTCAATTACCATTTGTAGAACATAAAAAAAACGCCTATTCCAAGAAATGAGAATCCTACAATATCATTCCATTTAAGATTTTCCTTGAGATATAGAAATGAAAAGAACGCAAAGACAACAATGGTTATGACTTCCTGCATGATCTTAAGCTGTGCAGCTGTGTAGACCTGATGACCAAAACGATTAGCCGGAACTTGAAAGCAATACTCTACCAAAGCAATCAACCAGCTAATAGAAATCACTTGCCACAAAGGATATTCTTTAAATTTTAAATGACCATACCAGGCGAACGTCATAAATACATTAGAAATAATTAATAATAATATTGGCAATACCATAGATTCGATTTAAACCTCCCGTCATTCATGGATGGAATATAATAAGATCTATATCAAATGTCTTCTAAAAATCGTTTGATGCTTTACCACAAATAATTCTTTGAACGTACATTAATTTATATACAAGAAATTGAGAATTAAATTTTAAATTATTTTATAGATAATAATTTTAATTCATTTATTCTGATATAGAGAGGGATCGAAATCAGAAATTTTAGTTCCGATGGACTTTCGATTGTGTGGATTTGAATTTAATATCTGAAACATTTATCAGATTATAATTATGGGAAATATTGTTTTTGATACCAAGAATCATTAATATTTTTAGAAAATAAGAGATGGTAATTCCCAATTGGATAGATTAATCATAAGAAAATGACTTATAAAAACCTCTTTCAATTTGTGTAATATACAATTGACAAATAATATTTAAGCTAAGGATTGACTTATGTCGATATTTTGATTAAATTCGCATATAAATCGACATAAAATTGATTAAAAATTTAATAGAAAGAGGTCAATATGTTGTTAACATTAACTGAGAAAGCCGTTGACAAAGTCAAAGATTATGCAACTACCAATGATAAATACAAAGGAAAGTCCCTTCGTATATTTGTGCAGGGTGGTGGCTGTTCTGGATATCAATATGGTTTCGCATTTGATGATCAGAAAGATGGTGATGAAATTATTTCTGGAAGTGATGATGTACAGGTACTTGTTGATCCACAAAGCGCTCAATTTCTTAAAGGTGCTGTGGTTGATTTCATCGAAGACCTTCGTGGCTCTGGTTTCACTGTTCAAAACCCCAATGCATCGGGTGGTTGTGGCTGTGGATCCTCATTTTCTTGCGGTTAATTACCAAAAATAGACAGGCTTGACCTTTGTTGAGCCTGATTTCTCTATTTTAAAATCAATTTCTCCTCGTTTAACTCAAAAAAATATTAATATTTCCACATCATAACACGATATAAGTATTAATGATTTCCCACTCAGAGATATCTCTATTCCGTCAGGGTTTGGTATAATAAATCGTATTATTTACTAATAACTTTTATCTTAAGAGCTTCAGGCTAATGAAATCATTAAATATTATGTATTTATTAACAAATGAACATGAATAAGAAAATATTAATTATTGATACTTTTGCAATAATCTTTCGAGCCTTCTACGCATTCATTAAAAATCCACTCCGTACATCGAAAGGGATACCAACATCTGCTATTTTCGGCTTCCTTAGGATGATCATCAAAATATTGAAGACATATAATCCAGAATACCTTGTCTTCGCATTGGATAGCCCTGATAAAACCTTTAGACATAAGATCTATACAGAATATAAGGCTAATCGTGTGACTCCTCCTGATGATTTAAAGGTTCAGATCCCGCTAATTTTGGAGCTTATTACTAAAATGCAATTCCATTCAATTCAATACAATGGCTATGAAGCAGATGATGTCATTGGAACATTATGTACACGACTTAAGAATGAGAAGGATATGGATGTGTGGGTTGTTACTGGGGATAAAGATATTCTCCAACTGGTGGAAGGAAATATCAAGGTTATAACGACATCGAAAGGAATTACAGAAACAGTTATTTATGATAGCGAGAAAGTAAAAGAGCGGTGGGGAGTATACCCTGATAAGATAATAGATCTTTTTGCCTTGATGGGAGATAGTTCTGATAATATACCAGGGGTGAAAGGGATTGGTCCTAAAACAGCCCAGGAACTTATTGAAAATTACAATAGTCTGGAAGGGATTTACCAGAATATAGATGGTATTTCTAAGAAGAAAATTAAGGAAAATCTCATTCAATATGAAGCAGATGCCCTTTTGAGCAGAGAATTGGTTACAATTAAAACAGATTTAGACTTCCCGCTTAACCTGACAGATTTTGAATGGAATCATCTTAGCTATGAGAATATCATCCCATTTTTTGAGGAATATGAACTCCATTCTATATTGAAAGATGAGTTTTTTTCAAATACTAAACAAGATTTAAACCAAGTCCCAGATAAGAAACTTGATATCGCTAAATCCCAAATGAATATGAATAATCGGGGAACTTATCATCTTATTAGCAAAAAATCCTTATTCGATCAGCTTATTAATGATATTAACAAATCCAAATATCTTTCCATTGACCTCGAGACTACATCCGAAGATCCTATGAAAGCCCGTATCATTGGTATATCCTTCTGTATTGAATCGGGTATAGCTTATTTTGTTCCAGTATATCCTGATGGAGACTCTGATCTCTTTGATACCCATGCCTGGAAAGACTATTTAAAGGATTATGACATCGATTTAAGATATCTCAAGTCCCAGTTAAAAATGATTTGTGAAGATAAAACAATCCAGAAGATTGGTCAGAACATAAAATACGATTATATGGTATTTAAAAGGGATTGGGATATAACTATCCACCCAATCTATTTCGATACAATGATCGCTTCATATGTGTTAGATACAGGAAGATCAAGTCATGGTATGGATTATTTAGCTGAATCCCTATTAAACTACAAGACGGTTAAATATAAAGATATTGTGGATAAGGGAAAAACTCTTCTTGATGTTGACTTACCTGTAGTCAGTCATTATGCTGGGGAAGATGCTGATATAACTTACCGTCTCTATAAACTATTTAAACCACAAATCGATAATTCCGTCATGAAAGACCTCTACTATTCCATAGAATTACCCCTCATCGAAGTCCTTGCTCACATGGAAATTGCTGGAGTATCCATCGATCAAACCCATTTTAAATCTATGTCAAAGGATATTAAACAACGGTTAGACTCTCTCCAAAAAGAAATATGGGAATTATCAGGACGTGAATTCAATATCAACTCAACACAACAACTATCCGAAATCCTATTCACCAAGCTGGGACTTAAGCACGGTAAGAAAACCAAAACAGGATATTCCACAGATGTTGATGTACTTGAAGAACTGGCAAATGAACACCAAGTACCCATGCACCTATTGGAATACCGCAAATTGGCTAAGTTGAAATCTGCTTATTTAGATTCAATTCCAAAGATGATCGATGAAAATACCCATCGGATACACACCTCCTTCAATCAAACCATCGCACAGACGGGTAGATTATCTTCTATCAAACCGAACCTACAAAATATCCCTATCAAAGAAGAAATTGGAAGGAATATTCGAAAAGGATTCTTAGCTCATAAAGGATTTTATATAATTAGTGCAGATTATTCCCAAATAGAACTAAGAATTCTTGCTCACATGTCCCAGGATGAAATGCTCCTCAAGGCATACTGCGAAGATCGGGATCTCCATACCCAAACAGCATCCCTGATTTACGAGAAGGTGGAAGCTGATATCTCATCAGATGAGCGTCGTATCGCTAAAACCATTAATTTCTCTGTTATATATGGTATTGGTGCACGTGCTCTGGCAAAAGATCTTAAAATACCTAACTCTGATGCAAAGAAGTTTATTGATCAGTTCTTTAAAGCTTATTCAGGAGTAACTCACTACATCGATCAGCAAAAGAAATTAGCTTATGAACAAGGATATGTAGAAACGCTATTCCATCGTATCCGTTATATCCCAGAAATCCGAAGTTCAAATAATAGAAATCGTAGCTATGGAGAACGTTTAGCGGTTAACACTCCAATTCAAGGGTCCAGTGCCGATATCATTAAAATCGCCATGATTAATATCCACAAAGATATCCAGCAGAAGAATCTTCAAACCATGATGACCATCCAGGTTCACGATGAATTGGTTTTTGAAGTCCCAGAAAGGGAGCTTGACATCATGAAATCCATAATCGTTGACAGAATGCAGAATGCAGTAAAATTATCAGTCCCTCTAAAGGTTTCCATATCCAATGGTCGAAACTGGGATGAAGCCCATTAATTTATTAAATAATTAATTATTTTCGTATAGATTATTGTACTTTTATAAATTACACCAAAGCGGTAATTTTTGAAATTATTAGAAAGAAAGAGGGTTTGTTTTATTATGTTTTAGAAATGATTATTAAACAGCAAACCC
>DKAT01000032.1 GCA_002450905.1 Spirochaetia bacterium UBA6919
TTTCATTATTAAAGATACAAGGAAGATCATAGGAGAATCTTAGGATAAATACTGAAACTCTTTTAAAATAAAGTCAAAAGATCAACACTCTCATGGTGAGACTCTCGAACCATGGAGCAAAGGATTTCAGATATCAAATATTATCAGTATAATTTATCAACCCATGGAACAAATTAATAGAAAATTGTTAGAAATATGTAATTTTAAAGGTTTTTTTGGGTTATAATTTAAACCGATGGTATACTGTTTATACAAAAATATATTGTTCTTATTTCATCTATCTTAAATTTTTATATATGTCATAGGGAATATTAATTGTGTCTTTTTTGTAACCGTGAACTTTGGAAATAGCTTCAAATTCGCCTATGGCAGTGTGGATCTCTACATCTTCAGATGTAAATTGACTAGGGTGCCAATACCCTGCTGCATGAGTTAAAGCTAATACTTCCTTTCTAAAGGATTGTAAATATCTTGCAAGTTTCTCGCCAAATAATTGTGAATGGAAACCTGTCGAAAGCCTTTTTTTCTGAGTAGCAACTCCTGCAGGACAATTATCGGTGTGACATTTTTGGGATTGGATACAACCTATAGCCATCATTGCTTCACGTGCTATATTTATTAAATCTACACCCATAGAGAAGGCGGTAATAGCTCGATCAGGAAATCCAAGTTTTGCTGATCCTATGAAAACGACTTTCTCCGTCATTTCAGCTTCCTGAAAGGCTGTATAAACTCTTGCAAATCCATGTTTAAATGGCAGGGATACATGATCAGCGAACGTTAATGGAGCAGCTCCGGTTCCCCCTTCTCCTCCATCTACTACAATATAATCAGGTCCTTTTCCTGTAGCTTTCATTTCATTGGCTAGTTCAATCCAAAAATCCTTTTTACCTATTGCTGATTTAATTCCTACAGGAAGTCCTGTTTCTTTTGCTACAAGCTCAATCAATTCAATTAGTTCTTTAAGATTAGTAAATGCATTATGCGAGTTTGGGCTAATACAGTCAACCCCAGAACGTACCCCACGAATTTCCGCAATTTCTTTTGTAACTTTCTTTCCTGGAAGGACACCTCCTTTACCCGGTTTTGCACCTTGTGACAGTTTGATTTCAAAAGCCTTTACCTGGGGATAATTTTCAACTATACTTACCAGTTTATTAATATCAAATTTCCCATTAATTGCTCTACAGCCGAAATATCCTGTGCCAATTTGCATAATCACTTCTGCACCCAGTTTGTGGTATGGAGAAAAACCGCCTTCTCCAGTATTATGATAACAGTGGGCTAGTTTAGCCCCTATGTTCAATGCACTGATTGCTTTAGAGGATAATGCCCCAAAGCTCATGGCAGAAATATTTATAATAGATCTGGGGCGATAGGGATTTTTACGGTTATGCGATTCTCCAATTACTTTTGCAGAAGGAATGTCAAAATTATGTTCCTTGATTGATTCAGCGAAACTTCGTTCTCCATACGGAAAAATAGCATGAGATATAATTGGATACCCTGTGCCATAAATAAAATCATCTGTTCCAAAACCAAAATAATTGTTTTCACCCTTGGATGAAGTTTCTATCCACTCTCTTTCTCTTCTATTAAAGGGCTGTTCTTCCCGATTGTTGGCGACAATGTATTGTCTTAGTTCTGGACCCAATTGAATTCCAAGATATCTCAAGTGTCCTATGACAGGGAAATTATGAAGGATTGGATTTTTTCTTTGTAACAAATCGTAAATACCAACAATTGCGAGGAGAAATATAGTAAATAAAATTACCCAGAGCCATGCTGGTAGATATGACCAGATCAAAGTTATATAATCCATTTTATTCTCCTATTATTAATTATGCAGACATTATTATCATTGACTAATTTTATCAACATTAACATTATTTAAATCGTATTCACACCCCGATAATCTTAATATATAAATTTTAAAGATTTTTTTACAAAAAAAATTGGCTTATTTGGATTGAACCTTCAGACATTTTTGTATTAAAAAGGCATAAAATCAGATTTTTTATATAATAGATAAAAAATGGTAAGTAAGTTATAACATAAAATGTTTATTTAGATAAACTGAAATCCGCATCTAATTTAAATTTATTGAACCATTGAAGACTATAAACACATTATGTAATCAGTCATTAAATCCCTTTGAATCTTTGATGGGTATTTTTCTCTCCAAACAAAAGATGGCCTGCCCATTTTAGTAAGAGAAAAATTCCAATCGCTAAGACGAAAAGCATTTGAACTGATCCGCCAAAGACAATCCATATATTCATTTTTTGAATGAATAGAGCTAAGAAGAAACTTATCCCAATCATGATCATAAGTCCGTATAATCTTTTGAAGCCGGGAAGACGATTGAAATCAAGACCTGTACGAAGAATTATCAGAGTTACAATCATTGAAACAATAGGCAGAAAGTAAACAATGGCATTTAAATTTAAGAGATTTTCATGGGTAAAGAATAGGATATAAGCTGTGAGAACAGTTGAAAACATCCCTGGAATACAGCTCATGTATATGATGAGGCTATAAAATTGTTTCCATGGTTTAAAGTACGCCCTTGGCTGTCTTATAAATAGTTTCATTAAGATTGACAGGATGGGGAGGAAACAAAATATCATTAACATCATTCTTTGTTCCTGCCCGATAATTTTAATAAGTTCGTTGAGTGTCAAAAAAATCTCCATATTCAATAAAAAGTTAATGTAAAAAGGCTATAAGTCAAGATGAATTTCGCTATTATGATATCCTAATAATTTTTTCATTAATTGACATTTTATATGGTTCGAGAAACCTCGCTATGATACTTAACAATCTTTATTTCAAATTTTAAAAGAATGTTAATAAATAATATTTATTATCTATAAAGGATTTCTGTATTAACCGTCGATGGAGTATCAATACATATTGTCAGGAAGATCCAAAGAACATGAAATGCTTTATAAGTTATATTCTCTCTTTTGTTTAACTCTATAATCATTATGGAATCCCTGGGATATTCTCCACTTTGTTTCTTGGCTGATTGG
>DKAT01000105.1 GCA_002450905.1 Spirochaetia bacterium UBA6919
TCAAATTTTTCAGGCCACTACAGTGTTCAATAGATTTTCCCATACTTTTCCCATGATTTTCCCATCTTGTGGGATTGTGATGATTATTTTTTAATATGGGAAGTAATCGTTGATGATTTGGGTCTGATCTTAATCAAGTTTTTATGGAATTGGATAGAAATTGGAAATTGATTTAATCACTAAATGTTATTAGGCTGATTTCAGTGATAAGATTATTTCTGTGCCATGATCCTCAGGGTTTGTTTGCTTATCTTTTGATTTGATTTCGATTTTTCCACCGTATGACTCAAGAAACTTTTTTACGAGAGGCATTCCAAAACCCGTTCCCCGTTCTCCGTCTGTACCTGGTCTTGTTGTGGGGACATTGATTTTAAAAATATTATTCAGGATTTCTGCTGGCATCCCAATTCCAAAATCTTTTATAGTTAGCTGGATGATTTCATTTTTTTCGGATGACGAGATGATTATTTTTGAATCATAATTTGAGAATTTAATTGCATTTGTCATGAGGTTATTCAATATAGAATTTACAAAAGATGTCCTCTCTACCAAGACATTATTGGAGTCATTGATGTTTATCTGGATATCGATATTTTTTTGTTTAATCTTATTTTGAATGATTTGTAGACTTTCATTGAGACATTCTTTTAATGGAAATAATTCGAGGGTTAGTTGATGTTTTCCTTCATCGAGGGCTCTCATTTCTTTAACTAATCGGATGATATCCAAACAATTATTGACAGATATCCATAATTCTTTGTTCATTTCATTAAAAATAGATGGATCATCGTTTGAAAGTTGCATGATGCCATATATGAAACCAATGGGATTTGCAAGATCATGGGATAGGACATGGAGGAGTTCTCTGTAATTTTTATTACTTTCCTCAAGACTGTTTGTCTTATCCTTTAATTCAATATGGGTCTGGACACGTTTTAATAGTTCAGCAGGTCTGAATGGTTTTCCGATATAATCGACTGCACCCAATTCAAATCCTTTTACAAGATCATAACTCTCAGTTTTTGCAGTGAGAAATATAACTGGGATATCTTTAGTATTTGGATTTTCTTTAATTCTTTTACAGGTCTCAAAACCATCCAGTTCAGGCATCATAATATCAAGGAGGATTAGATCAGGGGTAACTTTTTCAAGTGTTTTTAGTGCTTGAAGACCATTTTGAGCAATGATAATGCTGTAGTTGTTATCATCTAATATTTTTCCCAGAACCTGGATATTTTGAGGGGTGTCGTCTACAATGAGGATTTGATTTTTATTTTCCTGATTTGTCATGTTTTATCCAATATTTATTTGTAGGTTTCTTTAATCTCAATGATTGCATTTATTTTTTTGAAAAAGATCTCAACGAGGGATGGATCTAGGATTCGTCCAGATTCTTGTTTAATAATGTTTTCTGCATCTTGTTGAGAAACAGCACTTTTATATGAACGTTCAGTAGTTAGTGCGTCGTATATATCAGCAATTGTTGTTATTCTTGCTTCTAAAGGGATTTGCTCTCCTATTAATTTATTAATATACCCTGACCCATCCCATCGTTCGTGGTGATAGAGTACGATATTTTTTGCCATTTGATCTAATTCAATGTTATCAATCATTTTGTGGCCAATGATGACATGTTGTTTCATTTGCTCAAATTCATCATTGGTAAGGGTTCCTGACTTCTTTAAAATGTGATCAGGCAGTCCAACTTTGCCTATATCATGGAGAGTTGAATATAATTTAATTCTGTTCACAAAATTAGGATCACAACCGTAAGCCGATGCAATTATAGATGCATAGTGACTGACGCGTTTTATGTGGTTTCCAGTATCATCATCATTTACCAGGTTTGCATTTTCAAGTGCTTGTACAATAGATATAGTGAGTTGTTCGATGATTCTTGTTTTCTCATCAACCATATGAATGAGGTGCATTTCTGCGTCCATAAGCATTTCTTTCTGTTGCTGGAGTTTGATATGTGTTCTAACCCTTGCGGTAACTTCTTTTATATTAAAAGGTTTCAGGATATAATCTGCAGCACCCAGTTCAAATGCTTTTATGATATTCTCAGATTGATTAATGGCAGTGAGAAATATGATTGGGATATCCTGTAGTGATGGCTTAACTTTAATTTTTTTGATTGCTTCAAAACCATCAAGAACAGGCATCTGAATATCCATCAGAATTAGATCTGGTAAAGTATTTTCAATGGATTCAATAGCTTGTTTACCATCGAGAGTGACAGTTATAATATAACCACTTTGCTCAAGAGCTTTTTTTAAGATAAAGATATTTTGCTGGTCATCATCAACTATCAAGATATTTGGTTGAAGATTAGTCATATATCACCCCTTTGAATTGTTATTTATTAATGATTTTAATAATTCTAACTGATTAGGTAACTGATTTATGGTAGATTTAATACCTTCTGTATCAAATAATTGAGTATTTTGTAATAATTCGTTTGACCAATGTAATAGGGGTTGATAAGAGTAGGTCTTGGAGAGATTGTTTATTTGGTTAGCAAATTCTTTTATATCAGAGATATTTATAATGTCTTTTATTTGATTCCATTCTGGAAGTATGTCATTTTCTATTTGTTGCAATAAGATATAGGGGTCTCCAGAGATTTTGGTTTGATTATCGTGTATAAGAATTTGATTGTGACTGAGGATTTGTTCATCCTGAATTATTTTGTGAGGGAGGAAAGGGAGAATCTCTTTAATCAGATGATTTTTTGAGACTGGTTTTCTTAGGAATCCATCTATGAGATTTGCGATAAGTTCCTGGGGTTCTTTTCTGATAGATGCTGTTATGATGATAATAGGTATAGATTTTGTTTCAGGATTAGATTTCAAAACTTCAGTTGCTTTATATCCGTTCAAGACAGGCATTTTCATGTCCATAAGAATTAAATTTGGGAGTATGTTTTTTACGATTTCAATAGCTTCTTGTCCGTTCTCTGCCTCTAGAAGAGCGAACTCTGGATAGTCGAGATATCCTTTCAAGATTTCACGATTATAGGGTATGTCATCGACTAATAATATCTTAGCGGGTTCAAAAATAATATTCTTTGGATCAAATGTCAAGACTTCTTCTTTAAATTCAATTCCAGATGCAACATCTATGTTTTTTAAAAGAACACTGAAAGTAGTACCTTGTTCTATTTCACTGTGAACAGAGATTTCACCACCCATGAGATGGATAAGTCTTTTTGAGATTGCTAATCCAAGTCCTGTACCGCCGTATTTCGAGTGACTTTGTCCAACTTGTTGCTCGAACGCACCAAATATCTTTTCTATCTGGTCATCTGCTATTCCAATACCTGTATCTTCTATATCAAACTTGAGGTCTAATTTACTGGAATCTTCATCTGTATTCATTATTGTGACAGACAATTTTATATAACCAGATTCTGTGAATTTAACAGCATTTCCGACAAGATTTAACAGGACTTGTCTGAATCTGGTTTCATCAAGAATGAGAGCTTCGGGCAATTTGGGATCGATATCTAAAATGAATTGGAGATTGCGATCAGTCAGTTTCTGAGAAAATATGTGTTTCATTTCAGTGAAGATTGTATGGGCGTTGACGGCGGTGTATTCAAGGGTTAGCTTTCCTGCTTCAACTTTGGAAAGATCAAGGACATCATTTATTAGGGTCAAAAGGGTTTTTCCGCTGGTGAGGATATTATTTAAGTAGTGCTTGACCTGTGGTTCTGATAATTTATTTGATAATATTTCAGTGAAACCTAAAATGGCGTTCATTGGTGTTCTTATTTCGTGGCTCATATTAGCAAGAAACTCTGATTTAGCTTGATTTGCTATTTCAGCGCGTTCTTTTTCAATGATTAACTGTTGATTTAATCGGATGGTTTTGATGCTGTAAATAATATCTGAGACAAGATCTTCTACCAGTGAGATTTCATTGGTGTCGATATTATGATCTTTGCCGTAATAAAGGGTAAGTGAGCCGATTGCTGTGTCATCCAGAATGAGGGGGATACCGATTACGGAATGATAGCCATATTCAAGGGCTTTTGAGATCCATGGGGTGAATCTATTATCATTTTGGATATCTTTTAATATCATTGTTTTTTTTGTGCGGATGGAACTCCCTGAGGGGCCTTGACCATATTCATTATCTGCCCAGCTTACGTTTATAGAATTGATATAACCATCTTTTTTCGATGAATGAGCTATTGGACGAACGGTTTTTTCTGGATTATTTTCTGCTAAACCAATCCAAGCCAGGTCATAGCCGATATCCTTTACGAGGGTCTGGCATATGTCATTATATAATTGCTCTTCATTTTCAGCATGGATGAGGACATGGCGGCAATTTGTAATGGCTTTCAAGGAGCGATTTGCTCTTTCAGCAGATAATCTGGATTCTTCGAGGTCAACAAGCATATTTAGAGTTGCCTTTCGAGTGCTTTCGAGCTCAACGACCTGTTCCTGGAGTTTATTTTCTATATCCTTTCGCTGGACAATTTCTTCCAGTGCACTATTTTTCTGATCACGATATTCCCTGACGAGATTAAATATTTCTGTAACGTTTTGTATAATAAAAAGGGCTTTGTGATTGTTATCCTCTGTAGTGATGGAAATAACTGTGGTATCTTGAAACATTTGAGAGCCGTCTATATTTTTACAGGGGATGATTTGTTTGTGGAGCTGGGACGAGAAGAATAGTACGGATCCACCTTTATTAAAAATATCTTCCAGACGGGATTTGTATTTTGGATTGTCGAGATTGGGATAGTGATTTAATATATTATGATTTATTATCTTGTTTTCAGGAATTTTAGTCCAGCCTGCTATTTGGTGATTCCAGAAAATGACATCAAAATTCTTATCGAGAACAAATGCTCCGAGGGGAATATGGTTCAGGATGGTAAATTGTTTTTCGAGGACTTTAGAAAGTGACATTTATACTCCGTAAAGAGAATTGATTTGTTTGAGGAGTTTATCGAAGGATTGGAGTTCAAAGATAAGGATGAGATTTCCATTGATCTGAATGGACTGGATATCAAATTGTGCTTCAGCAAAGAGAGCTGAGACATTGGAGTGGATAGTCTGATTGATTAAGGACTTTAGATTAAATTTCGTGTATTTTGGAATGCTGAAAGATAATTCTGACTTGATGACATTACTAATACTCCCCATGACGGCGTTTAGGATAATATTCCCCAGTTCGGTGAGAGCTCCTATCTTCATTTCGTCGATTTCATCTGTTTGGGAATCCTGGTCGATTAACTGATTAACAAGGGCGTTGGCACTCTCTGTAGGGAAGAGCATTCCCACCATGCCCGAATAATCTCCATTGAAATCGAGCTGGACAGATGAGAGGTTATCCTGATTGGATTGGCTGATCAGGTTATCTGATTGATCTTTTGAGAGGAGATAAATTGATGGGACACGAAGATGGATTGTAGAATTGATCATTTTACTCAAAACATTTGCGGCGTGTCCCAGTCCAACATTTAATAATTCAATCAGGGCATCCTTTTGGAGATTTGTCAGATTCATTTTATATCTCAATTATTTTATGAATAGTTTCCAATAGGTCTTTCTCATCAATGGGTTTGCTTAAAAAGCCTTTTACTCCAAGATTTATAGCTTTATTTCGTGTGGTGTCCTGGATATTTGCAGTCACCATGATAACAGGTATTTGATTTTTTTTTTGGGAAAGGATATTTAATAATTCTTCACCTGTCATTTCCGGCATGTTGTGGTCCAGGATAACGAGGTCGGGATTTTCGGACTCTATTGATTTTAAGCCCTCTGAACCATTTGTGGCTTCAATGATATGTATATTTTTTTTAATTATGATGTCGGATAAGATTTTACGTTGAAATGCTGAATCGTCTATGATTAAAATTTTTTTCATGGTATCCTCAGGGATTATTTTTGGATCGTGGTCAGGTGTTTTTAATTCTCAATGATTTTGTATTTTGATGGCTTTCCTGATACTTCTAAGAGATCGTTAATTTCTTTTTTGAGGTCGATCATCTTGAGTTCACGTCCTATGGCAACACGGTTGAATTGCTGAAGCTCTATTAATTGTTCATGGAGCTGTTGTTCAGTCTGTTTGCGATCTGAAATATTTTTAATATAACCAAAATGACAGGATCTGTTTTTATATAAAATATAATTCAATGAGATCTCAACGGGTACTATTTTATTTCCTGCTACTCGGTGTTGGGACTCTATAATGAGATTTTTAATTTTCTTAACCTCTTCAACATGTTGTGGGAGCTGATCATAGGAGAAATTGGGATCCCAGTCGGGGATGTGCCATGTTAAGATTTCTTCTTTAGAAGCACCATAATGTTTTTCTGCGGCTTCGTTAACATAGATCATTTTGCAGTTGTCATCGTCATCTATGAGGAATACGGGGTCACCGCTCTTTTCAATCATGAGTTGAAATAATTCTAATTCCTTAGACAATTTGATGAGGTCTGTGATGTCTAGTATTGCTCCAATAATCTTTACCCCTGAATCGGTAAAGTAAACGACACCCTGATTACGAACATACCGGATTGATTTATCCTCAAGGACTATTCTATGTTCGATTTTATAGGATTGTGCTGAGGATATTGCTTTATTGGTCACAGCCATAACTTCTTTTCGATCATCAATATGAACTCTATTCAGGAAACTTCCGTAATCAGCAATAATATTTTTCGGACTGTAATTTAGAATTCTATAGAGTTCATCGGACCATGTCATATTATTTGTATCGATGTCCCATTCCCAGCTGCCAAAGTGGGCAATTTGCTGTGCTAATTTGAGATTATTTTCACGTTCACCCAGAGAGTTTTCTGTATTTTTAAGCTGAGTAATGTCTGTGCGGATAGCGATGTATTGATATGGCTTTCCATTCTCATCTAAAAAGGGGGTGATTGTTGTATCAACCCAGTAGTAGGAATTATCCTTAGCTTTGTTTTTTATGATTCCCTTCCAGACCTTGCCGGATTGGATGGTACTCCATAAGGTTCTGAAGAATGCTTTGCTGTGGTATCCTGAATTGATGATGCGATGATCCTTTCCAATGAGTTCTTCGCGAGAATATTTGGATAGTGCAATGAATTTATCATTCACGTACGTAATTTTTCCTTTGTCATCCGTTATTACAACTATAGAATGTTCGTCAATTGATCTTTGGATATCGGAATTTTCTTTTAATATTTTTTTTAATGCGATTTCGGTGTTTTTTCTTTCAAATATATTTGAATTTAATTTTGAGTTGATTTGCTGGAGTTCTTCATATCCCTTTTGAATGCGGTTGACCATGGGACGGAATATATAGAAACCAATGATTATTAGGATAATAACTTCTGTAATAATCATTAATACAAGAATATTGTCCAGTAATTTTACATGTCCATGAATTTCTTTTACCAATAAACTAACGATTTTATCCATCTCAGAGCGGTAATTTTCTGATTGTTTGAGGAGGCGCTGAACATTATCTGATTTCCAGTTGAGATCAATTAGTTGTTGAGTATTTAATTTTAAAATAGATAGCAAATTGCTAATGATATTGTTGCGGGTGACGTCGATGGATTTAAATATGAATTTAATTTTCTCGTGCTCAGATCCTATTGTGGATTCGTTAATAACCTTTTTTATTTCAAAATATTCTTTGTTCCAATCATGGATTGTGTTTAATAAATATTTTTTAAAAGCTGTTATTTCATCAGTTGGATTCTTTGAATTGTTATTTGGTATGGTTAATTGGATAATTCCCCGTGATATTCGCTCGGAGTACATTCTCTGTCTCCCAGCCATATTGATGAGGGTTGCGTCCTGAGCTTCTTCCTGGATAGAGATTTTGGGAATTACATACTGGAAAACATTGAATAACGCAATGATAATAAGTGCAAGGAAATATCTCCGAGTTAGTATTTTTTTATTTAAATTATTACCCATATATTAATTCTCCTGAAATAGAATATAAGATATTTTTATTCAAAACCCAAATGAATTAAAGCATCTCCTTTATGAACAATGGGTTGCTGGTTTATACCAATAATATATCCTGTTTCAGTGGTCTTCATTTTGTGGGTAAAATCACCATAGGGGTCTGTGATGGATGCGATAGTATTTTTTTTAATAACTTTCTCTCCCAGTTTTGCATTGGAACGAAATAAGCCTCCGTGATTCGCTCTGATCCATCTACTATTTGATATCCATATTGACTTGTCAGCCTTGGGGCTCTGATTGATCATTCCAAGATGGTGCATAATCCTTAATGTTCCCTCAATACCGGTCTGAATTGATTTTTCATCAAATCTTAATGCTTCACCAGCTTCATATACAAGAAATGGGAGTTTTAATTTACATATTTCCGCTCTGAATGATTTATTCCGTTGAAGTGCGTCGACAATGAAAGGAGGGGCAAAGATTTCTGCAAGTTGTTTATTTGCTGGATTATGTAAATTACATCTGATTTGAGGGTAATTACTTTTATTAGCAGAACCTGTGTGGAAGTCTATACCATAATCTATGAGGGGTACGATCTCTGTCATCAAAGTATATGCAATTAAATTTGCAAGTGAGCCCGTTTTATTGCCAGGAAAACTGCGGTTGAGATCTCTTCCATCAGGTAGATATCTTGATTGTTGAAGGAATCCATATATATTAACAATAGGAATAGCTATGACAGTACCTTTTAAAGGTTCAATAATGTTATTTTCCCTTATTCTTCTGATGATTTCAACACCATTGACCTCATCACCATGGATGGCTGCGGTTAAGAGAAGAACAGGACCAGGTTTCGCTCCTCTTGAAATATAGATTGGGATGTCAATATCAGTATAGGTTGGTAGTCTTGCAATATGTAACCTTATTTCTTTAGTTTGACCCTGCTTTACGTAGGTATTATTGATGACAATTCTTTTTGACACAATTACGCACCTATCTTATCCCTTTTTTTTGTTGTTTTAGCATATTTTTCAATGAACTGGATGATATTTTTAGCAATGTCAATATTAGTTGCGCGTTCAATACCTTCTATTCCTGGTGTTGAATTGACCTCAAGAATTAATGTTCCTCTGGAGGATCGAATCATATCCACTCCTGCAATATTAAGTCCCAGTGCTTGAGTAGATTTGACAGCAATCAATTTTTCTTCTTTGGATAATTTAATTGCCATAGCATTGCCTCCACGATGGAGATTAGAACGGAATTCATCATCTGCCGCTTGTCGAATCATTGCTCCCACTACTTTATTTTCAACAACAAATGCTCTAATATCAGATCCTTTGGCCTCATGTATGAATTCCTGAATCAAAATATGTTTTTTTAAGCTATAGAAGGCATCAAGAGTTGATTTTGCCTGGCGTTTGTTTTCTACAAGGACAACACCACTACCATGAGTCCCTTCAATAAGCTTCAGAATAACAGGATATCCCCCGACACTCTTGACGACCCGCTCAACTTCACCCGGAGAACGTGCAAATCCAGTAGAAGGCATATCTATTCCTGCTCCAACAAGGATTTGATGTGATCTTAATTTATCGCGAGATCGTACTATTGCCTGAGAGGGATTGACTGTGAATACTCCCATCATCTCAAATTGCCTTACTACTGCTGAACCGAAGAAGGTATATGTGGCACCGATCCTAGGTATAACAGCATCAAAATTATCAAGTGGCTCTTTTTCATAGTGCAGGCTTAGCATTCTCTTTTGCATAGATATATAACAGTGTCTATAGTCAATGACATGGGGCTCATGATTTAGCTGGATACATGCCGCAACAAGTCTTTTTGTAGAAAAAATATCCTTATTTATTGATAATATAGCGATTTTCATAAGATACTCTTAATTAATTATTGTATAGAATTAGTAAATTTTTGGGATACATCAACAAGAAAATTATTTGATAATACTTTCCTGCCTATTAATATTGGATATTTCATTTTGGATCTATTTGTCAGGGATAACTCGGTTACAATTATATTTTGACAAATAATTATGGGGGTTTTAATGATAACTCTCATTTCTGAATAACCTGATGAGCTAGTGATCTTTTTTTCTTTTAAGATTGGAAGAGTGAATGAAAGATTTTTATAAATTGGATGAGATTTATCGAGTATTTTAAATGTAACGTAAGAAATATTGTTGACTTTGCTTTTTTCAATGGAATGACAGTGGAGAGACGAAGTGTAAGCACCTGTATCTATTTTTGCAATCAATTGGTGTATTTTTAATTCAGGGAAATCAATTTTCTCAAGGCGTCCAATGGTTTGCATAGGCTATATATTATGTATTAAAAAAATAAATGTCAATAAAAATCGATTAGAATCTGATAATCTTACAATTTTGCAAACATCTCAGAATGACTCGATTCTGCTCAATAATCTATTTAAAAGTCTTTTCTGTACTAAGTATAAATAACTTTGCTTTCTGATCCTCGTTACTTGAAAGAAGATGCTTATATCAGCTATACTTTCAGCATATCGACCAAAGAATAAAACATAATTATTCATACAGTCACACCTCATTTTGCTACTAAAGAACAAAATGAGAATATTACACCTTGCTAAAATTGAAACAATAACAATCTGGATAATTTTAATTTATTAATTTCAATTGACAAAAAAATTAAATAACTGTTTTACACCTAAGAGGCTTATAAATTTAAATTATTACTAGCATAGCAATTTTTTTAGTATATTATAATA
Organism: Spirochaetia bacterium UBA6919; assembly: GCA_002450905.1. Classification (GTDB taxonomy): domain Bacteria; phylum Spirochaetota; class UBA6919; order UBA6919; family UBA6919; genus UBA6919. The sequence continues at coordinate 10,692 of DKAT01000105.1, forward strand.
GAATTGTTATAATTTTAGAATAAAGAGATCATTATTCTACATTAGAGTCATTGCATAATTAGA
>DKAT01000100.1 GCA_002450905.1 Spirochaetia bacterium UBA6919
ATCTCTGGTTATAATTCTATCTGTTGCTATTTTATTAATTGTTGCTAAATATACTTTTATTTCAAATATTGATGAGGATAAAATTGTAAAATTGGGTAATCTTGTGGGCTTGGATATCTTGGATGCCGCTAAAGAAATTGAAAAGAAGAATGATACACTCAAAAAAAAAATATCATATAGAATTGTCTCATCTGTCAATGAAAAAAATCTTAAATATACTGTAATTTCTCAGGGGAACACAGATCAAGCAATTAAAGAAGGCAGGTCTATCCTCCTAAAAATCTCTGAAGGATTTCCATCAAATAAAATTAATAATTACATTGGAAAACCACTATATCAGGTAAGAAAAGAATTAGATCCCAATAAGCTTATCCTAAGCTCAAGTGATAATTTAAAACAAAAAATAAAAGAGATTTCAATAAATAAAAATAAAGATTCCTATAAATTAAATGAAATATTAAAACTGATAAAACAAAATCCAAAAGATGATAACAATAAACCCATCTTAATGATAGGAAGTATCACGTTTGCCTACCATGATAAAATCCCTGCTGGCATTATCTTTGATCAAAATCCAAAGCCTGGTACTTATATTAGTAAAGACACAAATGTGCACTTCATTGTAAGTCTTGGTAAAGAAAAAGGAGTTTATACCGTTAAAGACTATACTGGAATCTATGGAGAGACTATCATCAAACACTTAAATGATCATCATATCAATGTTAAAATTAAAAATATTGATAATAATTCCGAGGAAGATGGTAAAATCCTTCGTCAGAGCGTTAACCCTGGAACACAATTAAATATCGGCGATGAAATTATACTATATATAAGTAATTATAATAAAAATCAAAAAATAACAAAATACAAAATTATCCAATTCAATGTCCCATCAAACTATACCACTGATGATCAATCAAAAAGTAAAATTAATTCTTATAAATCTCTAAAGATTCGGATTATAATTAAAGATAATACAGGGCAGACTACGATATTCGAAGGCGTTCGTCAACAAGGTGAAAAAATCGTCGAATCAGCAAAAGTTTACGGGAAAGCTGAAGTCAATGTATATATCAATGAAAAGTTCTATAAAAGATATCAAGTAAAATAATAATAAATGCAAATAATAAATCTTTAATTTTGTGAGTATATATGATTAGAATAGCTCCATCAATATTATCAGCAGATTTTTCATCAATAAAAGAAGAATTTGTAAAATTAAAAGAAGCCAAAGTGGATTATATTCACTTTGACGTTATGGATAATCATTTTGTCCCTAATTTAACTTTTGGTCCAAAATTCATAAAAGATCTCAGAAAACACTCTGACATGATTTTTGATGTCCATCTCATGATTGAATCCCCTGAAAAATGGGTTGATCAATTTCTTGAAACTGGTGGAGATAATTTTACTTTTCATGTTGAATCGACAAATAATATTATGGAACTTGCAAAAAAAGTAAAGGGGCAAGATAAATTATTTTCGTTATCAGTTAAACCCAATACCCCAATTGAAACTGTTTTCCCATACCTGGATCATGTCTATATGATTCTTGTTATGACTGTAGAACCTGGTTTTGGTGGACAGGAGTTAATTCAAAACACTCTCCCGAAAATCAGTAGATTAAAAGATAAAATCACTTCTGAAGGTCTAAATACATTAATCCAAGTAGATGGAGGTGTGAATTTATCAACATTGCCACTTGTTATTGAAAGAGGTGCTGATATTATGGTAATGGGAAGCGCATTTTTTAAAAGTGAAAACTACAAAACTTTAATAGATAAAGTAAAAGAAATATCAAAAGTAACAACCCCTGAAAAAATTAATATATAAACACTTTATTTGATTATTTTTTTTAAAATCCTCTTCCTTTCATTGATTTTATCCGACATCTGATCAAAAAACTCTTTCATGCATTGATCAAAAAAAAATAATATATCTTTTTCTTCCCAGTCTAAAAATTGAACTCCCCCTTTTACATTTCTAAAAAAAGATAAATTTTGAGGGTATCTTTCCTTCTGTTTAAAATCCAGGTAACTAGAAATCTGTATCGAAAAAAGATAATTAGAATCTTTACAGGGAAGTACTCCAAAGTATAATAAACTATTGGGTACATATATATGAGGTGATATCATTTCTATTTCCAATACTGTTGGACAGGTGTCTAGATAAATAAATTCATTTTCCCCTTCTATTAACGATTTCTCCCATAAAGGAAATATCTTATTTTCATTCAGGAATATTGTAAATAAATGGGATTTCATCATATCCTTTAAATGAATCCTCTTATGAGATATATCCAAATTTTCAAAAGGATTTTCAATAAAATAATGCTTAATTAGATATTGAAAAAAATTGATAAAATGCCTTACTTCCTGTTCATCCACCTTCTCTAATACTTTATATCGGGTAATTTCTTTTTCATTAACCTGTATATCTTTTATTATAGTTGACAAATAGCCAACCTGACTGATTTGTGTTTTATTTTTCACCTGTTTAAATAAGCCTAATAAATGATTTAAGGATAAAATACACTCTTCATGGACTAAATTACAAACAAAATGATAGCCATCCTCCCCTTCTGCTTTTAAACCATTGATATACCTATCCTTGATTGAAGATCGGAATATCAAAGGGGGTAAACCTTCATTCATAACCAGAAATTGAAATAAAAAAAACGACACCTCATCATTACCTTCTTCAAAAGGACGAATCTCAAGAAATCTTTGTTGAAATCTCATTGCATACAATAAAGGAGCCTTGTGACATTCTATATTTTTTGATTCATCCACTAATTTCTCCAATTGAAAGGCAATATCCGAAACTGGCACTAAGGTCATACTCGATTCATTATCCTCAAGAAGTGTTATCGTATCTCTATAGG
>DKAT01000008.1 GCA_002450905.1 Spirochaetia bacterium UBA6919
ACACATTTTGGGGTTCACACCAATGGACTGTCTTTGATTTAAAAATCGTTGACAATGTTGGTTTACTCATGGTATTTCTATTTGCAATTGCTTTAACAAATAGAATAAACATCATCCGAAATGAAAAGGAGTTAGCTCAGAATCAGGCGATTGAAAACCTCCACAGATCGGATCAATTAAAGAATGATTTCCTGGCAAATACCTCACATGAACTAAAAACACCACTCAATGGCATTTTAGGTATCGTTGAATCCTTTGTTGATGGCGTGACAGGCCACCTCAACACTAATCAGAAAACCCTTTTAACGATGGTTTACAGCAATGGTAAAAGACTTTACAATTTGGTAAACGATATTCTGGATTTCTCTAAACTCCGACACAAAGATCTTCAATTAAATCAAAAATCCGTTGATATGAGATCCCTCACAAACAGTATCTTATCGATCTCTCAAAGCTTAACAGCCAACAAAACCATTCAGATTAAGAACAATATACCTGAAAATGCTCCACTCGTCTATGCTGATGAAAATCGTGTTACCCAGGTCATGTACAATCTTCTGGGGAATGCTTTAAAATACACCGATTCCGGTCAAATTGAAATCTCATCAAAAGAAATGGGTGATTATCTTGAAATTAGTGTTTCAGATACTGGAATCGTTATCTCACAAAACAATCTTAATAGGATATTCGAATCCTTTGAGCAAGGGGACTCCTCAGTCGTAAGAGAACATGGTGGAACAGGACTTGGACTGCCTATTAGTAAATATCTTATAGAACTCCATGGGAGAGCAATCAATGTTCAATCAGAGATAAATAAGGGTTTCTGTTTCTCATTTACCCTTCCACTTTATAAAGGAGATGATAAGGAGGCGGAAACGCAGTCAGAGATTACTAAAATACTTAGCTACACAGATGAAAATATTTATCAGGATATGGATATCAAAATTGATCAAGCTATTTTAAGAGAAGATCATCATTTTAATATTCTTATAGTGCAATGACTCTAATATTTATTTCACCACTTCTGATGATGAAGGTACAAACTTAATTGTAGCATTTCCAAAAAATTGATTAATTACCTAATAAAGGTTGTAAAATCACATCAATTTTCTGATAAATGATTTGAGAAAGTTTTTTTTATGATGATCATTTTGTATTACAAAATATATTAGATGATAAAATTTAAAAGCTCCACTGGTGGTATATTGTTTTTACTATGAGGTTGGTTTTTCGGTTTTGTTAATTCCTATTCGAATTGTAAGACCTACCTTTACTCATGCAAATATATGTACTATAGAGAATTTATTAGGATTTCACTTGATTGACACAGGGTTATAAGTAGAAATTGGAGGTTTGATCTATAGGTGTTTTTGGTTTGAATCTCCCATCAATTTAATTTTCCCCGGAAGTATGTAAGGAAATTTTGTGATCCTTTATTGTGAGAAAGATTTAATTTGCTCCATGGTTTTTCCCATGATTTTCCCATCTTTTTCCCATGGATAACATGTTTGAAAAAAAGTCATCATATGTTTAAGATTATAATTTGAAATTTGATTATTTAATCTATCTCATAAAATATGAACTCCTATAACAATATTGCATAGAGTATCAATATAGGAATAAAAATTACATTCAATTCATTATTGATAATTGTTTTTGTTACGATTGTTTGTAGAATTAATTAATCAGGATTAAGAGATCACCGTTATCGACTTGTGTTCCCTCCTGATGATAAATTTTCTCTATGACACCATCTACTCTAGCAAGAATATTATTTTCCATTTTCATGGCTTCTGTCACAAGAAGACATTCCCCTTTTTTAACCTCATCTCCAATTTCAACATTGATTCTGACAATTTTACCCGGCATTGGTGCGCTCACATGATGGATATTATCTAGATCAGCTTTCTCATGTGTTTGGATATCAATTTCTGCATTTTTATCATGAACGATAATTTCACGTGGATGACCATTAAGATCAAAATGAATTCTTCTATATCCGCCTCCCTCCAACTTTCCAATAGCCTGTAATTCTACAAATACTGTCTTACCCTCTTCAATATCAATAGAAGTCTCTTCACCAATATTCAGTCCATAGAAAAAAACTTTAGTAGGAATAATCGATATATCCTCAAAATCTTTTTTATGTTTGATATAATTTATAAATACAGATGGGTATAAGACATAGCTAATAACATCCTGAGGAGACATTGTCTGATGATATTTCTTTTCCAGATCATCTTTTACACTATTAAAATCAAGGGGGGATAAATGTTTTCCGGGACGTTCAGTAATTGGTGTATCCCCTTTTAGAACAATATCTTGTAATTTTTTAGGAAATCCTCCATAGGGTTGTCCCAGCATTCCCTTAAAATATTCTACAACTGATTGAGGGAAATTAACTTCATCGGGTTTTTCATAAACATCACTGAAGGATATGTTGTTCTTAACCATGTACATAGCAAAATCAGCTACCATTTTACTTGACGGAGTGACCTTTACAATATCTCCTAGCTCATAATTGACTCTTTCAAACATATCTTTGAGCTCTTCCCAATGGTGAGATAAACCTAGTCCAGCTGCTTGTCGTTTCAAATTAGAATATTGACCGCCTGGTATTTCGTGACGGTATACATCGGCTGTTCCGCTTTTTAATCCAGACTCAAAGGGATAATAATATTCTCTTGTGACTTCCCAGAAGGCAGATAGTTTTCTTAAGTTATCAGAATCCAGTTCAGTAGAACGTTCATCATGGTTTAGTGTAAATACAAGACTATTCATATTTGGCTGGGATGTTAAGCCGCTCATTTGTCCTATAGCAGTATCCACAATATCCACACCAGCTTCTGCTGCTTTTAAAAGAGTTGCCAGACCATTAGAACTCGTATCATGGGTATGAAAATGGATTGGAATTTGAATTTCTTGTTTAAGTACTCTAATGAGTTCATAGGCAGCTAAAGGCTTACACAAACCTGCCATATCTTTAATACCGAGGATATGAGCACCTAATTTTTCAAGTTCCTTTGCCATTTTTACATAGTATTTTAAATCATATTTTGTTCTACTCTTATCGAGAATATCTCCAGTGTAACAGATAGCTGGCTCACAAATCTTTCCTGTTTCAAGAACTGCTTCTATAGCGATTTTCATATTATCTACCCAGTTCAGGCTATCAAATACTCTAAAAACATCAATTCCTGCTTCTGCTGACAATCTGACGAATTCTTTTACAACATTATCTGGATAATTAGTATATCCAACAGCATTCGATCCTCGCAAGAGCATTTGGAAAAGAACATTTGGGATTACTTGACGCATTTGACTTAATCTATCCCAGGGATTTTCCTTTAAATAACGAAAACAGACATCAAAAGTAGCTCCTCCCCACATTTCGTGAGAGAAGAGACCTGGTACCATTCGGGCAGTGATATGGGCAATTTTCATAATATCATAAGTTCTTAAGCGGGTTGCGATAAGTGATTGATGAGCGTCACGGAAAGTTGTATCGGTAATTAACAATTTTTTCTGTTCCAGAACCCATTTTGATAGACCGATTGCACCTTTTTCGTCAAGAATTTGTTTTGTGCCCATGGGGATTGGCTGGCGATAATCGATATGAGGAATTGGAGGGTCATAAAAGCTTTTCTCGTGACTTGGGTGTTTGATATCCTCATTCCCATTGATAATAATTCCTCCAATATAACTAAGAAGTTTTGTAGAACGATCTTTTTTGGGTTGGAGTTTAAATAATTCGGGGTGT
>DKAT01000106.1 GCA_002450905.1 Spirochaetia bacterium UBA6919
TCAAATTTTTCAGGCCACTACAATTCAATTATAAAATTATGTTCCATTGTGATTTTCGATTAATAATTAACTAGAAGATTGCTATGAAACATCCAATGATTTTTACTATTGAAAGGTAATCTTTTTTTACTGTTTTTATGATTTTATTCTTTTTCCAATTAATATCAAATCGCAATAAAATCCTTAAATCCTTTTGGTTTTTTCCCATGAAGAGGTTTTTGATTTAAAATTATACAAGTTTTACAATGATATGTTAACCACAGATAATTCTATTAGGATTATAGGATCATTTGTTATTTTATCAATTGTTTTTCAGGTATTTTAAGCAGACTGATGGCGTGGGGGATAGTTGCCAGATCTTTTTCCATAAGAAAATCTAATATGTTTGTATAGAACTGATAGGAGTGTCCGATTGCTCTTTCTATGACCCAAACAGCCTTTACGGCTATGTCCTCATCGACTATTTTATCTTGTGAAACAGCCAGTCCTATGGCTGTCAGACGAATTAGGGAGAAGAAATAGATTGACAGGTAATAAGCTTTACTCAGGGAATATCTTATGAAGATTTTTCTTAAAATAAGGTATACTAAAAAGTTTTCAAAGATATGTTCAATCTCTTTTTCATTGGGTTTAAAATACTGATCATAATATCTTAAGTATTTTTCGACACTTATATTTAAGTCTTCATCATCCTCTTCTTCTGAAAACTGAAAGGTGTCAATTAAATTAGTGAAGATATTTAGTAATTCTTCATTGGGTATGTTATCTAATCTGAGATAAATAAATTCTTTTAACAAATATACTTGATGACTAATATCCGGATTAATTTTTTTAAGTTCTTCTTTTAAGAAATCTTGTGATAATATTTTTTTATCTATATTGAATATGTTTTGAACATCCTCAAATGAGGGATTTTCTAACGCTTCTAATCTTCTGGAAGTCATTCCCATTAAAATTAATCTTTCTTCTATGGATAGATGTCTTGTTTGAATAATTTCAATTAAATGATCTTCCACTTCCTGATAATATTTTTTTAGGTCGGTACTTTCAAATATATCATGGGCAACACTTCCATAATATAGATTTCCATGGGCGAAAAAAAAGTCTTTTGGATTTTTTATTTTTGTAATTTTATTTTTATCTTTTAATAATTCTGCAGCGTTTGGACATGCAAATGTGATGGATAATTCTTTTCCAAATGGAGTTTTAAAAACAAGTCTCGGGAAGACCTGACAAATATCAGGAAGGGTATGGATTCCAAAATCTTTATGGACAGCACATAGACCAGATTTTTCAAGAAATCCGCATTGATCATTTTCAAATTTGATAGTAGCGTAGTGAAGTGTTTTATCTGGGGATTTTTTTACATATTTTTTAAATAATTTACTTTTATTATTCGTTGTTAAAACATCTTTTAATCGGTTATATGAACTACTATTTAATCCAATAATCCATCCACCACAACACCGACCACTTTGACTGCACTGGTATTGAAGCATAGAACTAGGAATAATAATATTTGTTTGTATCATCATGAAATCCTGTTTTTTTTATGAATCGGAAGATAATGAGGATTTGATTATAGTGATTTACATAAAATTTCTTTTGGGTTTGCTTGGGTCAGAATGACGTTTTGAAATTGTCCAATGGAGATATTATTATGTTTTAAGTGTAGTCGGGTATAATATTTGCCATATCCTATACAGGTATCCTCATCAAGATTTTTTTCAATGAGGAGTTGATCTTCTTTTCCTAAAATAGTTTTATGATATTCATATGTCAGATTCTCGGATAATAATCTAATCTGTTGACTTCGTTCTGATTTAATAATCTCAGGAACCTGATCACGGAGATTGCTGGCTGGAGTACCATTTCTAGGTGAATATTTGAAGGTATGGCTATGGGTTATTTTCAGGTCATTAATTAAATTATAAGTATCTAAAAAATCTTTTTCAGTTTCACCGGGGAATCCCACCATAACATCCGTTGTGATATTTATAAAGGGATGTTGATTTCTAATGTGATTGACGATATTATAATAATCTTCTCTGGAGTAATGTCTTGCCATTTGATTGAGTATAGAATCGCTTCCACTTTGGAGAGGAATGTGGATATGGTGGCATATTTTAGGATCAGATAATAGTTTTATAATATGAGGTGTAATTTTTTTTGGTTCCAGAGAGGATAGGTGGATTCTGAAATCCTGATTTATCTGGAGGATTTTATCAAGGAGGTTGTCTAAATTATTATTTTCATAGGAGTAATCCCCGATATTAATACCTGTTAATATAATTTCTTTAAATCCAATGGAGATGAGTTTTTGGATATTATCAAGAATATCATTTACTGGACGGCTTTCAGCAGATCCCCTTGCCAAAGGGATTTTACAGTAAGAGCACATTTCGTTACATCCATCCTGGATCTTTAAAAAACTCCTGGTGTGAAAAGTGCTTTCGGCGATTTCGTAATTAAAACGATTATTATCTATACAGGAAATATCAAAAGTATCATTAATTAAAACATTTGAAACGATTTGATAGATTTGTGATTTTTTTTCATTCCCTATAACATAGTCTACACCATCTATTTGTTCAAGGAATTCACGATCTGTTTCAGCATAGCAACCCGTAACAAATAATTTTCCAGATGGATTAGTTCGATTCACTCTATTCATGATGTTTCTGGACTTTGCATCACTTTTATTTGTGACAGTGCAGGTGTTTACAATATATACATCAGCAGATTCATTGAATGAGACAATTTCATATCCATTTTTTTGGAATTGAGAAATGAGGCTATCGGATTCATATTGATTTAATTTACATCCAAGAGTAGCAATAGCAATTTTTATTTTATCCATAATTATATCAATATCTATGTTTATTTGGAAGGAAAATAAATAATTTTTTTATGAATGTCAATCATATGAATGATATAATTATTAATATATTATAAATTCCTCATTAGGGTTAGAATGACTTTTTTAATTTTATCAACACCTTCTTCACCGAAATTATTGTTAAAATAATTATTTAGTGTATTCTTAATAATATCGATTATTTTATCTTTTGTAAATCTTTCGGAGGTATAAATTTCATATTCTTTTTTTTGGATAATCAAATTATTATTAATAATTTTTTTAATTTCAAATAGATGTTTATTAAATAATTGATTAAACTTATCCGAAGAATCGTTTATAAGTACATAGGATTCAATAGAATATGATTTATTATTTTTTAAACGTAAATTATATTTTCCTAGATTAAAATATCGAATACTGATCCTTTCTTGCTCTGGTGTTGGGGGTACAATTCTGAATGCTGGAAAAGAAGCAGTGACAAAACGACCTTTATTACTGCTTAATAATAAATTTAACTCCCTTACAACAACAGGAACTAGATTGACTTCCCGCTTGACATCATCATTAATATAATAGTAATTTTGATTACTAATTGTTTTTCTGATTGCATCTAATATTTTAACTTTATTGCTATCAATAACATCTTCAAAACTTTTTTTATTATATGCCAAACTAATCTTCATTTTACAATAGAAAGTCCCATAAGTTGGATCACTATTTGATGTAAATTTAATATCTCCAAGTTTTCGATACCAAAATGGGGCATCAGCAGGAGCTTCATCAAATAGGAATTGAACTAGAAAATATATTCCAGCAATAATGACAACAATAATTGCTAAACTGATTATAATTCTTTTTAAATAAGTAGGATGGAATATTTTTTTAATCCAATTAATTTTTTTATCACCTGATTCTTCTGTACTTTTATTGTCCTCAGCCATATATCCTCAATTATAATTGTATTTCAAATTTTCTTTTGTTTCGTTACCATGAATAGAGAGAAATAGATATCCTTTGCCTTTCCCTGATTTAATATAGAATTAATTTCATTTATTATTTCTTTTTTTAAATTAAATTCTCTTTTATCTATAGTATTGACATCTTCATAAGTTTTAGTAGAAATAATATATAATACTTTGTCAAGAATTTCTTTCTGGCGTTTTGTAATTTCTTCAATAACATCACTTGTATTATCAGCTACAGCAATATAAAAGGAGAATTTTATAAGAGTTTGCAAATCAGATAGAACGACCTGAAACTCTTTTTCTTCATTCTGTCTTTCTGAAGGAAATCGAAATATTCCATACGGCTCCTGTTTTTTTGGTTTTGGAAATATATAGACATCTTGAGAGATTAATGAATTTTGATTGATAACATCTTTTTTTGTTTTAAAATCAATTAAATATAATGGAACCGTTATAATAATACCGATAACTATTAAAACAAAGATTACTTTTTCAATAATATTAATGATTTTAGAAAAATCTCTTTTGGGCTTCTCTTCAGCATCATCTTCGCCATTATCTTTTTGTTTACCTTGAATTTCTTCCTCATTGTTATCATCATTTAACAGATCATCATCTTGAATAGCAGCCATGTGGAAATCTCCATATTTTATTATTTTTTTCGGATTATTTATGGAAAAGATTTATTTAAAAAAATATAAGGAATTGTATATATGCATTATTTTTTGTTAAAATAAAAAAATGATTGACTTATGTAGATATTATAAGTAAATTTGGTTTAGTTTATTTTTTATAATCAAGTGTCAATTTAATAAAGAAATAAGAAAGGAGAATGATAATGGGAGTAAAAAAAAATACTCTTAAATTTATTCTGCTAGTAATAATATTTATTACTATTGGAATGGCTGTAATTTTTGGATACGAAAAATCCTATGATGAAAGATATTTTGAATCCTTCCGCTTTGTAACCTTAGCAGATCAAACCAAAGAAATCCATTTTATCAATGAATTAAAACCTAGTCAATTAAAAAATAAATGGTATATCAAAGTTTCTTTCCATGGAAAACAATGGGCTTTTTTTAAAAATTACAATCAACAAGGAAAATTATACGAAGAAATTAATAACGATCTTTCTCTAACTTATAAAGTGCAAAAAAATAATTCTGTATTGAAAAATTAATTCAAATCATTTGTATCGATCCTTATGTCTTTAAAAAATAATGCTGTCGTTATATATGGGATTAACCCTGTCCTTGAAGCTATCCAGTCAAAAATTCCTTTTAAAGAAATATGGATCGAGTCCTCAAAAAAAGATAAATACCAACAAATTATAAAACACTCCAAAGAAAATAATATTCCACTTTTTTTTAAAGATCTGATAGAAATTGTAAAACTTCAAAAAGATCATCATCAAGGTATCTTAGCATTTGTTAGGATAAAAGATATTTATCATTCTATCGAAGATTTTTATAGACAAAATCAATCGGTAGCACCTCATATATTTGTTATTTTAGACTCTATTAAAGATCCTCGTAATTTGGGAGCAATCCTAAGAAATTGTGATCATTTTGCTGTAACTGCAGTGATTATTCCCAAGCATCAATCAGCCCCGATATCTTCCATTGTATACAAAACATCCAGTGGAGCATTGCATTATATCCCCATTATTCAGCTTACTAATTTAGTACAGGGAATAAAACTATTAAAAAAAAAGATTTCTGGATCTATGGTTTAGACGTCTCAACTGAGAATAGCATTTGTGATACAAAATTCTCTGGTAATATTGCCATCGTATTAGGATCAGAAGGGGAGGGGATGAAAAGATTAACCCGTGAAGCTTGTGATTTCCTTATAAAAATTCCTAATACAGGTCACATCGATTCTCTCAACGTCTCTGTCGCGTGCGGAATTGTATTATATGAAGTGAGAAAACAAATTGCTCAATAAGATTAAAAGTTATATTAACAAAGAATTATCTGGGAGTACCCATGGAATATCTTTTTTTTATCCCAAAATCATTTTAGTTGTCTTGATAATAGTATTCTCTTTACTCGACCAATCGTCTATTATTCAAAAAGATACAGTTATTTATTGGATACTTTTGTCCATTATCATTATCATTGGTGTTCTATTAATCACTATATCCTATTGGAATCGCTGGAAAAATCGTAAAAATGGCTAAATCAATCATTAGACCTTATAAGGGGATGTTCAGTTCAGTAGAATTAAATAGAATTCCCGATGGTTCTGGTGTATACCTGATGAAGGATCAATTTGGTGAAATTATTTATATTGGGAAGGCTATAAATCTATCGAAACGGGTAAAATCTTATTTCTACAAAGGAAAAAATGATATACCTAAGATCAAACAACTTCAAATAGAAATTCATCAAATTAGTTTTATCACTACAAATACAGAACTGGAAGCTTTGATCCTTGAATCTAATTTAATTAAAAAACACCTGCCAAAATATAATCGCCAGTTAAAACAATATAAATATGATCCCTTTATTAAAATAAACCTCAGTAATGAATATCCTCGAATCTATGTTACAAGAAAATATCAAAATGATAATAACTTATATTTGGGTCCCTTTAAAAATGCCCACCACTTGGAGGAAAATACCCGACTCATCAATAAGATTTTCTTAACCCGTCCCTGTAAACAGAATATCAAAGCGGATCCAGGTGATCATTCCTGTTTATATTATCAGATCAAGCAATGCTCGGCTCCCTGTAATGGATCTGTTTCCAAAGGAGCGTACAGGAGGTTAATCGATCAGACTATTGATTTTCTTAGAACTGGGAATTCTCTAATAGTCAATGAATATCAAGACGAATTAATCAGTAAACAAGACCAATTTGTCCAATCAAGAGATTTTGAATCTGCAAATCTTATTCATAAAACATATATCACCACCCAAAGATTAAAACATTTATTCAGAAATCACAACAATGCTCTAAGTCTTTCCAATAGCCTTGTCTTATTGGAGGAAAATCAAAACTATAATATATTTCCTTTCTATGACGGCATCCTGCAAAATATTATTCAATTATCTAATATTGAAGATCTTATCTATATTCTGAAATCCAAATCATATGAATCCAAGTCAAATAACAATTACTTATTCAATCATATATTTGAAAATACATCTCATCAACAAATATCCTCCCAAGATATGGATATATTGAAAATCACATCCCGTTGGCTGAAAAAAAATAAAAATAGATGTCTTGTTATCTCCTCACATCAAACCCCCAATCTTCTTTCGGGAATTCAATCAAAAAAACTTCAGTCCCTTTCCCAAATAACCTCTGATTTATTGATAAGTAAGCAAAATAAATATTAAATTAATTCACCCTGTAAAAAAATATACTTTCCTTACGTATCATTAAAGATTAAATTTGGTATATCAATCAATATGGGTAGTCAATGAACACAAATTGCCAGATAAGCTATTATCAAAATATCATCATCCATGATCAGCAGGATGCCTTGATTGAACAATTAGTCGATACCCAACCCATACACCATTTCCCCAATGAAAAGATCGATGGATCTTATTTTGAATTAATTTATTCCAATCATCGATTTTGTTATACTGTGAATGAATTTAAATCTCATCAGTTATTTAGGAAATATCAGTATAGTTTGAAAGGAAACCTGGTGTGGGAAATCAAGTATCCAAGCCCTCCACAAAAATATATCATAAAACATATCTATGATTACACATTCCACCACAAGCACTTAAAAGAAAAACGATATTATGACCGCTCCCAATTATTGAAAAAAGAAGAATATAGACCCCATAATCTGTTAAAAAAGATTTCCTATTACAGGGATGATGTTGTTTATTATACAGAGAATTTTGATGAACAGGGTGCCCTTCAGGGATCAAGATATTTCAAACTTAATGGACTTGTTGTCAAATAACTGAACTCATTTCATATAATAGAGTCACTGCATAATAG
>DKAT01000049.1 GCA_002450905.1 Spirochaetia bacterium UBA6919
GAATCCCATAAAGGAAAGTTATTCTACGTCGTTTACATCTCTTGATATTGCAGACGTTACTCCTCCCACACTGTCCTCATCGTGTAATCAATCGGGAGCAAGTTGTGTAGCTGCATCATGGTCCATAAGTCCAGTGAGTGCCATTCAGTTTAATTTCAGTGAACCCATGCTACCCGCAAGTGTGAACTCAGGATTCAGTTTCACCGTGAATGGGAGTCCTGCGACATACGCTCCTACATGGAGTAATAACAATCAGACAGTTGTGTACACCTTCTCGAATCTGAGTAGTGGAACCGCCATCATTAACTTAACCAATACGGCTACAGATGCCAGTGGGAATGCTCTCAGTAAAACCATTACTAATCAGACATTCACCATAGGTGCAGGGAATATTATTGATTATACGGTGAGTACTACAAATTTTCCAGCTAATGGATCACCAAATGCTGCTTTCAGTGGAAGGTTCACTATACAAAATACAGGGATCATTAACGGAGCTAATACCGTAAATTGGAGCGTTGTCCGATCCACTAATACTACATTAGGAGATGGGGATGATGTTACGGTGCAAACGGGGACCCAACCTGCATTAAATGGGGGAGCCACATCACCGACCATTAATTACAGCGGAACCTGACCTGTAACCCCTGGAACTTATTATCTATTTATTGTTCTGAACGCTACGGATGATGGGAATACCAGTAATAATAAATATATTTCTTCGATAATACCTGTTGGAGTGCCTGATTATAATATCTCAACAAGTAATTTTCCCACAGGGGGTACGGCTGGAACGGCTTATAGTGGTAATTTTGTGATAACAAATGGTGGAACATTAAATGGAAGTTCGACGATTACATGGAATGTCTATCTATCTACTAATAGTACGTATGATATAGGGGATACCTTAATCCAATCAGGAACAACACCAGCGAGCAATGTGGGTATGTCCTCCCCAACAATTACTTATAATGGGATCTGGCCTGTTGCACCGGATAGTTATTATATTATTCTCGTGATTTCCGCTACAGACGATACCAATACAGGGAATAATACGAGGGTCTCCAGTGCATTAACGGTTGGAGTAGCGGATTACACGATAACAACGCCGTCCTTCCCGACCTATGGGCTAATTAACAACACCATCAACGGTAATTTTATTATAACCAATACAGGGGGGGACATCCGGGGCTCAACCCATCACATGGAAGGTCTATATGTCCAATGATAATATATTGGATGGGGGTGATACGCTGATTGATACCAACACCCACACACCTCTTGCTACTGGTGTATTGTCCACTTCAATTAATTATTCAGGGACCTGGCCCAGAATCTATTCCCAGAAGTATCTGATTATTCAGGTTACCACCCTGGATGACGGGAATCCCTATAACAACACGAATGCATCCAGTATAATCACAGTCTATGAAGGGGTTGTAGCCAATCCAACTTTTAATATCGCCAGTGGATCTTATAATGCAAGTAAGTCAGTGACTATCAGCATGACAACTCCAGGAGCTTCGATACGATATACCGACGATGGAAGTAATCCCACATCTACAACAGGGAGTATATATGGCTCTCCTGTGACGGTGACATCCCCGGCAACTGTCCTGAGTAAATCCACCACACTGAAAGCCATTGTCTACAGGGCGAACTGGATGGATTCCTCTGTCTCAGAAAATAACTATACCCTCACGATCAAGAAAATCTGTTTCAATACAAATAAGGAGAGGAACGATGAAATCTATATCATGAATGACGACCTGACCGGATTAACTCGACTGACAAATGATCCTAATAATAATCAAATATGTGTAATCTCTAAAGATGGTCAATATATATACTCAACACGTCTTGGAAGTAGTTATTATGATATTTATAGAATGAATTTGGATGGCACAGATATGACTAATATTACCAATTCAGGTTCGAGTAGTGAAAACTTTGCTAGCATATCTCCAGATGGTTCGAAAATTGTTTTTGAAGAACAAGTTGGTATTTATCATGAGATATATATCATGAATTCAGATGGGAGTGGCAGATGGAACCCGACTGGTGATCTAATAAATGCTACTAAATACCAACCTAGTTTCTCTCCGGATGGTACTAAGATCTATTATTCATCCGATCGAATGGGATCCACTGAAATCTTTCGGATGAATATTGATGGATCCAATGTGGAACAGATTACATTCTTTAATGCAACGACACATGCTCCTAATCATGGTCAGTAATGTGCTGACCCACGGTTAATATGTTTTCAGGATACCATACCTTGTTTAAATACAAGCCATGCGGTGGTGCAGTGGGATAGTGATGATTTTGACTATACAATTCTAATACAGTTCTCATTTGTTCCGGGGGATTTTTTTTATGATTGATATAGAGAACTGTACCAATAATTTTTCGTACCATTTTTCTAAGAAATCCATTAGCACGAATTGTAATAGAAATAATTTTATCTTGTTGCTCCACTAGGATTTTATTGATAGTCCTGATTTTACTCTTGGTTTCATCGTCTTTTATAGTAAAACTTGAAAAATCATGTGTGCCTTCGAGATAGCCTAATGATTTGTTTATCTGTTCAATATCTATATCATTTTTAACTAAGTGATAGTACATTCTTTTAAAGGGTGGGCATAGATTATCATTATAAATAAGATATATATATTCTCTCTGTGTGGCTGAGAATCGGGCATGGAATTCATCCGATACTTCTTCAAATTGATTAATACGGATATCATTTGGTAAATAAGAATTCATCGCAAGAAATAGATTTTTTAAGGGGAGAGGGTTATTTGTTTTAAAGTTGGCTACCTGACCTGTCGCATGGACTCCGGTATCTGTTCTTCCTGAACCAATGAGATTTATATTTTCCTGTAGGATGATAGATAATTTTTTTTCAATGGTTTGTTGAACTGTTGGGTGCTTTAATTGTTTTTGCCATCCGTAATAATTTGTCCCATCGTATTGAATAATCAGTTTAATATTTCTCATTAAGAGATGCTTCTGCCAAGAACTTCTTCCAGACCCTTTAATCGGTCATTAATTTGTGTAAATAAGTCTTTAGCCATATCTAATATTGCAGTGGGTTTGTCTTTACTGGCTTTCCCAAGTCCAAATAATTTACTAATTGTTCTTTTCGATTTAATATAGATTTCTGCCTGTATTTCTGGGTCTTTTTGAAGGAAACCCATTTTGTAATTTAGCAAACTTGCCATATACAACATTCCGTCATACCCGAAATTTTTATCGATATCAGGTCCATAATTCTTAACGTTATCAATAATTTCCTTTCCAGTTTGAGAATATTCAACAGCTAACTGATAGAAATAGGCTGATTTTTTATAAAAGATATCTCTGATATATCCAAATTTATGATCTTTTGTCTCCTCGGTAAGATCCTGGAGAACCCAAGAAGCCCTGATGGACGAAAAAGCCTTTTTTAATGTGGGAGCATATCTTTTATCAAAGAAAGAATAACAGGTAACAGAGAGGATATAACTAGCTGCACCATGAATTAAAGTCCGATCATCATCGAAATTGATATTTGGGAATAATTGATTTATACGATTTTTTCTCTCCTCCTTATTTTCTAACAAATTTGTTTTTACATCTTTTATGGGGGCGGAGAAATCTTCCTGATAACTTGTATAATAACAATCAGGGCAGACTGTTAAAGTATAGATTAATGGGTATATTGTGCCAAATTTAGAATTTTCCTGGTATGTGCGTCTTAATTCATCGGTTAAATCTCCTGCGATAAGTCTACCTCTACCAGTAAATAATTCTTCTCTGTAGAATTCATGATGGCATACTGGGCAAGTTGTAGGATTTTTTTGTCTAAAAGTAATTTTTAATTCATTTTCCATACTAATAACCAAATAATCTATTCTTCAATTCTTTTTAATTTAACTTTAAGAGATTTAGGGGCAAAATCAACTACCGTAGTATCTTGAATTTCCTGGGGAGTTACCTGGACTTCGTAAGTACCCGGTTTTGAGATATCAATAAGATTTATATATGCCCTTAGTTTACTGCTATCAATTTTATTAATTACACGGTAAGGGCCCTTATATTTAATATACTCAAGTTTGAGATTTTTTTCAACAAGTACCAGGGGAGATGAGAAATTTTCCTTTTTCTGTACAACTACGACATCTGTAATTATCACTTCACCTATACCACGATCAACGATGATTTTATAATTTATATTTTTATGGTTTAATAATTTAACTTCATTGGGCAATTTTGCAAGTTGTACTGAGCCTTTATTGTCATTTTTTAAATTATTTAGAGATTTGAATTCTGTTGTGATGGAATGTATATTATTTAGAATGCTCTCTGGTCCCTGGATGAGAACTTGTTTTGGTTCAAATTCAGTTTTTATTATCATAAAATCAGGTATTGCGGTTGCTTTAATATTTAAAGATACATCAATCATCTTTTGTATGATTTTTTGGAAGGTGATGTGAATAACATCCTTTTCAGGTGAGATTCGTATTTTAGAAAGAAGTTTATTTATAGTTGGATCGACAGCAAGATGCAATTTATATTCATGGGGTCCAGATTTAGCATTTTTTAGATCAACCATAAATTTTAAATGCCTTTGATTATTTATAGCGTTTTTGACAAATTCCTTTTTGCCTGAAACTTCAGATAACATTACTTCATTTGAAAAATTATAATCAGCAAATTTATCTTTGGGTTTATTTTGAAATTCAATTGGAATAATAATTCGTTCTGTAATTCTATCGAGATTGAAAACATAATACCATAAGAGACTTGCAATAATAATAGATGTGATCCTCGCAATCCAAGGGGTAAATCTTGAATAATCTTTCATTTTTTAGAACCTTTTGAAGTTTCAGAGAAGATTTCTATTTTATTTGATTGATTTTTTTCCTCATTTTGAATATTGACTGGTTTATCTTTTATCTTTATTTTCTTTTTATTCTGTTTTTTAAAGACGTTTATGCTTTCTTTCAATTTGAAAACCATCATTTCCATATTAAGATTTTTGTATTTATTAATTTTATCTGAATTAAATAAGAATCGACTGAGTGTACTTATGAAACGGTCTTTTGACAGATCATAATATAATTTTCCCAGGTGGGTAATAGAGACTTTTCCATTTTCTTCGGAAACCACTACAATCACAGCATCTGTTTCTTCTGACAAACCAATTGCTGCTCTGTGTCTTGTCCCGAATATCTTACTAAGATCCGTCCGCTCTGTCAGAGGGAGCAAACACGCTGCTGCCGATATTCTATTTTCGGATATAATCATAGCCCCATCGTGGAGAGGATTCTTAGGAACAAATATCGATTCTATTAATTCCTTAGAAATTATGGAGTCTAGCTGGACCCCTTTTTCGATAATACCTCCAAGAGGTGTGTTTCTTGTAATTACAATCAGTGCTCCTATATTTTTTTCAGCCATGGAATAAACAGCATTGGGAAGGACATCTAATATTTCTTGTTCCTGTCTTGAGAATAAATTACTGATGAGAGGGGTTTTTTCACCCAATTTCATTACAATACGGCGTAGTTCTGTTTGGAAAACAACTATAAATGCAAACACAGACCATTTTAAGGCCTGTTCGTATAACCAGAGGAAGGTATTTAATTCAAGAAGATTTGCGATGAAATAGGTTCCCACAAGGATTATGAACATTATCACAACCCCTTTCAGGATTTGGATAGATCGTGTTCCTGAAATGGCTTTGTATATGGAATAGATAATGAAGGCTACTATGGAAATATCTATTATAGTTATAATAATTTCTTTGAAATCATTCATCTGCTTATCAAAAGTTTAATTATTTTTTAAAGTAGTATTTATATTGTATGTATAACCATCCGTTGATACTTTAATGGTTCCATGAATATCTGTGCGATATATGGGTATACCTAATTTCTTATATCTTTTTAAGGTATCTGGTGATGGATGATTAAATATATTTTTTTTCCCACAAGATATGAACACCGCTCGAGGCTGAACTGCATGTATAAATTCCAAAGTATTTGAAGTATCGCTTCCATGATGAGGTGATTTTAGGAATGTTGATCGCAAATTATTATTATGTCCTAAAATCTCATACTCAGTCTCCTTTTCAATATCACCTGGGAAGAGAAAGCTGATATTTTTATACACCATTCGGATTACAATAGAATTGCTATTGGCATCACTTCGGGTGTGTTTCATAATTCTTTTAGGGGATATAACTTCAAAACTCACGTTCTCCATATTCCACTTGAGACCATTTCTAACGATTTGATAAGGAATATTTTTTTTATCGACCAAAATAAGTATATTTTCATATATTTTTGAAGCAAAGGCATATCCGGGGTCAAATATTTTTCTTACAGGTATTTTAAGGATAATCTTTTTTAATCCTCCAATGTGGTCAAGGTGGGGATGACTTATTACGAAAAGATCGATTTTTTTTATTTTAGAAGACTTGAGAAATGGATAAATACCTTTTTTTTGTGAATTATTATATGATGAATATTTTACGAAGGGACCTGCATCAATCATCACATTTTTTTTCCCAAAAAGATCTATATAAATTGCATCCCCCTGTCCGACATTGACAATATAGACTACAAGTGGTTTTTTACTATATGAAGGGAGTTTGTTGGCATGGATAGATTGGTTATTTGTCCAGAAGAGTGTTGTAATGAATAAACTAATTATAAAATGTTTTTGTAATGAGTAAATTACCTTCATATTAATAGAGTGGTATTTCTACTGTAAATAATAAATTTGTGTTGTTCCAATTTAATTCAGAAAAAGATCCTGTTAGATCAAACTTAATCCGGGCTATTTTTAATGTAAATCCAGCACCTATAAATCCGCCCCCATAACCGATATTGAAAAAAAGTTCATCCTGAAACTCTTTTTTGGGTTTGGTTACCTGTGAGAGATCTTGTTTTTCCAAATCCTGTATTTTATTGAAACCAAAATCTACTTTTCCTTTCCCTTGCCATAACTTAAGATAAGTACCAATACGGAAAACCGCTTTATCAGAGATACTCAGATTTTTATCTATTTGGAAAGAAATTACAAATGCAGGGGATTGTATTGATAAACCGATTTTCAAAACACGATCAAAATATGTTAGTTTACCACGACTATCGAATTTTTCTACAGTAAATGCATCCTGTAACATAGCTCCTGCAACAAGAAATAGTTTTCCAAACAAATTGATATTCGACTTGAGTGCAAGATCTATTCCACCACCAAGACCATTTTCTGACACCATTTTATCCATGATGAATTTTCCGTTTAATCCGATACTAAAACTATCAATCTTTCCAAAACGTTTTGCAATACTCACATATCCTATTCCACTGTTGGGCATTGACGTCCCTGTATTACTCCCGGTTGAATCATATAATTTAATACCTGGAAATGCCATAAATCTTGTTGAAACACCGAATGCCCAGGAACCATCTTCCCCTGGGGAATGAATGAAAGATAATGCACCTGAATATCTATTAAAAGGATTTTTTTGGGTATGTATAGATAAATAAGACCAGGATAAATTAGCCAACCCAGCCGGATTATAATAAAATGCACTGGAATCATCTGCAATACCAACAAAAGCCTCACCAAGAGCAACAGGTCTTGCTCCCAAAGGAGTTTTTGAAAGTTCTCCTGCTCCTGTTGTGTTGTTAGAAAACAACTTTCCTGAATAACAAACCAATACCCCTGCAAGGATTATTGATAAAATATAATTCTTAATACTGTGTGTCATAATTAATTCACTAATTGATAATTATTTCAACTGTCTTCTCATCGGAATAAGTCCCACCAATTGTTGCTGTAGCATAATAAATCCCTGGTGATACTGTTTGACCACTATTATTTTCTCCACTCCAGGGGATATCTAGATTACTTCCTGTTAAATAAATCCCTACTGTTGTTGAGTAGCTCCAGATTTCTTCCTTATTATAATTATAAATCTTTATACTCACAGGGCTTGAGCTATTCATTGTTGAATTAGTTAAACTAACACGAAACTTAGCGTTAGCACTACTGGTTGCATTATAGGGATTTGGATACATATAGAAATCGGATATCACATTCTGATCCTCAGTAGCACAGGAACTCATTAAAAATAAAATACTCAAGAATATCAAAATATAATTCATGCGGAGTAACCAAGATATAGATTTTCTGTAAAATAATTTAGATATTTATACGAAAAATAGTGTATTTTATATAGTATATACCATTTTTAAAAAAAATCAATTAATTCGTTATATCGGATGGGATTTTTTTCTTCTTCTGAATATAAACTACCATACCAACAGCAAATAATAACATCGCAAGACTGAGATATTGTCCCATTGTTAAACCACTAGGAACCAAGGATTGAAACTCTTTTACAAATTCAACTAAAAATCTTAATGTAAAATATGCTATAAAAAATGTATACCCTAAAATCCCTGGTGACAAGCGATCCTTATATTTCTTGCTCATATAATATAAAATCCCAAAAACAATTAGACCATTAATCATTTCATAAATCTGACTTGGATGTCTTGGGAGACCTGATATCATACTCCGTAACTCCTCTTCCTTGACTGCAGACATCAGACCTTTAAATTTTTCAGCGGTAAGGTTATAATAACTCATTAAATAAGATTTAAGTGTTGAGCCATCCGTTAACTGATCTTTATAATATTTAAAAACCTTTTTGGGAATAAGATATACCGGTTCAGGTCCTTGTTTATAAGCAACAGACCAGGGTAAATCTGTAACTCGACCCACAATTTCCCCATTAATAAAATTACCAAGACGAATAAACACCGTAGCCAACGCCATAGGCATTCCCAGTAAGTCCAGCAATTGATGAAAAGTAATATCTTTCTTCCAAACATAGAGTGCAATCGCTGTAAATCCTCCAACAACCACTCCATGACTGGCTATACCCCCATGCCATACCTTAATAATCTCCGATGGATTACTAAAATAATAATCCGGATTATAAAATACCACATGAACAAGTCTTGCACCAACAACAATTCCTACAAGAAAATATATCATGAAATCATCAGCCATCTTTGAATCGTATCCAGCTTTGCTAAAAAGATATTTCAGGTAAACTAATCCCATAACTGCTGCTAGACCAAATAATACACCATAATAACGAATAGTTATTTCAGTAATCGGGCTGAGTTTCACCAATAAAAATCCCAAAACAAGTCCAGTCACTAAAAAATAGACAGATTCCGTTAAAACATTTATAGTTAATTTCCTGTATCGTGCATATAAATATCGTATCAGGAATAAAAATAAAAATCCCCCAACAACATACAACATTTCAAAATAACCAAAGTTCATATCAGGTTTAATATTAAATAAAATTGGGCTTATATCATGCTCAAATAATGGTTTCACACTAAAATCCTATCCTTATAACAAAATATTATTTCCCATAATATAATGAAAAATCATCGTTTGAATAAATAAAATGATATTTTTTTTCACGTGATCTATTCAATTCACTTCAATCCATCGAATACTCAACTACAATTCATTCATACCTGATTGAAAATATTTTCATTTCATCATGGTATTTCTTGACATTTTTATAAAAAAATATATTTTCATCTAATAAAAATAATTGGACTTGTCATGATTGTACAAAAATACGGAGGAACTTCCCTCGGCACAGCGGAACGACTTCTAAACGTCGCTAATATCATTAAAAATACATATCAAACGGATCCAGTCATTGCTGTAGTATCGGCTATGAGTAGTTATGTCAAATCAGAAGGAACTACCAGCATGCTACTGGAAATCGCTGATTCTGCAATCCATCAAAGGGAATACACACCAATTCTCCAAAAACTTAAGTCCAACCACCTCCAGGCTGTTGATGAATCAATCAAAAATAATTATATAAAAAAAGACATCACGGATTATATCCATCAATTATTTGATAAATTATCCCAATTCGCAGAAGCCCTCACAGTGATAAGGGAGCTATCCCCCAGATCATCCGATCGTATTATCCGTGTAGGTGAAAAATTATCTGCTGCTATTCTTGCTAACATCCTGAAAGACATAGGACTACCCGGTGAATATATAGACCTCTCCCAAATTGCTCCAAAAGATTACCAGTCTCCAACTCCTAATTTCTATAAAAAACTCGAAGATAATTTATATAATCATTTAAATGATAACATTAAAAATAAAATCCCGGTCATCACAGGATTCATTGGAGAAATTCCCGGTGGAATCATACAAAGTATCGGACGAGGATACACTGACTATACCAGTTCTCTCATCGCCGCAGTATTGAATGCAAAGGAATTACAAATCTGGAAAGAAGTCGATGGAATATTCACAGCAAATCCACAATTGGTCAATGACGCAAAAGTCCTCTTAAGCATAACCCCCCAGGAAGCTGCTGAATTAACTTATTTTGGATCAGAAGTAATACACCCATTCACAATGGAAAGAGTCACCAAAGCAGATATCCCGGTTCGTATAAAAAACACATTCCATCCAGACATACCAGGAACCCTTATCACCAATCATGAAATCGATACACACGTCATTAAAAATATCACCGCTAAAAAAAATGTTACCATCCTGAATATCTGTTCCAATCGAATGCTCATGGCATATGGTTTTATGGCAAAAGTCTTTCGTGTCTTCGAAAAATATGGTGTTGTAATTGATCTCATCTCCACTTCCGAGGTGAATATTTCTCTAACCATTGAAAAAAACAATCAGATAAACGAACTCATCGAAGAACTCTCCACCCTAGGTGAAGTCACCCTAAATCAGGATAAAGCAATAATCAGCGTAGTTGGACAAAGAATGCGAATGACTGTCGGCATTTCGGGTAAAATGTTCAGTTGCCTTTCAGAGAATGGTATCAACATCGAAATGATCTCCCAGGGTGCTTCAGAAATAAATATATCCTGCGTTGTAAAAAATGAGGATGCTGACAAAGCTGTTCAGTCCCTTCACAAACGTTTTATTTCATCCACATAGTTTTTTGATTTACTTTATTTCATAATCTCCGATACTTTAAGTGTTATATAATTGTAAGATTTTTAAAAGAGGTAAATATGTTTCAAGTAGGTGAGAAAGTTGTGTATCCTGTCCATGGTGTGGGTACCATTGTGAGAATTGAAGAAAAAGAGGTTCTCGGAAAAAAACAATTATATTACTTTATAGACATTGATCAGGGAAACATGACCGTTATGGTCCCTGTTGAGCAAAGTGATAAGGTAAGATTAAGAAAAATACAACCCGACGATTCCATGGATAAAGTTATAGAAATTTTAAACGAAGATTGTGAAAATATCCATCTTGAATGGAAAATAAGATATAGCAATAATCAAATAAAATTAAAAGAAGGCTCAATCCGTTCTCTGAGCGAAGTTGTCCGGGATTTATTCCACAGAAACCATATAAAAGAACTGAGTCGTGGAGAAAAAAAACTATATGACAGTGCAATTCAGCTATTATGTGATGAATTATCCTGTGTTGAAAAGAAAAAAAGTGATATTATCAAAAATCTGATCATTGACGAACTCCAAACTCAAATTTCTGTCACTGTATAAACCCCTATGAAAGATCAGGATATCCATGATATCATTACAATTTTAAAACAAGCTATTAAAAAATATAAAATTCCAATAGTCACCCAATATGCTTTAAATGAAAGAAATCCTTTCCACATTCTAATCTCAACTATCTTGAGTTTAAGAACTAAGGATCAAACCACTGCAGAAGCATCCCATCGCCTATTATCCCTTGCTGATACTCCTCAAAAAATTGTTAAGCTTGATAAAAATCAAATTGAAAAGCTTATATATCCCGTAGGATTCTATCGTGTGAAGGCTGAAATTATCAAAACAATCTGTCAAAGACTTATTGATGAATATAAGTCCATTGTCCCGGATGATCTCGATGAGCTTTTAAAACTAAAAGGGGTTGGAAGAAAGACAGCCAATCTTGTAATTACACTTGGTTATAACAAGCTAGGAATTTGTGTAGATGTCCATGTCCATCGAATTACTAATCGCTGGGGATATGTTCAAACAAAAAATCCTGATGCCACAGAAAAAGCACTACGTGAAAAATTACCTAAAGAATATTGGATTGAAATCAATGATATATTGGTAACGTATGGACAAAACCTTTGTTACCCCATTAAACCAGTCTGTAGTCAGTGTTTTATATCTAAATATTGCGATAAAATGGGTGTAACAAAATTTAGTTAGAACTAGAAACAGGATAAACTGAAATTCGTCTTTTTACAAGACGATTTTGTGTCCTAAACTTCTCGAATTGAACTTGACCAGCAATTTTTGAAAATAAAGTATCATCAGAACCCATACCCACATTAAATCCTGCAAAAAACTTTGTTCCTCTTTGACGTACAAGAATTTCTCCACCCTTAACAACTTCACCTGCAAATTTTTTTACACCAAGCCTCTGGGAATGGCTATCACGACCATTTTTAGAACTACCTCCACCTTTCTTATGTGCCATACCTTACTCCTTAATTCTTTGAAATATCTTCAATCAAGATCTTTGTAAACTGTTGACGATGTCCGCGCTTCTTACGATAATCTTTACGTCGTTTATACTTAAATACAATAATCTTTTTATCTTTCACAAGGGGATCTAAAACCTTTGCCTTCACTTTAATATCTTTTACAAAGGGTAGACCAACATTCACTACTTTATCATCATGATATATTAAGACCTGATCAAACTCTAAATCACTCCCTTCTTCAGCATCAATTCTGGGAACAAGGATCCAACGTCCTTTCTCTGCTTTATACTGCTTTCCCTGTATCTTCACAATAGCGTACATCACTCCTCCACGGGATTATAATTACAATCAATTAAATTTATTTAAATTAATCATTTTGTCAAGACATTTTTCATACATGTTAGTTAAAAATTTATTAATTCCTATAAATTATTTACAATAATCTAAAAGATACATATATGACAAAAAATATCATATATGGGAGAAAAATGGGAAAATTATGGGAAAACTTTTTTAACAATTATTCAATTAAGAAACACTAAATCTAATTACAAAACTGATATCTAATCATATTTCAATTAGATAATCTTCTATTGTCTCTCCACACTGATAAACCAGATATTGTTAAAAAGATCATTATATTCAAAACAGGCAAAATATTTCTGGAAGATGGAATAGTCATTATAGCGTGTATACCGATATGGACAAAACAAATAATATATAATATGGAGATCGGTGAAATATATTTAAAATGTTTATATTTCATATACAAAATATAGAATGATAATATAAATCCAACAGACCACAAAGGGATGACTCTTGTTAAAGAAATTGTCAGTAGAAATCTTATAAATGCCCCAGGAGATTCAAACGGATTAACAAATTGATTATCCAAATGAGATCTTATATTGTGGGGGTAGAATTTATGATAGTCAAAGTAATTTAAATTAATACTCTTAGCTTTGATTGTTTGCGCAAATTGTAGTCGTGAAAAACTAGAATAGATAAATATTTTATCCTTCGTATGAAATTTATTGGTCGTTTCTAAAGACATAAACAGATTTTTTAATAACATAAAAAATTTATTATAAGAAAATTCAAAAGGATGTGTTATGATTCCTTCTACAGCTAATTCCTTACATATTTTAAGATAATTTTCTTTTGTTTTGGCATAATCCATCATTTTTTGATACGGACCATCATCATGAGGATAGATCAACCAATCCATGTTGAGCTTGTTAGATGTTCTATATCTTTTAATATAAGGTGCTATTATTTTTTTTATCTCATGATTCTCTTGAGATTTTAAATTGACGAATTGTCCAGATGTGGCAAATAGCTGACTTGAATCTTGATTAGTTAGTTTAAATTTATTATGATGGTAATAATTAAAAATCAAATGAATGAAAAGAGGGATAAGAAAAAAAATATAAAACATTAAGGAGCTTAATAATATTCTGTTAATTCTTCTATCCGATTTGTAATAGATAAAAATGGATGCAAGTATCCCAATAAATATAAAATAGAGTCCTGTGGGCTTAATTATACTCATAATTCCTGAAAATAACCCAAGGTATATAAAATAATAAATACTCTGT
This sequence comes from Spirochaetia bacterium UBA6919, assembly GCA_002450905.1. Taxonomy (GTDB): domain Bacteria; phylum Spirochaetota; class UBA6919; order UBA6919; family UBA6919; genus UBA6919. The sequence continues at coordinate 14,140 of DKAT01000049.1, forward strand.
TTCTTTGCAGTATACATAATTATCAAAGTGATAAGTCCCATCATAAATGTAAATAAAAGTTCTGGCATAAGAGTCATTTCATAATTTATACTTAAAGTACTTAAGGAAAGGATAAGAAATAAGATATTTGCAAAATCTTTTGAAGCAGGGAATATCTGTAGAAATATTTTATAATAAATTATCGATAGGCCAATCCCCAATATCATTTGGAATACCACAAGAGCTAAAAATTCATGAAATACAAATGCTATTATTGAAAGAACTAGTGGATAGCCTAGAGTTCGAAACGTCTCAAGACTCTTTCCAAATAATAGAATATTGTGTCCCTCCTGCAAATAAAGTCGGCTATCGACATGTAAAATAATGTAGGGGTATTGGATTATTAAAATAATTCTCGTGAGTACAGCTAAAAATAAAATACCCCAAAACAATTTATTGCTTGTTAAAATATCCCTGATATTCATCTTACTCATTCTATCATTTGATATAACTTCTTAAAACTTTCTGTATATCATTTTCTGGAGCTTCATGACCTGTCCAAATCCTAAACTGTTCTAAACCCTGGTTAATGAGCATGTCAAGTCCATCTATAGTATTGGCTTTCTGTTGCCTAGCATCTCTTAGTAGCATAGTATTTAATGGTTTGTAGACTACTTCAAAAATTAAATGATTGGATTTGATGAATTGTTTTGGTAATGGACTATTTTCATCTGATAACATACCAATGGGACTTGTGTTAATAATTATATCTGACTGCGATGTTATTTGGGCAAGATCATCAAGATTGCTAAGCATATGAGTCGAATATTTTGTAAATTGGAGTTCTTTTTCAAGTTGTGTAGTAAAATATTGGAGATTTTTTTGATTACGTCCCACGATATAAAGATGGTTTATAGAAGATTTATCAAGAAGAGTATAAGCAATGGCTTTAGCTGTTCCACCATTTCCAATGATAAGCACATTTTTTTGATTCAGATCAAAACCTTTTTTTACAATGGAATAGTAAGCTCCAAGACCATCGGTATTATATCCAGTCAACTGATTATTTAAATTAGCTATTGAATTTACTGCTCCAATTTTCTTTGCAATAGGATCAATATGATCAAGGTATGGTATAACTGTTTCTTTATGAGGCATAGTTACGCTAATTCCCTGTATATTCAAAGCCCTTATACCCTCTAAAGCATTCTGGACTTGCGTGACTTCAAAGGCTAAGAATATACTATTGAGGTTTAATTTATGAAATGAGGTATTATGCATTAACGGCGACAGAGAATGTTGTACAGGATTACCAATAATACCATATATTTTTGTATATCCATCCACTGACATATTATATTCCTGGATCAAGATATTTTCTTTCTAATTCTGCAATTTTATCCAATCTTCTCTGGTGTCGACCACCTTCAAATCCTGTATTTAACCATACTTTTACAATGGAAACTGCGATTTCTGTTCCTATAACACGTTCTCCAAGTGCTAAAATATTTGAATCATTATGGAGTCTTGAGAAACGAGCAACGTATTCATTTTCACAACGTGCTGCACGAATTCCTTTAATTTTATTTGCTACTATAGAGGCACCTATTCCAGATCCGCAGATGACAATGCCCCTATCTGCTTTTTTTTCTGAAACAGCTTTAGCTACAGTAAAGATAAAATCAGGATAATCAACACTTTCAGTAGAGTTTGTCCCATAATCAATATGACTAACACCTTCTTTTGTAAGATATTCGATAATCAATTGTTTTAATTTAAACCCAGCGTGATCAGAGCCAATTGCTATGGTCATAGAACCTTCCAGAATATTTAATATTTTGAATAAATTAAACATTTTTTTTAATAGAGTCAAGATAATTTAGCACAGAAGAGAATTCAAGTGTAAATGGAATGGGAAACTAATTATATAAACTGATTGTTTAGATTTAAGAACTTGAAATAGTTTTATTTTATGATACGGCCCAAGAAACCGTATCATATATATTATTTATTTTTTAATTTCATCATCGATTTTTTCAATGATTGTTTCATCAACGAATTGCCCATCTTTAAAGTATTTTTTTATGGATAATTCTCCTTTGATATCGCCTTTTGGCTTATCATAGATGATATAGAAATCAATATCTTTACTACCTTGTTGGTATCGGATAAAGTTTTTTAGTAAGGTTATATTGATTTTATAATTACCGATAGTATACTTTTCATACTTCTCAGCCTTTTTGGGATCATTTTCTAATTCCTGGGTGTATACACATATCCTTTTTTTCTTTGGACCAGTACCCAAATTAACCCCTTGTTTAAAATTATATTTTTCGATTGTAATCCCACCTTTGTCTTTGACAGTCATGGATTGGAGGGATTTTCCTTTCCATTCATATTCTATTGTATTTTCAAGGACAGGTTCATTTAAAAAAGCACTTCTGCCAAATCTTTCTAATTTAGTTAGATTTCCATCTTTATCCCAGGTATATTGATAATTGGCAATATCTTTTCCATTTTTATCAAATAATGTTTTTTTCTTATATTTATTATCTTTATCGAAATCTTCATATTTTATAAAATAGTATGATATCCCATCCCGATTTACCTTTGCTTCTGCATCTAAGCCTTTTTTCTTGTCTTCTACTTTTTTAAAGAAACTGATGGTGTCAATTCTTTTTTTGGATTCATCTTCTTTCGATTTGTAAGTAGCCAGGAAGAAACGTGTATCATCTTTTTTGGGTGCTTCATCCACTTCATCAATGGAGTATAAATATTCCCGAAATACTTTAAATCTTTTTTCAGGTTTCTCCTTGATTTCATCCGTGGAATCATTTTTTTGAGCGTATTGGTTGTTGATAATTGTCAATACAAAAATAAATACTAAACTAACTAATAATTTATAGTTAAAACTTTTAATCATTTTTTTCATAGTCATAATCCTTTATGCTATTAATTTTTTTGGACACAATATATATTGGCTATTTTACCGAATAAATTAAACAAGTTTCCTTTAAAATTGATATTTTTTTTAAGAAAAATCGTTTCATGGATAATAAATAATAACACTTAAGTAACATTTTATTATTTTTTTATTAAAGATTTATTATTATTTTATTTTGAATAAATTATATCAGGTTCAGATTATGATATACAGACAAATTGTTAATGTTATTTTATTTATAATTATCCTGTTATCAATTTCCTGCTCAGATGACAAAAAACAGGCTTTGTATGATAAATATTATAAGAATGCTGAACGGACTTATCAGGATGAAAGGTATTTTAAGAGGGTTGATCAAAAGGATGAGATGTCCAGAACAGAATGCTATCAATCGGTTGAGTGCTATAAAGTATATTTTAATCACAAGACGAAATTACCAATAGAGGAAACTTATATTAAGAATCAAATACCTCTGTGGACTAAGGAATATCATTTCGTTGAACTAAGTTCAGGGAAATATAATTTAAAAAATGTTACTATGTACAGTAATAAGAAACTTAAATTAAGTGAAACTATATATAATGAAAAAAATGTTATTCTTATGAAATATATCTATTATCTTAATAGTGGGGTTCAAAATAGAATTGAACGATATGTCAATGGGAAGAAGAGGGAATGGTGGACTTATTATAATAAAAAGAATCAGTTAATAAAGAAAGAATATTACGGGAAGGATGGAATTGAAGGGACGTGGTTGTTTTTTTATAACACGAATGGAACATTTGAAAGAGAAGAAAGTTATGATGCTAACATGAAATTATTATATAAACACAATGTGCTTACTCCCACTCAATAGTACCTGGTGGTTTTGATGTGATGTCATAAACAACCCTATTCACACCACGAACCTCATTGATAATGCGACTGGATATTTTAGCCAATACCTCATAGGGGAAGGGGTACCAATCAGCAGTCATACCATCTGTACTGTTGACAGCCCGAAGTGCTAAAACATCTTCATAAGTCCTGTCATCTCCCATGACGCCAACTGTTTTAACAGGTAACAGGACTACGAATGCCTGCCAAATATCGTTATAAAGATTTGCTTTATTAATTTCTTCTATCGCAATAGCATCTGCATGTCTGAGGGTATCCAGTTTCTCTTCTGTAATTTCACCAAGGATACGAATAGCTAATCCAGGTCCAGGGAATGGATGTCTGTGGATCATCTGGTCTGGTAATCCCAGTTCTTTTCCGAGTTCACGGACTTCATCCTTAAATAATTCTTTGAGTGGCTCTATAAGATTTAAATTCATTTTCTCGGGTAGACCACCGACATTGTGATGTGACTTAATTTTTGCAGATGGATTTGTAAGGGACTGGCTTTCAATGATATCAGGATATAATGTTCCCTGTGCAAGGAAGTGAACTTCACCTAATTGTTTGGCTTCTTCATCAAAGACAGCTATAAATTCATGTCCAATAATTTTTCTCTTTCTCTCTGGATCAGTTACACCTTTTAATTTATCAAGAAATTGTTTCTGTGCATGAACTACATCTAAATTTATATGATAATTTCCTCTGAATAGATTTATGACATTCTCTTCTTCGTTAAGTCGCAGTAACCCATTATTAACAAAAATGCATGTCAGTTGTTCCCCTATAGCCTTATGCAGGAGTACAGCTGTAACGGCTGAATCAACACCACCACTTAATGCACAGATGACTTTCTTATTTTGCACCTTTGTCTGAATATCTTTTATGGCTTGCTCAACAAAAGAACCCATGGTCCATGAGCCATGAACCTTACAAATATTAAACAAAAAATTAGATATTATAGTTTTACCAAATTGAGTATGAGCTACTTCAGGATGGAATTGGACTCCATAAATATGATTTTTTTGGATTGCGGCATATTTCGTATCACTCGTTTCACATATACCAGAAAAGCCCTCAGGTAATATTTCTACACTATCACCATGACTCATCCATACTACTGAAGCACTTTTAACATCATGAAATAATTTATTTTCTTTAGGTATTGTAATTTCTGCTTTCCCATATTCCCGTTTAATTGCCTTATGAACCTTTCCACCAAGCTCATTAGCTATAAAATGCATACCATAACAGATTCCAAGGACAGGTATTCCCAAATTCAATAGACCAGGTGATGCTTTGTATGGATTATCATCATAAATACTTTTAGGACCTCCAGAAAGAATTATGCCTTTGACATTCCGCTTCTGAAGTTCATCAGGAGATATACGATAGGATAATATTTCGCAATATACATGGAATTCACGTACTTTTCTTGCAATCAATTGAGTGTATTGCGATCCAAAATCTAATATGGCTATGATTTCATTGTGGGTCATTATTTACCCATACCAACACTTTGTGCTCTTTGGAACGCCTTTCCTTCAGTACGAATACTTGGAGCAACAATCATTTCGCACATTTGCATTTCCCGAATATCTGTTGCACCACAATTTCCCATAGAGTTTTTAAGAGCTCCCACAAGATTCTGGCTTCCATCATCATATCGTGCTGGTCCTAGTAATATTTCTTTTAGAGTCCCCATCACACCAACATGAATACGTGTCCCACGCGGAAGCAGTATACTTGGAGTTGCCATCCCCCAATGATAACCCTTTCCTGGTGCCTCTTCAGATTTAGCAAAGGCTGATCCTATCATAACAGCATCAGCACCTGATGCAATAGCTTTACATAAATCTCCACCACCACGCATACCACCATCTGTTATTACTGATATATATTTTCCAGTCTTCTTATAATAAAAATCCCTTGCTGCTGCTGCATCGACTGTTGCTGTAATTTGAGGGACACCTATTCCCAAGACTTCCCGAGTAGTGCATGCAGCTCCAGGTCCTACACCAATTAAGATCGAATCGATACCTGTTTCCATTAGCTCAAGGGTAGCTTCATAACTTACAGTATTTCCGACGATGATTGGAATATTCATCTCTTTGCAAAACTTTTTAAAATCCAAGGACTTATATTGACTTGAGATATGTCGAACAGTTGTAACAGTGGATTGAACCACGAAAATATCTACTCCTGCGTCTTTTGCTATTTTAGAATATTTATCGGCATTTGGAGGTGTTGCTGAGACAGCCGCTTTAACACCAGCTTCCTTAATTTCACGAATACGTTTTGTTATTAATTTCTCTTTGACGGGTTCTTTGTATATTTCTTGTAATATATTGGTTACAGTCTCTTTAGGAGCTTCAACTATACGATTCAGGTGTTCTTCAGGATATTCGAATTTAGTTTGCAAGCCTTCGAGATTAAGAACTGCAAGTCCACCCAGCTTTCCCATTTCTATAGCAAAGCGAGTATCGACAACACCATCCATTGCAGATGCAATGATAGGTATTTCAAACGTATGCCCTCCTACTTTCCAGGTTACATCAACATCATTCGGATCAATGGTCACCTGTCCTGGTACCAGTGCCACATCATCAAATCCATAGGTATAACGTGCTTTTCTACCTCTTCCAATCCAAATACCCATTTATAAAACTCCTTAATCAGTGATTATTTTTTATATTGGTATGAGTATAAAATACAAAATTAACAATTTTTCGATAAAATGAAATTGTTATATATGATAATATAATATATTTCCGATGATTTGATCACATGATTTTTAATATTTTTTGTAAATCTTCTTTAAAGAACAAGTTAATAATAATTTATATAAAACAAAAAATATTAATTTTATTTTATTAGTAAATGGAATGGTTTCAATTATTTATTTACTATGATAATCTAACTTAAGAAAAATTATGATTAACTTAATATAGTTAGGTGTTCATATAATGGTAATCACCAGGAAATTAATTTCGAGAGGTGTTTATGAAAAATATTGCATTAGTACTCGGTGGTGGTGGAATGAGGGGAATGAGCCACATTGGGGTATTAAAAGCTTTACAGAAGAGGAAAATAAAAATAAGTCAATATATAGGATGCAGCATAGGTGCACTTATCAGTAGTTTTGCAGCAAGTGGAATTCCTCCCAAGATGATTGAGAAGTTTGCTAAAAGACTGACTAAAGAAGATATCCTTGATTTTCATTGCTTTGACATTTTAAGACGTCGGTTAAAAGTCGGTTGGATTTATCGTGGAGAAAGATTATTAGAGTACCTTAAAAAAAATTTACCTGTTCATACCTTTGATGAATTGACTACCCCACTCTATATTAATTCAATTAATCTGAATTCTGGGAACCTTATTTATTGGGGCTTGCCATCATTCAGAGATGTAACACTTGCAGAAGCTGTGTACTCATCCTGTGCATATCCTATAGCATTTAAACCAATTAAAATTAAAGATGAATACTATATTGATGCCGGTATCGTTGATAATCTCCCTATCAAAGTGACTAGATTTACTAAACCTGATTTGATCATAGCTGTCAATCTCAGATACCGAGGCACATTGGAAGGTAAAAAAATTGAAAATCGCGGCGTTATTTCCGTAATTGATCAAGTAAATTCTATGATGGGACAAGTTATCTCAGAATATAATTATCAAATTCACCGTGATCTTCATGCCATTTTTATCCATCCTATAGTTAATCAATATAATTTTCTGGATTTTAGCAATATTCAAGCATTAATTGATGAGGGTGAAAGAGCTACTTATGAAATTTTAGATAAGCATCCTCTTTTTAGTTCGAAAGATAATGGATTTTCCATCTATGATCTCCTTTTCAAAACAAAACCTATTTTTAATGTTGATCACAATAAATGTACTGGATGTGGAAATTGTATCATTCAATGCCCTGCCGATCTTTATAAAATAGATAGTCAGAAAGCTGTATATTTAAAATCTCAGAGAGACAAATGTATTGCGTGTTTAGATTGTATCAAACAATGTCCTTATAAGGCTATTTCATTATCTGAAGAGAAACAAACCTTTAGCTTTAGTAATATGCAATACCTTCAAAATATTTTAAGGAAATAATTATTTGATATATAGAAAGTTTGGGAAGACCGGTAAAATGATTTCCCTCCTATCCTTTGGAGGAATGAGAATACCTAGAATCACTGTAAAAGCCTCAATAAATGTGATTAAGCGTGCATATGAACTCGGAGTAAACTTCTATGAAACATCTCCTGGATATGGTGATTCAGAACATAAAATAGGATTAGCTTTAAAGGAAATTGATCGCTCAAAGGTTTTTATATCCACGAAATCTCACCCGGGTACGGATAAAACAGCTTATGAGGTTAGAAAACGGCTTGATGAATCTTTAAAACGGCTTGATCTAGAATATGTTGATTTCTATCAAATCTGGGGTATAAATACAAAAGAACACTTTGATATAGTATTTAACAAGGATGGATACTTAGATGGGATTCATCAGGCAATGAAAGAAGGATTGATTCAACATATTGGATTTACAACCCATGCAGAACCTTCTTTGATACTTGATATTTTAAATACAAATGAATTTGAAACCGTCACATTGATTTACCATCTATATCATCAGAAAAATGAAATCCCAATTCAACGCGCTCATGAATTAAATATGGGTGTTGCTGTTATAGCCCCCCTTTCAAATGGATTTTTAGCCCATCCGACAGAACAAATGATTGATGATTTCATGCCCTATAACGTAAGAGAATATTCACTCCATTGGTTAGCAAATGATCCAAGAATTACAACAATAATTTCAGGGATGAAAACCTTTAAGGAACTGGAAGAGAATTATCAATCGATTGTATCTTTCAATTCATTCAGTAAACTACAAATTAAGAAAGCCTTAGATGTCCATACCAAATTAAGATTACGAATAGGCAATCAGTATTGTCCAGAGTGCAGAGAATGTTTACCTTGTCCTATGAATATCAATATCCCTGAATTAATGAGGATTAACAATATATGGAAAGCTTATCACGCTGAATACTATTGCAAAGATCGGTATAAATTTATGGGAAATGGTGGATCATGGTATCCTGGTGTAAAAGCTAATCATTGTAATGATTGTGGAGAATGTGAACCAAGATGTTCTGAGAATCTAAAAATTGTTTCAATCATAAAATTACTCCATATAGATCTGTACACAGGTGATCGGTCTACAATTAGTAATCATACATAACATAAAATACATTATTAATAAAGTAAAATCAACTGACAAAGTAAATCACTTAACCAGCTCATCAAGGATATATAACATATATTATTTATTGGATCTATCCCGGCAGTCTTCTTAAATTGAAATCCAAATTGTCAAATTATTCTTAAACTTTCTGAGTTATATCAAATATGATGATAAATGTGGAGACGAAACACAATCGGAATCAAAATTTTCAGTTCCGATGCTGTTACATCTTATTGCCTTAATGACATATATTTAAAATTTGTGTATTAATAATGGAGTGATTTTAATTCAAATTATCATAGATTCATTTGGTTATGAAAATAAATATAGACTACTTATTGGTACAAGTTATTAAACTATAATGCATTTGATCATGATATCGAAATTAAAATCGTACAACAATTGAATATTTAATAAGTATTCATATACTTAGGAAAATGTAAACAAACAGTTATACCATTCGAATCATTATTGCTTATATCGATTGCTCCCCCATGTTCCTTCATGATCTTAAGACAAATACTCATACCAAGACCATATCCACCAGTTTTTTTAGAGCGGGATTTATCAACCCGATAGAATGGTTCAAAAATATAGGGGAGGTCATTCTGAGGAATTCCCTGTCCATAATCTTTTATAAATACTTTTAAATTATTATCGTCATTTTGCAGGGATATCTCAATGGGATCTGATTGATGTGAAGAGTATCTTAAAGCGTTGTCTAATATGTTTTTGAACACTGTGATGATCCGATCTCTGTCCAGTGATAGATATAATGAAGCTTCTGAGGTCTGGAGTATAATTCCTGGGGGATTATTATTCATGTTGCTTATGACTTCTTGAATAATTTGTATAATATTCTGTGATTGAAGATTTAATTGTCCATATTGGCTGTTTAATCGTTCAGTTTCAATGATTTCTGTGACCATTTTTTCCATCTCATTGATATCTTCCTTTAAATTCGACTTGATTTTCTGATTGTTTAAAAACTCTAAGGATATTTTCATTCTTGTAATGGGTGACCTTAATTCGTGACTGACATTCAAGAGGAGTTGTTGTTTTGAGTAGATCATATTTTTAATTTGTTGTGTCATTTTATTGAATGTGAATGTTAAGTTTCCCAGTTCATCTTTGCTTGATATTTTTATTTGATGGTCTAAATTACCTGATATGATTTCATTAACTCCTTGATTTATCAATTTGATGGGTTTCAGGATTCGTTTAATAGTAATATAAACGCCTATTAATATAAGAGATAAAAATAAAATTAGTATGATTATTCTTGTTTGATCTGGTTCAGCACGGTGACGGGATAGATTTAGCTGGAAGATGAGGTATCCTTCTTCGGCTGGAACGACTTTAATAAATTGTCTTCTTTTGAAATATGAATTATTGATATTAAAATCCTTAAAAGTATTAATCTCTTTTAAGGTAAATACATTTTTGGATGTACTCCAAGAATTTGATTTGCTTTCATAACGGATTTGGATAGAGAGTTCTTTAGATTTTATGAAAGCTTTGTCGAAAGATGGAGGTGATCCCAGATCCCGGATGATATATTGTACATATTGGTTTAGATTTTTTGATAATATTCCAGTTTGAGCAGATCGGAAGATTGATCGGAAGAACATGATCACCAGGATGTTGATGAGGATCCCCGCTACGATGATTGATATTAGGAGTTTTAAAAATATTGATTTGCGAAAGGGTGTTTTGTTGTGAATTAGTGAAGATTTTTTTTTAGTTTGGTCAGTCAAGAGTATCTCCAATAAATAGATATCCGACACCCCATATTGTTTTGATATATTTAGGATTTTTGGGATCATCGTTTAATTTCTGACGTAATCGGCTGATTAATATATCGACTGAGCGATTGTATGGATCCCAGTCAATCCCCTTTAGATGATCTACAATTTGATCGCGGTTTAATACCCTGTTGAGATTCTTTGTGAAAAATAATAAGACCTCATATTCCATAGTGGTTAGATCGATAGGATTATTGTTTAATATGACGAGATGCCTGTTTGTATCAATGGTGAGGGATTTAATTTGAATTTTTTTGGTTAAGATGTAATGATTTTCCCTGCGAAAGATCGATTGTATACGGGCGACAAGTTCTCTGGGTTCAAAGGGTTTTGGGAGATAATCATCGGCACCCAGTTCAATACCGACAATTCGATCTGTGACATCTCCTCTGGCTGTGAGCATGATAATTGGTACGGTTGATATTTCCCGAATCATTTTACAGAGTTCGAATCCATTGATATCGGGGAGCATAACATCGAGGATGATGAGATCGATTTGATTTGATCTTAATTGATTCAGTCCTTCTTTGGGATGGGTTGTGGATATGACCCGATAGTTAAATCCTGATAGATATTCTGACAGGAGTTGTATAAGTTTTCTGTCGTCGTCGATAAGCAATATTTGTTTGTTCATAGAGACTCTGAATCCCCCTGTAGAAAATCCACAGGAGGAATATAATTTATTTTTTTGAGTGTCTGTTGAGTTTCTTTTCGAGGAAGTTGTATAATTTTTGTTTTTGCTCAGGCTTCAAGACTTTATGGAACTCATGAGCTTTGTCTATAAGGAATATACGGAATTTTTTAATCTTTTTTTGCTGTGAGTTTATAAGTTTGTTTAATTTTTCTTTGTCTAACTCATCTTCTTTGACTTGTGAGAGGAGTTCTTTGAAGATTAATTTTCGTGTTCCTCTCATTTCCCTGGATTTCTGGACGATTTCATTTTTTATTTTGTCTAAAACTTTTTTCTGGTTATCATCGAGTTCTAATTTTTTTGTAATTTTCTTGGAAATCCACTCAGCCCTTTTTTCAATGGGAGCATGGTGATATTTACGATGCTGGTGCCCAGAACAAGTCCCGATGGATATTAGCACACCAACTACAAGTAGGATGGATGATATCCATAGGATATTTTTTTTAGAAAAAGATTTTTTTGATGATATTTTGTTTGAATTTTGATTTTCAATCATTTGAAACTCCTTAATTTTGATAATATTGAATGTAACATAGAAATGTGTTGGATTCTTTGCTCAGTTGTAACAAATTGTAACATGATATTATTTTGTAAGGGATCTAATTTTAGCGGCGCAGGGATTCGAACCCCGGACCTGTGGATTATGATTCCATCGCTCTAACCAGCTGAGCTACGCCGCCAGAAATGTTTAGACTAAGTGTATGGATGGTTTTCAACATGGGAATAGATTATAATTTATTAGCGGGGACAGGATTCGAACCTGTGATCTTCGGGTTATGAGCCCGACGAGATAACCAACTTCTCCACCCCGCGTCGGTGGTATGAAAAATAATATATTTATCGAATAAGTCAAATTTTCTACTCTATAATATTAATTTTAGATTGAATAGTAAAATCGGTGAGTAAGCCGATCATCAACTCTTTTGTAGTCATGAAAATAATCAAGTAGAGATGGGGGTAAATTTATTTTGACAGAATCCGAAATATATAATTGGTTTATATGACTATCACTATAGACTATGTGGGTGACATGATTGATAGCATCACTAACGATATCTGTTTTAATTTGTAGGTATTTAGCTTGTCCATATGATATAGCAATTTTTAGTCCAACATTCTGAGGAAATGGATTTTCACTCATATTAAATAAATTAAATCCAATAAGGGTATCAATGGCACATAAGACAGCATATCTTGATCCTTCCACGGAATAAAAACACCCCAAGACGTTATCTGATGTTCTATTCCATATTGTACCATTCATAATTGATATTTTTTTTTCAATATAATCTCTAATTGTACTATGGATTTTTTCAATTTCTTCCTTACTGATGAGTGCATCGAGATTGTTAGAAACAATTCTTACAATTATAAATGCAAAGTCATAGACCTGATTAATTGAAAGATTATCCCAGTTAAACTTTTTATAGTTGATTTCTGTATCTTCTTTTTCTGATGGAAATAAATTTAGGATAATCTGGTGTAGTTCTTCGGTGTATTCTTCCCAGTTCAATGAATTATTTTTTATAAAATAATTAGCTATACCATTTCTAAAAGATTTTACAGCAAATTCTTCGCCTCCATGTTCTGTAAAAACTACAGTTGGAAGCACAATATCGAGTTTTTTTAAGAAATCTAATAAATAATTTATATCTGTAACGGGAGGATTATGATCAGAAATTACGAGATGAAAAGTTTTATTTTTAATAAGATGGACAGCTTCCTCTGTTGAATTGACTATAGTAAAGTTCAATTCCAGCAAATTATAGGATATTTTTTGTAAATATGATTTATAATTATTAATATATTGCTGATCTGATTCGATAATTAATATTCTTGCTTCCATTCAAACCTGTTGAATTCTTATCAATTTAAAAAAAATATATAATAAATTAATCAGGTGATCCAATTGAATATTGAAATTTATATAATTGCCCTAATTTAGTTTTTTTATTTGCATAAAAGTTTTTTTTGATGTTCTGTTCTAAATCAGTCATCACAGCACCACTTACAGTCATCTCATTAGGATAGGTGTAATCCTTCTCGATTATAAGGGCTTGTTTTTTTGCATCACCTGTGATATCGGCAAAATTATCCTTATAAGTGAGTAATCCGCAGTGAATGCCAATTCTTATAGATATTTTTTGTGGAATGAAGTTCATCATTGAGTTAAATAAGATTATGTTTATCAGAATATCGATTGAGGACAAGACAGCGTCACTTATTCCCTCTCTATCGTGGAAAACAGCCATTCCTCCGTCTCCTAACCATTCCCATATCCGACCATTGTATTTTTGAATTCTTCTAAATACATAAGACCTAAAATTATTAAAGGTTTTTTCAACTAATTCTCTTTTACAGGTATGAACAATTTTTGAGCTATCGACGATATCTATACTCACACAGGTAAGGAAGTATTCTCTCTCAGGAACAAGAATTCCCCATCCTCTGCCTTCTGTATTGCACTGTTCAAGGCGATTTGATTCTTTGTTGTATTTCAGACCACAACTATGGAGACTATTTAGAAACTCTGTGAGATTATATAATTTTATATCCCGTCCTTTGTAAGTATTTAGGGATAGGATATAACTAATTAGTTCATCTAAAATGCCTTTTTCATCAAAATAATTAACTGTTAAATCAGCTGCAGTAGCTCGGGGAATGTCCACGCCTTTTGGGAAATCAGCCAGTTTTTCAAGATCAAATGCCTGGTTAACCCAAGCCCCAATATGCTTTAGCTCTTTAGAGTTAAAAGAGTTATAAAGGAGTTTCTGAAATTGTTTTTTTGCAATATTTTGAAAAACAAAAGATCCCATGATTCAATTATAATAAATAAAGCATCAATAGGCAATAAATTATAATTCTCCGAGGGGATCTTTTTTTTCTGTGCTTAAAAGTTTATCTATTTGATCCTTAATAGATTTAAAGTCTTTCCAAAGGGATTGGAGGAGGTTTAGGTTTGTAAAAATAATGTGAATATTAGTTGGAAAAGTTCTCCCATAGGAACTTAAAAATATCTTGTAATTATCTTTTTTCCATTGATAAGTTTCTGTGACTGGATCATAGATTGATTTCTCACCAAATTTCTTATGATAAAGCTCGACAAGATTATTCATTTCGTTAATCTGAACAAGGACTTCAAATCGGCATTGATACAATTTGTTTTTATAGAACTTGAGATAAATGGATTGTATCTTTGGGTGTATTTTATTAGTTGGAAAAATTATTTGATTGGGGGTATAATACTCATCCGATGACTTCTGCCGAGTTGATTTAGGGGATAATATATACTCAATTAAATCTTTATAATAGATACGATTCCCTTGAATAACTACGGAAGGGAGATTTGCGTTATTTAATTTGTCCTTATTTTTTAATTGTTTGATATTTTGGTAAAAATGATTTGTAGTCCCCTTGAGGAAGCCTATAAATGATGAATCTATTGATTTTAAATGACTTTCAATAAATTGTAGAGAGCTATTTAATAGGATAGGGGATATACCATAATTCGTACTAACTTGTTTCTTAGAGGGATCTGGTTTGGATAAATCCAATTTCTCTCCTGCTGAGAAAGAAAAATAGTTAGTCACTATTAACAATATAAGCGTGGAAAAGAAGATTTTTAAAATACTCACGAGATCCCCAAAAAAGACTTTATAGATAAATATATATTTATTTTCGTACGGTTATTGAGAGTCTTTAAATATTTCAAATATTTTTTTATTATCAGGTTTGAAAATTGCCTAAGGATAGCCGATAAATTGGAAAACAAGGACTGTTATTGTGCTGGAGGATTTATGCACCATAAGTTGAGATTTATAGGGATATTTATAATAATTTTATTAACTTATTTTCAATCATATTCAAATGACAATAAGCAGATTATAGTTGATAAATCACAAAAAGATAATGTGATACCATTTAATGTGCGTTATAAAATAGCTGAATATGAACAAAACCGTCAGATATCATCACCGTTAAGTATATCAAGCCGTGATATATTGTGGGAATTTGGTAAAAATGGTGAATATGTGGATATGATCATCCGTAAAAAGTGGGGGATTCGATCGGTATTATTAACCAACATGTATTATGGAGATAAATTTATAAAAGATTATGGCGATAAAGCTTATGGTCTTCGTAGCCGTAAATATAATTACGTTAATGGAAATGAAGTACGATATGTCCATAAAGGTTTTGTAGGAAAGAGACAGCATTTATTTTTCCTAGTTGATTCTAATCCTGAGCGCCATAGTGTTTTTGGATGGGCTTTTAGAATAAGGATACCACGTGTTGTAGAGTTTGGATATAAGACTGCTGGAGAGAATTTTGGTATTCTCACATTTGAAAAGGGAATCACCATTAATTTGAGAACCTATGCAAGAAAATACGCTGATCACAGGGGGAAATTCATGAATACCCCCATCCGCATCAATCTTTCAAGAGATGAATACAATGAAAAGATGAAACCCTCCATAATTAAATTAAAAGAATATTATCAAAAGAATTATAAAGTAGTTATGGTCAAATTTACAAGCCAGATCGATTATATCAAATACTTCTTAATAAGAGATATTTATGAATCTAAATATTTTAGAAAGATTAGTTTCACATCCCACGATAAAATAGGTCATAAAACAGCTATTGTTCTTCGGGCAGTAAAAAAACAAGGTGGGGATATTATGATAACAGCCTTAATCTATTTTAAAATTGGGAGTTCAGAAAAGGATTATGATATCTCAGCCATAGATCAGAAAAATCGTGTCTCCAAAACATATATTTCAACCACAGTGAAGCAATATACTCCACGACATTCTGAAAATAGGAATAAATCTATTGAGAAAAATGGAGATGATGAAGTGATTTTTGATGAACAAAAGTAATTATCACTTAACATATATTAAGATTTTTTTCGTTCTCCTTATGGGAATGGGGGGACTTATTATGAGTTCCTCCATATATCCAACTGGATATGTTTATAAAATAAAATATTTTCAATTACAAAAATGGGATGAAAAAAAAAAGAATATTCATATGCTTTCGAATTTCCATCGGATGAACTGAATAACTATCCAAGTTATTATATCGTCTATTATGGCAAAGATAATCAGTTACTCTTCACAAGACGATATTTAAATCGCACTTTAACAACACAATACTATTTTTTTAGAAATAAACCACAGATCGCAAAAATCTTCTTTTACAAAAATCAAAGAAAATATCATGTTATTGTATATAGAAAATATGCAATCATCGCAAAAGAATTATTTTATGATATATTAACAGGACGGCTTAAAAAAATTATATATTTTCGTAAAGATGGTGAAACCATTTTGAGAATAGATAAATTTGATCATGGATTTTTGAGAATCACAATAATTTATTATAGAAGTGGGGCTAAAAGAAGTCAGACAGAATATTTTCATGGGACTAAAATTTATTATAACAAAAGGGGGAAGATTATTTTAATCAAAAGATTTATACCCAAACGAATCAAGATAGACTCTTAATTCATTCAAATCTAAGAATAAGATATTGACTAACCTGATGAATTTCCTGTGATAATTTCCAGACCTCAAGAACTTGATTTGAAATCTCGGTTATTTCTTTTAACCCTTTCACCTGGAGTTTTTTAATAATTTCCCAATCATCTTTCTCAAAAAATAATCTAATATCCTCAAATAATGGAGGGTATATCTTATGAAACAAATTATCAAGAAAGGATAAATAAAATCCCAATAAAGATTTATTTCTCTGTGAATAAATATAATTCAATGTCCCGTTCTCCGAAAAATCCGCCAATAAATCTTTTATACCACGAATATGTAATTCTGTATAGCGATCTTGAGATGCTTGCAAAACATCTAACCATTCCACCTTATTTTCTGATTCCAAAGCCTCAGCATACTCATGAATAATAAGCATCTCAGCAAGATCAAGGGATAATTTCTCAATTCTATTATAGATTTCTTCCTGTGATAAATTCTTATCTCCAATCCCATAAGCCTTAAAGCTCTCAATCAAATGGATTTTATTCTGCTTGGTACTGAGTTCCTGAGATTTCTCCCACAATAAATTACAAAGCATCTCCAGTCGGATAAATATATTCTTCCCCTGCACCATAGCAATAGAACTTCCCATATCCCGGCAAATTTCCTTATCCAGATACCAAATATGATACTCATTCATCATCTTATGCAATTTAATTTGAGCTATAGAAAATAAGGGCTTATGAAATAATCCATAACCAGCACTATAAAACAAATTATGATCTATTAAAAACTCATTGATTTTCTCAATCTCAAAAGGGGAGTATGTATTGCTATCAATATCAATATCACAAAGAGAAGTTTCTTCTAATTCAACCCATAATGCTTCTCTCTCAGAAATCCAGGGTAAAATATCTTCATTTAGTATAGAATCCCATACTTTCAGCAAGTGCTCATGCCGATAAAGCTCTCTCATCCTAAGAAGCATTCCGCAGATAGAATAATAACCCCAATACCCGGCATCGGATATATTGCAATTATGCTTCACTTGTACAATTAATTTATCTAAGTCCAAGATCACACCACGATGTATTATTTTTTTAAATAAGTCTATTGAATATAATTTGATGATTCGATGATAAAATAAATAACAAATATTCTAAGGATAAACAAGCAGAAAAATCATAGTTTTAGAAAAAAATATTAATGAATTATAAATTCTGCCGAAAGATCAACGAGAAGCATCCTTCAAAGGAAATCAAGGAGATTCAAAATGTTTTTAGACAGTAGCTTCATGAAAACTCAATTTATTTTAAATAAAGCATTACAGGCTGAAACCATGCGTTTCACGGTAATCAGTGATAACATCGCAAATGTAAATACACCAAATTTCAAAAGATCCGATGTTACCTTTGAGAGCCAATTACAAAGAGCTTTGGAAAGTGAAAATCCTTATCCATTCAAAGCATCAAGAACACATGAAAAACATATTCCTTTCTACCAGCCGATAGACTATAGAACAGTATCTCCAAAGGTTAATCTGGAATACAATACAGTAAATCGAAATGATAAAAATAATGTTGACATTGATAAAGAACTCGTGGATGCGGCTAAAAGTACAATGAGGTTTAATGCCTATTCATCCTTATTATCAAGACAGTTTAAAAAAATCGGATTACTACTAAGGGGGTAATAAAATATGGGATTATTTAGTGCGCTGAATATTAGTGGATCAGGTCTGACAGCTCAACGTCTTTCAATGGATGTTATAGCAAACAATATCGCCAACGTGAATTCCACAAGAACACCAGAAGGCGGACCATTTCGCAGAAGCAAAGTGATCATGAGACCAAGGAGTGAGAGATGGAATTTCAAATCACATTTCCTTCCAAAAGCACTGGAAAATCATCCTGGTCAGGGTGTACGGGTACTACGTGTGGTAAAGGATTCCAAGCCTCTTCTAATGAAATATGATCCTACCCATCCCGATGCAATAGGTTTCGGACCTAAAAAAGGATATGTAGAACTTCCAAATGTCAATATAGTAGAAGAAATGGTGGATATGATTGCCGCAACAAGAGCTTATGAAGCCAATGTCAATATAATGAATTCCAGTAAGCAAATGTTCAACAGAGCACTAGAAATAGGAGTTCGTTAATAGTTCTTCAGGGACAGCTTATTGAATCATACTAATACATAAAACTATTTGTAATAAACAAAGGAGAAATCATGACAGTATCATTTCATAATCCAGCAGCATTTTTTACACAAAATCCAGATATAGCACCTGTAAGACTGGGTGAAACAAATGTAGTGGAGAGCTTTGGAAAGGTTCTAAGCAAAGCACTTGGGGAAGTTAACAGTCTGCAAAACCAATCCGATAAAATGGTTCAGATGATGATTACTCATCCTGATAAAGTTAATATTCACGATGTGACAACCCTTATGAGTCAGGCAGAAATGTCGTTGTCAATGACAAAAGTTGTTACTGATAGAGTGATCAATGCATATAGAGAGATCACAAACTTGAGATAAAAAAGGTTTAGGGATAATTAGTTAATTAAATCCTGAACTAAACAAAGAATCAGAGAAGATGGATTCTTGAATATTCGGAAGAATTCATCTATTTTCAATAATTATAAACACATTTTGGTAATTTGAATAAAATATATTCAGAGATAATTTTTTTTCTCGATAATTAAAAATATTTTAAAAATTATAAATATACCTGAATCAATTGGCAGGGAGGGGTTCATGCCTGAGTTTCTAAAAAAGTTTATAAACCAAACTAAAGGGCTTTTTTCTAAATTATCGAAGGTCCAAAAATTAATTATTATTTCGGTGGTTATCGTAATCGTTGGAGCCATCATTTTTACGATCTTCTCTACATCAAAGCCTGATAGGGTCCTTCTTTATAAAAATGGTTTAAAGAAAGCTGATTTTGACAGAGTCAAAGGCAAATTGGATATCCTCAAAGTTGATTACAAGGCAGAACCAGATAAAGGTCTTATTTCTGTTGATAATGATGAGATTGCAACTAAATTAAGAGCTCAGCTTGGACTTGAAGGCGTTGTTAAAGATGTTCATGGTTTCGAACTCTTCGATAATCCCAAGTTCACAACAACCGATTTCGAACGAAAGGTAAACCTCCGCAGAGCCATCACTGGAAATATGAAGCGTCACCTCGAAGCCCTGGATGACATTGAAAAAGCAGAGGTCACCATATCATTCCCTGAAACAGAGCCATTTTATACTAGAGAAAAAGAGCAAAATCCCCTAACAGCCGCAGTTGTCATTACCCCATCACGTGATTCTGACCTCAGAGAAAACAAAAAGAAAATTAAAGGGATTAGAGACCTCATTGCTAAAAGTGTTAATGGTTTGAAACCTGAAAATGTCATTATCACAGATCATACGGGGACAGTCCTCACAGACAAATTAAGCGAATCCGATGATGAAGCACAAATTGCTAAAGCTAAAAAACAATTAAAGTTAACAGAAGATTTACGTAAAAGATATATCAATGATGTCCGACGTCTCTTGGTTAGATCATTATCAAAAGATCGTTACGAAGTCACAGTCAATCTAAGTCTCGACTGGTCAAGCCAGGATAAGTCTAAAGAAGAAGTTTTACCCGTAGTTTTAAGAAAAAGAGATCCAAACAAATCATACGATGATTCAAAGGTTATTCCAAGCGTTCCTCGTTCAAGATCAGTGACTAAAGAGAAATTTCGCTCTCCCTCATTTATTCCAGAGGGACCTGTGTCGACAGAGCCCAATGTCGGACCTGGATCAAGAGAATTAGTTGATCAAAATTCAAACTACGAAAGAACACAACAAATTGAAAACAATGAATTTGGTAAAGAGTTCACCCAGGAGAAATCCGCACCCTACAGGGTCAAGAAAGTCACCATAGCAGTGGTTGTCGACGAACCCTATTTCCTAAAAAAAGATAATAAGGGAAAAATCGATTTAGTAGAAGGGTCTGTCGTTCCAATATATGCTTCTGAAAACACGAAAAACCCAAATGAATTTAAAAGATATCAGGCAGATATCAGACAGTTTGAAGACCTCTTGAAAAGCTCAATTGCCTATGATACAAGAAACAAAGAAGTATCTGTAAAAGGTCTTAGATTTGACAGAAAAAAAGAATTCGACCAATTATCATCTGATTTAGTTAAAGAACGTGAAATGTGGGACAGAATCTTAATAGGATTATTTGTCTTTCTCGCAGTTGTAGTTAGTATCATAGTATTTAGATTGTATATGAGAGCAAGAGACCGCAGAAGAAGAGCCAAAGAAGAACAATTGGCAAGAGAGCAACAAGCTATGCGTGAAGCAGCTCTACTCGCTGCTGAAAAAGAGGGGCTTACTCTGGATATAGCTCCTGAAGACAAAGCTCGTCTTGAAATGCAGGAAAACGCTATTAATCTGGCAAGAGAACGTCCAGAGGAAGTGGCCCAGTTGGTACGTACATGGCTGGTTGAAGATTAACAACTTGTCGATAAATATAAAATATTTTACATTTTAAGGATATTACATTTAATTTTAAAGTTTCATAAATGAGAGATTATATACTAAAACTCTTTTAAAAATAGATATCTAGCAATCAACGCTGTCATGGTGAGGTTCTCGAACCATGACACACAAAGGATTTCAAATATAAAAGACTATCAGTATAAATAAAAAATAAGCTAATGACTTATTAAACTCAATAAATTGAATTAGAAAGTAATTTTCACGGAGGTTTTGCAATGTCCAAACATGTTTTCAAGAGTATAAGTATCAAAGATATAGGGAAGCCCCTTACGATTACCCCAGGTGTTTTTGAGTCTCCTGAACTTAAAAAATTGGCTGAACAGGAAGAAAAAGCTCAAACTGATTTGGGAACTTCTCTGGAAGAACTAGAAATCGAACTCGAAGAAAAAAGACGCAAAGCTGAACAAGAAATTACACAAAAAAAAGAAATCTTGGAAAAAGAAGTTGACCAAACAAAGCGGGATGCTGAAAACTGGGCCTTCGATAAAGTTAAAGAAGCAAATGAGTCATACGATAATAAAATTAAAGAAGCCGAAGTAATAGCAAATAAAAAAATTGCTGAAGCTCAGGAAGAAGCCGAAAAAATACTGAAAAATGCCACCGACGAAGCCTCTCAGAAAGAAGAGGAGGCAAGAAAGAATGGATATGAAACTGGTCATGAAGAGGGATATACAGCTGGAAAAGAAGAAGTTGATCGACTCATCGCAAGATTGAATATTATCTTATCTTCAGTTATTAAAAAAAGAAATCAGATCATTGACGAAGCTGAATCGCAAATCATTGATATCGTTATCACAATCGCCAGAAAAGTCGTAAAATCCATTTCTGAAAATCAAAAACGTGTTGTATATGATAATATCACTGAAGCCCTCAAGAAATTAAAGGGTCGTGCAGAAATCACAATTCGCGTAAATACTGAAGATTTACAAATGACCACGAAACATAAAAAAGAATTTATCCAGATGGTAGAGGGAATCGAGCAGGTACGTATCCTCGAAGACAATACAGTAGATAAGGGAGGATGTTATATCAGCACAGAATTTGGTTCTATAGATGCAAGAATATCCACTCAGTTATCTGAAATTGAAGAACAGATTAAAAAAGTTACTCCATTGAAAGAAGAAATCTAAAACACGTCATAAAATGAGGATAGGATGGGAGTTTTCACCAAATATGCAAATATCATAGATCGTGTTGAAACCATTAAAAATATTGGCAAGGTGGATCAGGTTATCGGATTGACTATCGAGTGTATTGGTCCTCCCACAGAGCTTGGAGAAATGTGTACTATCCTCGTTGATGATAGAGAAATCCTTGCAGAAGTTGTTGGTTTCAAAAATAAAAAAGTGATCATCATGCCCTATGATGATATTGAAAGTATACGCCCAGGTTGTGATGTAATTGCATCGGGGAGTGGTTTAAAAATCTCTATGAGTAATGATCTCCTTGGACGTGTCTTAAATGGCATTGGAATGCCTATCGATGGCAAAGAAGAAATATTTTCAAATGAATTATATTCTATATATAACACGCCTCCAAAAGCTCTTGACCGTAAAAGAATTCTCACCCCCATTTCCACAGGGATAAAAGTGATTGATGGTCTATTGACAGTTGGTGAAGGTCAGAGAATAGGTATTTTCGCTGGAACAGGTGTTGGGAAAAGCACTCTACTTGGGATGATAGCTCGACATTGCTACTCAGATGTCAATGTAATAGGGCTTGTGGGTGAAAGAAGTCGTGAGGTTCGCGATTTCATTGAAAAAGATCTAGGCGAAGAGGGATTAAGACGTTCTGTAATAGTGGTTGCGACCTCTGATACATCACCGCTCATGAGAATCAAAGCAGCTTATGTTACGACGACCATTGCGGAATACTTTAGAGATCAGGGAAAAAAGGTTATTTTGATGATGGATAGTGTCACACGATTTGCCAGGGCACAAAGAGAGATTGGTTTGGCTATCGGTGAGCCACCCACCACAAGAGGATATACTCCATCGGTCTATTCTCTTATTCCAAAACTAATTGAGAGAACAGGAACCTCAAAACTAGGCACGATTACGGGATTTTATTCTGTGTTGGTTGAGGGGGATGATTTCAATGAACCAGTTTCCGATAACGTTAGAGGGGTATTAGATGGACACATCGCCCTTTCAAGACCCCTTGCTGCAAAGGCATATTATCCTGCAGTTGATATTTTAAGTAGTATCAGCCGACTTGCGAATGACGTTGTGTCCTCAAGATGTATACGTCATGCAAATAAAATAAAGGAAATTGTAGCAGTTTATCGAGAGGCAGAGGATCTTATTAATATTGGTGCCTATGTTAAGGGAAGTAATAAGAAAATTGACTATGCAATATCGATGATTGAAAAGATCAATGAGTTATTCAAGCAGGGGATCCCTGATTATCTCCCTATAGAAGAAACTTTCACAAGGATCTTTGAACTTTTCGGGGAAGAAAGATTTGATATGGAATTGGATTTACCTGCATATCAGCCATATGAACCGGTAAATAGTTTAAATATCTCAGAAGAAGAATAATAACTAACTATGAAACGTTTTAATTTTCGTTTACAAAGAATATTAGATTATCGTAACCACCTTGAAAAAGAGGAATTAAACAATTTTGCAAAAGTTCTTGGTGAATATGTACAGATAGAAAATACCATCGAACAGGCTCACAATGAGAAAGATAGGATCCTTCTTGAAAGTGAAACCTTCATCAAAAGAGGGGATACCAGCTTATTTTATTATAGGGAAATGGCTCGAAAAGGATTATCTGTCAAAATGAAAAATTTTAATAAAAAATTACAGGAAAAAGCCGTTCCTTTAAATCAGGCGAGAGAAAAATTAATATCAGCAAGAAAATCTCGCAAAACATTAGATATATTAAAAGATAAGGCGATTGTTAAATACAATGAAGATTTAAATAAGGAAGAACAATTTGACCTGGACGAATTTGGAAACACATCCCATATGAGAGATGGTTTCCTAAAAAACCGGAATGCTCAGATAGAATAAAAATTAATAGCCTACAGGAGAAAAAAATGACTGGGATACAAGAAGTCTTATCAAGAATTGAAGAAATACAATCTATGATGAAATCTGTCCAAGCTCCAATGTTAAAACGTTTTCAGCAAATGCAGGAGCTTAAGGCAGGAAAATTTAAGGAAACTATGAACAATTCCATCAATAAACAAAGTAATATCAGTGAAAATCAAAATTTAACTAAAGCTGAAAACACTAATTCTATTGAAAGACTCAAAAATACTATTCCTACTAATCATTTTTCATCCAACCAGGATTTTTCTCCCATTATCAAAGAGGCAAGTGAAAAATTCGGTGTCCCGCAATCCCTTATTAAAGCTGTTATACAACAAGAGTCATCATATAATCCAAGAGCTGTATCATGGGCTGGTGCAAAAGGTCTCATGCAATTAATGCCTCAAACAGCTAATGCTTATGGTGTTAAAGATATTTTTGACCCAAAACAAAACGTCTTTGCTGGGACAAAACATTTAAGAGATCTTCTGGAATACTTTAACGGGGATTTGAAACTTACCTTGGCTTCCTATAATGCTGGTATAAAAAGAGTTCTTCAGTCAGGGGGTGTCCCGAATATCAATGAAACTCAAAATTATGTTCGTAATGTAATTGGTATTTATCAAAATTTAGAGAAAAATAAATAAATACAGGAGTGATACTTAAATGAAACAATCAAATAGTATTCGCATAATTATATGGATTTTTATCATATTATTCCTTCTAGCAGGTATATTTTTTATCCTCGAATATTTTAATATTTGGTCTGTTTCCAGTTACTACACAAAATGGTTTGGTACAGATAAAGCACCTACTGCAAAAGTTGAAGACCCTCTCCTTCTTGAAAAAGAGGAATTAATGAAAGCTAAAATGAGTTTGGATCAAAGAGCAAAAATAATAGAAGCAAGAGATATCAATCTGAAAAAGATGCAAAAGGAATATGACCAGCTTATTCTTACTCTCAAAACAAAAAAAGATCAGATTGCAAAGCAGATGGAGAGTATAGAACAGTCAAAGCAGGAAGAGGAGAGTCGTGACAAGAAAATAAAATATTTATCAGATAAATTAAGTAATATGCCCCCAGAACAGGCTGTTCGTATTATTGAAGGTCTGGATACTCTTCTAGTTATTGAAATATTTAAGCAAATGGATAAAGATGCGGCTGAAGCAGGAAGACAATCAATTGTAAATTATTTATTATCATTAATTGCTGCCCCATCAGGAGAAAATGCAGGAGAAATGCCTGGGGGAAGGAATAATCCTAAAAAGGCTCAGGAAATACTAAAATATATCTCTAAATTCCCTGATGAACTAATCAGGAAAGATGATAATAAGCAATAGAATTTTATTGCTTTAAGGAAAAAAAGATTAATCTGCTTCCCTAAAATGATCGAAATTTAAACAGTCCATGGAGGATATTATGAAAGATCTGGTTCAAAACATCTTATTTAGTGTAAAACCTGATACTAAAAATGCTTTGTTTAGTAAAGGAAATTTATTAAATCTCCAAAATGTTGATTCATATAACCAATTTAATAATCTCCTTAAAAAAGCTGAAAATCAGTATCACAAAGCAGAGTACGGGTCTTCATACTTTCAGATAAATCAACCACGTCAACAAGTTATTCAGCAAACAGATCAATATTCTACTCCTGATGTAAATTCTAACAATACAAATGATAGTCATCAAGTTAAAAATGATCGTCCTATAAATAAACCTCAAGAATCCCAGGTAGAAAATTCATCGACACCACCCCATTCAATAAATAATACAGATACTAAAATTGATGAAATAGTCGATAAAATAAGGGAAAAAATTACAAAAATAAAAGAAAAATCAGATAAAACAAAGGAAAAAAAAGTTAATGATCCAGAAAATATGGACTGGAAGGAATTATTAGCTCTACTTAATAAATTATTTGACCAGTCAGTGAGTGATGATAAAAAAATATCTCTATCGGAAAATGTAAATATAGAAAAGGGCTTAAAAAGTCTAAAAAAACTTATAAATAACATGTCAAAAGATAATAGCGAGCTTATGAATCAGTTAAAAGCTTTTCTGAACAAATGGGAAGAGCTTCTTGACAAAATCAAAATCGATCCAAATAATAATTCTTTAGCAAAAGATAAATCAACATTAAAAAATCTCTTATCTGAAATCCAATCTCTACTTGACAAAAATGAAAATCAAGATAAAAATAATATCCTCATAAAATCAGATAAATTACAAGTACAAAATCCAATAAATCAAAATCAGAAAGCTATAGAATCCCGACAAAATGAAAAATCTAATTCTACACAAGATTCTATATCAAAAAATACTTCTGATCTAAATACCACTGATAAAAAATCAGATATTAAAATTCAAAATCTAAATGACTCATCCAATTCTCAAAAATTAGATATGGGAGATTCAAGCAATAAATTAGCCAATATATCAAGAAATTTCTCCCTCCCAAGAGGATTAAATATAAAAAATCCCGGGGACTTGTTTGACCAGATAGTAAACAAGGCAAATATTGTTCTTACAAATAAGCGTAATGAAATGAATATCCAATTGGAGCCAAAATTCCTTGGTCAAATGCACATTAAAATTATGGTGGAAAATGGAATTGTTTCTGGACGATTTATTGTGGAAAATCAATTGGTCAAAACCTTTCTTGAACAAAATATGGACCTTTTAAAAGAAAATCTTCAGGCTAATGGATTATCCTTTGATAAAATGGATATCTTTTACGGAGAAACGCCTAAAGATTCTCAGCCCCATAGAGAGAATTCAAGAAATAATATTTTCCAGCCTCAGAATAATTTTATAAATAATCCAGTTTCAGCTTCAGAAGAGGGGATATTAAATCAATATATGACTCCGGACTGGCTGGCTAAACAAGTAAATGTAGTTATATAAAATATTAGAAAATAAGGAGTAATCGTGAAATTGTCAAATATTCTTGCAAATAATCTAAGTCAAAATTTGAAACTCAATCAGTCAGAACGACAGAAAGCAGAAACAAAAGACATTGCCAGAGAGGTAAATGGCGAATTAAAAGCCCGTGGATTAAAGTATAAACAATCCCTGGGGCAAGATGAGTTCTTAAAATTATTAGTGACTCAGCTAAAACACCAGGATCCATTAAGTCCTATGAAAGATAAGGATTTCATAGCTCAAATGGCACAATTCTCTGCCCTGGAACAAATGACAAAGGTCAATACCAACATGGGTACTTTAATCAATAAGGCAAGTGATTCAAAGACTCACGACTTATTAGGAAAGAAAATCACATGGTTTAATCGTTTGACCAGTCGTATGAATCAAGGTGTTGTTCAATCTATTGAAAAAAGTTCAAATAAATTACAATTAAATACTGGGCGATCTTTAGTCGATCCTGACGATGTTGTAAGAATTGAATATCCAAAAATCTTTACATCATTGGAAAAAAATAAATAACTTTCTTTAAATCTTTTGTAAGAAGGTCGATAAATTAAATGGACATTTATAATTCAAAAAAGGGGTAATAGCTTATGATGAGATCATTGTACGCAGGTGTAACTGGTTTACAAAACCATCAGATAAGGACGGACGTTATAGGTAATAATATTTCAAATATTAATACAAATGGATTTAAAAAGGGTCGTGTCAATTTTCAGGATATGATCTCCCAAACTATTTCTGGAGCTTCCAGACCAACCGCAGAGAAGGGTGGGACAAACCCCTTACAGGTAGGTCTTGGTATGACCATTGCAAGTGTTGATACTTTAATGTATCAGGGTAGTTTACAAACCACTGGCAAAAAAACAGACCTCGCTATTCAGGGTGAAGGATTTTTCATCCAAAGAAAGGGCGATAGAACCTTCTATACTCGTGCTGGAAACTACACAGTAGATCGGGATAAAAATCTTGTGAACCCTGCAAACGGTCTAAAAATCCAGGGGTGGAATGCCACGATGGATGCCGATGGAAATTACTTTATAGACAATGCGAAAACTTATAGTGACATCAAAATTCCTATCGGTGATAAATTTGAAGCCCATCAGACAAGCGAGATCGTTTATAAATCCAATCTGGATTCAAGAGTAAATAAAGTTCAGAATCCTGATTCCCCTACAACTCTTGAAAAGAAAAATGGCCAGGTCCATTTCTCATCAATAGATGTCTATGATTCTCAGGGAAAAGTTCATAAAGTTGAAATTACATTCGTTAAAACTGGAATAAATCAATGGCAGGCAAAAGTTACCATGCCAGAAAATGATAAAGATATTGTTAAGGGCAGCGTAAGATTTGATGTTGGACATGTTGGGAATGTCACCACTGAAACCGATAATAAAGATAAAATCAATTTAACTTTCAATGACAAAGGATCTATTACATCCATCGCAGAAGGTACTGAAAATAACCCTGATCGTATTTCAACAGGTGATCTTGATGTATCAATTGTATTTAACCTTAATAATGGTACTCCAGGTGGACAAGAACAAAGAATTAAAGTTAAAATGGGATCTTCTGGAAATGTAGATGGTGTCACTCAAATGGGAAGCAATAGCACCACAAAAGCTGTTTCTCAAAATGGTTACGGTATGGGATATCTAGAATCTTTTAATATTGATCAAAATGGCGTTATTACTGGTGTTTATACCAATGGTCAAGTCCGTGAACTAGCTCAGGTCGCCATGGCAACTTTCATCAATCCTGGGGGTCTTGAAAAGTCAGGTGAAAATACCTATATCATCTCAAATAACTCAGGGATAGCTAATGTAGGACCCGCTGATTCTCAGGGACGTGGAAAAGTAGTATCCGGTGCCCTTGAAATGAGTAATGTGGATCTTGCTGAAGAATTTACAAATATGATTGTAACTCAAAGAGGATTTCAGGCTAATTCAAGAATTATTACGACATCCGATCAAATGTTACAAGAACTTTTAAGTCTTAAGAGATAATAATATAAATGGGTTTTGGAGCAATCTGAAACCCATATAAAAAAAAATAAATTATATTTTTTTGGTGTTTTTAATAAATGATTAAATTAACTAGGCTCAATGATACGAAACTATATATAAACCCTCATCAAATGGAGTTTATGGAGAGTACTCCCGATACTATTATTAAAATGTTGTCTGAAAGAAAAATAATTGTAAAAGAGTCATGCGAGGAAGTCTTGGATTTAATTATAAAATATAGAAAAAAAATCGGTTTGATAGGTAATGATACTACTGTTTAATAAATATATAAAAAAAAAACACTTTAAAAATCAACTCTTTCTAATATAACGAGGTAGATTGTATGGATTTAGGAACAATTTTTGGTATAATCGGTGGAATGACTCTACTTATTGTTGGTATTTTCGTATCTGGTGCAGATATAAAAAGCTATTGGGATTTATCATCCGTGTTTATAACTATCGGGGGATCCTCTGCTGCATTAATTGTTGCATACCCAATGGCAAAGTTCCTAGGCATGTGGGGTGTAGCTAAACATACTTTCTTCAAACGTGAATCAAACCCAGGCGAAATGATAAATATGCTTGTCACCTTCTCTGAAAAAGCTCGTCGTGAAGGTCTCCTTGCATTAGAAGATGATATTGAAGAAGTGAATGATCCATTCCTTAAAAAAGGTGTTCAACTCGTTGTAGACGGGACAGATCCTGAACTCGTAAGAACTATATTAGAAACAGATTTAGATAAAATTGAAGATCGTCATAAATCAGGAAAAGATATATTCGATATGTGGGGGAACCTCGCTCCTGCATTTGGTATGATTGGTACACTCATGGGACTTATTCAGATGCTTGCAAACTTGACAGACAAGGCGTCTATCGGTACAGGTATGGCTGTTGCCCTTATTACAACTTTATATGGTGCTGTTTTATCCTATCTAATACTTCAGCCTATTTCAAAAAAACTCGAACTAAGAAACTCAGATGAAATCTTATTAAAAGAAATTATGTTAGAAGGTACTTTATCCATTCAATCGGGTGACAACCCAAGAATTGTAAAAGACAAGTTAACATCATTTTTACCACCTTCTCAAAGAGAACTTGTCACTGTTGAATAATATAATATTATGAGGTAATTTTATGCCTAAAAGGAAAAAAAAAGTAGAATGTGTTCCTGGAGCTCCCATGTGGCTTGTAAGTTATGGAGACATGACGACACTCCTTCTCGTGTTCTTTATTTTGATGTTTACAACAGCTGAAGTTGATGGACAGGAACTAAAATTAATACTTTCTTCATTCACCGGTTCTTTTGGTATTTTTGAAGGTGGATTAACCCTACAACCAGGTCCTCTGGCTGAAATGGGACAAACTGTTGAACGACTTCCTTCAAAACAAGCAGGAAATAATCTTTCTAAAGCTCTAAAGGATGCTCAAAGTGAATTTAAAACGGAAGCTGTTAGTAGAAGACTTAAAATAAGTGAGGATTATCGCGGTCTAGTTATTACGATAGCGGGGCAATCATATTTTAAACCGGACAGCGCTGAAATTACACAAAAAGGAAAAATTGTTCTCGAAAAAATTGCTGATCTCATTATCAGACTTAGAAAAAATATGGATAACCAGGTTGAAATAGAGGGTCATTCAAGTAGAGAACCAGATACCATAAAAAAAGATGAAACTACCACTGAAATCTGGGAAAGAAATCTTGATTTATCCACAAATCGTGCTTTAAATGTCGAAAAACTTTTTATTGAAAAATATATAGCAAAGGAATTAAAACCAAATATTATTAAAAAATCAGATGGAAAAACACGATACATTGCTAAATTCATTGCAAAAGGCTACGGAGAATTTGAGCCCCTTGATGATGGGGATACCCCTGAAGCCAGAGCTTGGAATAGAAGAGTAGATATAGTTATTAGACGTGATTAAATAAATACATATTTCATAATTTTTCAAGGAGGAAAATATGGCTATCGATGATGAAAATCTCTTAGATGATGAAGATGGGGAATCCAAACAGGAAGAAAAAAAAGGATCATCATTTCCTTTTGTTAAAATTCTTACTTACATTGGAATAGGACTAGGTGTTGTTTTGATCTCTGCAATAACTTCTCTTGTAATCCTCTCTCTAAGACCATCTGATAAACCAAAAGTTTATCAGGATTATATTAAAAGTGCTGTTTCAAAACCTAGAGATACATATGCATTAAAAGAATTTAAATTATATCTAGATAAAAAAGAAGATGAAAGTATGGCTACAATTGTTCAGGTTAAACTGTCATTGGTTTATGAATCTGGCAATCAAAAAATTCTGGATGAAATCATTAAAAGAAAAGAACAAATTGTAGATAGAGTACAATATATCATTTCAAAAAAGTCTTATCAAGAAATTAGTACATCCGTGGCAAGGGAAGAACTCTTAAAAAAAGATCTGTTGTATTCTCTAAACAGTATGATGGAAGCTGAAATTCTCGATATCTATTTTGAACAATTTATTATCCAAAGAATTCCAGGATAATCACGGAGGGGGAAAAAAATATGAATGAGTTATTATCTCAACAAGAAATAGATGCTCTGTTAACCGCTATATCTACTGGTGATAGTGATGAAGAACGTGGATCAGAATTACCGTCTGAACCTCAACGCCAGGTGAAGATTTATGATTTCAAAAGACCTGATAAATTTTCTAAAGACCAAATACGAACTCTACAGATGATGCATGAAGCATTTGCACGGTTGACAACTACTTCTCTATCCGCCCAGTTAAGAACTCTGGTCCATGTCCATGTAGCATCTGTTGACCAGTTGACCTATGAAGAATTCATCAGAAGTATTCCCAGCCCTACTACTCTGGCTGTAATTAATATGGATCCTTTGAAAGGAAGTAGTATCCTTGAAATTGATCCAAGCATTACATTTACCATAATCGATCGTTTATTTGGCGGTTCTGGTGAAGCAACAAAAATGAATCGTGAATTAACCGATATTGAAATGTCTGTAATTGAAGGAATTGTAGTTCGTATACTGGGCAATTTACGAGAATCCTGGAGTAATGTGATTGATTTACGTCCAAGACTTGGAAATATAGAAACCAATCCTCAATTCGCCCAAATTGTTCCACCCAATGATATGGTCGTACTCATCACCTTGGAAACTAAAGTGGGTGATGTGGAAGGAATGACGAATTTTTGTATTCCATACATAACAATTGAACCTATTATATCCAAACTCAGTGCACAATACTGGTATTCAAGTATTCGTAAAGGCGCTACCAGAGAAAATTTTAACATCCTAAAAGATCGCTTATCTGAAATGTTGGTTGATGTAATAGCTCAACTAGGAAATGTCGAAGTTACAATGCGGGATGTTATAGCTCTCCAGGAAGGGGACATAATAAAACTCCCAAGTACTAAAGTTACTGATACTTTAACTCTTAAAGTAGGGAATAAACAGAAGTTTTACTGTCGTCCGGGTGTAATTGGAAAAAGAATTGCAGTCCAAATTGAACGACCAATTGAAGATGCTGAACAAAATATATTTGATGAATTTGCTGAAGGTGAAGAAAATGAATGATGGAACTTTATCACAACATGAAATTGATGCTCTTCTTGCTGGGGCTGGAGACGCTTATGAAAATGGATCTTCCCTCGCAGGTGGAACTGGGTCCCTTGGTGTTGTTAATACAGGTGATATGGCTAGTCTCCTGGAAATTGTTATTTTAACATTACAAAAACAATCTGATTATTTACAAAATATATATCAACAAAATTTTCAAATCTCAAATGTAAAAACAAAAATAAAAGAAAATGTTCAAGTCAGATCAGAACTTACAGGAAAACTAGTTCAGATCCGTATGGATTTTAGTTCTGGCGTTATTGGTGAAAATCTTTTTATATTGCATGTTGAAGAGGCAATATCTCTTGTCGAAGCGTTTACAAAACAAACTAATGTAGAATTGTCAGATGTCTCGTTAAGTGCATTAAGTGAAGGATTTGTACATATTATGAATGCCTACACCACTGCATTATCAGATAAATTAGATCGAAAAATTCTTGTAAATCCTCCTCAAATTGAATTAATGGATGATTCAAGTCAATTATATTTTCCCGATGAAAGCCAGGTTGTTCATGTAACATATACATTATCTCCTGAAAATGGTGTGAATATAAATTTCAATCAGATTCTATCTATTCCTCTAGCTAAGGAATTAATCACCCTTGTAAAAAGTCTTGTATTAGATGGATCATTAATTGATACAGCATCTACCGATATAGATATCAGCAGTGATATGAGAGTTGGTGTGGGACCTCTATCAACCATCATACGTCCCATAAAATATCAGGAACTAGCCAAAGTCACTCCAGGAGAAGCATTATCTAAAAATAATATTGGATTGCTCCTCGATATATCCATGCAATTAACTGTTGAACTGGGTCGTACAAAAATGCAAATAAAAAAGATTTTAGGACTTGGTGAAGGGTCTATAATTGAATTGGATAAATTAGCAGGGGAACCAGTGGATCTTCTTGTTAATGGAAAATTAATTGCACAGGGTGAAGTTGTCGTCATCGATGAAAATTTCGGGGTACGGATTACAGAAATTGTTGGCCCCCATGAAAGATTGGATAGTATTATATCAGATTAAAAATTTTTCTTGGATTTTATCAAAAATTGAGTATATTATCTGTGGGGACTATAAAGACTGGGTTGTTATGAAAAAAAATATACTTATATTTTGTATATTAGTAATTACTTGTACGCTTCTAATATGTAATTCTAATGTATTAACCGCACAAACTGATACTAAAAAAAATAATCCTAAGGAAGAGTTCTTAGCTCAGCCCAAGGGTTTAAATTCTACATCTAATAATCCTTTAAATGAACAAACTAGTTCCAGTGTTACATTCTTTAAATCCTTTGTTATAATAATATTATTCCTTCTAGCTCTCTATCTTGTACTGAAATGGATACAAAAAAAGAAATTGAATCTTAATCAAAACTATCAGGAAAATGATGTTATTAAGGTTTTGAAAACAAGTTCATTAGCTCAAAATAAAGCGATTCATCTTGTTGAAATTGGAAAATCCATTTATATCCTAGGTTCTGGTGATCAGATTTCATTAGTTAATAAAATTGAAAATCCTGCCGAAATTCAAGAAATCAAAGACCAATGCAAAGCAGATCAGATTCAACTTGAAGAAAAAAAGGAATCTAATTTTAAAGATTTATTCTTAAATAAATTAGGAATTAAATCCAAAGAAAAGAACAATACACTAACCCAGACGATGGGGGAATCTCTAAAATTCTTTAATGAACAAAGAGATAAATTAAAAGAATTAAGAAATAAATTTTAATATGCTGGTTATTTAATCTATATATATTAATTTGGGAGGGGAATATGAAGAGGAAAGTGCTATCTATTGTACTTTTACTCATGATGATCTGTGGAATTCAGCGATACTCCTATGCACAGAAAGCCGCACCAGGAATTCCTCTGCCATCCATCGATTTAAAAATGAAATCGTCTTCCAATCCTTCAGATATAGCTCTTAGCTTACAAATTCTTATACTTCTTACTGTTTTAAGCTTAGCCCCAGCCATTGTTATTATGACGACATCATTCATTCGTATTGCAATTGTATTTTCCTTTGCTAGAACTGCTCTTGCCCTGCAACAAATGCCACCAAACCAGGTTGTCATGGCCTTGGCACTCTTCTTGACGTTTTTTATAATGGCTCCAACATTCACTGAAATATATCAAAAAGCATATATCCCTTTTAAAGAAAAAAAAATCGATGGAGAAGAGTTTTATAATCGTAGTATGGAACCAGTCAGGGATTTTATGTTCCGTCAAATTGGCAAAGAAGATCGAAAAATACTGATACCCTTCATTCAAATGGGTCGATTAAAATGGCCTAAATCTGAAGCTGATGTCCCCACTTATGTACTGGTGCCAGCTTTCATGCTCAATGAATTAAAAAAATCATTTTATATGGGTATTATCATTTTTATCCCATTTATAATTATTGATATGATAGTAGCTAGTGTACTCATGAGTATGGGGATGATTATGCTACCCCCTGTCATGGTATCTCTGCCGTTTAAAATAATTTTATTTGTCCTGGTCGATGGTTGGGGATTACTGGTTAATCAATTAATTAAAAGCTTTTTATAGCGGGGAATAGATTATGTCTGATGCACAAATTATTAAAGTGATGTCCGATGCACTAATACAGGTATTAATTATCAGTGCTCCTATTCTTGGAATTAGTATGATTGTGGGTTTAATTATTAGTATCTTCCAAACAACGACATCGATACAGGAACAGACATTGACGTTTGTTCCTAAAATTATCGCTATTTTTGCAGTGATTATATTATTTGCAAGTTGGATTATGAATTATATGAAGTCTTATACAGAAAGTCTTTTTAGTATGATAGGATATATTGGTAAATAATTATGTGGGCTGAATTTATCGTAGGGCAATTCCAACTGGGACTACTAATTGTGATGAGATTATTTGGAATGATCGTTGTTGCACCCTTCTTTTCAAGTGTGTTAATTCCTATGAGAATCAAAGCTGTCCTTGCTGTGGGGATAACAATCGTTATTTTCCCAATTCTATCCAAACAAATGAATGTTGAAATACCAGATAATTTAATTGACTATGTAATTTTAGTTGCGAATGAAGTCATAATTGGTGTATCCCTTGGGCTTGTCATTGCTGTGATATTTGGATTATTTCAGTTAGCAGGTCAATTTTTTAGTATCCAAATGGGATTTGGTATTAGTGAAGTATTTGATCCTCTTTCTCAAATCCATGTTCCGCTTGTGGGACAATTTTTAACCCTGTTAGGAACAATGATTTTTTTACACTTACAGGGACATGTCCTTCTAATAGAAGGGGTCTATGAAAGTTTTTATAAAATTCCTGTACTGGATCTGGTAAAGTCATCAAAACCACTATCTCAATTATTAATCACTGTATTTAGTGATATGTTTACTGTAGCATTGAAAATCAGTTTACCTATTATTGGAACTTTATTTATCGTTACTCTGGGTATGGGTTTATTGGCTAAATTTGCTCCCCAGATGAATATACTAATGCTTGGATTCCCTATTTATATTACTGTGGGATTTGTTATGATCGTAATATTATTACCCTATATAGTTGAAAATGGGAAAGCTGTGATGGACATTTATTTTAAGAAAATATTTCAATTATTTTAATAGAGAAATATGTTAAATAAAGAAGAATTATATTCTAATTTAATATCATGTAAAGATCAATATATAGATAATGATATTCATTATTCTATTGATCTTCAATTATTCGCAAAACCCGAAGACGAGGGGCGTACTGAAGAGCCGACTCAATACAAAATTAGAAAAGCTCGTGAAGAGGGTAAGGTTGCTCGATCTCAGGAAATGATTTCAGCCGTGGTACTTCTGGGATCTTTTATCGCACTGTGGTTACTCGGTGATTATCTGATGGATAAAATGAAAAAAATATTCCAATCATCTATTATTAACATGGATATGCCATTTACAGAAGGGAATTTAAATTATTATGTTTCCAATTCTATATGGAGTTTAGTTGAGCTTTCCGCACCTATATTTCTTGTATCGATTGTCCTGGCATTTTTAGTCAATGTTGTACAGGTAGGATTCCAATTCACCCCAAAGAGTATGAAATTCGAGTGGAAGAAAATTAGTTTCACTGCCAATAAGATGTTTTCAAAAATCTTTTTTTCTAAACAGACTGCAATGAATCTTGTAAAATCTATTTTAAAAGTTGGGGTAGTTCTTGCTGTGACCTATGTTATATTACAGTGGAAGCAGTATACTATCATTAGTACAATAAATATGGATGTAGCAAAATCTTTTGCCACACACTCTGAAATTGCATTTTATATCGCCGTTGTAAGTTGTATAATATTCTTAGTATTAAGTATCCCTGATTATTTCTTCCAAAAAATAGAGCACTTAGAAACATTAAAGATGTCCCGTCATGAAATTAAAGAAGAACGGAAAGATACAGAAGGGGATCCCCATATAAAACAGAGATTAAAAGAGCGTCAGCGGGAAATACTCACCCGCAGAATGATGGATGAAATCCCTAAAGCAGATGTCGTAATCACAAACCCTACCCACTATGCTGTGGCTATAAAATATGATTCAGACAAAATGGCGGTTCCTATGGTAGTCGCTAAGGGCCGGGATTACATTGCTTTAAAAATAAAAGAAATCGCTAAAGAAAATGATATCTATATTATAGAAAATAAGCCCTTGGCTCAGAGCTTGTTTGCTAGTGTTGAAGTAGGGGAAGAGATTCCTGAAGATTTCTATCAGGCTATAGCTGAAGTATTAGCATTTGTAATCAGAGCCCGTGAAGCAATTAAGGTATAATGAATTTATAAACTAATATCATTAAAAATAATATAATGACGTTACCTCGAAGGGATATGAATAAAAAATCCTTTTGAACAAATATTGACATGAGATCATTTAATATTAAAAAATACTATTTAAAATAAGTGATTTTTCGAATAATAAATAAGGCCTGATAAAATTTCGAGGGGAAACAGATATGACAACTGCTCAAGAACAAAATAATCCTATTGTTCGCAGGTGGATGCAATACAGTGATATTCTAATAGCTATTGGTATAGTTACTATTATTGGAATGTTAATCATTCCGATTCCCGCTGTGATCCTTGATATTTCGATTTCAATCAATCTTGCAATCAGTCTGGGTGTACTTCTTATTGTAATGTATGTCAAAAAGGGTTCTGAATTATCTATCTTCCCGACATTACTCCTCATCACAACAATATTTCGTCTGGCTATTAACATCTCTTCAACACGACTTATTCTATTAGAAGGAAAACAATTTGATGGAAAAATTATCAGGGCTTTTGGAGATTTCGTTGTACAAAATAATTATGTAGTCGGTGCAATCATCTTCCTTATCTTGGTTGCTGTCCAATTTATTGTTATTATAAAAGGTGCCACAAGAGTTTCAGAAGTAGCAGCTCGTTTCACATTGGATGCGATGCCTGGTAAACAAATGGCTGTGGATGCTGATTTAAATAATGGTTTGATTACTGAAGAAGAGGCTATCAAGCGTAGAAAAGAAATCCGGGAAGAAGTCGATTTTTATGGAGCTATGGATGGTGCGAGTAAGTTTGTTCAAGGTGACGTTCGTGTTGGATTATTAATTACCCTGATTAATATTGTAGGTGGACTTATTGTGGGTACTACCATGCAAAATATGTCCTTAGGTGATGCATTCAAGGAGTTTTTCTTACTAACCGTTGGAGATGGTCTGTCAGCACAAATACCATCTCTTTTGATATCAACTGCTACTGGTATTATTGTAACCCGATCAGTATCTGAAAATAGTCTGGGTAAAGATATTGCAAAACAAATGAACCTCAAACCCAAGGCTATAATAATAACTGGAGCTTTCCTCCTATTCCTGGCGATTCTTCCAGGATTCCCTAAAATTCCCCTAATTGTTATTGGTGCAAGTATTTTAGCCTACGGTATATATCTGTATCGATATATGGAAGCGGAAGAAAAAAGAGATCAGGAGAAGCATCGTAAGGCTGAACATCCAACGGGTCCTGAAAATGTCGTAAATCTTATCAATGTCGAACCCATTGAAATTGAAATTGGCTTTAATCTTGTCCCCTTTGTAGACGCAGAACAAGGTGGAGATCTTTTAGATAGAGTTAAGCTCATAAGGAAAACCTGTGCTCTTGATCTGGGATTATTAGTACCACCCATCCGCATCAGAGATAATATGAAACTGAGACCCAGTGATTATACAATTAAAATAAAAGGTGTTGAGGTTGGCAAGGGTAGTCTGAGGGTTAAGAAATTATTAGCTATTCCATCTCTAGGTATTTCAGGAGAAATTGAAGGTGAAGATACTATAGAACCCGCATTTAAAACAAAAGCAAAATGGATTAATGAGGAAGATAGAGAGAAAGCAGAAAGTGTAGGTTATAGTGTTGTTGATCCCCCATCTATCATAGCTACACATCTTACTGAAGCTATAAAACGAAACTCAGGCGATATTTTAGGTAGACAGGAAGTAAAACAACTCTTGGACAGCGTCAAAGAAAATTATCCTGCAGTTGTAGATGAGGCTCTCAAAGCAACAAACCTCGGTACTGTTCAAAAAGTGCTCCAGAGTCTGTTGAAAGAACAAGTATCGATCCGAAATATGGTTACAATTTTAGAGGTTATTGCTGATTATGGGGATAGAATCACAAATATAGATACTCTCTCAAGTTATGTGAGACAACATCTTGCAAAACAAATCTCTCATCAATATATGGATGAGAATGATGTTCTCAGAGCATTTACTTTGGATCCTGAATTAGAAAAGGTTTTTGAGGATTCTATGCAGGAAACAGACCAGGGATTTGTTTCTACTCTGGATATTAATGCTATCAATAAGTTTATAAATAGAGTCAGTGAAGATATGACTAGAGTTTCTGAAATGGGATATCAAATGATAGTTCTTTGTTCTTCCCCATCACGGATTCTTGTTAAAAATATTACTGAAAGAAATTTACCTAGCCTGGTTGCCCTCTCCTATAATGAAATTATCCCACAGGCTAAGGTTGAACAACTAGGTATGATAACGATTGAATAATTTGAGGTATATGTATGCTTTACAGAAAATATAAGGCGAAAACTTTCCAGGAAGCCAAATTGAAAATGTTATTAGATATTGGAAATCGTGGATATATTGTATCACAAAAGAAAATTAAAGAAGGTGGTTTCTTTGGATTGTTTGGTAAGCCAATGATAGAACTGACTGCTGGCATAATGGAGCCTCTGCCTGAAAAAAATCCTCTCCCAAACCCAGATCCCCTCTATGTAAACAGAATGGATCCAGATTTATCCGTGAAATCTAAAAATAACAGACCAAAAAGTCAAATGGAGCAACTAATCCAGGTTAAGGGAAGGGTACCTGAAGAGGACGACAATCAATCTCTCCGCACTGAACTGGATGAAATCAAATCGCTTATTAGTAAAATCATTTCTGATAAAACAACTTCACTAGAACAGAAAGAAAATATCCAATCCCGTTTTAATCAGTTCCAACAACATGAAATTGAAGAAATTAAAAAAACAAAAGACCTCCTGAAAATGTTTTTAAAGGAAGAAGACTTCAATGAGAGTTTTATAGAAACCCTCTGTTCCTTGTCCAGTGTAGAAATGATCCTTGCTAAAGAAAAAGATATTAGTCATTTAAAAGATCGAATTAAAAATCAGATTTCCGAAATTATTCACACATCGAATGGTATTGAAATTGAAAATAATTCACAAAATATCATTGTTCTTGTAGGCCCTACAGGTGTGGGGAAAACTACTTCTCTAGCTAAATTAGGTGCATATTTTGGTGTTTTCCAGAAAAAAAAGGTAAAATTAATTTCCATTGATACTTATCGTGTAGGAGCTATACAACAATTAAAGTTATATGCTGATATAATGGAAATTCCCTTCGCTAAAGTTAATAATGTTGAAGAGTTAAAAATGGAACTCCACGATAAATCGTTTGATATTATTCTAATCGATACCACTGGACGAAGCCAAAAAAATCTGGACGAAATCAGAGACATCAAAAAATATTTGGACGTCATTAACGGTAAATCATTCATATCTTTAGTAATCAGCGCCACAACAAAGTATAAAGATCTGGTTGAAATTCTTGATAAATTTGATATACTTAATTATAATAATATAATTGTTACTAAATTAGATGAAACCAATAGTCTTGGACAGGTGATTAGTGCGATTTCTCCTAAAAATCGTACGCTATCCTATGTCACATTTGGACAAAGTGTCCCAGAAGATATCGAAGAAGCGACAAAAGATAAATTAATGAATATGGTTCTAAAAGCAAAATAGGAATTTATATGGATCAAGCTGAAACTCTTTTAAAAATTATGAAGGAAAAACAATCCAAGGGGACAACAAAATCCCATGCTGGACCAAGAATTATTACAATATCCAGTGGGAAAGGTGGGGTTGGAAAGACAAATGTCTCAACAAATCTTGCAATCAATATGGCTAAGTTAGGTAAAGAAGTAGTAGTTATGGATGCTGATTTAGGTCTGGCAAATGTAAATGTAATGCTTGGTATAATCCCAAAATATAATCTATACAATGTTTTAAAGGGACAGAAAACCATTAGTGAAGTCATTACTGACACTCCTGAAGGTATTAAAATCATAGCTGGAGCCTCTGGTTTCAGTCAACTCGCTGATCTTAATCATGAACAAAAAGCAAATTTTGTTAGAGATATAGAAAAATTAGATTCTGTTGATGTGGTGTTTATAGATACAGGGGCAGGTATATCAGATAACGTTTTAAGTTTCGTAGTAGCAGCTGATGAGGTCATTATTGTTACAACTCCAGAACCCACAGCAATTACTGATGCTTATGGTATTATCAAAACTATTGCTTCTAAAAAAATAGAATCAAATATAAAGCTGATTGTCAATAGAGTCCAAAGTGAGAATGAAGCAAATAAAGTTGCTGAGAGAGTAATTAACATTGCAAATCAGTTTCTTGGTGTCAAAGTAGAAAATCTTGGATTTATTTACGAGGATTCAATAGTTTCAAAATCTGTTATTAAGCAAAGACCATTCTTTGAAGTGGATCCAAAGTCAAAGGCATCTCTATGTATTACTGATATTTGTCTCCGTCTCGAACAGCTAGATGTCCCTCATCAGAGAAAAAAAGGTTTAGCAGGATTTTTTAGTAGTTTTCTTAATTATTACAAAGAAAAAAAACACAATGAGTTAGAGTATGAGTGATAAAAATGAGTTTGAATTAAAAAATGAGCCTGAGTTCACAGAAGAAGATTTTTTAAAAAATTCTCAAGAGAATATTGCAGATGAAAATAAAGTTGATGAAGCTGAAATTCCGAAGAATTCAATAAAGGAGTATTTCCAAAAAAATCCATTTTCCGTAAAAATTGCTGTCTTTCTAGCTGGAATTGCTGTTGTTTTGGTGCTTATTGTCGGTATAATTAGTGGAATAAGTTTTTTTTGGACAATCATCTGGAGAATGTTCTTATATGGTGTTATTTTTGCAGGTATGGGTTATGCGATAGGAATTATTCTTGAAAAATATGTCCCGGAGCTTTTTAATATGGAACAAAATCAAGAAGATGAACTAGGTGAACACGTTGATTATACTACTGAAGATGATCTCAATAATATTTCAGAAAATGATCTATCGGATGACTTCTATCAGGGATCAAATCCTAAACAGGATAAGTTGACAAAGTTGTCCAAGGAGTATGCTATCCCAAATGATCCTAAAATATTAGCTGATGCTATCAGGACGAAATTATATGAGGATAAATAATTCGATATGTTAAATCATTGGATAAAAAACAAATGTCCATATAAAAATTATATATTATTTATTTACCTTATTATTAATAAAATATATTATCATAATACTAGTTTAAAAATAAATTATTTAAATCAAACTTTAAAATATAAACGATTTTTATTAGATTTAAGGGGGAGAAAGTGTTAGATAAATCTGAAGATGAATTATGGGATGATTATAAAAAAACAAAAGATCCTCTAATTAGAGAGGCATTTATTGTTCAGTATGCTCCATTGGTAAAATATGTTGCGGGTAAAATTGCTATGGGTATGCCACAGAATATAGAATTCGATGACCTTGTTGGATATGGTATTTTTGGTTTGCTGGATGCTATTGAAAAGTTTGACCCATCTCGGGAAATTAAGTTCAAAACTTATGCCGTGACAAGAATACGGGGAGCTATTTATGATGAATTAAGGTCCATTGACTGGGTCCCAAGATCCATTCGTCAGAAGGCAAAAGAAATTGAAACCATTGTTGGTACCCTGGAAAATAAACTTGGAAGAGCTGTTACAGATGAAGAAATCGCCAAGGAGTTGGGTATCCAGGTGGATGATTTCCATCAAACTTTGCTAAAAATCTGCGGGACATCTCTTATATCCATTAATGATGCTTGGTATCTGGGGGATGACACGGATAAAGTATCGATAATAGAAACCATTGAAAGCCCCAATTCTTTAAATCCAGATATCATGGTCGAAAAAGAAGAAGTTAAAAAAATGATAGTTAAAATTATAGAGGATTTACCAGAAAAAGAAAAAAAAGTCCT
Organism: Spirochaetia bacterium UBA6919; assembly: GCA_002450905.1. Taxonomy (GTDB): domain Bacteria; phylum Spirochaetota; class UBA6919; order UBA6919; family UBA6919; genus UBA6919. Next base: position 57,887 of record DKAT01000049.1, read on the forward strand.
AATCCTATATTATTATGAAGATCTTACTTTAAAAGAAATCGGAGAAATATTAAATGTAACAGAATCAAGAGTTTCTCAATTACACACTAAAGCTATTATACGACTGAGAAGTAAACTTAATCACATTAAAACGAGTCTGTTAGTATAATTATGGGGAATATCTATGGCATCCATAAGTGATTTAAAAAATCAATTATCATCCAAAGTTACAAATGAAAATACAAATGTTGAACAAATGGATAATTCAGCTGAATTTATCGCTGATTCTATTGATCAGGCTATGGATGATGCTTGTATACATTTTAGAACAAGCCGTATTAATCTAGATTATGAAGTTGTTCAAAAAGCTCGTAATGGCATTTTAGGTATTGGTAAACGACCATTTAAAGTTATCATTTGGCGGGTTGGAAGTATTAGCCAGACAAGTAATTCAATGATGTTTGATACTAAAATTGATTCAGGATTTGCTAACCTTGACACAGCCTCTGGAGAGACAATAGAAGACGATGGCTCACCAGTAAATGGCGTTGCTAAAGTGATCATTCGTAAAAGTGGTGTATTTTTAAAAGTTACTCCCCCAAAAAATAATGGGAAACCAGCAAGTCTTGATGATGTACAACTAGCTCTTGCAAGTAGAAATATCAAAAATTATCGTGTTAATGAAATAAAAAATATTACAAAAGACTCAACGGGTGAGGAAGTTAGAATAGCTGATTGGCACCCAAATCCTGATTATGATTCAAAAGCAAGTCTGGAAATATCTCCAGATCAAATGAAGGCATATCTTACAGTCACAGCACCCATCCTCACTGGACGGCTTTTGGAAGCGGATGAAATATTAGATCTCTTAAAAGTCGAAGGGGTCGTTTATGGAATCATGGATGATAAAATCCAAAGTGTCTTTGAAAAAGAATTATTTAATGTTCCAGTACTGGTTGCTGAAGGAAAATCACCGCAACAGGGTACTAATGCAAAAAATGAATTTAAATTTAGTATTGACCATAGTGACTTTAAATTCGAAGAAGATGAATCTGGAAAGGTTGATTACAAAACATTAGATCTTGTACAAAATGTCGTAGCTGGACAGGTTCTAGCAGTAAAAACCCCGGCAACTCTTGGTATTCCAGGTCGCACAATCACAAATAATAGAATAGATGCAAAAAACGGTGAAGATGTTTCTTTTGAAGCAGGGAAAAATACTATTCTCTCAGAAAATGGACTTGAAATTATTGCTCAAATCGCTGGTAGAGCTGTATTGTTAGCAGGTGTTATCTCAGTTGATCCTATTTATGAAATTAAAGGTGATGTTGATTTGAATACTGGAAATATCATATTTTTAGGTACTGTAGTTATTAAAGGAAGTATACTTGATGGTTTCTCAGTTAAAGCAGCTGGAAATATAGAAGTACGTGGAAATATCGGCAAAGCGGAAGTGGAATCCGATAATGAGATTATTGTAGGACAAGGTATTTTAGGAAAAAATGCAGGGCTTATTAAAGCGGGAACAAATCTTTACGCCAAATTCATAGAAAATGCTAATATCTCCGCTGGAAATGATGTAATTGTTAAGGAAGAAGTCCTTCATAGCTTTGTAGATGCTGGAAACCGTGTTATTTGTCATGGGAAGAAAGGATGGGTCGTAGGAGGAAGAGTCAGAGCTGGTTTTGAAATCAGTGCAAAAAGTCTTGGATCAACTGCATATTCAGATACTTATCTGGAAGCAGGAATTGACCCTAAATATAAAGAAAAACTCCTTAGATTAGAAGAGGAGCGAGAGATGAACGAAACACAGTTGAATAAAATTATCTCAAATATTGCTACCTTGCAACGTGCAAAAGAAGCTGGTAATTTATCTGAAGAAAAAGAAATTATGTTAACAAGAATGGAACGTGCAAAAAAAGAATTTGAATTACAATATTCTGAAATACAAGAAGATATAGCTGAGTTACAACACTATCTAGATAATTTAGATAATAAAGGAAAGATTTCAGGTAAATTAAATGTCTTTCCAGGAGTAGATTTAACCATTAAAAATGCTAATTTTGTTGTTAAAAATGATTTCAAAGGTGTTACTTTTGTCAATGAAAATAATTTTATTAAACCTGTTCCCTATCAGCCTTTCAAAGGGGAAGAGGAACAAAATAGACGATAATCTATCAGGGAGGGGTTCAGTTGATCGATGTCTTATTATTTATCTTATTTGCAGTAAATTTTGCAATCACTATCACTTTGTATATACGTTTTCATAATAGCCAATCCGATGCTAGGATTGATGAAATCCGTAAAGAGATGTCTGAAATGATTGCTAAATTCAATAAAGATGCTGATAGAAATATCCAAATCTTAGAAGATACAATCCAGAAAACAAATGAATCTATTAGAAAATATGAAATTATCAAACTAAACGAAAAAAATATCAATCCCCCTGAACCAATCCCCAATGAAACCAATAAAATTATTCCTGTAAATCATACACCCGCTCCTGAAAAGAAAAAAAAGCCATCTTTCATCATCAAAAAAGAAGATAATAATTCTGAACAAGTGACCAAACCCAAATTTAATGAATTCAACCCTGATCCAAAACCAAAATCATTCATCCAGCAAGCATATGGACAAGCTGATAATAAAAATAAACCTAAAAATCCTCCTGTTGAAGAAGAAATCATTAAACCCAAACCTGTTGATAAATTTATTAAAACTAAATTACCTGAAGACCTAGACGATAAAAACATCCATCACAAAATCGCAAGACTCATTGGAGAAGGACATTCCTTAGAAGAAATATCAAGGATTCTTGAAATGAGTCAGGGTGAGATTAAACTTCTGGCAACTCTCTTAAAAAAGAAATTAGTAGGCTAATAAAAAAATCTTATAAGTACGCAACTAATCAAATATTATAAAAGTCTTAAAAAAATCATCGACAATCGATTTACAAATAAATACGTTTCTTATTATTTTATTAAAAAACATCGATATTTAATAAAGATATTTTAAACTGAAATCTATCTTATTCTATTTTACGGTGTTTTATACTCTGTATTTAATTAGATGAATATGACGAATAATAATTCACGATGTTTGTAAAGTTACAATTTTCATTAATGGTATAAATAAAGGACGACAAATGGATAAAATTCTTGGAATCGATCTAGGTACGACTAATTCAGTCATGGCGGTTGTTGAAAATGGAAAACCAATTATAATCCATAATAAAAAAGGTGATCGCCTTACCCCTTCTGTTGTTGCATTCACAAAGAATAATGAAATTCTGGTAGGAAAACCTGCAAAAAATCAGAGTATACTCAATTCTGAAAAAACTATTTCTTCCGTAAAAAGGAATATGGGGACCACTCAAAAATATCAAATTGGTAAGAATACATATACCCCTCAGGAGATTTCTGCAAAAATCCTCCATAAAATCAAAGAAGATGCGGAAGATTATTTTGGAACAGAAATTTCAAAAGCAGTCATCACCGTTCCTGCATATTTTAATGACAATCAAAGACAAGCAACTAAGGAAGCTGGACGTATAGCAGGATTTGATGTTCTGAGAATTATCAATGAGCCCACAGCCGCCGCCCTCGCTTATGGAATCAATGATCATGAAAACCAGGTAATACTAATCTATGATCTGGGCGGAGGGACATTTGATGTATCCATTCTGGAAATAGGGGAGGGGGTGTTTGAAGTCAAAGCGACCACTGGAAATAATCATTTAGGTGGTGATGATTTTGATGCAAAGCTAATGAATTATGTTCTGAAAAAATATAAGGAACAAAACAACATAGATCTAACCAAAGATATCATGGCTTGTCAGAAACTCAAAGAAGAAATTGAAAAAGTCAAAATTGAACTCTCAGAAATAGAATCCGTTGATCTGAATATTCCATTTATTTCAGCAGATGAAAAAGGTCCAAGACATTTAAATATAAATATAAACAGGCAATTATTTGAAGAACTGATTCAGGAATATATCGAAGAAACGATCTATCTCATGGAAAAATGTTTAAAAGATAGCAAATTAGAAAAAAATGATATTGACAAGGTTCTTCTTGTAGGTGGTTCTACTCGTATTCCATTGGTTTATAATTCTGTTGAAAAAGCATTATCAAAAAAAATATCAAAAGGGGTCAACCCCGATGAATGTGTAGCACTGGGTGCTGCTATACAGGCTTCGATTTTAAGTGGTGAAAAAAAGGGGATGGTGCTTGTTGATGTTACTCCTCTCTCAATGGGAATAGAAATCGAAGGAGGTGTTTTTGTCCCTATAATTGAAAGAAATTCAACGATACCTATTACGAAAAGTAAATTATTTACAACGATATCTGATTATCAGCAAAGTGTTGAAATCCGTGTATATCAGGGTGAAAGAGTCCGCTGTGTGGATAATATATCCCTGGGTGAATGCCAATTAAAAAATATTAGACCAGCCAAAAAAGGTCTCCCTCGAATTGAAGTAAATTTTGTCATTGATGTCAATGGGATCTTACAAGTCAGCGCTAAAGATCTAGATAGTGGAAATATGCAGAAAGTAATCATAAAAAATCCCACCAGCCTCTCGGATGAGAAAATACAAAATATTATTGAAAATGCCAAAAAAAATAAACACACGGATCAGGAAGTATTAAAAATTGAGCAAATAAAACAATTGTTTGATACAAGTTATCAGCGTTTAAAACTATTATATGAAGATAAAATAAATATAATTGATGCGAATTTAAAGAAGGATATACAGACAGCCCTCAAGAAATCCGAAAAAAAAATTAAAAGACCAAAATCTGATGAACTGGTTGATTTAATAGATCAAATGGATTTTCTCTACGAAGAATTAAAAATAAGTTATTCCAATGACAGAGAAGGGGTAGAAGTTTGATGACTAAACATCATGATGAAAATTATTATAAAGTGTTGGGAATTGAGTACCACGCAACGGACAATGATATAAAGAGTGCGTATAGGCGATTAATGTTACAATACCATCCTGATGTTTCAAAGGAGCCAGTCCGTGTTGATAACTTTGAGAGGGTAGTCAGAGCTTATAAAGTCCTCAGTGATTCTAAAAAACGGGCTGAATATAATCGAATAAATAATATTAATGCATTTCGATTTACAAACCATTCATACACTGGATTCAAGGAAACTCATGTCAAGGAATTTCCTGAAGAAAAACCAATCAAATCAAGTGTATTTAGTTCATTCACAGATCGATTTTTTAATAGGAACCCAGAAGAAAAAATATCAGACGAACTTAATAATGCATTTCACGTCTCAGATGATATTATAAAACTGGATATAGAAGACCTTATCAATCAATATGAAATCAGTACAAATAAATTTGTCAGGATAGAATCATTAAAAGCTATTGTAAAAAAATTGGGAAAAATGAGTTATAAAATAATAGAAAATGCCTTAGAGGATACAAGTAAAGAGGTTAGAGAGGTTGCTATTAAGGCAATTGGATTACTACAAATCAGACAGGGAATCTATTCCCTTGAAAAGTTATATAAAGAAAGCAGTACGGATGTTAAAAAATCGATAGTAATATCAGTAGCTAACTTGCAATTTCAAAAAAGTAATGATCTTTTATTGAAGTTTTGTTATGATTACAATGATGATATAAAATTGATAGCTTTAAAGGCAGTTCAGCAATATAAATTAAAAAATGTATCGCTATTAAAAGGCTTGCTGCACGATAAAAACCCGTCCATAAAACAGTTAGTCCAAAATATCCTTAAAAATAGCTAACTTGTGCATTTTATAAAAAAGTATGGTTGATTTATGGTGAAATAGCTTTAAACTTTATAATACTTTTCCCATGATTTTCCCATACCTTTCCCATGTTTATAAAGGATGTTATTTGTTTGAAATTATATTGAAAAAACATTATAACAAGATTTAAATGTGGATTACAGAAACCTTCTAAAAGATGAATGCAAATAACAAATCTGATGAGAATTATTTTAGGTTTGTTATTCTAATTTACGCCACATTTTTAGACGATTATCCCAATATGTAGGGTTTAGATGTTTAAATCGAGGTTTTGATTGGTTTTTCTGATTGTCAAGGTGAGTTTTATAGAGATTTGAAAGGCGATTAATTTCCTCCATTTGTATGTTTGTAGGTTCAGGATTTTTATATGATTTTGCAGTATCTAATTGAATCAAAGCATCTTGATATTTTTGATTCCTTCCAAGATTTTTTGCTTCCGAGATTAAATCATTGATCTTTTGTAGTTGTTTGTATTTTTTTAATAATTCGTTAATTTCTTTTTGTTGTTCAGGTGTGAGATTTTGACTATTTTCTTCAGCACCTGGCTCGCTTGATTTACCAAGATTTTTTGCTTCATTTAATTTTTTTATGGCTTGTTTATATTCTCCTTTATCTCCAAGTTCTTTTGCTTCCTGGATTAGTTCATCTACTTTATTTTTATTTTCTTTGTTATTATTTGGCTTGTCATCCTTAATTACTTTCTCTTTTTTAATTTCAGGTTTTTTTGTTTCATTTCCAGAACAATTCATAATGAATACGCTTAGGAGAAATATATTAAACACAGTTATTATTACTTTCATAACACATCCATCATTTATTATATGTATAATAAATATAACACGTAATTTTAAAAAAATCAAATTTGAATAATTATCATATTAAATTAAAGCAGATAGGATATGGTTCAAGAGATCTCACCATAACAATTTGCAAGTTTGATTTTAAAAGAAGAATATTGGTATAGATTATTACATTTGATTTTGGAAATCTTGTTGAGCTTTTTGTAATTTATCAATTAAAGAGATTTCTTCGGAAGTAATACCTCTAAGGGTTTTACCAATTGCATTTTCAGCCCAGATGATTAAGATACGAATATCTCTTTCAGAGAGATCTAATTTACCAGAATTTGAATTTTTTAACTTATACATAGTTATACTTTCTTCAGGGAAAATAACATTACCATCTCCAAAATGGCCTCCAGATATTGTATTTTCAGCCCAAATGATCATTTGACGAAGTTCCAGATTAGTTAAAGCAATATCCATAGTTCAATCCTTGTTGTCATTTAAAGAAAAGTCTTGTATAAAATAAGTTGAGTAATCTCCTTTTAAAAACTTTTTATCTTCCATAACTTTCCTGTGAAAGGGAATTGTAGTTTCAATACCTTCTATGATAAACTCATTCAGACTACGTTTCATTTTATTGATCGCATCGGCTCGATCTTCTCCCCAGACTATTAGCTTAGCCAGAAGGGAGTCATAATATTTAGGAATCATATATTCAGTATATAAATGGCTATCTACCCTTACTCCAAAACCGCCTGGTATGTGATATGATTCTATTTTTCCGATGGAAGGGGTAAAATTTGTATATGGATTTTCAGCATTAATTCTACACTCAATGGCATGACCCCGGAACTGGATATCTTCCTGCTTGTAACGTAATTTTTTTCCATCTGCCACAAGAATTTGTTCTTTTATAAGGTCAATCCCGGTGAGTAGTTCTGTAACCGGATGCTCAACCTGGATACGGGTATTCATTTCCATAAAATAGAACCGCCCCTTGTGGTCAACAAGAAATTCTATAGTACCAACGCCCACATAATTCACAGCCTGTGCACCTATAATAGCTGCTTCACCCATGGATTTGCGTAGTTTATCATCGATGTAGGGTGATGGGGACTCTTCAAGAAGTTTTTGGTGACGTCGTTGAATGGAACAGTCTCTTTCTCCAAGGTGAATCACATTTCCTTTTTTGTCAGCTAGGATTTGAATTTCGATGTGATGTGGATTTTCGAAGAATTTTTCTATATAGACTTGAGGGTTATGAAAGGCATTTTCAGCTTCTGATTGGGCTAATTTGAAGGAATCGCGAAATTCTTTTTCTGAGGGCACCATTCGCATTCCCTTTCCACCACCACCTGCAGTAGCTTTGATGATAACAGGGAAACCAATTTGTTTTGCCTGTTCAAATCCTTCTTCAATATCAGTAATAATTTCTGTACCAGGAATGACAGGGACTCCCGCTTCTATCATCACCTTACGGGCTTTTGCCTTATCTCCCATCATATCAATGACTTTTGGTGGTGGTCCGATGAAGTGAATTTTATTTTCTTCGCAGATTTGTGCAAAACGGGAATTTTCAGCAAGAAATCCATATCCCGGATGAATAGCATCTGCACCTGTGATTTCTGCAGCACTGATAATACTTGGTACGTGGAGATAAGAATTTATTGCTTCAGGGGGGCCGATACAGACATCTTCATCTGCAAAACGTCTATGTAAGCTAAATTCATCAGCTATGGAATGGACAGCTACGGTAGCAATACCTAATTCTTTGCATGTTCTTATGATACGAAGGGCGATTTCACCTCGGTTAGCAATCAATATTTTTTTAAACATAATACCTATTTAATTATTCTTCTTTTAATTGTTCATTATCTATTAATTTAAGTCTGAAAAGGGGTTGTCCATATTCAACGGCCTGGCCATCTTCTACAAGGACTTCAACTATTTTACCCTGGATTGTGGAGATAACTTCATATTGAAGATTCATTGATCGGATATGTGCAACAACTTTACCCTTCGTTATAATTTCTCTTAATTTTACGAGAGATTTACCACCCTTGGATTCACTTCTTTGAAAGAAACCGATATAGGGGGATAGGATATCCTGTGTGTCTTTAATGTCTTGTTCCTGCTCCTGTACATTTGTTTCAGATTCTTGAATTTGAGGGGGCTGAGGATGAGAGTAGGATTTAAAAGCATTATCAGAGCGAATAACTTCGATTTTCTTTTGGGAGTTTTCAATTTTAAAATATTTTGTATCCGTTTCTTTCAAGGCGGACATGATATCTTCGATTAGTTTAATATTCATTTTTACCACTAATTTAGAGAAAAATTATTATCGGACACGCTCAACATATTCACCGGATCTGGTGTCTATCTTTATTTTTTCATTATTGTTCACAAAAAGAGGCACCTGAAGGGTATATCCAGTTTCAACTGTAGCCGGTTTTGTTGCACCACCAACAGTATCCCCCTTTAAACCTGGTTCAGTGAAGGTGATTTCCAATTCAACAAACATAGGTGGATATAAATTAATAATTTGGCCTTCATAGAGTTCCACTTCGATATCCATCCCTTCTTTGAGGTAATTCATAGCGTCATTAATAACTTCTTTTGGGATATGCTCCTGCTCGTAAGTCTCAGAGTCCATAATAACGATATTATCTCCGTCTTCATAGAGATATTGGACTTTTCGACGCTCAAGATATGCATCTTCAATTTTTTCTTCTGATCGGAAGGTCATTTCAACGATGTTATTTTTCTTTAGTAGACGTAATTTAGTTCTGACAAAAGCACCACCTTTCCCTGGTTTTACGTGTTGGTGTTCAGTAACAGAATATAATTCATTTTCTAATTTAATTACTGTTCCCTTCCTTAAATCATTTGCTGAAATCATTTAGTTCATGCCTCATAAAAAAATATAAAAATATAATATCAAATATACCAAATATGGTAGATTGATACACCTAAGTTATCTAAAAGTTTATTGATTGTCAAGTTATATCAAGAAAAAATCCTATTCTTCTTCCTCTGATTCCTTTAATAGATCGATCATCGAGAGTAAGGCTAATTCGTATCCCTTGGGGCCTAATCCCATGATGATTCCCTTGGCTATATCGTGGAAGTATGATTTTTGTCTAAAATCTTCTCTTGTATAGATATTTGATAAATGAACTTCTATGAATAATAAATCTCTTGCAAGAATAGCATCCCTTATTGCGACAGAAGTGTGCGTATAGGCAGCAGGATTGATTATAAGACCATTGGCCGATATACCCTCCTCCTGAATGTAATCCACTATGGCACCTTCGTGATTTGAGGAAAATGTTTTGATTTCAATATTATTTAATTTACCCAAACTAATCAAATCGTTATTTATTTCATTGAGGGTTTTTATACCATAAATATTTTTTTCTCTGGTACCCAAAAGATTCAGGTTTGGTCCGTGTATAACCAATATTGTTTTCATTCTACATTCCAAATAAAAAATTATTACCCTTGAATTTATTTTTAAATGGTATACATTATTAATATTCTTTTGTCGATAAAATTATATATAATAGAATATTCTAATGTAATACAATAATTAGGGTATTCAATCCGATTTAAAAAACTGTATACAAACTATCATATGATTTTGAATTCCTTTATAATACAGTTTATGAGCAGTCACATAACGATTCTTGGGTATTGATTTCAATTTAATATGATTTTTAGTATAGTAAATATAATATAAAATAATAATTTTTAATGGAAAATAATGTCGTCTAAAAATGATCAATTCTTTATAAGGGTTTGGGGTGCTCGGGGAAGTATTCCATCTCCTGGCCCTAAAACAGTAAAATATGGTGGGAATACATCTTGTCTTGAGGTTCGATGTGGAAATGAAATCATAATATTAGATGCTGGGACAGGGATCCGTTCATTGGGAGATCTTCTTTTAAAAGAGATGCCTATACATGCAACTATATTACTGAGTCACGCCCATTGGGATCATATTCAGGGGTTTCCATTTTTCACCCCGGTGTTTTTAGATGGTAATAGTTTTGATATTTACGGAGAAACGAAAATCGATATTGAAGAAACATTACGTCTCCAGATGATGTATCCTACATTTCCAGTCACATTGGATGAACTTCAATCCACTATTCATTTTCATGATATAAAATTACATGGTCATATTCAGGTAAAAGATGTTAAGATAAATTATGATAGCCTCAATCATCCTGGCGGTGTAACTGGGTACAAAATAGAATACAAGGGTAAATCAATTGTTTATGCTACGGATACAGAACATTTTCGATGTGTAGACCAAACACTATTAAAATTAGCTAAAGATTGCGATATCTTATTTTATGATGCAACCTATACTGATGATGAATATTCCGGGAAGGTTGGATTTCCCAAAACAACATGGGGGCACTCAACTTGGGAGGCTGGAGTGGAAATTGCACAAGCTGCGAATGTAAAAAAACTTATACTCTGGCACCATGAACCATCCCATGAGGATTCATTAATTGATGAAATAGAACAAAATGCACAAAAGATCTTTAAAGAAACCTATGCGGCTTATGAAGGGATGGTCATTTCTTTATTGTGATTATTAAAAATTAGAAGTGTAAAGAGATTTTTAAGGAAAAGAGGTGGGAATAGAATTCGTTTAATTCACTTGATGTTATATAATTTATATGATAAGCTATAGTGAAACTTAATAATTTAATAAAACGTATTTGTGAGCCGATTTGAAGTGATGAACGCATATAGGGTCCAGGATAGAGAGTCGCTGCTGTTAAGAAACCTGCAAATGGTTTAATAATTTGGGAATTAAATGGATAGAATAAAAAATTAATTTCTAATCCAGGAAACATCAAAGAAGATTTAGAGGAATCAATAATCAAGTCAGAACTTTTAATAATACTTATAAATCCACCGATGTTTAAATCAATCTTAGGGGATACAGAAATCCCCAATCCAGTAGAGAAATAGAACTCTCCCCCTTTTTTATGACTCATTTCATAAAAGTATCCACCATTTAAATATATAGAATAGCTAGTCTCAATTTTTTCTTTTTTGACAGAATCAAGGGATAATTCTTTATTATCTTTATTTCTTTCTTGTCCAAAAAATAGCTGGGGAAATAAATTTAAACATAAAATGAATATCCCAATAATAATTCTATTTTTTTGTTTTCTTCCGCCCAAGGGGAAGTACCTCATCGACGTTATTGTGTGGTCTTGGGATTATGTGTACTGATATTATTTCCCCAACACGTTCTGCAGCTTTACTACCTGCTTCAGTTGCAGCTTTGACAGCAGCCACATCGCCCCTAATAATAGTGGTAACATATCCTCCACCCGTTTTTTCATAACCAATTAATTCAACTTTTGCGGCTTTGACCATAGCATCACTTGCTTCAACCATTGCAGCAAAACCTCTTGTTTCAATCATACCCAAGGCATCTGAAAATACTTCTGCCATATATACCTCATTTTTAATTCATTATAACTTTTAATCACAATTGATTTATTTTTTTAAATAAGTTGATACTATTTTCCAAGTATTTTTAAAGCTTTTTTAATTGTAAAGATAACATGCTCATCTTCTTCTATTTTTAATCGATTTTGGAGAGGATTAAGAGCTTTTGAATCACCAATTTTACCAAGAGCTTCTGCTGAATAAAGACGAACTGACCACTCGGGATCATTTAGAGTCTTAATAAGAGAGTCCACCGCATTTTTACTTTTCAATCTACCAAGAGATTGTGCTGCTTGTGCCCTTATATAGCCACTTTTACTCTTGTTCAGAGCTTGTATTAAATATTCCTCATCTTTTTTATTTTCATGTTCACGAATTTGGTCAAATCGATAAGTTGTACAAGAAAAAAGAAATAAGAGAATAGTTAAAATTTTAAATAAATTGTAATGACTTAAATTGGTTATCATTTTATATCTTTGTCAACAGAAAATTAAAATATGAAAAATATCAATTTTTACACAGAAAACAAGTATTTTTTTATATCGATATAGAATATTTATAAATTATCGTATATACTCTATTGAAATCTAAATATAAATTGAATAATAGATATCTTTATAAATTTACAAAAATACTTTCATTTTTTATTTGTATTATTATATTATCCTTAGAAAATAACAGGATATGGAGGTTGTCTGTGGGACAGTTTATTGTTGAGGGAGGTCATCAGCTTAAGGGAAGTATATATCCTCAAGGGAATAAAAATGAAGCTCTCCCTGTTTTAGCTGGTGTTATTTTAACAAAGGAGAAGGTGCGTATAAAGAATTTACCAAGAATCATAGATGTCCTCCATATGATCGATATTTTAAAAAGTGTTGGAGTTGAAGTTGAACAACACGATGATCATGATTATTCTTTCCAGGCTGTAAATGTCTATCCTTTGGAACTGGATGTTGAACTTGCACGAAAATTACGGGGATCCTTCACGATGGTAGCCCCTCTCATTACACGGAGCCAGCATGTAAAGTTCCCAAAACCTGGTGGAGACAAAATTGGAAGAAGGCGTATTGATACACACATCCATGCGTTAAGCTTATTAGGAGTTCATATAGAAGTTTTGGATGATGGGTATGTGTTTACATGTAATTCATCCCTTATAGGACAAGATATATTATTGGATGAGGCATCGGTTACGGCAACAGAGAATGCTATTATGGCGGCCTCATTAGCTAAAGGGATTACAATTATACGAAATGCAGCCAGTGAACCTCATGTCCAGCAGCTATGTCATTTTATTAACCGATTAGGTGGGAAGATTAGCGGTATAGGAAGTAATATATTAACAATAGAAGGGGTAAATGAGTTGGGAGGTGGAGAACACGAGATTGCTGCAGATTATTTAGAGGTGGGTAGTTTCATTGGAATGGCGGTCGTAACGCATAGTGAGATAACAATTAAAAATGCAGGTTTACAATATCTCAGGATGATTTTAAAAGTATATGAAAAGCTTGGAATTCATGTAATTCAAGAAGGAGAAGATATATTTGTTCCTGGTAATCAATCTCTTAAAATCATTTCCGATTATCATGGAGCCATTACAAAAATTGATGATGCTCCCTGGCCTGGTTTTCCTGCAGATTTAACGAGTATTGCTCTTGTCATAGCGACTCAATGTGATGGAACGGTGTTGATATTTGAGAAGATGTTTGAGAGTAGATTATTTTTTGTTGATAAACTGATAAATATGGGTGCTAAAATAGTTTTATGCGATCCTCATCGGGCAGTTGTAATCGGTCCTTCCCAGCTAATAGGGGAGGAATTAACTAGTCCTGATATACGGGCTGGAGTGGCATTATTAATAGCAGCTTTATCAGCCAAGGGAAAGAGCGTAATTCATAATATTGTGCAAATTGACAGAGGATATGAGAGAATTGATGAACGATTAAAATCACTGGGAGCAAAGATTGAAAGAGTGATTTAAATATTATCTTAAAAGTTTGGAAAGATCTTTTCCAGAGATTAAATTAATTGGTCGGGCTTCTGCAAAATCGATAGCTTGATTTGAAAAACCAGTTGCGGAAATACAAATTGCTTTATGGAGCCCACTTTCCTGCTTTAATTGCTCAGCGATTTCTCTTACAATTCTATCTCCTAGTGGTTCATTCTGGCGATATACCCTAACTAATAATTTTTGGACTCTAATATCATTTATACCGAGTTTTTCCAGAACAATGAATACAGCTAATACACTTCCTACTGAGACCACCTCAACAACTTCTAAACCTAATTTCATCAGTACTTTTCTGCAGAGTTCTTCAAAAGCGGGATTAGAAGCTACAAAAAAATCTTTTAAAGTATCTTCCATTCTTAAATCAGAATAATTTGCCAGCTTTTCATTGACATCCCTAAAATTTGGTTGACTTGCAATAATTTTTTCCCACTGCTCAATTGCTGCTGCTATATTTTTCTCTTGTTCATAGGCATTTGCCAGATAATAACGGATATTTCGGGCAATATTATCTTCTTCTTTTATAAGCGCGACAGCTTTATCGAATTCAACAATAGCTTGTGCCAGATTTCCTAATTCATTTAATATTATACCTTTTTGATACAAAGATCGAAGCCTGTATTCTTTCTCACGGGAAGCTATATCAAATTGCTGAAGAGCTTTTTGATAGTTTTTAACCTGGAAATTGACCATTCCAATATAGAAATTAGCTTTGTAATAATACTTATCAAGATTGATACACTTTTCCAGATCATGAAGAGCTTCACTGTTTAATTTAAGATGGTATTTTGCTATTCCTGAATAGAAGAGTGAATCAATATGATTTGGATTAATTTCTAATGCTTTTTTGAGGAAATGGGCTGCTTGTTCGTATCGTTCTTTTTCGATATAAATTCTACCGATTTCTGAATAACTTTTATAATTTTCTGGATCAATTTGGACGATGAGGAGAAATTCTTTTTGAGCTTCTTCTAATTGCTGGATATGAAGAAATATTTCAGCAAGTCTAAGTCGAGTCATGGTTTCAGAAATGTTTTTTGTATATTTATTGAGACGTAAGACTTTTTTGTATTCAGGTAATGCCCATTCATAATTATCTGAGAGGTAGTAAGATTCTGCAAGATAGAAATGAGCTTCTGAGTTGGAGTCATCTTTTGCAATAAGGGTTTTTAAGATTTCTATGGATTTTGAATAATCTTTTATTTTAATCAACTTGACAGCATTATCAATACGGCTTGATGTACTTGATCCTTTCAGTAAATAGACTACTAGAGCGATGATTCCAAGTGTCAATATTATTATTATTACAATAAATAAGGGATTATCCATATTTACCTCTTTAAATTCTTTTCTAATAATTGATTTATCATTTCATAGCTTTCTTTCGCTTTATAAGAACTTCGTACGAAGGGCGATGAGTGAACTATTTTAAGACCTTTTGACAAGGCAATTTTTTTATAGTAATCAAATTTGTCCTGGGGAATATACTCCCGAACAGGATAATTTTTTAATGACGGTTGGAGATATTGTCCTATTGTAAGAATATCACACTGGACAGAAGTCAGATCGTTTATAAGTTGTATAATTTCATTTTCTGATTCACCCAGACCAAGCATAACACCAGATTTTGTTATCATTCCAGGGTTGATTTTTTTTACAAGTTCCAGAACTTTTAATGAAATAGAATATGAACCCTGTTTACGGATAACTGGAGTAAGTCTTTCAATTGTTTCTAAATTATGATTATAGACCTGAGGAATGGCATTGAGGATTTTTTGAATTGAATTAATATTTCCCTTGAAATCAGGGGTTAAGACCTCAATAAGACTATTTGGATTTGTTAATTTTATTTCATTTATTGTTTTGACAAAATGTGAAGCTCCGCCATCAAGGAGATCATCCCGTGCCACACTAGTAATGACCACGAAAAGAAGATTAAGTTCTCGGACGATTTCGGCTATGCGACGTGGCTCATTTTCATCTAGAGGGGGCATCATTTGCTTCATGAGAGCAGAAGTGTTATCTACAGAGCAATACAGACAACTTCTTGTGCAAGATTTCCCCATGATAAGGAATGTTGCTGTTTTATCATGGTAACATTCACTCTTATTTGGGCATTTAGCTTCTTCACACACTGTATTCAGATTGTATGACTTCAAAAGATTTTTTAATTCCTGATTATTGTCAGTGTAAAAAAGCCTTTTTTTTATCCAATCTGGTTTTTTTAATAGTTCTCGCATAGTTAAACAGATTTTTTTTATTTCTCATCGGATTTTAACTTGAATAATTTAATCTATCCGAAATAAATTATTAAAATTAATTATTATAATATAACAAAAGAATTTATATATACCACACATTTATTTTATTAATGGATAATTCACTATTTAAATATTTGACATTGCTTGTTGTGATTAGTAAATTTCATGACTACATTTATAGGTCGATGATCTCTTTTATTAAATATCTTGAAACATTGATCAAGGAAGAAACATGGCAGATCCAAGCAATCCACTTATAGTTCAGAGCGACCAAACCATTTTTTTAGAGGTGCATCATCCAAGATACCAGGAAATCAGAGATAAGTTATCCTTTTTTGCTGAACTTGTTAAATCACCAGAACATATTCACAGTTATCGAATCACTCCTCTATCAATATGGAATGCTGCATCCTCAGGCGTATTATATGATGATATCAAAGATTTTCTTTGTGTGAATACAAAATATGATATATCACCGAATGTATATTCTAATATAGAACAATATTTTCAGAGATATGGCAAGCTAAAATTACTTAAGACAGAGGATGAAAATGTTTTATTCTTAACCTCTGATGATCAACTATTGCTTGAAGAAATTCAAGGGTATAAAGAAATTAGCAAGTTGATTCTAAGAACAGACAGCAAAAAAAATATGTATATTCATCTCTTACAGCGGGGTAATATTAAACAGAAGCTTATTGATATTGGGTATCCGGTAGATGACCAGGTGGGATTTAGCGAAGGAGAGCCATTTTATTTTAGTTTACGTGAACAATTAATATCAGGAGATAAATTCACGTTACGACCCTATCAAATTGAAGCGTCAAATACATTTTACCAAAATGGACATGAAAGAGGTGGTTATGGAGTCATAGTTTTACCCTGTGGATCTGGAAAAACCGTTGTTGGAATATCGGTTATGGAAAAAGTGCAATGCTCAACCCTTATTCTTACAACGAATATAGCAGCCTGTCATCAATGGATAAGGGAATTAACTGAAAAAACATCTATTTCCAAGGATGATATAGGTGAATTTACTGGTGAGAGAAAGGAAATCAAATCAATCACCGTTGCTACGTATCAGATTATTATTCGCAAAAGTCGAAAGAGCAATGATTTTCCATACTTCTATTTATTCAGAGAAAAGAATTGGGGACTGATAATCTATGATGAAGTCCACCTGCTCCCTGCTCCAGTATTCAGAATCACTGCAGATATCCAGTCGAAAAGACGTTTAGGGCTTACAGCAACTTTAATTCGTGAAGACAACAAGGAACGGAATGTATTTTCACTTATCGGACCCAAGCGATATGATGTTCCATGGAAGGAATTGGAAAAAAAGGGTTTTATCGCTGAAGCTCTATGTCATGAAATACGAATACCATTGAGAGATGATGACCGCTTAAAATACGTAACATCTCAAACCAGAAGTAAGTTCAATATTGCTTCTACAAATATAAATAAGATATCCATAATCAGGGAACTATTGTTCAAGCATCAAAACGACCAGGTACTTATTATTGGACAATATATCCATCAACTCGAATTAATAGCTCAGGAGTTTAAATTGCCCATCATTACAGGTAAAATTAATAATAAGGATCGTGAAAGACTTTATGATTCTTTTAGAGAGGGTGATATAAATGTCCTCGTTGTATCCAAAGTAGCTAATTTTGCTATTGACCTTCCTGACGCATCTGTAGCTATCCAAATATCAGGTACTTTTGGTTCCAGACAGGAGGAGGCACAACGCCTTGGGAGAATTCTACGTCCTAAAAATAAAAGTTCGTTCTTCTATTCCCTCATTTCTAAAGATACAAATGAAGAGGAGTTTGCCCATAAGCGACAACTCTTTCTCACAGAGCAAGGATATAAATATTTTATTGAAGACTGGGTACTGGAATAGACTTTAGCCATATTCAATTATTTTTCAAACAAAATCAAGGTATTTTTTTAATCAGATATAATCATTTATATAGAATATACACGAAAACTAGTGAAAAATGTTTTATAAAGGTGATAAAAATGGCGATGATTTTAGAAGGATCCGATCATTCTCCTGTAATCTGGGGCAAAATCGGTAATTATTTAATATACAGAACGATATCAGGCAAAATCTTTTTACGTGTATTTACAAAGCCTATTGATACAAAGACAATTCCTCAAATACAACAAAGAGAGGCGTATAAAGAGGGAATTGTGCGATGGAATATCTTTGAAAAGCAGGATAATAGCGAGTATTGGTTTATGATTAGAAATGAACATAACTTTAATACAAACTTTCAGGCATATATTTCTTCTCTCCTCCTTACTTATAAACAAAAAATGATTGAGCTCGGACACCATAACCTAGCCATAGCTTACGTTCAGAATATATCTAATCCCATTACGTATATGGAATCCTATATTAGAAAACAAAAACAATTAAATAGTATCAACAAGATATCAGCTATCTTCAAATATAGAAAATCAGAAGAATTCCAAAACATGCTATCATCCAGTATAATCTATCTCGAAACAAAGGGATGGCTTAATAGAACAGCTTATGGGATGATACCCTATATTGATTCGACCAACGAGGAAAGTTTGAGGATAAGAAAGCTGGTACCAGCTATTGGTGGATTTGGTACTGGGAACTTTGGTAAAAAGACATTTGGTACTAAACGATAAAATCTTGGGAGGGGACAAAAAAGAACATGACTTATCGACTTGTTGAAAACTTATATACAAAATCGATTGAATTAATTGATAAAAAACACTATTTGGAAGCCATAAAACTTCTGATTCAAATCTCCTCCTCCCTAAACTATTTGAAAAAAACTCCTTTTGAAAAAGAACAATTTAGCCAGACTGTTACAAAATGTTATATAGGATTAAAACATCAAAATCTGTTAAAAGATGAAATCTTAATAGCCTATGGCATAATACTTAGAAATGAAGGATATCTCCAAAAGAGCATAGAGATATTTGACAAAGTATTGGATTTTAAAATCCATAAAGAAGCAATTTTAGAAAAAGCTTACTCCCTTGAACTCCTTGGACAATATGAAGAGGCAATGACCCTCCTGACCAAGGCATTAAACCATTTCCCCCACGAAAAAAAAATAATAAACAATTTGGCAACTCTCTACGAGGAACTCGAAGAATGGGATCTAGCCCTGAATTATTATAATCTATCCATTGAAATAGATAATGAAGCTGGAATTAGTTATTATAACAAAGGTCGAATCTTATTTACCCTGGAACAATATGACATCGCAGCAGATCAATTTAAAACTGCACTCAAATATTATAAAGAATCTGATTATCGTACAATCGATGTATACCTATTCCTCTCCGACTGCCACTTCCAGCTAAAACAATATCAAAAAGCAAAAAACATAATCGTAAACACCATCAAGTCCTACCCACAAAGAGGAGAAGGATATTATTCCCTCGCCGAATACTTCTACAAAACAGATCAATACCACAAAGCCATCAAATACATCAATAAAGCTATCGATCTTTCCCTACCAAATGCTGAGTATTACTATAAAAAATCACAATACTTAAACCATCTGAATCATAGTTCAAATGCAATTAAAACCCTGAATGAAGGACTAAAACACTTTCCAGATAATATAGACATCCTTGATCAGTTATCAGAAACACTTTTTATACAAGGAAAATATCAAAATGCAATTCAAACCTATAAAAAGAGATTAAAAATAAACCATCAAATAGAACATTTCTTACAAATAGCACAGTGTTATTTTCATTTAAAAAAATACTCAGAAGCATTCTACTGGATAAATCTCTATATCAAAGAGGAATCTTTTGATGTCGAAGCATATATTTTAAGAGCCAAGATAAATGCCATCACAGGATACCACCATCTTGCCATGCACGATTTAAAAAGTGCTCAGGATTTAGAAAAAGGAGAACTCTATCTGGAAGATTCAGACTGGATATACCTTGAAAAATTAAACAAATTAGAAGAATACCACCAATTCATACAACAATTTCAAAAATAAAAGAAAATTGGGGAGTGGGTTATAAAAAATGTCAAAATAGAATATAGAATATTTCGCTTGATTTAGGCAGTTGTTAGAATAAAGATTTTTACAATTAATTTATCTCCACCGCTCATGCATATTATGACGGCTTTGTCATTATTCTTCATCTCCATAAAAATTAAAATATATCCAATGAGAATTATTTAATCGATAATTTTGTATTTTTGTCTCAAAAAAACTTTGCCCGATAGATTTTCCATCCAAAATTGATTTATAAAATGATAAAATGAAATTACTTAAATCTTCGTCTATGATAACCCAATTCGATGCCAGAATATAATTTATTCCTAGTTCAATTAGTTTGTGGATGATTGATTCTTTATGAAATTTACTAACCTTGCTAGTCAGACAGGCACTGAGAATTATTAACTCAGGAGATTTTTGAAGTGATAAAAGATCAGTTGATTCAATAAATGTATTTTCTCCAATTCTTAAAAGACCACCTGTATTATGAGAGTACTCCCCATGGCTTGAAACATGGATCCAGTCATAATTTTCTAATATATTATTAAAATTATTTTTACTGAGATTTTTACTGATGAAATCAATTTTTATTATTGATTTATGATTTAAAGATTTTAAAGAATTATATAGATTTAAACCCTCATTATATGAATTTTCAGAATTATTTGAAGGATCTGCAATAAATATTACAGATTTACCTTGAATATTTTTTAAAGATGTATAATTTTTTTGAATATCTACCATTTTTTTTCTTATAATGATTCTCGAGAGTACGAGAAAATCCATTCCGTTAAATGATAATTCAAAAGGGATATTTTCTAATTCTTCGTATAAGTATATTACTAAAGGATAATTATGATTATATAGATTGATTAAATCGTTAATTTTTTTCCCATTTTCGTCAATAAAAAATAATTGAAAAATACTTTTACCAAGATTTATTATATTATCATTTATTATTTTATTTGTGGCGGTTAATTGAGAAATTAATTGATTAATATCATATAATATGTTATTACGAAAAGGAATAATAATTTTTTTAATTCTTATTTTAGGAAAGCTGCTAATAAGATTAAAATGCAAGTTATTATTAATAAGGGAAATTTCAAGTATATCATACATTTTAATGATTTTAATTTTCTGGATGTATTAATGGTTGCTCGATTATTTTTTCATCTAAAGGATATTGATTATCAAAGTCGATGTTAAGATCATTTAATTTTTCAAATGATTTTTTAACAGACTGAGTTATAACTGTCACGACAGAATTAATTTCATTTAAAGCTACCAGAACTTCGTTTGTTTGAAAAAGCTCATCAGCACTTGCTTCAATAATTCGCTGGGTAATGGAACGTAATTGATTAATCGCAGTAATTATTTCTCTTCCCTGTTTGACATTTTCTTTAGATATTTTATAAATTTCTTTATTGATGTTATTTGTTCTTTCAATATCTTCTAATATATTATTAAAAAGAGCTTTGGTATTATTAACCTGATCAACCGCTTTGTGTATTTTATCGAGGATTTGATTAATATTTTTTTTAATTTCAATAGTAGCATTATTTGTATTCATAGACAATTTTCTAACTTCACTTGCTACGACGGCAAACCCCTTTCCCTTCTCACCTGCATGAGCGGCTTCTATGGCTGCATTCATCGCTAATAAGTTAGTTTTTTCTGAGATATTTTTAATAGTCACAACAAATTCTTCCATAAGCATAGAACTTTTTGCAATATCTTCTATAGCATGTACAGTAATTTCAACTGCTTCTGAGCCTTTTAAAGCCGTTTCGTTTAGATTATTTGCAAGAATATTTGCATCTTTAGTATAAGAATCCACTTTTTCCATAGAAAGGGTAGTGACATCAAAGGCATCAAAGGTTAATTTAAGGGTCTCAGATTGATTCTTCATTTCTTCAATTGTCGATTCAATACTTTTATCCAGAATGAACATAGCTTCCAGTGCTTTTGTGAACAAATTATTAGACTTATCGGTATTTTTAGTTTCTGTAAGATTATCAATTAAACGTGTAATAAGATTTATAACTTTACTTAATTGAGATTTGGAATTATTGATAGTCTGTTTTGAAAGATCTAATATATTGATGAGTTTATTTATTCTGTCGTCTAATTCTTTTTTTCCATCTAATAATGTATCGACAGAAACTTTCAATCTAGTTTCCTCATTTAAAGATTGAAAATGAATATTATCTAAAATAAATTTTTGAACTTGTTTAATTGGTTTTGAAAGACTATAATTTTTGGGGTTGATAAGAATCAATTTTATTACCAGCCATATGGATAGAAATAAAATTACACCTATTAGTATGGAATTAAATGGCGTTTTAGGGAGAGATGTACCTAAGACACTAGTAATTGATAAAATAATTGAAATTATTAGAACAACAATTGATACTGAAAATAAAATGGAATTTTTTTTAATGAAAGAGAGATATATCGAAGTGACTATGGAAAGGCTCAGTAATATTACAGCAACTAGTATATCAATTCCCAAGAGATACTCGATATCAAAATTATTTTATTATTTATGATAAAGCTTTTTTTACAGCATTTATAAGTCGTTCTGGTGTAAAAGGTTTAACGATAAAATCTTTTACGCCTAATCTGACAGCTTTACTCATAACTTCGTCTTCACCTAAGGCTGATACCATAATAATTTTTGCCTTGGGATCTTGTTTTAAAATGTGTTCTGCTGCATCAAGACCATTCATCCCGTCCATGGTGATATCCATCGTTACAAGATCAGGTTTTGTTGAATTATATTTCTGGATGGCGTCTTCACCATCTTTCGCTTCTGCAACAACCTCATATCCCTCGAAACTGAGTTCATTTTTGATGATATTTCTTAATAGTAAAGAATCATCTACAACCAATATTTTCATTCTGGTCTCCAACTAATGGTATCTAAAGAATGCCTTATTTCAATTTACTTGCAATTTCAGTTTTTTCCCATGGAAATCCATCTTCCATACGTCCGAAGTGTCCGTAAGCAGCGGTTTGCTGATATATAGGTTTACGTAAATTAAGGGTTTCGATCATTCCTTTGGGAGTTAAATGGAAATTATCGCGAACAATTTTAATCAATTCACTTTCAGATTTTTTACTTGTATTATATGTATTTACATTAATAGAAACAGGATCCGCAACACCAATGGCATATGCTAATTGTACTTCACAACGTTCACATAGTCCCGATGCAACAAGATTTTTTGCAACATATCGTGCCATATAACAGGCGCTTCTATCTACTTTTGAGGGGTCTTTCCCAGAAAATGCACCTCCACCATGTCTTCCAAATCCACCGTAGGAGTCAACAATAATTTTACGTCCAGTTAATCCACAATCACCATGAGGTCCACCAATTACAAAACGTCCAGTTGGATTGATATATGTTTTAAAATTATCATTTCGGAGAGATTGAGGAATAATTGGAAATATTACGTCTTTAAGGATTTTTTCTTTCAATTCCTCATTGGATACATCTTCTGTGTGTTGGGTGGAAAGGACTACACTATCCACTCTTACAGGTTTATTATTTACATATTCTACAGTAACTTGTGATTTTCCATCGGGTCTTAAGAATGGGAGATGACCGTTTTTTCTTAATTCAGCAAGTCGTTTAGTTAGTTTATGTGCCAATACAATAGGCATTGGCATGAGTTCTTCTGTTTCATTGGAAGCATATCCAAACATGAGTCCCTGGTCACCAGCACCACCCGTATCTACACCCATGGCAATATCAGGGGATTGTCTATTTACAGCAGTAATTACAGCACAGGACTGCCAGTCAAAACCCATTCCACTATCGGTATAACCGATTTCTTTGATCTTTCCACGTGCAATGTCCTGATAATTAATAATAGCATTAGTAGTAATTTCTCCCGCAATCATAACAAGTCCTGTTGCGACAAGAGTTTCACAAGCTACTCTGGCTGTTGGATCTTTTTCAATAATAGCATCTAAAACAGCATCGGATATTTGATCAGCAATTTTATCAGGATGTCCTTCTGAAACGGATTCTGATGTAAATAAAAAATCTTTCACTCTAATTTCCTTCTATAATTAATTTATTTATCACGAAAAGCTTTGGACAGCGTCCTGTTCATTTTCATAAATATCAAAAAAACTCGTTAGTTTAGTTAATTCAAATACTTTTTTTACAGAGGCGTAGACATTAATAATTTTAAGTCCACCACCGACTTTTTTCAACTGGGACAGGCTTGATATTAAAACACCAATTCCAGAGCTATCAATATAACTAACTTTATCCAGATTGACAATAATATTGTGTTTTCCATTGTCAATTTGTGTTTTTATATTTTTTTTAATTTCTGGAGCATTATATAAATCAATCTCTCCATTAATGTCAAGGATAATTATGTCGCCATTGGTTCTAGTTTGGATATCCATATTTATCTCCTGTCACAGAACTATAAGATATTAAATTTTATATTCATTAATAGTAATATAAGTTTTAAAAATATAAACCAAAGTTTTTTATTTGTCAAGCAAAAAAATGGACGGAACAGGTTATATTAAAAAATATTTCATTTGTGAATATTTCTATCAAACCATAGATACTTTGGATTCCAATATATTATGAATTTTCTCTACCATTGGCATAAGATATTTTACCCCATTCTCGCTGTTATCACAAATCTCAGGATCAATAGGAATTTGACTTAGTAATGGGAGATTCCACTCTTCTGCTAAATTTTTTCCACCATCTTTACCAAATACATATATCTTCTCATCGGTTTTCTTATGATGATAATAACTCATATTTTCAACGATACCTAAAACATCGACCTGCATTTGCCTAAACATACCAATACCCTTTCGGACGTCTGCTACTGAAAGCTGTTGGGGAGTTGTTACAATTATAGCTCCTTCCATATCCACGAGCTGGCAGAGAGATAAATGTACATCCCCTGTTCCAGGTGGAAGATCCACAAATAAGTAATCCAGATCACCCCAGATGACATCTCCTAAAAACTGTTTTACGACCCCATGAAGCATAGGACCACGCCATATTACAGGTTGACCTGGTTCTAATAAAAGTCCCATGGATATAAATTTAATTCCCTTATGTTCAACTGGGATCAGCTTATCGTCATGGGTGATATTGGGCCGGTTGTAATTATCCAATAAGGAAGGGATATTTGGTCCATATATATCTGCGTCCACAAGACCTACTGAGTATCCTGATTCCTTAAATGCCCTTGCGATATTAATCGCAATAGTGCTTTTCCCAACACCCCCTTTACCACTAGAAACAGCTATAATTTTCTTAACGGACGGGAGATTTACTTCAGATCGAATTGGGATTGGCCTTGATGTAAAATTAATTTTAATGTCTTTCACACCTTGAATGGACTGGATTGCTTGTTTGCAATCGCCTTCTATCTTAGCTTTGAGTGGACAGCCAGCGGTAGTTAGTTCTATAGTAGCATCCACCATACCATCGTTTATTTTGATTGACTTAACCATATTAAGTGATACGAGGTCGTTGCCTAATTCAGGATCCATGACACGACTTAGTGCAAACTTAACTGAATCCTCGTTCAAAACAGCATTTGACATGATTTCCTCCAAATATTATATATTTTCATTCTATCTATACCTAAAACTTTTTTAATATCCTTGTTGATAACCAAAAAAAGTAATTCTTAAAATGATATTAAGGAGATTATCTAAAGAATTTAAAGTCCTATTATCGATAATGTAGACCGATTTCGTCTATCTCAATAATATAAAGATATTATCACATGTCGTCAAGGTTTCAGCAATAAAACACTTGACATTTTATGATCACTGGTTATATTTATATATAAAAATATTTAAATATGTTTGGATATATGATGAACACAGATCTATCTCAATTCTTTAAAGCCCTTTGTGATGAAACAAGACAACAAATACTTTTTCATCTTATGAAACAGGAACAGAATGTCACACAACTTGTAGAAATATTTCATCTGAGTCAGCCTGCTATATCCCATCACCTGATGATCTTAAAAAATGTTGGTTTGGTGAGTATCAGAAAAGAGGGTAAACAAATCTTTTATCGTGTGAATTGTAATTGTTTTGAAGACTGTTGCAAGGACTTTTTTGATCAGTTTGGATACTGTATTTCTCCCAAACAGGATAACACATAAACATTTGAAAGGAGTTAACTATGTCATGCGAATGTACAAATTTATTTAACAAACTGAAAGATAGAATGGATCAGGAGGAGAAAAAAATATTTGAGAAATCAATTAAAAGCTGTTGTAGTCCATTAAATCAATTGATTAGACGAGAAGAAGAGAAAAAATCCTAAGATGTTTTCTCTTCCCCTCATATAATAAAGATCAATCCATTGTTACAATGATTTGTTCCTTATTATGATCATAACTTTTATTATAATACAGGATGGAAAAAATGTCAATACAAAATTCAAATTTAAAACAAAAAATCCAAGAATCATACTCAAAATCATTAGAATCAAATAATAAATCATTACGATATGCAGAGAGTATTGGGTATAATCAAAATGAAATTAATTCACTGCCTGTTCACAGTGTTGAAAATTCATTCGGATGTGGAAATCCCCTTGATCAAATCCCTGTTGAACAAGGTTCTACTATCCTTGATATTGGTTCTGGAGCAGGAATAGATACTCTCCTCTCAGCTCAAAGGGTGGGGGAGTCAGGTAAAGTTTATGGACTGGATATGACTCCCGCTATGATCGACAAGGCTCGTCAGAATGCTTTGCAAGCGGGTTATAAAAATATCGAATATATTTTGGGTGACGCTGAACAAATTCCATTAAAGGACTCGATGATAGATATTGTTACGTCAAACTGTGTGATCAATTTGACCACTGATAAAAATAAAGTATTTAAGGAAATCTATAGAGTCCTTAAACCGGGTGGAATTATGGTAATTTCTGATATTATTATTGATGACTTGCCGGAAGACATATTAAATGACATCAATATGTACACATCCTGTATAGCTGGAGCTATGAGTGAAAATCAATTAGTATCAGCAATACAGAAAAGTGGATTAAAAGATTTTAAGATTATCAAAAGACAGACTATAGATAAATTATTGACAAGTCTATGTTCTTGTTCTAGTTTGGATATTAGTCAGACTGATATTCAAAGGATATCTCCATATTTGGATAAGATAGCCAGTATTAAATTTACAGCCAGAAAATGATTTTATCGCAATGGAAAAAAAAATTATAGTAGTTCAGTATCCAGTAGGGGAGGATCTTTCAAAAGATGATTATAATATAATTAAGAAAGAATCTCCCCATTTTATATGCTTTCCTGAATATTATTTTACAAAAAACACTGAACTGAATGTAAAGACTCAATCAGGATATTCAGAGCATTTTCAGTCAAAGATCAAGGAGTACTCAAGGGAATTTAATTGTACAATTATCGGCGGTTCCATGATCACTGAAAAAAATGGGAAATATTTCAATACATGCTATATTTATCATAAAGGTGCTGAAATAGGATATTATAATAAAATCAATTTATTTCTCCATGAGCATGAAAATCTTACCCCAGGAGATACTTATCAGGTATTTGAAGTTGATGGCATAAGATTTACAGTGTTATTATGTGCAGACATCTTCATCAAATGGTTATTTAAAGATTTCGCAGAGAAAAAAATCCAACTCATATTTATTCCCACTTTCTCTCCTTATAAAGAAGAATCTATTGAAACAAAGTATAAACGGGATGAAGAGTTATATGTTAGATCCGCAGAAATCAGTCATGCAACGATCATCAAAGTTTGCTCCATAGGATATTTGGGTGATAAAAGATCTCAGGGCAGATCTCTCATCGCATCCCAAGATGGAATCATCCAGCGGATACCCCCAGACCAGGAAAACAACAAGCAAATAATTAACCAAAATATAGTTATACCGTAAACTGTCCAATCAAACACAATTCTATTAACCAAATTGTCATATTGAGAACCTCCGAACCCTACTATTATGATGTCGAAATTGGATATTCATTAGCTTGCCTTACGACAAATAATTTCCCAAACTTATAAAGAATCTCGCCCCCCCAACCCGAAATCATCACACAGGATAAAAAATATTTTTCTTGACACCCAAAATAATTCAAGTAATTTTATATTATCTCAAAGGATAACCCTATGAAAACTATTTATTTAAAATGCTTATCTAGTTAGCTCC
>DKAT01000048.1 GCA_002450905.1 Spirochaetia bacterium UBA6919
TACGACAGGAAAAATGCTCTTGTCTCCACGGAGCTATTGAATGACAAGGTAATCCCTTTCTTTGAAGAGCAGAATATCCCTCTCCTTCGCATTCTAACCGATCGTGGTTCGGAATACAAGGGTAACAGGGAGCACCATGAATATGAATTTTACTTGACAATTGAAGACATTGATCATACCTTTACCAAAACAAGATCTCCGCAAACCAATGGGATTTGTGAGAGGTTTCATAAAACCATTTTAAATGAGTTTTATCAGGTGGTATTCAGGAAAAAGATATATCAATCTATTGATTACCTACAAGAGGATTTGGACGATTATCTGGATGAATATAACTATGAGAGAACTCATCTGGGTAAAAGATATATGGGATTAATGCTCATGGAGTGTTTTAAGCAGAATAAGCATCGGGCATAAGTCAAAATGATTGGATTTGACAATAACAATACAACAACAAATTGAATTTTACTTAACTTGCAGCAGAAAATACCCTGTTGTCTGTTTAAATCTTAATTTTTACAGTCAACTTGACAAAAAAAATATTTACTTTAAATTTTATTTGAAAAATATCTATTTAATGACGTCTTAAATGGTGATCTTATGAAAAAATTAGTGATTGTATGTTGTATAATTTACTCATTTCTTATAACAAACTGTAGTCCATCCAAAGCAGATTTAGAATCTAAAAATAAAACAATTAAAGAATTAAGTTATGATAGCACCCAAAATCTTTGCAATAGTTTAAAACATAATATTAAACTTAGAAATCAACTTAACTTCTCTAATGCCATCGGAATATCCTTAAATAATAAACCAATTATCGCTATACCTGTAAATATTTACAATGCAAGAAGGCATATTTTGGGTGTTTTTATTGTCCAATTTGATCTTCAATTTAATAATATAACCCTTAAAAAAGGGATATATAATATCTTATTCTATAAAAAATATGGTATTTATTTAATACCTCAGCAAAAAAAAAAGGTTGTTCAAATATCTAAAAGAAAAGTCTTTAATCCAAGATCAAGAGATATAATTTTTATGTCTTTTCTTATAACAAATGAATATTTCGATTTAATAATCAAATCGATACCACCTTCTTCTTCAAGATCAAAAAATAAAAAAAATAAACACTCCCAAGGTGATAAATCAGACTCAGATTTAGGAGATGAAGAGGAGGGTCCAGGTATAATTCGATTCAGAAAACCCCATGATATTGTTCATGGCACAAAGAGTTAATATATTTATACTTAATTAAAAAATATCATATCCAATGAAAGGCAATTACAAATTTATAAAACCTGTAATTCTAAGCACTCTAACCATTATATTAATAATACCTTTATATTTAAATGGGAACTTCAGGTCGCTGGACAATATCATATCAGACTTTATCGTAAAAAAATGGACAGCTAAAAATAATTTAAGTCAAGAAATTGTTCTTTTATTACTCAGTCAGGATGATCTCACAAAAGCTCAAAAAGAATATCAAATTGGGTGGCCCTGGAAACGTGAGATGTTTGCAAAAGTAATTGATTTTTTAAATTACGCTGGGGCAAAGCTCATTATTTTTGACTATATTTTTACTGAAAAATCTGTTTATAATATAAAACACACATCTATAAATGATATGCCAAACGACGATATCGTCTTTTCAAATGCCATTAAGCAGTCTAAAAATGTTGTACTTCCATTTTATTTTTTACCCAATAAAGATCAAAATAAAAAAGAATTAGACAATAAATATTTATCACAAAAAGGCCTTCCAATTAAAAAAAAGATAAATTCTGTGAACATCAAGGAATATCATACAGCAATTCTACCAATCCCTGTTTTATTAAAAAACACCCTATCGATTGGTACCATCAATGCATCAAAAGATCCTGATAATACTTTTAGAAGATTACCAGTCATTGTATCCTATAACGGTAAGTATTATCCCAATTTAACCTTATCAGCTATGATAAAATATCTGAATATTAAAAATATTCACCTTGAACAAAATAAACTAATATTTAATAATCACATAATTCCCCTTGATAATAATGGAAATGCACGTTTAAAATATTACGGCTCGAATAGTGTTTATAAAGATTTCTATATGATGGAGGTACTTAAAATATATGATCTCATAAAAAAAATATATCCCAACATTAAAAAGATGAATAATATAACAAAATATAATGACTTATTTAAAAATCCCCAACTCCTTCTTAAAATCAAACCAGAATTATTGACTAAATACCCTAAGCTTAAAACAAGTTTTGGAAATATTGATCTTAAAATAATCCCCAAAAATGCTTTTTTAAATAAAATTGTCTTGCTGGGGAGTATAGTTCCAGGACATTTTGAATATCGACCCACACCGTTTAATTCAAAAGAGGCGGGTATACATCTTCATGCAACATTTTTAAATAATTTTCTAAATAATGATTTTTTAATTGAAACCCATGGAAATATTACTATCTTATTGATAATTATAATACTATCTATAACAGCATCCATATGTATGTTATTCATTTCCCAGCCATGGAATTATATCGCTAATTTATCAATGTTTGTTTTGTTAATGGGGATATCCATATTGTTATTTATCCATCAAAATATGATAATAGATACATTTACTCTTTCGTTGACGATCATGATTCAATTTATCGGTGGTACAATAATAAATAGTTTAGACTATATTAAGGATAAAATATATAAAACTTTAATATTAAATTCACCAATTGGTATATTAACACTAATCAATGATAAAATTATCCTTGCAAATAAATCTGTTACCAGATTACTGGGTATGAATGAACCTAATGCTTTAATAAATAAATCTTTATTGAAATTTGTTCACCCAATGGATTATGACCTATTAAAAAACTTTTTTACTCAATATTCTGATAATAATATTGATATTAATAATATAAGATTAATTACTTTTAATAAACAAGAAATAGTTGTGAATCTAAACATAAACTTTTTTGTATATGAGAAAATGAGAACTCTGCAAATTGTAGTCAATGATATAACTGAGCAGAAGCGTATACAAAGATTGCGTGAAGATACAGAACGTATAGTAAAACATGATCTTAAAGCCCCTCTAACAGGTATTATTGGATTTTCTGAGCTCTTAATACCTGATTTAGTAGAAGAAAGAAAAAAGAAATTTGCCACATCGATCCATCAGAGTGCTTATAAAATGCTTCACTTAATAAATCATTCGCTTGATCTCTTTAAAATGGAAGAGGGGTCTTATTTATTAAATCCCATAGAAGTTAACCTGGTAAGCATTCTTCTTTACGTCGAAAATAATTTGAAAAAACTAATAATACTCTACAAACTTGAAATCAAATATTTTATAATGGATAAACAGATATCAAATGATGAGATATATAATATTTATGGAGAATCGATTTATTTAGAAGCCCTATTTTCAAATCTTTTAAAAAATGCTATAGAGGCTTCACCCGAAGGTGAAATAATAAAAATATCCATATCAAAAGTAGGAAATTTCCATTATATAGATTTTCATAATCAGGGTGTTATTCCAGAGTCAATAAGGGATAATTTTTTTGACAGATACACAACTTACGGGAAAGAATACGGTACAGGTCTTGGTACTTTCAGCTCAAGAATTATAGCTAAAGCACACAGAGGGGATATTTCCTTTACTACTTCGAACGAGGAAGGAACACATGTTACAGTAATCTTACCTGTCAAAATTGAGGATTATTAAGATTTCAGTGGAAAACAGCCTGTCCGTTAACTAATACACATTATATATTTTTTATCGAGATGGTATCGTAAACCCATTTCTATACAATATTTTATACTATCCACGGGGATTTCATCCTGGAGATTGAAAATAATTGCCCGATTGCCTTCATAAGTAAATTGGTCTGTGAAATTCTGTTTGATTCTTTCGATGATACTGGTCTGACAGTGAAAAAATATTGCATAACAGTTTTCATAGGATTGGAGTTGGTCGATACGAATTGTAGTACCACTCTTAGACTTTGTCAGATAACTGGGTTGCCCCCATTTTAAGGTTTCTTCCAACTCTCCCACGTCCAATTGTTCTGCCGTTTCAAATATTATTTGCCGGAGTGATAATAAGCGTTTTCTAATTTTAGGAGGATAGGATTGAAAAATTTTTTCGACAACTAAATGATCAAAGGTTTGATTTTTCAAAAGTTCCTCCGGGGTTATTATTTTGAAGGGAAATCCATTGTGGAAATCCCCTCAACTGTATATAGAATCTTATCGATTACATGAGGACTCTTTCTAAACCACCCTTCTTGACATCTTTAATAAATTTCTTCTGCCAGTTCTTCCCAAAAAGATTTTCCATCATGTGTACTGCGTGATGCTTCCCTGTAACTTTGATCCCGTTATCAATCTTTGATAATCCCTGGACGCAACTTGGACAAGTGGTTAATACAGTTGCTTTATTTGAAGCAACTGGGAGAGTATCTTTAATATAACCAGCTTTCCGTTCTCTTAGTTGATTCGATATATGCGGTGTAGACAGGGCAAGAGTACCTCCATCTCCACAACAATTAGGAGTGGTAACAGGTTTTGAACCATAGAAGGTCTGGAAGATCTCATTGTGACCGTATTTCTTCATGGGGGAGTGGCATGGTTCATGATAGAGTAGGGGTGTTTCGGACTTCTTCATTTCATATAGATTTTCCTGTCGAACGAATTCGGTGATCTCAATGATAGATGAGCCTTCAAAGATGTTTTCCAGCTCATAAGTATCGAGCATTTCGTAACAGGTACCACAGGAAACAATGGTGTGCTTAATATCAATGTATCCAATGGTGTCTGCCATTCTGTGGAAGATCACTCTGTTCTCATAGCTCTTTAATTCTACCATCTGAGTTTGACCATTGGCTTTCAACGGGAATCCACAGCAAAGATATTCAGGGGGTATAATGACCTGAACACCTCCATAATAGAGTAGTGCTATAGTTGCCATACTAATATCAGGGAACATTCTTTCTGATCCACAGCCTGGGAAGTACAAAACGCTCTTTTTAATGTTCTTATCAGGATTTTGAAAGACAAAAAATGTCTGCTGTCCTTTGAGATTCAGGAGATCACGTATAGTAGGCTGACCGGCATCAGGGTATTTGGGAAGTAGCATTTCATTGGTCTTAGGTGCTAAGTATTTGGTTATCTTTGATATCGGCTTGTTGAAATAATGGCCTATTTTCTGGGCAGTGAATCCCAGCTTGAGATAGGCTAATCTCATAATTTTATTAAAATAAAATCCCCGTTTTCTAAGATAATACAAAGTCATCCAGGTAATGAACTTAAAAGTCTTTTTCTTACGATCCACAAGGAGTTTTCGGATAGCCAGGGTGACCTCACCAAAATCTATATCCACTGGACAGGGAGTTTCACACTTATGACAGAGGGTACAGTGATCGGATATATCTCTCAGCATTTTAAAATGACGGAAACTCAGTTCATTAGAAGTTTGAGCGTCATATAATACTGCTTCCATAATAAGAGCCACACCCTGAATCTTATTCCTTGGGTTATAAAACATGTTAGCCTGGGGGTAGTGGGTATTACAAACTGGTTTACATCTTCCACAGCGGAGGCAAGGGGCTATAGACATGGAAAGCTGTTCTAAATCAGAAGCTGTTAGGATGAATGCTTCAAGTTCTAGTAGATTGAATGAGGGGGTGTAGACAAGGTGCATAGGGAAATTGGCTCTCAGCTTACCCGGATTAAAGATATCATCAGGGTCGACCTCATCTTTGTGTTTTGCATAATCATCAAGAATTTCCTTATCCAGAAAGCGTAGTTTAGTAAGTCCAATCCCATGTTCACCTGAAATAACACCACCCAGTTCCTTCGTCTTGTTAATCACTGTTGCTGCTGTTTCATCAGCCTCGAGCATCATCTGATAATCACTGGAGTGCACCGGAATATTGACATGTATATTTCCATCTCCTGCGTGCATATGGGTTGCTACGACAACTTTCTTATTATTTCTTTCTCTGATCCCTTCATCTATTTTTTCTATGACCTCGTCATAACCATGGAAAGAATCCCGGAGGTTTCGGACAAGATCTTGATTGAAATCTATAAGGATCTTTCCATCCTGGATAACGTGAAAAAGTGTTTCATTATTAAGTTCCAGGTTTTGGTGCTCATGGAGTATTTCTCGTGCAGGACTATCCAGATTATTAAGATAAGTTTGATAAGTATTTTTTAAACGTTCGGTCACCTTGAGAAAGTTATCCACCTTGGAAGGGAAGAATCCATCGTCATAGTTTGACTTCTCACTCTGCAATAGGGAATCCACATCGTCGATTATTGTTAGGTAGCTCGTTAAATCTTTCTGCACATTCATGTGGTCAACAAAGTCAGAGAACACGGGGAGCCGATCCACAGTAATCACGACGTCTTCATTAATTTTAAATGCGTTAGTATGCTTAGCTATAGCACTCAATTTCTTTCTATCCTGCCAGAACACATCTCTTGAGAAGTCATCCAGTGCGATGATCCCTTCTGTATTATAAATCTTAACCATATCAAGGAGTTTCGTCGTATATTCATCAAGAATATTCTTATCATTACTCTCAACATCTATAAGGAGAACAGCTTTGGGGACTTCTCGTCTTGCTGATTTGTTTCTATAATTGATTGCAGAAATATACTTATCATCGAAATGCTCCAATGCCGTCAGATAAGCAGGTCCAGTATTTGGACCGAAGAGATTTTTAATGTCTACAATAGCTTTTGAGGCATTAATCATATTATTCCCGAAGAACTCAAGACAAATGGTCTCACGGTTTTTAAAATGCTTGTATAGAACAAACTTTCCTGAAACGATAATTCCATCCCCTCCCTCCTTCTGAATACCCGGTACTCCCTTCAGAGCCTTATTGGTAATATCTTTTCCCAAGCCTTTCTTCCGAACATCTGTACCAGCCATAGTAATTGTCTTAATTAAATTGGGATACTCTTTCTTATCAATCTTATAGATATCAAAGATTACCTCATCATCGTGTAATATCTTTCTGTGAGGGTGATTACGGCGTCTCACTTCAATAAGATCACCATTTGCATTGATAACACGAAAGGAGAAGAGATTATCAATGGTCGTACCCCAGATCACAGCCTTCTTTCCCCCAGCATTCTCCGCAATATTCCCTCCTATGGTACAAGCCCATGCTGAAGTAGGATCAGTAGCAAAGATATACCCCTGATTTCGGCAATAGTCCTTGACATCCTGATTTACCACACCGCATTCCGCTTCAATAACTGGAATTTCAATCCCATTGACACCAATCATTTCTATCTGACCAATACGAGTCATCTTTTCAGTATTGATAATCATTGTATTTTTATAAACGGGAATAGCTCCACCAGTTAATCCAGTACCACCACCCCGTGCTATGATCTTAAGATTTAGAGATTTGGCTGCTTGAACAAGTTTCCTCATCTCATCAATGGTATCGGGATAAACTACCACTTCAGGATATTCCACCCGCCAATCTGTTGCATCCGTCGCATGAGAAACCTTATGGAATGCTGAAAAATATATATTTCCACCCCGGGTTATCATACTCAGCTTAGTATATAATTTCTTTCTTCTTTGTTTATGCTCTTCAAAAGAACTAAAGAAGTTTTCCTTAACCTTACGTGTCTTTTCTATTAATTTTAAGACAAGATCCTTTGACGGACTATCCTTCTGAGCACCCTTCTCAATAACCCCGAGTCGCATATTATGGAGCTTCTCCAGCTTTCTGAGTTTTCTTCGCTTATCTAAAAAATTATTATAGATATAGGGATTTCGATCAATGATAAAATAATCCCCGTACATCTCGAATAATAATTTGGCACTCCGTCCTGTGACCCGCTGATTCCTCAACTCATTCAGGATATCCCAGGTCTCCTCATCAAAATATTTTAATATGATCTCCTTATCAGAGAACGATGTATAGTTATAGGGTATTTCCCTGTATTTAAAATCTTTTTTCATATCTATTTTCTCACTTAATTGCTAGTTTATGGATTGAACAAAAATCATTTGTTATGGAAATAAATATAGTCATAATTTAAACTATAGAAAAGTCCCCACAATAAATGATTATTCTATTTTGAATAGAATTGCTATTGCATTTAGTACTTATTTTGATAACATTTATCGGATCACTTTGCAGTTTTTCAGAGAAAAATGACATTCACTTAAATATTATTTTGATGTAAGTGGTTTCTGAAGAGCAATTGGCTATAAAAATTCCACTGAAAAAATCTCAATATTATGGGTACAACTGATATAGGAAGATATAAATGATAACTCCTGTGGCTGAAACATATAACCAGAGTGGGAAAGTCCAGACAGCGATCTTTCGATGGGATTCCCTGTGATCTTTCAAACCCTTAATCACTGTAACAAGCACTAACGGGACAATGACCACTGCAAGAATACTATGGGATATCAATATGCCATAATAAATTGTCTTTATAAGCCCTACACCTTTAAATGTCGTTACTGTTGTTTTGGTGTAGTGATATATGAGATAGGATATTAAAAAGAGGGTTGAGGTACTTACTGCACTCAATAAACAAATTTTATGAGCAATGATGTTCTTCTTACGGATAAAATAGAATCCTGTGAGAATTAATATTGTACTTATGCTATTGAGCGTCGCATTAACAGCGGGGAGATATTCAATCATTTTCAACTCTTCCTGTGTGAATTAATCTGTCGAAAAGACATGATATTGTTTACAGAATATAATCAATTTTATAATAATTTTGAACATCCTTCTTAAAATAATCATTAATTTCAGATAAGATTGGCTATATGTACTATCATCTACGAGCAGGATAACAAGACGAAAAGTTCCATGGATTATATGAAAATTACAGAAAGGATCTTATAAAGTCTTTTTTAAAATGAAATTGAATAGGCTATTAATAATGATTCTATTAGATACGATATACCTTATGAAAGTTTAAAGGTTTTATATATCATGAAAACGACAAAACACCAACTCCTATTTCACAACGCGAACAATATGGATTCAATCCCTGACGAATCGATTCAACTCGTCGTCACGTCACCACCCTATCCTATGATCGAAATGTGGGATGAATTATTTAGTCATCAGAATGAAGAGGTTAAAATCGCTTTGGGCAAATGTGAGGGAAACAGAGCTTTTGAACTTATGCACCAGAACCTCGATAAGGTGTGGAAAGAATGCTTTCGGGCTCTCCAGCCTGGTTGTTTTGTTTGTATCAATATTGGAGATGCCACTCGTACCATTGGAAATCGTTTTAAACTATACTCAAATCATTTTAGAATCCTACAATATTGCCATCAACTCGGATTTGACATCCTACCAGTCATCTTATGGAGAAAACAAACCAATGCTCCAAACAAGTATATGGGATCGGGGATGTTACCAGCAGGGGCTTATGTGACCCTGGAACATGAATATATTTTAATTTTAAGAAAGGGTAATAAAAGGGAATTTAAAAAAGAATCAGAAATAAAGAATCGTCAGGAAAGTGCATTTTTCTGGGAAGAAAGAAACATCTGGTTTTCAGATATATGGGATTTTAAAGGGATTAAGCAGGAATTAAATAATGGTCAAATAAGGAAAAGAAGTGCAGCCTATCCTTTTGAACTATCTTATCGTTTGATCAATATGTATTCGGCTAAAGGAGATACTGTATTAGATCCATTTTTAGGTACGGGTACTACAACCGTTGCAGCCATAGCGAGTGAAAGAAACAGTTTTGGCATAGAACTCGATCCCCATTTTAAAGAGCAGATCCTCTCATCGATCCAATCCGCCTCTCAATTCATTAATCCATACATTCAGGAAAGATTAAGTAAGCATGTTGCTTTTGTAAATAAATATCAGGCAGAGAAAAAAGAAATGAAGTATCAAAACGAATATCATGAATTCCCTGTGATGACCAAACAGGAGATTAAATTAAAGCTCAATCGATTAAAAGATATCCATTTAGAAAATGATCATCTCATCACATCGACTTATACCGATGACAACGTGAAAACCTTTTCTGTTCCATTTAAAATACCAATTAATTTATTATAAAACAAGAGAAATAATTTTTTCATTAGATTACCTCAGAATGTATGAATAAATAATAGCTCATATTTAAACAAATTCAATAAACCCTTATCCGCTGGAAACCAATTATTTTCTTTCATTTGCAATTTATCGGATACCCAGCATTACTTTAATAAGCTCAAATAAAAAATACTCACGATTCCATTGGACTATTCCATAATGAGATATTATACTATTATCGATATCTTTCAAAGGAGTCTTTCTTTGAATCGGGTAGACCGCCTTGTCGCCATAATTCTATTATTACAGACCTCAAGGAACATCCGTGCTATGGATATTGCCGATCACTTTGAAATCAATATTCGCACTGTGTATCGGGATATTACCGCATTGTGTGAAGCAGGAGTCCCTATTATAGCAGAACCGGGGAAGGGGTATAGTCTCATGGAGGGATATCATCTCCCACCCGTGATGTTTACCCAGGAGGAAGCCAGTGCCCTTTGTCTGGGTGGGCAATTTGTCGAGAAATTAACGGATATATCCATGAGAGAGAATATCCACTCAGCCATGCTCAAGATCCAATCCATACTCCCGAAAGACACGCAGAATTATCTCAGTAAGCTCCAGCAATCCACTTTTCTGAACCTCCAATCCCAAAACGACATGCATGGATTCTCCAATGATCACCATATCCAGATCCAGGAGGCGATTATCCATCAAAACGTTCTTTCCATAGAATATTTCACTAACTCCCGTCAAACCCTCTCAACCCGGGATATCGAACCTATGGGACTCATTTATTATTCCAATCACTGGCATCTGATCGCCTATTGCAGGGTGAGGGAATCCTATAGAGATTTTCG
This sequence comes from Spirochaetia bacterium UBA6919, assembly GCA_002450905.1. Lineage (GTDB taxonomy): Bacteria > Spirochaetota > UBA6919 > UBA6919 > UBA6919 > UBA6919. The sequence continues at coordinate 10,928 of DKAT01000048.1, forward strand.
GATGGATCGCATCAAATCCATGATCACAACGCAAAATCATTTTAAAAAACGCATGGATTTCTCTATAAAAAACTATTTGGATGGTCAAATCGAATCTAAGGAGACTATGGAAGCTCAAATCCTGTTTAAAAAATGCGTGGTTCCCTATATCCATCAGCAATGTAGTATGGGTCTGATTAACGAACAAGAGCGGGATGATGGGGTTCTGATGACATTCTTGATCCCGTATGAAAAATGGATATCCTCCTGGCTCCTCTCCTTCGGTAAATCCGCTACAGTGATCAGTCCAAAATCCCTCAGAGAGCAACTCCTCAAGGATGCTCAAACCCTTGTTGAACATTATAAAATATTATGAGAATCATTACTATTCTGCTGTAGTTGTTATAGTAGCTGAAGAATCTCCAATATTTACAGTATAATCATAACAATTGGATGCGGTGTAAGAATAATTATATACTGCTCCACCTGTTATAGTAAATACAAACGATATTGTTCCCGCTGTATAACTCTGAGCTGTTGTTGAGGAGCCAGGTGTAATAGTAGATATATTGAGTGTACTGGTATCTGATGTAGTTACTACGACAGCAGCATTATTCGAGGCATTATTATAAAATTTTAGGGTTGGATTCTCACCATTACAAGTACTATTGCATCGATTAAGATTAAAAAATATGATTAAAAAAATACTTATAATAATTAGTCTTTTCATAAGATACCCCTCATTTTGTTTAATATGATACACTCAAAATCCTTTAAATTTAATATCAAGATAGAAGTACAGTCTGAAGAATTATGTCTGTGATGATGTAAATGATCTTAATTTTAAAATATATTAAGTATATGATAAAATTATACAAAAATAAATTAAAGTCAAAAATAATTGATATATTTCTGCATTATTATTACTAATAATGAATTAGCTATATTTTATATCTTGTTTAATAAATTATTTTATAAAAAATATATATACTGACATAAGGCTGTCACACCCCCCTATTATATTTAATATAAATTATTTTACAAGGAGACCAAATATGATGAAAGAAGGTTTAATTAAAGAATTACAGGTGGCAAAATCCCAGTTTGATAAGAGTTCATCCTGTCTGGGGGAAGAAGATTCCCATTTCAAGCCTAAAGAAGGGATGTATTCCGTAACCAATCACGTTGCTCATGCAGCCCTCTCTATTGACTGGTTTATGGATGGGATGTTTAATCCAAAGGGATTTGATTTGGATTTTGAAAGCCACATCAAACAGGTGATGAGCATTAATTCCCTCAACGAAGCCCGATCCCTGTTCGACAAAGCGATTAACAATGCTACAGATATTTTACAATCCAAATCGGACGAAGAACTTTCAAAACCCTTTGTTGGATTCTCATCATTCCAGGGACCTCGATTTATTATCTTATCAGCCATCACAGAACATACTGCTCACCATCGTGGGGCTCTTACCGTCTACTCCCGCTTATTGGGAAAAGCACCTCAAATGCCTTACAATATGTAATAATCATAGGGGACAGGTCATAGTACTTGTCCTCTACTACAAAAATAATTTATACAATATCCTCACACTCACAACAATCAGGATCACAGCGGTAATTCTCTTCACCCAGACATCAGAAAAGTACTTTGAACCCAGTCTTGAACCAATTTGCCCCCCAATAAATACTGTTATTGCAAGAGGAATTATCATTTTAAAATCATCAATCTCATATCCCTTGGTGAATTGCCCTATCAAACCAGCAATGGAATTGGAAAATATAAAAAAACTACTAATACCCGCAATTTCTTTAGCAGTTCCCCATTCCATCACATAGAGAATCGGTGCAAGAAATACCCCACCCCCAAGACCAGTCAATCCAGAAACAAATCCCAAAATCATTCCAATAAAAATACTCATACCCCAGACAATTCGACTGGAATATTGTTTGTTCTGAACTTCAGAAACCTTTGTTGGAATAAGCATCCGTACCCCAACAATAAGTAATAAGACTGATAGAATACTTAAAAATACATCCCTTTCAATTTGGATAGCTCCTCCTGCAAAGGCGAGAGGCACACTCCCCAGGGTGAATGGAATAGCCCGTTGAAAGGATAAATGACCCTCTTTATAGAAAAAATACATGCCCCCCGTCACCACAACAATATTACAAATCAAGGATACTTTGGGTATCAATAAATGATTCAATCCAAGGAGTGCCAATATCGCAACATAACTCGATGCCCCACCCCAGCCTATGGTAGAATAAATAACAGATATGATAAAAAATACTGGGATCAGATAAAAAAGTATATTCATTTCAATTACAAAATCGGGTAGAAAAATAATATTCAATAGATCGGAATATAAATAATAATAAAATATTCTATCTAAATATATTCAGTTAAATGATTGTTTCATTAATAAAAAAATATTTACGTTTCTTTATCAGCAAAATATGTTATATTATAAAATATGAAAGATCACAAAATTACCATAAAATTAATACTTTCTCTCGTACTCTTACTCTCCCTAATGGAATTCTCTGCTTGTCTAGGGGTGATCCCAAAGCAGTTTCATGGAAAGTGGTATGTCTCTGGCTATATGGATAAGAAAAAACGATATCGCTGGTACAAGAAATATACCATCACAGGGAATAAATATACAATGGATGGTTATCCCCCAATTTACGAAACAGGTACCATAGATCTTTTAAAGGAAGAAAAGAATCGAATATTTGTAAGATGCAATCCCAAAAAGTCTTTCATTAAAGATAGAAAGCCATATACCCTGTGGTTAGAACTTTTAAAAAATGGTAAAGAATTAAAAATATATTCAGAAACCTACCAACGTATTAAATAATCATTCTAAAAATATTAACAATGTTCAAAATGAGTTCATATCGCTTGAGATAATTTTTCAGGTAATCAAAGTCGACAGTTATAATTACTGCCACTAAAATATTTCTCCATAAATTCTTCTAAACTATATATAATATAATTAATTAATCTTTCTTATAATAACGATTTTCATACAATCAATGTATATTCTCAAAACAGTCCTGTATGAATTAAATACAATATAATATCACCTAATTATTTGATATACATACACGTGTTATCTGGTATAAGAATTGCTTTCTATAAATATCAAATTATATCTAGGAGATTACAATATGAACAAGATATTCAAACAACTTATCTTATTAATGATTCTATTCACTGTAACATATGTATATTCCCAGGAAGGTGCTGATAACCTCAGAGGAGATACTAGTACAGGTGATAACAAAACCACAACCGCAACTCAAAATGGTACACCTCAAAAAATAAGTCCATTTTATAAACGCAAAGCTGAGCGGTTTAATAATAGTGGTATCCATTACGTCAATAGTGATGTTTATTTCTCTCTCAGTGCAAAGGACTTTGGTACTGGGATCCATCATATCGAATATGCCATTGATGATAGTAAATTTAAAATATATACCACCCCATTTCGTATTTTATCTGAAGGAAATAAATTAATCCGTGTCAGAGCCATTGACAATAGTGGAAATGTAGAGCAAACACTCCTTTATAAAGTATATGTAGATAATACTGCACCAAAAATTGATATCGGTGTGGATAGAGAGATTTACCAAAAAGGAATTTATTACTATTGCTCAAAAAGACATAATTTCTACATAGATGCACAGGATAACGAATCCGGATCAGGTATAAAAATGACCTATGGCGGTTTTGCTATGGATAACCTCGTAGCTAAAGGTACAGGCATCAGTAAAAAAGAAAATTTCTTCCACATGGTACAGGAGGGTGTTAACGAATATTATTATACAGCTATCGATAACGTTGGAAATATGAGTGACATTAAAAAATTAAATATCATCGTGGATAATACACCCCCCGTAGTCCAGGTCGATAAAACTGGTTGGATACTCATTCCAGCTCAGACTATGCAGGACAATATGGAATTAAAAGTAGCTGAAAATTCTTCTGTTGTAATCCCAATTAAAGATAAGCCCAATACTTATTTTGTCAATCGAAAGAATAAAATTGCTTTCATGGCACAAGATCCAAGAATTGGTGTACTCGATGGTTCTGGCGTTTCTACAATCTATGTTAAAGTAAATGATGAGAAATTTGTCCGATATAAAAAACCTATAGAATTCAAAAATGCAAGCACATATGTCATTTCTGTAAAATCAGATGACAACGCTGGAAATATCTCTACACCCGTCACATATACTTTCGTACTTGATTTCTCAAGACCATCTTCAAAAATACGCACAATTAATTCAAATGGTGATGAGGTGAGAGAAAGAAAATAATATTCTATAAATCTGGGTACCAGGGGTTTGTTGAATACTTATCCCTGGTTATCTGTTTCCTATAAAAATGATGATATTCCAATGCACAGGAAATTATATGGTTATATCTGTAAAGTATTTTGATGAAATGTTTCCCTGGAAGGATATTTATTCATTAAATATCCAAGAAATTGATGAACAGCATAAAATATGGTTGTCTATAGTAAATAATTTATATCTCCAGGCTACGGGTGGAAGAGTTTATAAAAATGTCGATTATCTTAAAAGGGCAATTGATGAAGCACTTTCTTATACTAAATTTCATTTTAATTCAGAAGAACAAATTATGGATAAAATGAACTATCCATTGATTAAGCAACATAAACTACTTCATGCTAAATTTATCAAGAAATTAATAACTCTAAAAAAACGCTACAAACAAATTTCTTATTCTATGCCTGATTCGTTAATTCATGATACTTTTAAAACATATGTCGAATGGGTTATCGATCATATCAAAAATGAAGATAAAAATATTTCTTACTATCAAATTAATAATCTTTAAATTACATTTTTATAAAATCATCATAAAAAGCTATTTTACCTGAATATAGAATGTAAAAATCTTTTTAATAGATGAGGACTCTAAAAGAATGTGTCCCGATGATTTTGTAAATCCTTTGATATCGGCTGGGCAACCAGGATCTGTTGCGGTCATGTAAATGATTTGTCCGCTTTGCATCTCCTTAACTCTGTTCACAAGCTGGATAATTGGTGTGGGACAATTTAATCCTTCACAATTTAAAATAACATCTGCTTTGATAGTCTCAGACATAAAAACTCTCCATAATCATTATATATTTAACTAATTATTGATTATAATACCAGGTGCTGATGATGTTTATCGTACTTTGATTTTATTTCTTCATAACAAATTATATAATTACGTTTTTTAATAGAAATCTTTCTATGTTCCTATTATTTTACATACAATTAACTATAATTAACCTAATGCACAGATTATTATATAACAGGTACATAAACGAAAAAGAATCGGAACCAAAATTTTTAATTCCGATTGTATTTTATTGGATTAATAGCTTATAGAATTCCACCAAATAAAATCGATTGATAAACTTAATTCTTTCAAATCACAGGAATTTAGATTTTTTTCTATACTATGGGTTTACAATAACAAGTGCCTATGATCTATTATATTGAAATAGGAGCTTATTTTATAACAAATATACCAAATAATAAAAATATTCTTTCACAAATGTTTTAAATCAAACATTAAGCGATCTGTTTAAAAATAATATCCTATTCCCAGATTGATTGAAATCCCATAAAGTGCTGAATCTTTGTAATATATATATGCAAATTTAATCGGTAACATAATATGAAAGTATTTTGTAGGATGAAAATATAAATTAAATATACTTTGAAAATAGAAATTAGTAAATGATAATGACTCTTCCTTGATTGTTCCAAAAGATCCCAGATTTTCTATAGTAAAAGCGGCTCCCAAACCAACTTCTGTTGATACACTCACTGGTTTATTTTTTAAAAAATGATATTGAACCCCAATTGTGGGAGCAATAATATTGAGTACGATATTTCGTTTGTTTGATGAGCTAATTAAACTTAAATTAAAATAGTTCATGTGAAGTTGAAAATAAAAATTCTTAAGGATAAAGGGGGCTTCATAATTAATAAATATATCAGCAGCAATACCATTTTGATAGTTACTACCCAGATTTCCTAGCGGGAAAAATATTCCTCCAAAAAGACCTAACTCTATTCCTCTATCCTCTATGAGTTTTTGGAGAATAAGAAATTGGTGATTTTGATTAATAAAACTTACTTTTTCTTTAATTGGTAGTATTTTGGGTTGCTGGTGGAGTCGTATTGTTGCTTCATTAATATTTTTTATATTACTTATTCCTGTAACAGCAAGAAATTCTATATATTGCTTTCCTTTGCTTGTAATAAAATAGACAAGATCTTTGAAAGAAATATTTTCGTCTTCTTTAAAATTATACGTTGCAAAGAAAAATCCTATCATTGCAGTGAAATATCCATTCCCATCAATTTTTTTAATACCCAGAAATTCATTATAAAATGGCTTTAATCGTTTAAAATAAATATTTGAATAGTTGATTTCTTTTGCACTTAAATGTGCGAGACTGGCGTATATTCTGAGAGAGTTGGATTTAAACGTCTTGTTATTGGATTCATATATTAATTTTGGACCCTCATTATTCCCTGAATAACAGGCGTCAATTAATAAGATAGTATCATTTTTTATGGAATTTATTTTAGACTTAAGATCTTCCGAACTTAATTTACTTCCGTCTACGAAGACAAAAGAACCATCAATATGACCATGACCACTATAGGTTATAATGACGAGACTTTCAGAGTCAATCTTGGATATAAAATCATTGAAGTGTTTATTGAAAGTTTGGAGGGTTAAATCTTTATAGGAGTATATATTTTTTAAATCAATTTTAACACATTTATTAAAGATAGCAGTAAGAAGTGTAATATCATTGTACGCTTGTTTTAGAGGAATGAATCCTGACGTTATATCATAATCATTATTTCCAATCATGAAAACATAAGCATCTCTTTTTTTGACCTTTTGAAATGTTCTTACATTATTTAAGTGGAGAATATGTTTTTTTTTTGTGATATCTAGTATCGGCTTGGTATCAATGATTTGAATACCTCTATTTTGAAATGACTTATTATTTTTTTTTGATGATTTTGTAGAATATATTGAAGGTTTAATGATTACAAAAGATATAATTATAATACTGATAATTAATGATGATTTGTAAATATCCACTCGGATTACCCACCACTTGATCGAATGATTAGCACTTTTTCAAGCCATGAGTATTCCAAGAAATTATATATTATTCGATATCCTTATTTATATTAATAATATATCTTGAAAGATTTTGTGATCTTTTATTTAAAAACTTTTTTATGGGTTTATTCTTTATTAATTTTAGAGTACCCAAGGGATATTTTTTAACTATTTTATCAAGTTGTGCAATGGGTTTATGACTTTTATAGATATAAATTTTTTCATTTCTACTGGAGTTGTCGAACTGGTAGACAAGGGTTTTATCCAAGGTATTGGATGGTAAATAATAATTTGTATCTTGATTAAGAGGATTTGCATGGGCAATTTCTTTTCGGGGGAACAAGATATTTAGATTATTTGACGAATCTTTACTTAAGATATAGAGATATGATTTTTTTATAGTATTTACTTTGATGATGAATTTCTGACCAGAAGTAACAGAATCATTTTGATTAAGAACTCTGTATTTAGTCATATCGTGATTGAAGAGAAGGAAATTCACTTTACTGAGCTGAGATCCTCTTTTGATACCTAGACTTGAATCATTATCTCTTTCAGTAGCCATTGTTGATAATGAGACTATTGAAAGAAGCAATATTAAAAGCATGTATTTAAAATATTTAACCACCATATAACCCCCATATAAGATGAAGTAATTATTATTATCTCTACTTCTGTATTAACACCGGCGAAGGTATATTAGTACAGATTTCTTCTTAATACAAAAAATAAATATAATATTACTTAAAGTCAAGAAAAAAATATATTTTTAATAAGGTAATTTAATTTGTTGTAAAATTGGCTGAGATGGTTGGTGATAAGCCATTCCCGGAAAGATCCGTAGCAGAAACAGATAAGGAGTACTGGCAAGAACCGGTGGGTGTATTTCCTGGGAACTTAATTGAGACACTACTATTTGAGTTAGACCATTGAAAACTACTTGGAGTAATGGATGATGAATTGACTGTAAATTGAAATGAGTTTTGGACATTGACGGAATTCATACTTTCAGAGAAATTGATGGTAACTCCTTTAAAATTAGAAATAGTGCCAGACGGAGTAACACATGAAGTATTTGTGTTAACACAGTGGGATGTGACATAAGGTGGGGTTACATCTATGATGCTTCCTGTTACAAAAACACTATTAATGATATTTTGCAGAGGGTTACCTGTTGCACTTCTTAGGGAGGTATCCAGTGATATAGTATAAATTGAATCTTTATCCAGGGAGGAAACAGGATTAGATAAGATAACTAATGTATTATTATTATAGTATGATACTGTATAGTTACTTGAAGATATCTTGCTCCCATTCATGGATGTTAAGCTAAATGACTGGGAAAATGTACTTGGATTTATCGATTCACTAAAGGTAAATTCAATGGCACTTGTTGGTGAAACAGATAATTGGGTGTTTGTTGGAATAATGGAGACAGTGATGTAATTATACGTTCTAGAACTTTGATAAGCTAATTGATCATCGTCACAGGATGGGATAATTATTAATATAATTGACAGGGATATAATGATATGATTAAAAATAATTAATTTCATTCCATTTCCATGATAATTTAAATATATATTAAATATTCGTAAAGGTATATAATAAATGATAATATTTCAGTTAAAATAATCTATAGAATTGGAATTTTTATAGCAAGGAGAAAATAATCCCCTTGCTGATTGATTTATCTCATGCTTAATTGATCCATTAATTTAACCATAATATATGGTTTAACATTTGCCTGAGCGAGGAGGGATCCTGAAGTATCTGTAAGGATCTTGGATTTGACATACTGAACCATTTCAAGAGCCATATCAGTATCCCGAATACGAGATTCAGCAGCCTGAAGATTTTCAGCAGCGATATCAATGCCTTTGGAGGTCATTTCCATTCTCATTTGATATGCCCCTAGATTAGCTCGCTGACGATTGACATATTTCAGTGCAGAATCAGCCTTTCCTATAGCAGCATTAGCCCCTTCAGGGGATGTTAAGTCAATAGTTGGTTCTACCTTTCCAGACTCGCCCTTCCCTAGACCCAGAGATGCTGCGGATACATTTTCTATAAAAATCCGTTCTCTCTGATCCATATTTGCTCCTATTTGAATAGTAACACCACCACCACCTTTCTGGTCGACTAATTCATGATGTACAACTCCTTGTTGATCTGGCATAGGAACATTTCTTGTGGCTGATTTATTATCAGTACCAGATTTTTCAGTGGATCCACCTTCTTTTGAAGCGTTTGGATTACGAAAACCACCTTTTAAAATACGCATACCATTATACTCAGCACGATCTGAGATACTTTCAATCTCACTGACTAATTGTTTGATTTCTGTGGTAATTTGTTCTCTGTCTTCCTTACTATAAATACCATTAGCTGATTGTACAGCAAGTTCTCTTATTCTGTGAACGATGCTGGTGGTTTCGTTGAGCCATCCTTCAGCAGTTTGTAGAAAGGATATCCCATCCTGAGCATTACGACTAGCGACATTTAGACCTCTGATTTGAGCTCTCATTTTTTCTGACACAGCAAGTCCAGCGGGATCATCCAGGCCTTTGTTGATCCTTTGACCACTTGAGAGCTTTTCAAGGCTCTTATTCATTTCGAGTGAATTGAGATTAAATTGACGATTTGCATAGAGCGCAGTGATATTATGGTTAATAATCATAAGCGTTCCCTCCTTGGCGTTTAATTATTGTTTTGGGTTAATAGGACTGTATGAACCCTTAACCTTCCATGGAAGGGGTCTAATGTGGGTGATAATAATTTTTGAATCCCTTCCAAAAAAGTTTCCTTAATCTCTTTATATATACAGGAAAAAAAACATCTTGTCAATGATTTTTTTTATTTTTTATTAAAGTTTTCTATAATTTTTCCGATTGTCGGGATTTATTTCTTGACTTGAATTGAAAAAAAAAATATTTTTTAGTAAAAAAGATGTTTAAATGAACTCACAAATTATTTTAGATTATCGTTATATTCATCCATTTATAAAAGAGAATGATATTTATGCTATGCAGGGTACTGTAGATCAATGTCATCATGACCTACACAATGCCTCTGGATTAGGAAATGATTATCTTGGCTGGATTTCTCTCCCTGATCAGATATCTGAACAGCATTTAAAAGACCTTACTGATACAGCACATTATATCCAAAGTGAAGTGGATTATTTTGTCGTAATAGGTATCGGGGGGTCATATCTCGGTGCTCGTGCTGTAATTGAAGCTTTATCCAATCCACTTTCAATTTATCGTTCTAAAAAAGAAAATAAAACACCTCATATCCTCTGGGCTGGGCATCATCTGGATTCTGACTACCATCACCATCTCATGAGCTTTCTGAAAGGGAAGAAATTTGCTATTAATGTAATATCTAAATCAGGTACTACCACGGAACCCGCCCTTGTCTTTCGTTTACTAAAAAGTCTTTTGGAAGAAAATGTAGGTAAAACCCAGGCTAAAAAACTGATTATAGCTACTACAGATGAAAAAAGAGGGGCTCTAAAAACTCTTGCTGATACAGAGGGATATAAATGTTTTGTCATTCCTGATGATGTTGGGGGACGATACTCAGTATTAACTCCTGTTGGACTTTTACCTATAGCTGTAGCTGGAATTGATATTAGAGAAATGATCAAAGGGGCTAAGGATTGTAAAAAGTATACCTCTACAAGTGATTTAAAGAATAATCCTGCCTACTTGTATGCCAGTATTCGTAACTTACTGTATAAGAATGGAAAAAAAATTGAAATCCTCGTGAATTATAAGCCAGTGCTTCAATATATTGGGGAATGGTGGAAACAGCTTTATGGAGAGAGTGAAGGGAAAGACAAATTAGGAATATTCCCTGCAACATGTAATTTCACAACGGATCTCCACTCCATGGGTCAATGGATACAAGATAGCGAGAGGACCCTATTTGAAACCGTTATCCAGATTGAAAAAAATCAAGAAACCATACTCATTCAGGAAGACAGTGATAATCTGGATCAGCTTAATTATCTTAAGGGGAAAGATCTGACCGATATTAATCACCAGGCGTTGTTGGGTACAACCATAGCTCATCACGAGGGAGAGGTTCCCAGTATGACCCTTAAAATCCCTGAACTAAATGAATATTATATAGGACAAATCATCTATTTTTTCGAGATGGCCTGTGGGATGAGCGGATATCTCTTGAAAATTAATCCTTTCGATCAACCCGGCGTCGAAGCATACAAGAAAAATATGTTCGCCCTATTAAATAAACCTGGCTCTGAGAAAGAACGGGATATCCTTCTAAAAAAGATCTCCCAGGGGACTCAACATTCTTAAATAAATCACCCGATGATGGAGACCACGTATGAAACAGAAATTAATCATCCTATTCCTCCTAATCTTCTCTGTCAACATGGCGTATCCCTGTAAATGTGAGGAGTGGGCAGGTCCCTTCTTACATGTAAAGAAAGATGCTGTGATAATTGTCCATACTAAAGTACTTAAATATTTTAAACCTAAAGAAGACAGTGGTCTTGGATGGTCTATGGATATTAAAATCACTAAACTTATTAATGGAGAGGAAAAAAGAAATGTAATACGTGTTTGGGGAGATAATGGAGCACTTTGCAGACCACATGTAACACAATTTCCTATTAATACCCAGTGGATGTTTATTCTGTTTGATTCATACGATTCTTCACCGGAAGAACCAGTAAACGACTATTCTATCAGCAACTGTGGGGAATATTGGTTAAAAATTAAAGGAAATTATGCCTATGGTCAAATCACAAAAGATACCAAAACCCCTCAAAAAATGAAATTAAAAGATCTTGAAAGACTTATCAGAAAAAAATGATCTTCTTATATCCAAACCACTGGATCTTCCCTCCATTGATTTAAATTCAAAGTGATTATTTTATATTTCAATTTAATTACTCATCTATTTTATTATCCTGCCGAAAAAATAAATGTTAATAATTCGGATATAATCGATATCTATTCTATAAAAATTACGCTAAAAGAGTATAATATGAATGAACGTATACAAAAAAAACTCTGGTACATGCGAGAAAGCCACGGTATCGTTGGAGTCAAGGGTGGAACTGAAGTCGAAGACATGACCTTTGAGGAACTCAATGTACTTCGGGAAATATCTCAGGGTATTGTTCCCATGATTGTTAAGATTGGTGGTCCTGAAGCCCGAAACGATATGAGACATTGTTTAAACATTAATGTCGATGGGATCCTTGCTCCTATGATTGAATCGGAATATGGTTTTATAAATTTTATTGATTCACTAAAAGAAATTGCAGGGAAGAAGATGGATTCACTCTATCTTGCAATTAATTTGGAGACAATCACTGGTTATTGTAATCTCAATCCAATTATTCAACACCCCTACTTCTCACAAGTCCATCAAGTCACAGTGGGCCGTACTGATCTTGCAGGTTCCATGGAATACCCTGTCAATCATAAAGAAGTTCAAACTGTTACCAGTGATATTGTTAAACGAGTCAGAGAAAAGGGGAAACTAACATCAGTTGGTGGAAAGATTGATGTAGTAAGTGCCTTATCTGTTAAAGAGCATGTTTCACCTGATAGAATCAATACAAGACATCTTGTGATCGATTTAAATAAATCAAAAAACTTAACTTATTCCGTATGCGAAGCACTTTCTTTTGAGATAGAGCTATACAAGTTATTTATGTCAATAAATAGTGATAAAATAGATAGTTATGTTAAGCGAATGGATGATACCAAAATGCGTATTACTGTTCGAGATACAAATTTTTCATTTGTTTCAACTTAATTTGTCTGTATATAGTTAAAAACCAATAATATTCAAATCGTGTGAAGTTGAAAATTGTGGTTTTCAAAATGTTACCTAAGTATAAACCTTTTTCCCATGATTTTCCCATCTTTATCCCATTAATGTTTACTGGTAAATCTCCAGAACTTAATTGTTAATGCTTTAATTTTTTTGTTATTCAGAACTTGTTAGATTTTAAGTAGATATTATTTTTTTGCTTTGGTATTATCTTCAAAAATCTGTTTTGTTAAGACATTAACCTCGTTGTTTTTAACCTCTGCAAATCCTTCGTCAATAATCAATTCCCTTATCATCTCCTTAAAATCGAGAATAAGTCTTCCTTTCGTAAGAAAAGAAATGAGAGGGACATGATCTTTCAGCACGCCAAATTCTCCCTTCACACCAGGAATGATAAGAGACTCGACATCACCATCATAAATTAATTTATCAGGGGTAACGATTTTACATTTAATCATAAATATCTCTATGCTGTTTCACTCATTTTTTCAGCATTTCTGACTACTTCATCAATGTCTCCCACCATATAAAACGCCTGCTCAGGAAGGTCATCATATTTACCAGAGATGATTTCTTTGAAACTTCTAATAGTATCCTCCAGTTTGACGTAACGTCCTTGACGTCCTGTAAACGCTTCAGCTACTGTAAATGGCTGTGAGAGGAATTTTTCTATACGACGAGCACGAGCGACGAGTTTCTTATCCTCTTCAGAAAGTTCATCCATACCCAAGATAGCAATAATATCCTGGAGGTCTTTATATCTTTGGAGGATGCGCTGAACCTCCCGTGCAATGTTATAGTGATCTTCACCGATATATTCCGGGGAAAGTATACGGGATGCGGAATCGAGAGGATCCACTGCAGGATAAATACCTTTCTCTGATATTTTTCTTGAAAGAACGGTACTGGCATCCAAGTGGGTGAAGGTAGTCGCTGGTGCAGGATCAGTTAAATCATCTGCAGGCACATAAACAGCCTGTACACTGGTGATAGATCCTGTTTTAGTTGAAGTAATTCTTTCTTGTAATTCCCCCATTTCTGTTGCTAAAGTAGGTTGATAACCCACAGCGGACGGCATTCTCCCTAATAGTGCTGATACTTCTGATCCTGCTTGTGAGAATCGAAAGATATTGTCAACAAATAGGAGGACATCTGTACCATGTTGGTCTCGAAAGTATTCAGCCATGGTGAGTGCTGACAGGGCTACTCTCAGTCGGGCACCAGGGGGTTCATTCATTTGTCCATAACATAAAACTGTTTTGGAAAGTACACCTGATTCCTGCATCTCGAGCCAAAGATCATTCCCTTCACGAGTTCGTTCACCCACACCAGCAAAAACAGAGTATCCACCGTGATGTGTAGCAATATTATTTATTAGTTCCATGATTATAACAGTTTTTCCAACACCAGCACCTCCAAAAAGCCCTGTTTTTCCGCCTTTAACGTAGGGTGCCAATAGATCAATCACTTTAATTCCAGTCTCAAAGATCTCTGTTTTGGGTTCAAGATTCTCAAACTTCACGGGTTCTTTGTGAATGGGACGTTTTTCTTTGAAATCAGGAGCAGGGATGTCATCAACAACTTCACCAAGAACATTGAATATACGTCCGAGGGTTTTCTCTCCTACAGGAACTAGTATTGGCCCACCCGTATCGATTATTTCACTCCCACGAACTATTCCATCAGTCGAGTCAAGGGATACAGCACGAACTCTGCCTTCTCCAAGGTGTTGCTGCACTTCAGCGACGATTTTCTTTTTAGTTCCATTAATTTCTACGTAAAGATCGAGTGCATTGTAGATATCAGGCAGGTGTCCCTCATTGAACTCCGCATCTAAAGTTGATCCAATGACTTGAGTCACACGTCCTTTATTCATGATAATATCCTTCCTGTAAAATAATTATGAATGCAGAGCTTTTGCAGCTCCCATGATTTCAATCAGTTCTTTAGTAATTTTACTTTGACGAGCTCTGTTATAATCTAGTGTAAGAGATCGTATCATATCTCCTGCTGAATCAGTCGCTTGTTTCATTGCTAACTTTCGTGCAATCTGTTCTGATAAGTTTGTCTCAAGTATAGTATCAAATAATTTATATCGTATTGCCAAGGGTAGGAGTTGATCTAAAACACTTTCTCCATCGGGTTCAAAGATATAGATGGATCTGAAGTCTTCTTCTTCCTGTTCTTCCTCAAATTCAAACGGCAAAATTTTTTCGATAATGGGCTTTTGTTGAGCCTGAGAATAGAATTTAGTATATACTATGTAAACTTCATCTACCTGATAGGATGTGTAGAGTTTACAAAACCCATCGGCTATTTCTGACATTCCTTCATAAGTCACATTGTCATCGATATCGATAAAAGATTTTTCGAGTGATAGTTTATTAAACTTATAATAATTAACTCCCTTTTTACCTACAACATAGGATTGAATATTTTTATGATCTTCTTTCAGAGTATTTAAAAAATGGTGTGCCAGGTGGAGTAAATTGTGATTATAACCCCCACATAATCCACGATTCGAAGAGATAACGAATAAAACGACATTTCTAATATCTTTATGGGCTCTAATAAGGGGGTGATGTGAAATATCTTTTTCCTCTCTAATAAATGGAATTATGTGGGAGAGCATTTTAATCAAGCTCTGATAATATTCCTGAGAATTCATAAGACGGTCGGTATTCTTCTTTGACTTTGCTGTAGCGATTTTTTCCATGGTTTCAGTAATTTTTTTTATGTTCTGCACAGAGGAAATACGATTTTTTATATCACGAATATTAGCCATTCATTATTTCCTTGATTCAACTTTAATATTTCTTGTTTGAATAAATCTTTCGAGAAATTGACTAATAGCAGATTTAAGCTCTTCCTCATTATCAATTTCTTTTGTATTTCTAATACCATTTAGAATAGATTTCATTTCATGCCGGAGGAAATTGAGTAAGTCTGACTCAAAATCTTTTACAAGATTTAAGGGAATAGTGTCTAAATAACCGTGAGTTCCTGCATATATAATTACAATTTGCTCTTCAACTAGCATGGGATGATATTGATTTTGCTTTAAAATTTCTACCAATCGTGCGCCACGATCAAGCTGTCGTTGGGTAGCCTTATCCAGATCAGTTCCAATTTGTGCAAAGGCTTCTAATGATCTATATTGAGCCATATCCAATCGAAGTGAACCAGCAACCTTTTTCATCCCTTTGATTTGGGCATTACCACCGACACGAGAAACCGATATACCAACATCGACAGCAGGTCGAACCCCAGAAGCAAATAGTTTAGGGGTTAAATAGATTTGACCATCAGTAATTGAAATTACATTAGTAGGAATATAAGCAGATACTTCCCCTTCCTGTGTTTCTATAATAGGGAGAGCAGTTAAAGAACCTGCACCCATAGAATCAGATAGTTTTACAGCACGCTCAAGAAGTCGGGAGTGGAGATAGAAAACATCACCTGGGAATGCTTCACGTCCTGGTGGTCTGTGGAGCAGGAGAGATAGTTGGCGATATGCATTAGCATGTTTTGTAAGATCGTCGTAAATACACAATGTATCTTTCTTGTGATCATACATAAACTCCTCTGCCATAGCACAACCTGCATACGGAGCTATGAATAACATAGGTGCAGGGTCACTGGCATGAGTTGTTACAACAATCGTGTGATCCATTGCTCCATGAGCTTTTAGGCGTTCAACAACGCTAGCAACTGTAGATGCTTTCTGACCTACAGCAACATATACACATATTACACCTGTACCTTTCTGGTTTAAAATTGTATCAATTCCAATTGTTGTTTTTCCAGTTTGTCTATCACCAATAATTAATTCTCGTTGTCCACGTCCTATTGGGATCATAGAATCGATTGCCTTGATTCCTGTTTGTAAAGGCATTTTAACAGGTTGTCGTTTAGCTATACCAGGAGCTATAATCTCTAAAGGTCTTCTCTTAGTAGTTTTGATAGGACCTAAGCCGTCTAAAGGCTCTCCAAGAGGATTTACAACTCTACCAACAAGCTCTTCACCAACTGGAACAGATAATAGGCTTTTAAGGCGTTTAACTGAGTATCCTTCTTTTATATGAAGATAGTCCCCTAAAATTACAGCTCCAACCGCATCTTCTTCTAAGTTAAGAGCAAGTCCTATTGTTCCATCTTGAAATTCTATCATTTCTCCAGCCATGATATTATTAAGTCCATGGATCTTGGCTATTCCATCTCCAATATCAAGGACTGTACCCACTTCTTCTTCTGATAGAACTGATTTATACCCTTCAATCTCTTTTTTAATAAGGGTAGATATTTCTTCCACATTGATTTTCACGAGAAGACTCCTGATAATTTACTCTGTATGATTTTATTTTTAATAATTTCAAGATTTTGTAGTATAGATAGATCAATACGGTGATTATCTATAATTAAAATGAGTCCACCTAATATACTTGGATCCACAACGTTCTTAAGAATTACTTCCTTTCTATATTTTTTATGTAATAAATCTTGAATTTCCTTAAAGATCTTGTCATCCAATTTAGTTACTGTTAAAACTTTCCCTCTAAGCCTTTGTTTATGAATATCAACAAGCTCTTCAAACATTCTATAAATATTTTTTAATAAGGATTGATATCTCTTTAGGAGGATCACAGTGATAAATGCAATGAACTCTTTTGAAAAATCCTTGCCAAGGATCTTGGTTAATATAGCTTTTTTTTTATCCTTCATAATTTTAGGGCTTAATAAGAATGTATGAAACATCTCATTTTGTGAAAATAAATCTATAAATACTCTAAACTCATGTTCAAATTTATCCAGCATATTATCCTGAACACCTAACTTGAAAAGAGATTGGGCAAAGACATGGGTGCTATGCAAGTCTGACATTAAATTTCCTATTAGAACAAGATGAAAATTAGTTATGATGCTGGTATTGACTAAGAGCTTTGGATATAAGTTCCTGATGATCTTTAGGGTCTAAAGATTTTTCAATAACCTTACTAGCGATGTCAAGGGATAATTTCCCCATTTCATTTTTAAGCTCTTCTATAGCAGATGTTTTAGACGATTCAATATCCTGTCTAGCTTTCTCAACAACGTTTTTTGCTTCAATACGTGCTTTACTTAAAATCTCATCCTTCATTACATCCGCTTCTTTCTTTGCATGACTAATGATACCCTGAGCTTCATTCCTTGCCTTACTTAGAACTTCTTTCTGTTCATAGACAATTTTCGTAGCTCTCTCTTTCTCACGTTCAGCAAAGGCTATATCATTTTTAATACTTTCAATTCGATTATCCAGAGCATTAATAATTGGTTTCCATCCGTATTTTCCCAGAATATACACAAGTATACCAAACGTCACAAGTGTCCAGAAAAAAACATTCCCTGATAATACTTCCATTTTTTTCTCCTGGATTAAGTTATTCAAAATTAGGAATAAATTATTTCTTCAAAATTAGTACTAAAAAAGCAGCCGCAACAGCAAAAATACCTACTCCCTCAATGAGAGCAGCTGCAAGAATCATAGAACCCCTGATTTCATTAATAGCCTGAGGCTGACGAGAAATACCTTCAACGGCACTCCCTCCTATACGTCCTATCCCTATCCCCACACCAATAGCAGCAAGTCCGGCACCTATTGCCGCAAGACCAAAATCCA
Source organism: Spirochaetia bacterium UBA6919 (assembly GCA_002450905.1). Classification (GTDB taxonomy): domain Bacteria; phylum Spirochaetota; class UBA6919; order UBA6919; family UBA6919; genus UBA6919. The sequence goes on from DKAT01000048.1 coordinate 29,566, forward strand.
TAAATATCTCCTTATTAAATATATAATTTAAATTATAAAATTAATGCCCTGATCCAGCTTCGGATATAAAAATAGCTGATAAAAATGTAAATATATAAGCCTGTAATATACATATAAATATCTCAAGTATATTAACGAATATTACTATAGAAATCGTGAGTGGGGCTACAGCAAGTCGAATAATATAATTTTGTGCAAAAGTTGTTAAATATAACAGGACAAGCATTACGATATGGCCCGCTAACATATTGGCAAAAAGACGAATTGTTAGTGCAAAGGGCTTTGTGAATAATCCAATCAACTCGATTAACAATAATAATGGATATAATGCCTTGGGTACTCCTGATGGGACAAGGTGGGCTAAGTAACCAATAACCCCTTTCTTATACATCCCATATATTTGTGTTAATATAAATGTTATTATAGCAAGTATCATTGTCACAGCGATATTTCCGGTGACTGTTGAGGATTCTGGGAATAATCCAAACAAATTACAAAACATTATGAAAAAAAACAGCGTGAGAAAGAAAGGGAGCCATTTTTTAGAATCATTATGAAAATTGGGTTTCACGACATCATTATGAATAAATTCTACAAATATCTCAACTAAAGTTGTTAAACGGCCACCCGTAGCACTCTTGTCTTTCTTTATAGCTTTAGCAACACCTAAAACTAATACAATCAATATAATTGATACTGTCCACATAATAATAACGTGTTTGGAAAGGGATATATCAATTATACCAAAGATTTTATCAAACTTAAAAATGTTATGATCTAATAAGTGATGTTTTAATAGTTCGACTAAAGGATTATCAGAAGATGTGCTGGCTAACAAAGAATGGTTTAATAATTCAATCATCATAGTTTATACAGATAAATTGGAATTCCTATATATTGATACAGCTTCAATAACATGTAATGCAAAGAAATATATCACATACGAGATTACATATTCTAAAATATTTTCTCTGGATAATATATAGACAAATATAATTAAAATTATAAACATTAAAAAACGAATTAATATGCCTATATAAAATAGAGTGAAAAATACCTTATTTTCTTTAAAACTTATTGCCCTTTTTAGTAAAATATGAAATATATACGTACTCGATATACTTACTATCCCAGTTATTAAAAAAGGTTTTGATAGAACAAAATCACTATAAAATAATACACACAGTAATAGATAAATCCAAAATGAAAAAAAAGATAATTTAATTAAAAAAAATATGTCTTTATTTCTCGTTATTATCATCATCTCGTTCTTTTGTTGCAGATTTAATCAATGTATAAAAGGCAATAGCAAAACCTGCAAATAAGAACAGCAAAAGAAATAACACCCCTGTGTTATATTTTTGGTCAAGCCAGTAACCAAGACCTATAAATATTAATATTATTAAAGTAAATTGAATACCTAGCGATAATGCATACACTTAAATTTCTATTATTATTAATAAAGTAAAGATATTTATTTTAAATCTAATAGTCAATAAAAAAATCTGTTAAATAAGTTAATATTTTTGTATATCAAACATCTTCAAAATCGATATTAAATCAATCAGTACTATACATTAGATAAAAGTTGCTCTTTTGTCTAAATCTATAAATTATTAAATTAATTGAAAGAAAGAGGATCAGGTCATTATATTTTACAAACTATTTTCAACTACTTTTAAATAATAGACTATATTTTCAGGAATAAATGATATGCGAATGGTGATTCAACGGGTGAAGAATGCCGAGTTGTGGATCGATGATAATATATTTTCTTCGATTAATCAGGGGATGGTTGTATTGATCGGGATATCAAAATCTGATGGGGAGAAGGAAATATCGTATATGATTGATAAAATGATGAATCTCAGGATTTTTAACGATGAAAACGGCGTGATGAATTGTTCTGTAACAGATATTCGCGGAGATATATTAGTCGTTTCCCAGTTCACCTTATATGGAGACTGCAGAAAAGGCAGACGTCCCTCCTATTCAACGGCTATGATTCCTCAGGAAGCCCAGATGATTTATCAGAAGTTTGTAGAAAGAGCAAAGGAAGTTAATTTAAATATCCAGACAGGTCAGTTTCAGGCAAAAATGGATGTGAAATTAACAAACTGGGGACCTGTGACCCTCCTTTTAGATAGTGAGAAATTGTTTTGAGTGAATCAAAACTGACTTTCTTTATAAAATAAATATACAAGTATAAAATATTTTAATTGATATGATGCTTATGCAATAACCACGAAAAGGAACACAATCGGAACTGAAATTTTTGATTCCGATACTGATTAGTTACATCCCAAGTATAATGCCTTTCATTTTCAATGAGTTTTAGTATATTTTGAGATGAATAAATATAATTTAATTCTTTTCCATGACATGATCCAAAGATTATAAGTTGAATCGTATGTCTGGAGAGATTCAGGATACATTATGAAAATATTTGTTGGCATGACTGGGGCATCAGGTTCTATTTATGGAATCAGATTATTACAATCACTTAAAGAAAATAACGTCGATGTATATCTCACGGTAACCGAGGCGGGTCATCAGGTCTGCCGTTATGAAACGGGTATCAATCCTGCGGATTTTGCCAAAGAACATGCCATTAAGTATTATCCCATTGATGATTTATTTGCACCTCCATCCAGTGGATCTTATCGCCTTGATGCACTCGTCATCTTGCCCTGCAGCATGGGGACTCTTTCCCGGATTGCTGTAGGGAATTCAAATAACCTATTGGAGCGGGCTTCTGATGTGGCTTTAAAAGAGGGATATAAATTGATTATCTCTCCACGGGAAACACCTTTAAATAGGATTCATTTAGAAAATATGCTACGATTAACCCAGGCTGGAGCCCATATTATGCCTATTACAGTGGCTTTATACAACAAACCTCAAACACTGGATGATATTATTAACTTTCATGTGGGGAAAATATTAGACTTTCTTGGGATTGATCACAGTCTTTTCAGGAGATGGGGTTCGGTGTAATGATTCGTAACCTTCGAGGTTATTTATATTTTTTAATTTTTGTGAGAGACGAGGATCGAATTTATCGGGGAAGTGTTCTATCAGATAATCCAGATTTTTTAACGGGGTCATATATCCTTCCAACTGGTTTTTTTCGATGAGGTGGGCGAAAACATTTGAGAGGTATAGAATTTTATCTGTGATGAAGAGCTTTATATCAGCCACACGTCTTGGGAAACCTTTTCCATCGGGTTGTTCGTGATGATTTAATATCGCCTGACAGACTTCATCCTGGAGTCTTAAAAAGTTTTTAGCGACTTTGTATCCATATACGGGGTGGGTAAGGGCTATATTCATTTTATCTTTTGAAACATTAATTCTTTCCAGCTCGTTTACTGCATTATAGGCGACTTTTCCAATATCGTGAAGGAATGCGGATGTTGCAATGATTAAAAGTCGTTTATAGTTTGTATCGAGTTGCATAGCGGTGTATACACCAATAACAGCTACACGAACGGCGTGAGAAACAAATGAATTTCCGCTTTCAATGAAACACACAGCATCAAGGATATGGGAAGGATTTTTTCTCATTTCTTTGATGAGGCCTTCTGATGAGTAAATGAGTTTTTCACGAAGTACACTGGGGTCTTTCGGGCTTTGGAGGAAATGATTTAATCCAAGGGTTAATCCATCAATTATCTGCTCAACAATCTCCAGGGAATATAGCTTTGATTCATAGATTTTTGCTTTCAGAAGTTCATCTTTTGTAGCATAAGCCTGATTTTTATTAGGCTTTATATCATCTTTTTTTAGATTAGCAGCTTCTTTTTGAGCTTCAAGCTGTTCTCTGATCCTATCCAGAGCACTTTTAGTATCCTCACCTTCATCTATTACCTCGCCACGGCAAAATACTTCTGAGATGCCCATGGTTGCCCAGCGAAGAACATCTTCCTTTTTAATAGGGATTTTTTTTTGTAAAAGTGTTTCTCCGTCATCCGATAGAAGTGACGCAGAGAAAATCATTCCCTCTTTAAGCTCTCTGATTTTGTATTTAAGCATTAATGCCTCTGAAAAATTGAACTTAATCCCTTATTATCATGCTAACTATTGTTCGGTAATAAAACCATGACACTTAATAATATTTATATGATCGGATAATATATTTATAATTTTCTTCTTTAGAGCCTTATTGTATATTGATCCAATGGTTTGGTGATCTCAATATAAATTAATAAGATTTCAATCTCTACAGAATTTCAGTATTATGTCATATTTGTTATCGTGAATTTTTGGAGGAAATTTTACTATATATCCATTAAATGTTATGGGAAATAAAAAATTGTTTATAATGGAATACTTTATGAGATAAAGTATATTAAATTATGTCAGATGAATTGAATAGCTGCATAAATTACTAGTAATGATTTAAGTGATTTATTTAAATTTTTAATTAGAAAATTTTTGGTAATAAATATTCTAAGTAATTAATTGTTTAATGTTAATGATTAGGTTAATCTAATTTATATAAGGATGCAATTAGGATCCTAAAAAATGACATTAGCAGAAATTATCTATTGCTTTATGACAAAAAAATGAGAATAATAAATATCAGTGATAATAGTTTTTTTCATAATTTTGGAATTAATGACAGCTAGAAGTTCTCTTTTAAGATTTTCTCTTTTTTCTACCGTATTGATATCATTATATGATTTTTCTGTGAAATATATCTGTATTAATTTCATAATTTGTTCACGTTTGGTAATGATTTCCCATTCCGTTTCGTTTTTTCCGCGTGGATATGCCAAAGCAATTTGGTAATCAAATTTTATAAAACCATCATCTATTGTTTTGACAAAACTGACCTTATCAAGAATATAAGTAGATTGATCTGGTTTAAGAACCTTCTTTTTTGTACCGACGTTTTCATCTCCAATAATTTTTAAATCTAAGGTTCTGGTGATTTTTGGTTTCTCTTTGGAGCATTGTATCGTTATTAAAATCGGTATTATTAATATAATTATATATTTATATAAAGCACTTATCATTTGTAATCCTCTATATTTTCTTGTAATAATTTTCATATCGATATTTTTCACGATATTCTTTGACATTTTCTTTAATATCATCGGCAGATTCGTAAAAAATACCAAGATCCCCTATCATACATTTTATAGAACCGCCACCTTTTTTTAAGAATTCAGAAACATCGATTTGAACTGGTATTGCCCCCCTTTCCTTCACTTGATGGATGAGCTGATCACTGACTCCTTTGGGTAAGAATAATATATTCTCATTTTGATAAGTTGTTTGAAAGGAGTTTGTTGAATATAATTTAGCATCGTTCTCTGATAAGGGTATTAGATGATCGCCAAATTGTTTTTTACAGGTGGTTTGAGAATCTTTTGAAAGCCCTTCCATGAAAACGAGGAGGTATTGTTTGTTCTCGCCAAAGCTGGAGAAGATTGTATCACCGTGATAATAGGATTCATTGATTAATTCAAGGGGTATGATGGGTATGCTATTAATAATCTTTTCCAATTCGGTAAGAACATTAAAATCAGATCGGAATCCATAGACTCGCTGGTATGGTGGGAATCCCCATTTTAATCTAAACCGCTGCTGCTTAATCTTTCCATAGGTAAAAATATATTTATTCCCCGCTGGAAAGAAATCCGCTTCTCCTTCGAATCGTTTTGAGAGATGATATGTAGGGATACCAATATTTTCTATAAAATCTTTATAAAAAAACTCTTCTCCAGAACGGGTTGGGATGAGATTTGATAAGTAAAATCCTTTTTCTATAAGGGGAGCGTGTTGTTGTACCTTTGCGAGGAAGCCAGCATTAGCTGGATATACAAGTCCTGGATATTCAATTTGTGGTGGGATGACAAATATTTGAAGACCGTGAGATAATAATACATCAGCGAGATAGTGCCACTGCTTAATTGCGAGATTTCTATCGACTTGTTTCTTTATTCCAAAAAGATTTCGGGTATGAGGATTTGCACCGCCCTTAATAGAAAAGAAAAATGGATCCCCCATTAATATACTATGCTTATTCATACAGCAATATCCTGTTTTATAGATATTAATCTCAATTGAAATTAAATTATATTAGAATTCTATTAATCCAATACAATAGAGAATATAGTATAAAATCCCTATATTTTGATGAAAAAAAAATAATTTCCATTTTATTTTAACCCGAATAGAATTATTTTGTGTTAAATTTTAATAATATAATGATAATTTGAATAAAAATATTTTGCAGATTTATATAAATCAATTTCTGCATTCAAACAAGGAATTATCAGTAAATTAATTTACTAAAATCCCAAAAGGTGAATCATGACCTATTTTTCATTAGCTGAAGCCCGTAAGTTACTTCCTGAGATAAGAGATATAACTAAAACCTATTTTGAACAAGTACATGAGCTTACAGAACTACTTAAAGATGTCGATGAAGATCAGTCTCATAAAATAGAAAATCAGATTGAGGTTCTTGTAAAGACTTGGGTAATTAAGATTTTAGATTATGGTGTTGAAATAAAGGGACTCTGGTTGGTGGATTTTGATTCAGGGGATGGTTATTATTATTGCTGGAAATATAATGAAGACGATATATTATACTTTCACCGTTATGAAACGGGCTATGCGGGGCGTCGTCCTATACACCTCCTTGAGAACTAAGAATCTTTTATTTATTCACCCCTGGCAATCAAGGATTATTCCATGAAAGGGACTGCTCTCATCACTGGAGGGGCAAGGAGAATTGGAAAGGCAATTACCTTAAAACTATCTGAGATGGGATTTAACATAGCACTCCATTATAATTCATCACGCGAATCTGCTCTCAGTATGGCTTCTCATATTAAAGAAACTGGAGTAGATGTTGAACTCTTCCCCTGTGATCTAACCATAGAAAGTAACATTGAACCATTCTTCCAGAACGTGATAAAACACTTTGGGACATTCGATCTGTTAGTCAATAATGCATCCATATTTAAAAAATCCCCCCTTATCGATACTTCTTTTGAGACATTTAATCAAAACTTCAATATTAATTTCAAAGTCCCATACTTCCTATCCCAGTTGTTTGCAAGACATTGTCAGACTGGGCAGATCATTAATATCGTTGATGCTAAAATATCCCGTATTGATACATCTTATTCAGCTTATACGTTATCTAAAATGGCTCTGGCTAATTTTACTACCATATCGGCTAAAGAACTGTCCCCATCCATCCGAGTCAATGCCATAGCTCCAGGTTATATTATCCCCCCTGATGAAGAATCCGGTGAATATCTAACAAAACGTCCAGAGTCCATCCCCTTGAAGCGTAAGGGAGAAGTCGAAGAAATCCTAAAGGGGTTGGAGTTTCTTATCGAAAATCATTTTGTGACTGGTCAAATTCTTTTTATAGACGGAGGTGATCATCTTATATAATTTTATCTATAATATAATTCTAATTATTTTTTTAGGAGACGATCAATGAAACAGAATATTTTTGGTTTATTTTATCTGGTGATTATAATTATACTGTCCACATCCTTAGTCCTGGCACATAATCACAAGCAATCCCAAAACCATTTCAAAATTAATTCTACACACAAAATAGCTAATCAAAAAAACTCTCAGCCGATTCAACCAAAGAACTCTGCAAATAGTTTAAGGGTAGAACCAAAGATCAATGATATTCAGAAAGAATTGGACTCGTTGTATAAGCAATATAAACAGAATGACAACAAAGAAGATGATGAGGACGAGGACGACGAAGACGACGAATAATATACGTATAACTCAAAATATAGTTCTCTACTCGAGATAAAAAATAATTGGAATTAAACTAGGAAAATCTCTAAAGATATTATAAAAATAATAGATAAATTAAATTAATACCCTCGGAGAAGTCTCATGTTGGAACAAGAGTGGAGATTAATTGAACAATTTCTCCATAAAGAATTCCCCAAAGATCGTGAATTATGGCTGGATTACATTAAATATCTGTCCTCGTCCGATGAGGAAATTTATATCTCTGTTCTAAATTCTGTATATAAAGATAGAATCAGTGATCGCTATATTGACGCTATCCACCATTTTATGGATAAACGATTTGGAAGACGATATCAATTAAAAGTTATGGTGCAGGAAGAACCTGACGAGGAGCTAATCATCGTCCCTTCAAAACCCCTTGAATCCAACAAACCACAAAAGTCTTTCCAGCCCAATTTATTTGACTCCCTTGAAATTAAATATACTTTCGATCAATTTGTTGTAGGAAATAATAGCCAATTAGCCTATGCAGCAGCAATACGGATATCAGAAACACCCGGACGGGATTATAATCCTTTTTTTCTCTATGGTGGTGTGGGACTTGGCAAAACCCATTTAATGCAGGCTATTGGTCATGAGATCCACAAAAGAGATCCTGTGCTTGAAGTGATTTACGTTACCAGTGAGCAATTTACCAATGAGTACGTAGCATCTCTCCAGAAAAAACGCCCTCATGCCTTTCGTCTAAAATATCGATTTGCAGATGTCCTTCTTGTCGATGATATCCAGTTTCTTGAAGGAAAAGAAGGTATTCAGGAGGAATTATTCCACACCTTTAATAAACTTAAGGAGGATGGAAAGCAGATGGTATTCACCAGTGATCGCCCTCCAAGAGAATTAAAGACCATCACTGATCGTTTGTTGTCCCGGTTCGCTTCTGGACTTGTAGCTGATATAAAACCTCCTGATCTAGAGACTAGAAAAGCGATTCTTCTAAAAAAAATGGTAAAAAATAAAATCAGCCTAACTCCAGAGATTATTGATTTCTTATCAAACAATATCACAAATAATGTACGGGATCTTGAAGCAGCAGTTATCAAGCTGAAATCTATTATCGACCTTTTAAAAGAGAAATTAACCATACGTCGTGTAGAAGATGAGTTGAAAGATATCCTAAACTATCATACAGGAAGAAAAAATCTCACAGTAGAACAGATCCAGCGGGAAGTAGCCAATTACTACAACATCAGTTATTCCGATATGAAGTCTAAGAAAAGGAATGATTCTATCACTAAACCAAGGCACATTGCTGTATACTTGGCAAAACAATTAACAAATCTATCCACCATTGATCTGGGCAACGAATTTGGCGGACGTAATCATTCTACAATGGTCTCAGCCTATCAAAAAATTGAGGAGGAGATGAGAAATAATGACTCCACCCGCAATGATATCGAACACCTCAGAACACGCCTCATGAGGGTCTAGGTAATAAGCTATCCCTTTTTAAATAATTTCCTATTTCATTATATCACAATAATCAATCCAATTTAAAGCGGTTATTAAAATGATTGTGCCGTACCTAACCACCATCGGAATCAAAATTTTTAGTTCCGATCATGATACATTTTCACACTTATGGATAAGTAAAATTTAAAGGAGAATTGTTAAAATTTGGCTTTTTCTTGACAAGATGATAAATAAATGTTACCCTTAAGTAAATTAATATGTTTTTATTATGAAAACCTATGGATAAGATCAATATTCAAATCAAAGCTCTTTCAGATCACTGCACAATCCCTACTTACGAATCATCACAATCATCAGGAATGGATATCTACGCTGACTTTCAGGAAAATAAAATAATAACCTCCGGAAAATACTTACTGGTTCCAACTGGATTTTCAGTTAAAATCCCAGCAGGATATGAAATTCAGATAAGACCTAGGAGCGGATTAGCGATGAAACACGGAATTACTGTTCTCAACAGCCCTGGAACCATAGACAGCGACTACAGAGGAGAAATTAAAGTAATTCTAATTAATCTTGGTCAGGAAGATTTCGTAATCCAACCTAAAATGCGGATAGCTCAAATGGTAGTTCAAAGAGTTTTTCATGCAACTTTAGAAATTGTAGCAGAATTGGATTCTTCTTCCAGAGGGAGTGGGGGGTTTGGAAGTACTGGATTATGAATACTAATTCTTTTATAAAGCAATTTTCAAGGCAATTATTCTCTCTCCCTATACTTTATAATGATAGTTATGAGGCTCTTCGCTATTTGAAAGGGCATCTCATTGTAATGATCCTAACGATTCTTTTTATAGTAATGTCCTTTTTTAAAGAATCCAGCCAATTATTAAGGCTACCTATTGAAATTATTATACCAATCATTTTAATTTCTCTTTTATCCTATATTTCAGCACTATATATTTATAAAAAAAGTGGCATTGACTCGGATTTATTTAAAAAAATAGATATGTTGGGTAAATTTATAGTTGTAACAAATACCATTATCATTATTTATATGACAAAAGACCCCAGAACAGCCTGGTGGTTTGCCTATTTCCTTCTCATTGTGTTTATATCTTTACTGAGTGAATTTCATTTATTTTTCTTTCTGATATTTACAATATATCCCCTTGTGATAGGTATTTTGTTTATAACAGATGAGGAGCTTATGAGGTTATACTCAAAATTTCACCGTATGTATCCCCTGATATTGGGGGTGATATCTCCTGTGCTCTATTTTTATCAGTGTAAAATAAAAAAACACGAACAATCAATTAAGGTGAATAACATCTTATTGATGAATGAATTAAACGAAATAAAATTAACATTAGAGAGGGAAAGGATATCCCGTGACCTTCATGATAGTCTTGGTGCTTTATTAACTGGAAATATTATCAATTCGGAAATTGCAAGGGAAGAATTATATACAAACCCTAAGAAGACTGAAGAAATGCTTCAAACGATAGAGGATTTGTCTCGGAATGCGTTGATTCAAATGAGAGAAGTGGTCTATTCCATTATGGAGAACAAAGAACTTCTTCAGGATTTTAATAATTATCTTTATATCAGGGCAAATGATCTTTTAAGAATGAAAAATATAAGACTGGATTATCATTGCCAGGAAGACATAGGAAATTTTCTAAGTGCTAAATTAAAATATCAGATATATAAAACTATTGGTGAACTTCTCACAAATATAATTCGACACTCTAAAGCTTCTGATGTCGTTATGAAGCTAGAAAGTATAGATAATAAGATCCGAGTATATATTTCAGATAATGGAAAAGGATTTGATAAAGATGATAAATCAGAGTCAGGCAGGGGTCTTAAAAATATTAATTTTCGTATTCAAGATATGGGAGGAGAAATTCAGATAAATTCTATACTTGGAAAGGGATCAGAGATTGAGATTATTATACCTGTAAAAGAATAATAATATCATATTTATCATAAAACTAAAAAACCCCTTATGAAAGGGGTTTTTATATGAAAATCTTCTTTAATTTTTTAAGAAGAGATTATTTATTTTTTAGGAACAAGATCGATATGTGGAACTTTCTTCAAATCCCAGTTCTCACTTTCTGGATTATATCTTGAGTTAACAAATACTTTCCAGTTTTGTTCATCGAGTTTTGGGAAGTCTGCACGATAATAGAATCCAGGATATCGAGTTTCTTCTCTGTAGAGGATGTGTCGCAAGTGTGCTTCAGCAGTCCACGCTCTGTGATAGTTTTCCCATGCTCTCAATAACTCGTGTAAGTCACCAGCAGCAAGTTTTAACCCATCTTCCTTAAGCATTGTAAGGAGGTGTAACCCTCTTTCTAACATGTGTTTGCTTGTTACATAGTAAGTGGAAGTACCTGCTACGTATTCGTCCATCAACTTGTTTAATCGGAACATATACATTCTTGGTTTGATGTAATGTGGGTTGATGTTAGGATCAGTGGTATAATTCTTGTTGTCTTCATAAGTTTTAAAAGGTCTGTAAACAAGATCAACGAGTTCATCTTTAGATTCTTTAAGGGTTGGTGAAAAATCTTTGTTGTTCTTAACAAACTTCACAAGATTCTTTCCAGCAATACGACCTTCAGCGTGAGATCCAGATGAGAATTTGTGTCCAGAAGCACCTACACCATCACCAGCAGTAAATAGACCAGTAACAGTAGTCATTCTGTTGTAGTTTACACCTTTATGTCCCCATACCCATTCTTTTGGAGCAATATCTTCAGGTCCAGAAACCCAAAGACCAGCACAACCAGAGTGAGATCCAAGAAGATAAGGTTCAGTTGGCATAAGCTCAGAAGCAGTTTCTTCAGGAGCGATGTTCATACAAGCCCATAGACCAGCTTGTCCGATAGTCATGTCTAAGAAATCTTCCCATGCTTCGGATTCGAGTTCTTTTTGTTGTTTCTTATCCATTGTTTTGAAAGAATTTTGCATAGCTGTAGGAGTGTCCATCCAGATTGGGCCGCGTCCTTCTTTCATTTCTTTTAACATAAGGTGGTTACGAAGACAAGTTGCTGGAACTGCGGACTGTCCATAAGGAGGATAGTCATTAAGCATTTCTTTATTCTTGGTCATATAGTCTTCACCATACGCGTTAGCTGCTTTCGATTTGAATAATAGGAACCAAGCGCCTACAGGTCCGTATCCATCTTTGAAACGGGCTGGTACGAATCGGTTTTCCATCATTGTCATTTCAGCACCAACCTGAGCAGCCATAGTATAAGTAGAACCAGCGTTCCATACAGCATACCAAGCACGTCCCATACCTTCACCAGTAGATCGTGGTCTGAAGATATTTACCGCACCACCGCAAGCTAATAAAGCTGCTTTACATCTGAAAATATAGATTTTATGTTCACGAACGCTGAATCCAACTGCACCGGCGATGTGGTTAGTTTCTTTAGCATCGAGTAGAAGTTTAACAATAAATACACGCTCATAGATATTATCCATTCCAAGAGCTTTTTTAGCAGCTTCAGCGACAATTACTTTATAAGATTCCCCGCTGATCATGATTTGCCATTTACCTGATCGAACTGGTTTTCCACCTTCAGTCAGTTTTTTTCCTTCGTCACCGTGTTGTTTCCAGATAGGTAAACCCCATTCTTCGAACAAGTGTACAGAATCGTTTACGTGACGTCCGACATCATAGCATAGGTCGTCTCTTGTAATTCCCATAAGGTCGTTAGCAACCATTCTTGCATAATCAGAAGGTGTTCTATCTGTTCCAAGATAGGTATTGATAGCAGAAAGCCCTTGTGCAACAGCACCACTTCGATCCATAGCTGCTTTATCAACTAAAGTGATTTTTACATCATTTCCAGCCCATCGTACTGCTTCGTATGCAGCACCACAACAAGCCATACCACCACCGATTAAAAGAATATCGGTTTCGATCTCCTCAACCTTGGCGGACTTATAATCATCTGACTTAATACTTCTTTCTTCAGCCATTTTTTTAATACTCCTCTAAAATAGATTAAATTATAGTTTTATTCAATGTTTGTAGCAACAGATGTTTCAGTAAAGTAACATTGGCTATTGATATCCCCTGGTTGTGGTTTACCGCCAAAAGGATCGATTGAGCCTTCAGGAGTAGTTCTAATTGGGAACTTAAATCGTTTTGTGTTTCCATTACGGAATTTGATAGTCCACATAATGGAATCAGTTCCTCTAAGGGGCTGACAAGATCCACCAAGGGGTGAAAAATCCGCATAGTGGCGAGCCTCAATAGCTTGTTGAGGACATATTTTAACGCAGCTGTAGCATTCCCAGCAAGCGTCTGGTTCTTGATTGACACCTCTCATGATGTCTTTGTTAAGTGTCATTAAATCATTTGGACAAATATACATACATGCTGTTTTGTCTTGTCCTTTACATCCATCACACTTGTCTGTTCTTACGAAAGTAGGCATTTCTCCTCCAAGAATATTTAATTTATTTGATTGTTTATACATTTTAAGAATTGTATAAAGATAATTTTTAAAATTATACCATTTTGAGACATTTTATAACGAAATATCGTTTTCTACTATTACCGACGAGGCACCCTTCTATCAATTGGTTACAACACAAAACTTTAAATAAGGCAAGGGAACAAGATAAGTATAATAAATTTTTTAAAAATTGCAAGAGATAATTTAGTATTTTGTGATTATTTTTTAATAAAATATGATTATTTATGTTATATTTTAATAATTAGTCTTATTATATTTTTTTATAACTTTCGTTTAAAATGTAAAATTACAATAGATTGACTTGGGACTCAATGAAAATATTTTATTCATCCAGATTGACGGTAACTTCCTTTCCACCATAACCATGGACTTTATCATGAGCTCTCACTATAACTTTACTAATCTCCGACGGGATTTTAATATTAGCCATGGATCGGGTGAAGGGCTGTTCGTCAACGTGGGGGTGAACCAAGACTCGTGTTGCTAATATCTTTTTTCTATCAGGAGTTAATATTTCCCAGCGGTCTGCATAGTGCTTCCACCCTGTATCATTATGTCTGAGTGTTACCCAAAATCGATAGACCCGATCTCCGGTCTCTTTGAAACGCACTTTGATGACATCTGCTTTTCCTGGATATAAATTAATTGCGGATAAAATAATAATTAGTAAAAAAAATAATTTAATGAAATTTCTAATCATGTTTTCCCCGAGAAGTGATTTAGACAATTGTTATAAAATTATTTATATTGATATTATAATATACTTTAACATATTGAAAATGTCAAAGATTTTTTAAGATATTCTGAAACGATAATAGCAATCCTATGATTTAATTTTTGGAAGAATAAACGTTTAGGTATAGTATATAATGCTTATCTAGTTAGCTCCGAGTATGTGATTCCCTTTGAGGCTAGACAGGCATTTAAAAGCCTTTCAAA
>DKAT01000052.1 GCA_002450905.1 Spirochaetia bacterium UBA6919
GGGGTGAGAGGACTTGAACCTCCGGCACCTGGTTCCCAAAACCAGTACTCTACCAACTGAGCTACACCCCGTGGATATGTTCTATTTTATAAAACCCATTTATTTCGCAATAAATATTGGAACAGGTAGGAAAAAATATCACAATTTTTTGCAAAGTCAAGTTAATTTTATTATCACGATGTAAATGCTTGATAATATTATGAGCACCCTTTAAAGATTTTCAAATTTATTGAAATAAAATATTTATGATCATTTAATCTTTTGTTAAGTTTTAAAAATGAGTTGATATTTTTAGGTTGAAACGAATAATTTTATTTTCATTGGGATTTAAATGGATATCCCATAGCGGGAGGATACAAGAGCTTTGATAGATTAATTCATAGCTATCTACACTTTGGGAAACAGTCTCAACCGGAAGTCTGAATACATTAAGATTTTCATTGAAATCCAGTTGAATTGATAGCTTCTGATAATCATCCCGCAAACCTATCGTTTTGATGTTTTGCAAGAGTCCATAACTCCTTGCTCTCTTGTCATCTATTTCTTTGTCTGAAAAGTAATATCGATCTTCGGCATCCCCTGCAAGTACACTGAAGTTATATTCTATCCCTAGTTTACAATCAATATTAAGATCAGAAAGGTTTTTTAACTGATAACTTATATCTAATTGAGAATTCTTTATTGTAATAACCTTTTTCAGTTCAATCGTACAATTACTTCCAAGATTATCAATTACCCCTCTTCTTGTTAATATTATTTCATGATTGCCATTCGATGTTGTGATGTCACTTTGATATATTCCTTGTACGAAATCACCTAACTCCTGATAATTATAAGAGCGGAATGAATCTATATCTATATTTTTTACAAAGAAATGGTCTATTAGAGAGTGTTTAGGATAAGGATCGTAGATGAGATGTTTTAAAATGTCTTTATCATGCTTTTTTTGAATGTCATGTATACTATCAATACCATTTGAGGACGATGAATTATTATTGTGTTTCTTTTGACTTTCGATTAAGGTAAGATGATAGGGCTCCTCCTGGCGTGTGAAAGTGTCTGTTATATTAAAAGCTCTCTCTATTATATCCAGTTCGATGATTTGTCCACCAATTTTAGAAAAATATACATTGATTTCATTATTTGAACAGAGAATCTCATCAAAACCATCTGAATCATAATCTCTTTGAACAATGGATGGAAATTGAGTTTTTAAAACCTGATCTGATAGTTGTTCTGCTATAATAAGATGTTTATATATAGCTGTCCGTAAATGACTCAAATATAATCCCCCGAATTCTCCATGCCAGTATGCACAATTACACTGTCCCTGCCATAATTCCTTTAGTACTTCAGCTTTTTTTTCAGAATCATTCATGGCATTTATTTTCTGACTTATCAATTGCATTTTCGAATACATTCGATTACTTTCTTGATACTTGGATAAGAAATTTCTCCAGAAACCTCCCCTATAAAACTGCATAACGGAAGGATGGGTCTCAAAAACCCTTTTTTCTATCTTGTATTTTAAGGCTGTCGAAGTTGGGAGAGCCCAGCCCATCATTTCTTCGTAAGAGGACGTAGCCATATAGACCTTTCCCTTGGGCGGGTGAATATTTAACACATCAGAAAATGTCGTCAAGTTTAACCAATGACTATTATCAATTAATAACTGAAAAAACTTTTTGAGCCATCCTTTATTGTAAACCCAATCATAAGTCCCTGGCCAGTCCCCGAACTTTTCACCATCATCTGCTAAAACAATGATCTGATTATCCTTCTGCTCATTGATTTCTTTTAAATATTGGATAGTTTCTTCTGGATCCTTGAAAGGAATAAGATATCGTAATTTTTCTGATATAGGAAATACATTGATCGGATATGCTAATTCTTCAGTAATAAAATAATTAAATAATTCTTCCGAGGGTATCCCTGATTGTTTTAGATGATTGTCATCAACAGTGATATATTTAATTCCTGATGAATAAAGTATTTTCGGAAGGTGTGGCTCCCAGATTCTTTCTGTAAGCCATAAACCAGCGGGAATAGATTTAAATTCCTTTTCTATATACTGATTTAACATTTGAATTTGACCCATTTGATCTTCTGGAGGTATTGTTGTTAAAATGGGTTCATAAAATCCACCGGACATGAGTTCAAGCTGGTTTGTCTGGACTAGTGATTTGATTAGCTCGAAAGTTTGTGGTTTGTGAATTTTAATCCAATCAAAGAGAATTCCTGAGTAATGCAGGACACATTTTATTTGTGGGTATTCTGAAAGTATTTGCAGAAATGGAAAGTATGAATTATTATGAGCATTTTCAAATACGAAATCAAAATTACCTACCGGTTGATGGCAGTGAACTCCTAAGATGAAATGAACCATTTAAGTAACTCTTATAGATTTAATTGAAATGAGAAATTATTTTTTTGGTATTTTTGGAGAGCCACCCGCCAATTCACCATAATCCAGGAGATGACGTAAATAACCGACAAAACTATAACATAACATTATTGCCCGGATGGAAGTAAATCCTTCTACACGTTTATTTCCATCCAGGGTATCAAAATGCAATTTGTCTTTAGGATTTTGAACCACTTGATCCTGTTTTTCAACAATCCATGATAATAGATTTTCGAGGGTTCTCATAATGTCAAGGAGCCGGGTTCTGGTGATATTACTAATCCTAGTTTGATTTAGAGTTAGTTTATGCATTTGATCGCTTTTTTGAGACATCGAAATGGAAGGATCGTTTTCGATTTTATAAATATTTTTTAGTATTTCAATATAATCACGAATATTATCGTGAGTCCCGTTAATACCTAAATACAAATCATTCAATTCATTTTTTGGATCAGTTTTTTTATTTTTCATCCAGTCTGTGTTAAATTTAATTTTACTGGATGTGAGAATGAATGAAAATTCTTTTTCAAATTCTTCTAAAATAATATAAACCTTAAGCATTTTATCATCAATATCAAAATAGTGTTTTGCATCTTTTTCAGTAGTATTATTTATTGTGAAATCTAATTTATTGATCCATTCACGACCATCCTGAAGATTATCAGGAACCTCAACTTCTTCGTCCTCCTTCACATCTTCAGTATTTTCATCTGATTTTTCAACAGCAGATTTATTTACTTGATCCAAGTCTTCTTTATTGGAATCACGTTTTTTTAGCATTTCCTGAATTAGAAATTCAAGGGTCTGAGAATCAGTGATCTGGAGGAGCTGGCTAATTCGCGATTTATTATCTAAGTAGATGTTTTCCTGAACAATTTTGCAAAATGCGAAGTGAAGTTTATCAAAAAATGAATCATAGATATAACTAATTGCTTTATTACTATTTTCAAGGTGTTCGGTGTACGTTGTAGGGCTTAATTTATTATAATCTTTTTGAATATCTAAACCAACCTGGATTGCTGATTTTAATCGATAGGAATTATTTCGAAAGATATATAATTTTTTATATATCTTCAAATAAGATTCTTCAATCAACATAATATCAATATGTGAATTATACATACTTGCTTTTTTATTAAATAATTCAAAATCTTCAGCATTATATATTTGATTTGCAATTCTAAGGAGTTCATAAGAATATGGATCCTGCTGAATAAGCATTCCTTTAACAATTCTAAAATCACCAACTTTAGTATCGAGGATAGCATTGACGATATATACCAAGGTGGTTAAATGTTTACTAAGATCAAATTTTATAGATTTTATAAATGAAGATTTAAAACGAGAACCAAATAGGGTTGAAACCCCACTGAAGAATGATGATATGTTTAAGGAGAACATATCCAGGATGGAATCATCTTTCTTTTCTTTTATTTTTTTTTCAGATTTTGAACCAGATGAATCTTTTGCCGATCTTTTTTTATCTGAAGATGCTATTTCAATCCCTTTTTTAGATGACTTTGAGGGTTTTTCATCCCCCACTAGTGTATCAGGAGAAGGTTTAGGTGCTTTAACAACTTCACCTCCGTGATCGACAAACTTTTTAAATAATTCTTTTTGTTCATCTTGATTTAATTTATTTGCACCCAATTTTTTATGGAGATCGTCATAATATTCTGAAGACATTTTATATCCTAAGCATTAAAATTAATTTATATTGTTAATTAATAAATTTCTTAATAAACACAATTTTTTAACTTATCAAACAAATTTCTAATAAAAATATTTAGTTTAAAATATACTCAAGATAAATTAAAATAGTGTTTAATGATTGCTATTTTAAATAAATTTCATTATATTATCATGGAAAGTCAACTATTAGTTCAGTTATTTTTTTTAATTGATACCAATTTAATATATTAAGTTTTTTATCAAGAATACCGAAATCTAAAAAAATATCCTTGGAAGGCTATTTAGTTATGAAATTCAAAGTCTTTAAATTTGTTCTTAGTCTAAAATTTTTTATGCTCAACAGAAAACATTATTTTATAAGTTCTGGTTTATTTTTGATATGCAGTGCATTTATATTTATATTAACCAGTCCGACCAATTCTGAAAGTCATAAAAAATCATTGAATACTGTTACCAGTTCTCTGGAAAATAAAGTTATTAAAACGAATTCAAACAAAAAAAATGGTAATTTACTTTACACATTATTTAAAATGGATGTTTCTGACAGCGATGATTTAAACATACGTCAGGATGTTGTAGAGTATGATGGTTATTTTAAAAAAATTGAGTTTCAAGCCCATGTAATTCATAAAAATGATACCCTTAGTAACATTGCAAAGAAATATAATACAAATATTGATACTTTGATCAGTTATAATGATATTAAGAGTATTAAGTCATTACAAATTGGCAAAACACTTTTAATACCAAATATTAAAGGTATTTTACATACTGTTTCCAAAGGTGAAACTCTTGAAATAATAGCAAAAAAATATAAACAATATAATGTTCGTTTTGATGATATCAAATTTATAAATGAAATAAAGAAAAATAAAATTACTTTTGGTGAAAGACTTTTTATACCTGGTGCACTTTTGCCAAAATCTAGTCCCCTTAGAAGATTAGAGCATATGTTTGCGATTCCAGTTATTGGTCAATTAGTATCAGGAGTTGGTGGGCGAATACATCCCTTTGGCTTGGGATATGGATTCCATCCAGGACTTGATATTAGCGCCAGATATGGATCTCCAGTAAGGGCTGCAAGAAATGGTCGGGTAATATTTTCTGGCTGGAGAGGGGGTTATGGTAAACTTGTTATCATCGATCATGGTTCTGGCTTACAATCACGTTACGGACATTTATCTGTTATATTAGTCCGTGCGGGAATGTATATCACTAAAAGACAATTAATTGGAAGAGTTGGTAGCACAGGATTATCAACAGGACCACATTTACATTTTGAAGTCAGGAAGTATAACAGACCACTTCCAATTATAAGAAATCTAAGTGGTTTAAATGGCCGAATCGGATCTTTTTGGTCAAGATGGAACTAAAATATTCTTAGATATTTTTTATTGCCATAATAATTAATTAATAATAAAATTGTTCTAGCTGTTTGTCTTACGATATTATTACGATCCCTTAATTTAGTTTTGATCAGTTTTATTTTATTTTGTTTTTTAATATTCAAATATCGAATTGAAATTATAGCCTGTTTTCTTACTTCTGGATTAGAATCATTTAATGCTTTAGTTAATAATTTATAATATCCTTTTTTCTTTAATTGACCTAATAGTTTAACTACTTGAATTCTGATATCAGGATTATTTGATTTATACAGATCTTTTAGATAAACTAATGCCTTTTTATGACTTAAAATACTTAATCCCTTAATAGCTTCTAATTTTATCTGCAAATTCTTTGATGACTTAATTATTTTCTGAATAACATATATCCCTTTATGATATTTTAACTTAACTAATACTTTTAATAATATTTTTATAAAATTAGGATTAGTATTATAATTATTTAATAGAAGGTCTATATTTTTTTTATTTGATATTTTAATAACAGACCAGGAGGCATATTTTCTTATAATATCATTTTTATCATCAAGATATTTAATTAATACTTTCGGTATTATAATAGGTTTCAATTGGCTATATGCCCAAATTGACGTGATTCTTATATTCATAGATTTGTCGGCCATTTTATTTATCAGTAATTTTGATAAGTTATTTACTCTAAACTTAACAAGGGATAATATACACATTATAACAGTTTGAGGATCTGAATGATTTAGATAAGGTATTAGATAATTTAAAGCTGGTTTAAAGCAAGATTCCCCTAAAATCCAAATTATTTCATTTCTGATAAAATGATTTTCAATTTTAAGTGCTTGATAAAAAAAGGATTGAGTTTTATTATTTACCAAGGGTACTAAAGATTTAGATATCTTACGTCGAATTGTAAAATTGGAATTATTTAACTGATTGAATATTGGTATTAAACTTTGTGGTCTCTCAAGAATTGTTAGAATCGATAGAGCTTTTAGTTTAGTTGATATATTAGTTGAATTTAATTTATAGATCAAAAATGGCAATAGTTTATTTGGATTCTTTATTAAAATATTTTTATATACAAAAATGATTTGTGACTTTAAATATTGATCTTTTAAGGAATAAATAGAAAAAAGATAATCAAGTGAATAGATTGATTTCTTGTTTAAAAAAAGTCTTATAATTAGAATTTTAGTTTGATATGGAATATGCTGGCTCCTATTTAAGCTTAGAAATTGAACAAGTTTATTTGTTGGAAATTTCGATAATATTATTGCTGAATAGTGACTTATTCGTTTATTTGGATTTTGTAATAATTGGTATAATTGTCGAAGAAATTTTGGGGATTTGATTTTTTTTATAAAACCCAGTACAGATTTCTTGGTATATTTATCTTCATATTTTAAATATAATAAAATATCTTTTAAATTATTTTCTAAAATCCTTTTTGAAAGAAGTTCAAAGAGAAGTTTTTTTTCTGTTTTATTTTTTAAATAATTATGGATTTCAATCCACTTATATATTTTTTTGGGATTTAAAACTCTTTCCTTTACAAAGAAAATATAAACTTTATAATTTTTATATTGTTTAATTAACCATTTTTCATGATCAGTAAATGGTCTTACAGTTTGATCAAAATTACAGTGTGGTAAAATGAATAACAAGAATATAAATAGATAAACTAATATTCTATAGAAAGCAACAATCAATTTCCCCTGCATAAATCTAAAAATAATCAATTTTCAATTAATTTGTAAATATCTTTGATAAAATTCATTTTATTCAGTTCTTATTTATTGATAATACAATAACCTAAGTATATTAGATCCAATTAAAATCTGTATTATTATTTTACTTTTAATATTGATTTTAATATCTTAAGTTAATAATTTATTAACCACACCCGATTAAATTTGTTTATATAATTTTTTTGGGGTTTAAAACAAAAATACCTAACTTTAGTCACGGGGAAATGATGTCTCAAATTAGAATTGGAATACTCTTTGGAGGAAAATCAGGAGAACACGACGTTTCGATCTTGTCAGCAGAGTCAATTTTTCGTGCAATTGATAAAAATCAATTTTTAGTTATTCCAATTGGTATTTTAAAAAATGGTCATATTGCAAATGCTCATGAAAACAAACAAATGCTTTCATCTGAAGTCCATTCTCTTATACCAAACAACTTTCCATATAATTCAATTAATATTTCTTCATTTCAATTAAAAGATCATGTCGATGTGATTTTCCCTGTGCTTCATGGACCCAATGGCGAAGATGGTACAATTCAGGGATGTCTTGAGATCGCAGATATTCCTTATGTAGGAAGTGGAGTGATTGGATCATCGACTGGTATGGATAAAGAAATCATGAAACGTATTTTTATGTCCCATCAATTGCCCGTATTACCATTTTATTCTTTTAAAAAGTATTACTGGCAGGAAGATTCAGCGGAAATTATTTTTCAAATCAGTAATCAAATAGGATTTCCTTGTTTTGTAAAACCGGCCAATATGGGATCTTCAGTAGGGATTTCGAAGGTTAAATATGAAGCTGATTTAAAAAAGGGAATTGAACTTGCATTAAAATATGATAATAAAATTATTGTAGAAAAGGGTATTGAAGCCCAGGAAATTGAAGTGAGTGTTTTAGGGAATGATAATCCACAGGCTAGTTTACCTGGTGAAATTATTCCTGATAGAGATTTTTATGATTATGATTCAAAATATAGCTCTAGTAATTCAAAGCTTGTGATACCTGCTATTTTAGATTCAAATAGTCTGAGCAAAATTAGAGAATATGCTATAAAAGCCTTTTCAAGCCTTGATTGTGCTGGATTATCAAGAGTAGATTTTTTTGTAGATAAAAAAGATCACGAGATATATATTAATGAGATTAATACTATGCCTGGTTTTACAAAGATTAGTATGTATCCTAAATTATGGGAAGCGTCTGGTATTGGATATCAGGATCTTATTAGCAAATTAATTGATTTAGCTTTAGAAAGATATGAAAATAAAATAAAATTATTCTGAATAAAAAAAATGGTTATAATCAAAATGTTTTTTCTAAGAGATCGAGTAATTTTGACGAAGAATTAATATAACAAAAAGAGCTCTTCTCTCTACAGGTTGATATCACGGACGATTATTACCAGTAGAAGAAGGGTGACAGATTTGTATTGACTACTCCTCATTTTTTATAAAATCCATCAATAAGTTTTTAATATTAATAATATTATTATCATTTGAATCCATATTATTATATATTTTATATTTTGTAAAAAAGTCTTCCTGAAAACGACTTAAAGCCCTTTTAAATGTATCTGCTTTTGAGAAAATAAAAAAATCTTCCTGATAAATTGTAAAATATCCTAGCTTTTTTCGAATAATAAGAGGGAGTGGTTTTTTTAATTTTAGGATGTTATTTTCATATCTAATTTGATTGATTGACACGCGTTGTATGGGGTTTTGAGAAAAATCTAATACTTCCACATCCATTGTAGCCAATATTTTGTCTGCCAAAGCGTCAAAAATTACTTTGTGATCATTACTATTTAATAATTTATTATAATATTCTGATGTCCCACGATTGATTGATGAGTTGTTGTCCATTTGTATCGCTCCTTATGTTGGTCATACTGATTTTTAAAATTACATGTTTATTATCTTTTTTTATAGTAATATGTATTTGTTAATTTACCCTGACGATATCTTTCTCTGTATATCAATTCATTGTCCTTGTAATAATATCGATCTGTATATTCTAATCGTTCACCATATCCAAAAGAATAATATGATTTGCTGATAATTCTTCCCAGGTTGTCATAGATCCACCAGACATCAGGGGTTCTTTTAAAATAGTATCCTTTGAAATATGCCCGGTTTCTTACGTATAGATAGGCATTACCAGTGATTCCATGCCAATAAAACCCTTTTTTGTGTATTTGATTTTGTGTGTATTTGTAAATGTAATAGTAGTATAATCGCCAATTTTCATAGTATTCTTCACCAGCTATCTTATTGTTTTGATCGTAATAAACTATCCAGAATGATTTCATATATTGCAAATCTCGTTCCTGTACCTCTATTTTTTTATATGCTTGCAATTTTTCATCAATAAAGTAATAATGGCTGTAAAACTTTCTCTTATATGTATTATTTATTTTAGAATATGAAATAACAGGAATAATAATTACGAGTATAATGCATACAAAAAATAATTTTCGATTTTTCATATATTTCCTAAAAAAATTATGATTCAATGTTATGGATTTGATGCCAATTTTTATAGAATGATTCCCCGTAAAGCCCAATCCACTCAGCACATGCTTTTTCTAAAGTGTATTCCTTTCCATTTTTTTGATATTGATCTTTCCAGAAAATTATCATTTCATTAAATTGATCTTTATTATAATCAATTGTCTTTGTCATATTTATATCCATTGATGATTTAAACTAAATATATTTTCGTTGGATGAGGGTGAAAATTTTAAGGGTGTGCGTTATAAAAAAAATTGTATATCAGTGGGTGATAATATAAATTAAAATATTATAGAAATTTATAGAATACAAAATAGTTTAATGGATTTTGATTTACAAACAATATTATTTTTTTCTAAATAATATTTGATTTGTGTATTGGACTTAGTTTGAATCAAACAATGGTAATTAGATTTGATAGGACGGAGTGGAGATGGGGTATGGTATTAAAATTTTTTATATCTGAAGGATATACCCAAGCCATTTCATCGTGTTCCCAGTCTAAAACAATATTTTCTGGTGTGGTAATAGAAAACAGGAAGGGGTATATTCTCCAAGTGACGTCATCTTTTTTTGAATCAGGAACTTCAACAAAATCACCCTCCTTTATAAGTTGTACATTATTTTTTGGGATTCCAGTTTCTTCTAAAATCTCTTTGTAAGCTTGGTCGAGAGGGTTTGGTAATTCCAAATATCCACTGACACCAGCCCACCTGCCCTGATTACTCCCAACAAGCTGACTTCTCTTTAATAATAAGATTTGGCTGTC
The DNA here is from genome assembly GCA_002450905.1 of Spirochaetia bacterium UBA6919. Classification (GTDB taxonomy): domain Bacteria; phylum Spirochaetota; class UBA6919; order UBA6919; family UBA6919; genus UBA6919. Next base: position 10,506 of record DKAT01000052.1, read on the forward strand.
ATAAATTAAGAAACTGCTTACTACTTTAATCGTTTTCATAATTGTTTATAAATATCTTGCAATGAATAGACCTTCAGATCTCCTTTTTTAAGCTCTTGAATCCCATTAACTGCAGCTATTAATCCCTGAACAGTTGTTATGAGAGGAATATTATGTTTGATAGCAGTTTGACGAATATATTTACTATCATTTATTGATTGAAGGTTACCCGGAGTATTGATTATCATTGCAATTTCTCCGTTGATAATAAAATCAATTAAATTAGGACGTCCTTCATTGACTTTATTTACGATTTCCGCGTGTATATCATTTTCTATCAAAGATTTTTGGGTACCAATCGTAGCAAGAATTTTAAAACCCAAATCAAATAAGATTTTCATAGGTTTAATAATTTTGTGTTTACAGTTATCATTGACACTTATAAACAGGGCACCAGAAGTTGGGAGTGCCAGATTACTACCCATTTGGGATTTAGCAAAAGCCATTCCAAAGTGTTTATCTATACCCATCACTTCACCAGTGGATTTCATTTCTGGGCCAAGGAGTGCGTCTTCTTCGGGGAATTTGTTAAATGGCAAAACCGCCTCTTTCACTGCAATATATTTAGTTTCAGGTATTTTTATATTTAAATCCTTTAATTTTTTATTGGCCATTATTTTGCTGGCAATTTTCGCCCATTCAACCCCAGTAGCCTTACTCACAAACGGAACAGTGCGGGATCCTCTTGGATTTGCTTCAATAAAATAGATTTGATTATCTTTGACTGCGAATTGTATATTAATTAANNGTGGATGCCCGCCTCCTCGATATGTTCCATGATGCCGCATATTATAGTATCATGACCATCAGATATTGCATCCACATCTACTTCGCAGGCATCCTGTAAAAATTGGTCTATGAGTATTGGAAATGCAATTTGGGAGTGTATAAGATTTTGAAGATATGTATTTAATTGGAATTCATCATAAATTATTTCCATTGCTCTTCCACCCAAGACATATGATGGTCTAACAACTACAGGATATCCTATAGATTTAGATTTTGAGAGCACTTCATCCTGATTATATGCAATATCATTTTGAGGTTGTAAGAATCCCAACCGAATTAACAGCTCCTTAAAATGTTTTCTATCTTCAGCGATATCGATGGAATGAGTGGAAGTACCCAGGATGTTTACACCCGCTTGCTCCAGTGACTTTGCCAGATTCAAGGGAGTCTGTCCACCAAGCTGAACAATTGCACCAAGTGGTTTTTCTTTTTCATAAATGTTCAGAACATCTTCAGTGGTTAATGGTTCAAAAAATAGTTTATCCGACGTGTCATAGTCCGTTGAAACAGTTTCAGGATTCGAATTAACCATAATTGTTTCAAAACCTTCTTCTCTTAAAGCGTATGAGGCATGAACACAGAGATAATCAAACTCTATTCCCTGTCCTATACGATTTGGTCCTCCGCCGATGATCATAATCTTCTTTTTATCTGACAAAAATGACTCATCTTCTTCATCATAAGTTGAATAGAAATAAGGAGTATATGATTTAAATTCTGCTCCACAAGTGTCCACCAGTTTATAAGTAGGCAGAATACCTTGAGACTTTCTATAATCCCTGACTTCCATTTCTGATTTGTTAGTGATTTTAGCAATTTGTTTATCAGAATACCCATGAGACTTTGCAATAAATAATGTTTCATGAGGGATTTGCTTGAGATGAATAGTAATATTTTTTTCAAAATCACAGAGTTCTTTAAGCTGGTGTAAATACCATAAATCGATTTGTGTATATTGATGAATATTTTCTATTTCTATACCAATATCTATAGCGTCTTTGATAAAAAATATCCTTTTGGAATTAGGGAATCGAAGTTTTTTAATTATAATTTCCTTTAATTTATCAATATCTTCAGGAGTATAATCTAACATTGGATCATATATTTCGTTTTCAAAACCATGTTTACCAATTTCAAGAGAACGCAATCCTTTTTGCAGAGCTTCTTTAAAAGTTCTTCCGATAGCCATTACCTCACCTACTGATTTCATCTGGACAGTGAGGATATTATTTGCTTTAGGGAACTTTTCAAACGCCCATCGTGGTATTTTAATGACACAATAATCTAGAGTTGGCTCGAAAGATGCTTTTGTTTTTTTTGTGATATCATTGGAGATTTCATCAAGAGTATAACCTACAGCTAGCTTGGCAGCGATTTTAGCGATAGGAAAACCGGTAGCTTTTGAGGCTAGAGCACTGGATCGTGATACTCTTGGATTCATTTCTATTACTATAACCCGTCCATCTTTTGGATTTACAGCAAATTGAATATTTGACCCACCAGTTTCGACACCTATTTCACGGATAATGGCTATACTATAATCTCTTAATTTCTGATATTCTTTATCGCTAAGGGTTTGCTGAGGAGCAATTGTAATACTATCACCGGTGTGAATACCCATTGGATCAAAATTCTCAATAGAGCAGATAATTACGACATTATCATTTTTATCCCGCATCACCTCGAGTTCATATTCTTTCCAGCCAAGAACTGACTCTTCTATCAAGATTTCGCTTACAGGACTTAATTCAATCCCTCTTTTAGCAAGGATAAGAAACTCTTCGTGATTATAAGCAATACTTCCACCACTTCCACCCAGGGTAAACGAGGGTCTTATTACCAGGGGGTAACCTAGTTCATTGGCTATATTAGTAGCTTGATTCATATTTGTGGCGACATTACTTTTAGGGACAGACAATCCCATACGAGTCATAGCCTTTTTGAAGAGATCTCTATCTTCAGCTTTTTCGATGGATTCCAAGTTTACACCAATCATTTCGACATTATACCGGCTGAATACACCTGATTTTGATAGGGTCACAGCATTATTTAGGGCTGTTTGACCGCCCAGAGTTGGCAATACAGCATCAGGTCTTTCTTTCTCAATAATTTTTTCAATAATTTCAGGGGTGACAGGTTCGATATAAGTAGCATCAGCCATATTCGGGTCGGTCATTATGGTTGCGGGGTTAGAATTTACAAGGACAACTTGATAACCTTCTTCTTTCAAAGCTTTGCAAGCCTGTGATCCCGAGTAATCGAATTCGCAAGCTTGCCCTATTACAATGGGTCCTGCTCCAATGATAAGTATTTTTTTTATATCAGTTCTTTTAGGCATAGATTTCTTTTTAAAGATTTTTTTATAAAACTGTTCAAATATAACAAAAAAATATTCTTTGATGCACGAATATTCCATATTCTCATGAAAATATTGGTGTATAGATCTGTTGATATTTTAAAATCCTTTGTGAGACAAGATATAACGATACAACATTTTTAACAGTCAATTTATTTAGATAATTATTTTTGAATTTCTATTTCCCTTTAATATATTTAATTCATGGTTAATTTAGTTTTTAAAATCATTTTGAGTGGGATGTTCTTATTATTTTTATCCAGTGATACACAGTTATTTTCAAACAATAAAGAAACTTATATTTTAATACCTATGGATAATATTCAAAAAGAACACCTTCGGGCTTATGGAGTCGTATATTTAGGATTATCAAAGAAATATAAAGGGGAATGGTTGTTAAATTATAGGGGGGGGAGTTTTTTATTACCCAATAAGGAAATATTAATTGACAGAGCATCCAGCCTTGATGTAAGTTATAAAATAATAAATAAAAAAGAGTTACTTTCTATTTATAAGACTATAGAAAATAATAATATGTCGAGAATAGAACTTATAAATCTACCCAAAATAGCTGTTTATACACCTCCTGACAAGGAACCCTGGGATGATGCAGTGACACTTGTCTTGACTTATGCTAAAATCCCCTTTGATAAGATATGGGATAGTGATATAATCAAAGGAGTTTTGAAATCTAAAAAATATGACTGGTTACACCTTCACCATGAGGATTTTACTGGTCAATATGGGAAATTTTTCTCAAGCTATGAAAGATACCCTTTTAAATTTCAATGGTATTTAAAAATGGTTTTGACTGCTCAAAAGGAGGCCAAAAAACACCATTTCAAAACAGTTCAAATGTATAAATATTTTATAGCTAAATCCATAAAAGATTTCATCAGAAGGGGAGGATTTTTATTTGCAATGTGTACTGCAACAGATACTCTTGATATAGCTTTATCAGCAGAAGGAATTGATATTATAGCAAAAGAAATAGATGGTACACCAATTGATGACGACATTCAAGCAAAATTAGATTATAGCAAGACCTTAGCATTTACTAAATATACAATTTATACTGATCCAAGAAGATATGAGTTTTCAAATATAGATATTGATGTAGTTAAAGAAGATTTAATTAGTAAGCCTGATTTTTTTGAGTTATTCCGTTTCTCTGCACAAGTTGATACCATTCCTTGTATGTTAAATCAAAATCATGTAAGAGTTGTAAAAGGTTTTTTAGGTCAGACTACAGGATTTAACCATAAGTATATTAAATCTAAAATATCAATTTTAGCTAAAACACCCAATACAGATAGAATTAAGTATATACACGGGAACTTTGGGAAAGGTACATTTACATTTTATGGAGGACATGATCCCGAATCTTATATCCATGAACTGGATGATCCTCCTACAAATCTTAGTAAATATCCCAGCTCTCCAGGATATCGACTCATATTGAATAACATTTTTTTGCCATCCGTGAACAAAAAATTATTTAAGCGTAAGACATGATGAAATTATAGAAATACATTTAATTTCATAGCCAGAGTAACATCTCCAGAGATTTTCATTTTTTGTGACATAAAAGCCATTTGAGGAGTAAGCCTTTTTTCAATGATTTCGATAAAATCATGATCTGATAAAGTTATTGTACAATCAGCATCCCCTTCTCCTTCTTCAATTGAAGGATTTTCAACGCAAAGAAGTCTCCAGACACCTCTATTATCTCCTGTAATTATAAATTTATAAATTGTAGATAGTTGTTGAATATCTTTTGCACGAGTAATAAAAAGTTCTTTTAAATCTTTATCAAATATTTCTTTGCTTGATTTTGACATAATTTCCCTTCTAAATAGTTTATTATTTTCATGTTTATTTAAAATTAACACCTATTTCAAGAAACTCATGCGAAAAATATTTATTTTCCTTGACAAACAAAATCATTTTACTTAAATTAAAATCACCAAAATACAATGAAATCATTTATTCAATAAGGTGTTTGGGCTATTGAACACCTGAAATGTGCTATTGACTTTAACTTTGAATAAATTATTTCCTTTTTGAAGTTGTAAATGGATTTCCGGTAGACTGGGAGGGGAGAAATCCAAATACAACTTCACTATTAAAATTTATTGATATAGTAAATCTGCTTTAGCAGCAAATATAAAATCACTTTCACTTAAGCCATCTATCTTATGAGTCCACAAAGTTATTTTCACTTTACCCCAAGATAAAAAAATATCCGGATGATGTCCCTCTTCTTCAGCTAGATTCCCAACCTTATTTGTGAAATTTAATGCTTCAAGAAAATCATTAAATACAAAGTCTTTTTCTATGTGATGATCATTGATTAATGACCATTTATTACCCAATTGATTATAGATATTTTGAAGATCAGTGTCTTTCAGAGGGGGAACTCCTCCCATACAAGGAACGCATTTTTTGTTTGCTAGATCACAACTTTCCATTTTATTTTTCCTATAATATTTTTGATTTAAACACTTTAGAGTGGGAAAATATTGATTTTAGTGATATTTTTTTAAGATATTTTTTTTACGGTTGGATAAAATAATGGTTAAATCCAATATTTTATAATTGATTCTAATGGTTTTATGATTGATCAAGTTTTTTCCTTGAAAACCTTTTTTTTATTTTTTTCCGAACGATTTAAAGGGATTAATCCATTTTTCTTGTAATGTTTTTTTAATGATTCAGAATAAAAGAAATTGATTATCGGTTCAACATTTTTTTTTATTTTATCTGAGATGATAAGATATATTTTAGGTTTGATAACAAAGGATTTAGCTGCTTGTCCTTCTTTTGTATCGAGATTATTATATACCAATATCCTTTTTACATCATTCCCTATAAGCATTTTGTGTTTTTCTTTCGGTGAAGCCTTATTTATATTGTGGAGCTTTTCAAATGTATTAGAACTTTTAAAATAATTATTTGTGATGTAGCCTATAGCATATCTATTATTCATTACACTGTTATAGACATCAAGATCTGTAGAAAATGTGTGTAATTCTCTTGTGAATGGTTTAAATGAAAGAACTTTTTTAGAAACCCAATAATTATTCCCGGAACTAATCTTCCTACCTACAAGAAGAATTTTTGAGGATGGATCAAAATTTCTAATTCTTTCTTTTCGAATTTCATCAGCAGTTTTTTTTGTATTTTCATTATTTGTTTGATTTTGTGAGATAGGTGTGCTTTTATCATCTTTTTTTTCATTATTTTTTTTCGCATCAAGATTCCATGTAGGATAGACACCAAGAAAGATGTTTTGTAATTGAGAGAGTTTTAAAGATCTGATGGGATTTGCTTTATTAACAATAAAATATATTTCTGTTCTAGCAATTGCATATAAAGTGGGATTCAGATTGTATTTTTTTAGCTCTATTTTTAGATCAAATTTAAAGTTATGATTTACAATTGCAATATCTGTCGTTTGATCAATAAGAGCAGAAAGGGCTCTTGTACTTCCCCCTGCGATAAAGTGGAATTTAATAGCAGGATTTGATTTAAGTGAGTAGAAGAAATCAGATATTTTTTGCAAATCCTCGGACTTTTTTAAGATATTGATAAAACTTTCAGAGCCTTTAATTATAAAGATATTTTGGTCATTTTCAGATTGGCAGGATATAAATAACACGTTTATAAGGAGAAGAAAAATTATAAAATTTATTTTGGTTAACATTTTTTTTCAACTAATTTTTATTGTTGTTTTAAAATAATATGAATTATTACAGATCGTCAATATCTTTATTTTCTTCATGGGATTTAATTTTTTGATTTTTTAAATAATTTTTTTTATTCTTTGACAAATTATTTTTTAGTTTAACTATTTTTGACTGGACTAGATTTTTTAATTGATCCAATAGATTATTATATACCATCATTCGATATAAGTTTATTTGTTGATTTTCGGGTAAACTTGTAATATTCATTTCTATTCTATGATTTGTGAAGTCCTTTGAATTATTTTTTGCTAAATCTATATTTGATAATAAGCGAAAAGTATTTTTTTCTAATTTTAATTGTATGTTATATTCTTTATAATTCCAGGAGAGTAAATAATAATAAGCGAGCTTAACTCTTTGTCTTTCAATATTATATTTGGCATAACGAGTACGAAAATTATTAATGAGTCTATTTAATTGATCAAGATTTAGATTTAGGAAATACTTTACATGATATAACTTATTACCGAAGAAATTAAATGTAATATCCTGTAATAATCCATTTAGGCGGGAGAGGTTTTGTATATCAGAAATATGCAAGGATTTGATTTTTTTTAAGTTGAGGTAAAATTGTTTTCCTTTGCTGATAAGTTCATATGATTTGTGAAAGATATGTGTATCTTCCAAAGAAATATAATAGGTTTGATTATTTATTTTAACAGGAAGAGCGGATGAATGGCGGGGAAAATTCAATCTTCTCGAGAGCAGATGATAGGGATTGATGATTAATTGTTTTGAAGCCACATTATTTATGCTTAAATTAATATCTTTTTCATAGAGTTTTTGAATTGTTGATTTAATTGTATCATGATTAATATATATATTTTGGAAACCCACAAACCCTTTGATATCAGTCAAGTTATATGAATTACTATTAAGTGACACTGTTAATATAATAAGACAAATTAATATTGTTTTCATATTATCCTCTGTTAATTAGTTAAGTAGAATATAATTTGTGTATTGGCAATTTGATTGGTCACTCCTGGATATAACTCTTTAACAGTTAGGCGAATACTTCTTGAGTATACTATATGATTAAAATAAATGATTTGTATATTTGGAGTATCTTTTAAGGTAATATCAAAGTAATTACTATTGTATTGTCCACGAGAGTAACCAAGTCCACCAATATTTTTTTTTGTAAACTCCATTTTTATTTTCTTTAATCGGTGAAAACCATATCGATCTTTAAAGGGAAATTCATCACGCTGTATGAATGCAACTCCACGAACTTTTAAAGTATTTAATAATTTGTCATCCAAATCTAAAAAAAAAAACTCGATAAATCCATTCATAAGCTGACTCCAATTAGTTATTGGGAGATCGATATGACTTTGGTTTGTTATAAGTTCCTTTGACTTATTATTTATATTAGGATTAACTGCTATTACTTTTGTTAAATACTTTTTTGATGCGGGGTAAAAATCATTATCCTGTAAAAAATCTTTTATTTCAAAAGGATTTAACAAGCTAAAGTACTTTAACTCTTTGGTCTCATTAATCTTTTTTAGATTATATATAGAATAAGTATTTTGATAATCAATCTTAAATGTAATTTTATCCTCACCTATTACAGGATTTAATAGAGTCAGATATTGATTTTCTTTGTATTTGTCACGAATCACAGGATGTTTCGATGTCCTGGTGATAAGATAAATAATTCTTTCCTGCTTCCTCGTCATTAATTTAGCTTCAACATGGATATTCTCACCATCCTTCAATATTAATTTATTTTCATCAAAAACAAATTGGAGATTATCCCCTTCTACAAACCATGTCCCATTCATTTTGGGAGAACTGCAGGAGATCATAAAATAAATTAATATAAATATATAGATAAGATTTTGAAGAGACACAATGTATTACTCAATTAGATAAAGATTTTTTAAACTATTTTGATATCGAAGAAGATATTTTTTAAATAAAACACTCTGCTCCGAAAATCAATTGAATCATATCAGTTTTATATATAATTTTTTAATTATTAACAGTTAAAAATAATGATCAGATGGACTAAAGTCAATGGTATGAATAGATAATTTGAATTTATACCAAAAAAAATCATTTTTATCTTAAAATCACCGAGATATGATTTAAGCAGGTATTAAGATATTTTAAGGAGATACCCGATGAAGTTTCTATACAGGTTATTTTTAATTATAATACATATTATTATTATACATGCTGTTACATACTCAGGGGATTATAAAACGCTAATTGATTTTACAAAGTTTGAATCGATCAATGAAAAATATGAGAAAAAAATATTTCAGCCAAATAAAGAAAGTGTTGATTTTAGAAAAAAAGTTTTTAACAAAATTTTTAAAGGTGAGGTCACCCGAAAAGGAGATTTGAATCAAGACGAATTTATTGAAGTATTTGGTAAATTTATACCTTGGTTAAAAGTGAATATTGATGACATGAAATTAAGCCGATGGGCAATGAAATATGTTACACCCGAGGATATTACTCCACCACCATCCAAGCTGGCTTATAAGGTATTATCTCCATTCTCAAAGGAAGGCAATACAAAAGATATATATATGCTGGGCATTCGTATTCATTTCCCTTATACGGCTGAGGAATTAACGGCTGTCATAAAACCACCCTTTGAAATATTCCAATACGATAAGGATGGTAAGTTTTGTAATATAGGAAATGGTGTTCTGAAAAATGTTGGTGATGTCGAAAAAATAAAAGTACGCTTTGGATTTAAGACCGGGGATATAAAATATGTCAATGTATTTATAAATCTCAAGGATCAGCGGGGTAATATCATAAAGTATCCCTTAGGATTTCTTTATGAAAAGAAACAGGGTCAGATTAAATATTATAAATCTTTTGATGGATATAATTTTAAAGAAGGTGATGAAATAAAACAAAGTACCCAAAAAAAACTAGAGGATGATCTAAAAAAAAGAGATTTATATTATGAAGTATATTTCTGGAATAATGAACAAGTATTATGGAAAATGATTAAATATCAGAGAATTGTCTATCATGAAATCACCTTGGAATGGAGCAATTCAGATTATCTTCCCCCTTCAAAAAAAGGATTTAAAAAATATCCTATCTATCCAAAAGAGCTACCATATATGAAGTTTCATAGTTTCGAAATAAAACGTCAACATGAAAACAGCCTTCGTCAATTCTATTTGTTTGTAAAAGATGTGAAAATAATTTTTGATAAAGCAATAAAGGAATATGATCTGGATATCAAAGATGACGACCAATGGTTAGTTATGAAATTATTACGAAAAAAAATCCGTCATCGATTTGAAATGGATAATGCTGAGAAAATATATAATGCGATATTAAAAGGATTATCAGCCGGTTATTCCAGGTATGAGGATTTTTTAAAGGATGATGTCTTTTTCCAATTCCTCCAGTAATTCTAAAATTCCTGAGCCCCTTTTAAATCTGGTTTTAAAAAGCGAATAATTGTATTTAATCCATGGGATTGAAATATCTTCGCTGATTGTTGGGATATATTTTCTTTATTTTCTCTGGTAAAAATAGCTAATGTAGGACCAGAACCAGAAATAAATGCCCCAAGTGCCCCATGTCTATAGGCTTCCTCGCATGCCACCTGAAATCCGGGTACCAGAGGAAATCGATAGGGCTGATGAAATTGATCATCCAAAAGAGTTTTTAGACTTGATAAATTATTCTCTTCTAAACCTCGAATTAATCTAACGAGTTTTGATGTATTTTGAATAATTATTTGCATGGGATAATTTTTCGGCATAACTTTTCTGGCTTCTTCTGTGGAAACATGAAAACTAGGAGATATTGTAATAATATCCAAATCCTCAGGAAATCTCAGGGGGATATATTTATATTTATCCTCATCCAGATAAGCAAATGTAAACCCTCCAAAAAGGGCTGGTGTGACATTATCAGGATGCCCATCAAGTTCTACAGCTAATTGAAGCAATTGTTCTTGATCCAGAAGATTTCCACATAAAATATTCCCAGCCATAATTCCGCTTACAATGGCACTACTCGAACTTCCAAGCCCTCCTTTCAAAGGGATATCATTATGGATTTCGATTTGCATTGGGGTAAGAGATTTCTTCACATATCCGAAAACTTTCCCGATAGCTCTATAAACCAGGTTATTTTCATCACAGGATATAATATCCTTCCCCTCTCCAAAATATTGTATCGATAATTCTTTGTTATTTTCAGTCTCCACATGAATTGTACTATATAAATTCAAAGCCAATCCAAGAATATCAAACCCAGGTCCTATATTCGCTGAAGAAGCCGGTACTCTAATTGTTATCATAATTCACCTATTGTTATAATATATTCTAATTCATCATAAATAATTACGAAATCGATAAGAAACCCACTCAAATAAATAATCCATCAATGATCTTTTCTCCCAATCATTTAATGTAATTTCAATACAATTTTCTAAATCCCTATTGAACATATTGACCATTTCAACACCGAAATCCTGATCCAATGTCACAATATTTATTTCAAGATTTTTTTTAAAACTCCGCCTATCAAGATTCGACGATCCAATTGTCGACCATATCCCATCGATTACAGCAGTCTTGGCATGTAAAATATTTTTTTTATATTCGAATATTCTTATTTTATTTTTTAAATATTTTTTATACAAATAACAACTCGCATATTTCACGATAGGAACATCACTTTCACTAGGTAACATGAGTCTTACATCCACACCCCGTTTCACAGCCTTCATCAGGGCACGATATATTTTTCGATCTGGTATAAAGTAAGCATTAGTAATATAGATATACTGCTTGGCAAATCGAATAGCAGAGAGATAAGACTGTCTTATCGGACGAATCTTTTTTCTGGATCTTGAACATAACGACATGACAAGTGATTTCCCCTTTTCAGAAGGTTTTTTTATATGCTTATCATGAGCGATTAATTCTCCCCCATATCGATACCAGTTTTCTATAAAGAATAATTGAATGTCCTGTACCGCTGGACCCTGCACTTTGACATGAGTATCCCGCCAATTCTCTCCATCATACTTAGATCCAGCATACTCATTTCCAATATTCATCCCACCGAGAAAAGCAATTTCCCCATCGACCACCAGAATTTTCCTGTGATCCCTAAAAGTAATATTCCAATACCTTCTCCAGGGGATTACCGGATGATATTCCAGCACCTCCACCCCACTATCCCGCATGCTTTGAAACAATTTCGGTGAAGTCTTGATACAACCCACTGCATCATAAATAACATTGACCTCAACCCCCAGTTTAGCCTTCTCACAAAGAATATTCGCAATCTCCCACCCAACCTCATCACTATTAAAAATATATATTTCCAAATTAATACTTTGCTGAGCAGAACGAATGGAATCCATCATTGAATTAATATAAGAATCCCCGTTATCCAGTATAGTAAGGAGATTTCCCCCTGATAATCCCCCAATACCAAGATAATCCATTCGATTCAAATATTTTGTAAAGAATAACCGATGTTTAATTTGTTTAAATGATTCTTTCATAAGACAATTAATTATATATTCATAGGGTGTTTCAATAAATAATTTACTAGCGATAACATTAAAAAATGGGTAGTGGTAAAATACCAACTGATATTTATGTATATTGTCATTCTGAACTTGATTCAGAATCTATATTTAGAGTAAGTTACAGAAATAAATTTGCCATCACATTAGTAATAAATTGGTCACTACCAAACAATGATCAACTTGATATAAGTGTTTGCAGTTTAAAAATAGTATTGCTTGCAATGATTTTTCCTATAATTCCCCATGAAGGAGGGGGATGCCTGGTTAAATTACTTTTAAAGACATTTGGGTTCGGCTTAATATATAACCTCATATCAAAATATATCGCCAGATCGAATCGATGTCAATATAAAATTACCCCCAACTTTCCCATATAATACTCATTTCATCTCCTCCTTATCCACACAAGCCCACAGCCTAACCTCCAACCAAATCAATAACAAAACCCCCAAGACAGGAGAAATACAGGAAAAAGACAGGAAAATCACAAGAGAATCTATCTTTCAAATCACAGCATTTCCGACCCTCACCACCACACGACGCACCCAAATTTTCCACTGTAACCGTAAGCGGCTCTAATTTTGGTCGGATATAATTTTGACATAGCACAAGCCCTTAATAACGGGAATTTAACCTAAATTCTATATAAAATGTTGGAAATAACTTTCTTAATTCTTCTATGTTGATAATTTTGTTTCCTGATAAATCAATACAACTTAATTTACTTAAGTTTTTAATTTCATTAGGTAATGTTGATAAATTATTTTCATGTAGAAATAAGTCTTCAAGATTTTTTAATTCTGTAATACAATGTGGTAATTCCTTTAGATTATTATGACTAAAATAAAGTGTTTGTAAGTTTTCAAGCTTAGAAAAACAATTAGGTAATGATGTAATTTTTGTTCCACTTATATTTAATTCTTCTAGATTTTTCAATAAACATATTTCATCGGGTAATCTCTGCTACCCAGCTTAGAAAACAGGTTTCCTTAAGCCAATACACAGCCTGGACAATGAAACACAAGATCAGGACGGCGATGAAAGAGCGTGATGGACATTATCAGCTTGCAGGACTTATTGAAATCGATGATT
>DKAT01000095.1 GCA_002450905.1 Spirochaetia bacterium UBA6919
TATTAAACCTTTTAGTTAACAAAAAAGAAAGATTTTATGTGGATTCAAAACAAAATACACCTGTTATGATGAATATTCTCCATGACATCCTCCACTGCCCCTTCAACGGTTATCTGAAGAGAATCTATCTCGAATCCAAGGTCTTAGAACTCATTACCCATAGGCTGGATCAGCTTTTAAAACAGATTGAACCTCAAAAACCCCTTCCTAAATTAAAATCTAATGATATGGAAGCCATTTATCATGCGAAGGATATTATTTTAAATAACCTATTTTCCCCTCCCACACTTGAATGTTTATCCCGACAGGTCTGTATCAATACAACCAAGTTGAAAAAAGGTTTCAAACAACTCTTCGGACAACCAGTCTTTGAATATCTACGAGATAAACGACTGGAATTCGCTAAAGTTCTTTTACAGGAGAATAAAACCCCTGTCTGGAATACTGCTTATCATATAGGATATAGCGACGTAGGATCCTTCATCAAGGCTTTCAAAAAGAAGTTTGGTATCTACCCCAGCGACTTATTAAAGTGACAAAGAATTTCATTAAACATCCTATTGAATAGGGTATCGAAAAAAATCCTCCAGCCCAATGGAAAATTCCTCCAGCCCGATCCAACCCCTAAATATTTTTGTATAATATTATTAGAAGGAAAATGAACTGGTTTAAATATTAATAAAGGAGGTTTGATATGAAAACCAAAATTATTTTAAGTATATGTATTATACTATCCCTTGGAATTCTAGGGGGTTGTACTTCCGATGCAATGGATGGCAGTACAAATGTTAACAAAGAATGGTATGGCAGTTCATTGTACAATGGATCAACAAAAACAGGTTATGAGACATATACCTGGGTGAATGGGAAAGTATCAGAAATTTCCAGATATGATTTAGGTGGAACCTTAGTTCTCAAAACAGTTTATACCTACGATGGGTCTGGGAAAAAAATCTCAGCTGAATTATATAATGGTTTAGGGACCAAAACAGCCTATGAAACCAATTATTCTTATAGTGTTACAAGTGAAACCTATTATGAACGATTCAGTTCTTCTACAAATACATTATTGTTAAAACGATCTCGAACCTATGGTTCAAATGGTTTATTAACCCAAGAAAACAGAGATTCATCGAATGCGATAACATGGACTTCAACAGTGTCCTATAATTCAAATGGTCAGAGATCTACTCAGGAATTCAGTACGATCATAACCAATGGAAGTGTACAGTTCAACAAAACCGTTTATTTATATAATTAGTTTATCTCCGTGTGGGATATTCACATGGCTTAATGATTTTAAGCTGGACAGCCTCCCAAGATCTCACAAGTGAAGATGGCTGTCCAAAATGGGGCGATAATTTTAATCGCTCCTTATAAAAATAATAATTTTTTAAGGAGTTCAATATGAGAACAAAAGTTTTTTACTTATTTATCCTGTTTATCAGTGTGATCCTCATTTCAAATTGTGGTGGTCTCTTGTCCATGAAACCATTTAAAATGGTCAACACAAATAACAAAACGTATAATTATCTAAAAACGGAATTTAGTGAATTCGAAAAACAAATCAGTTATTTAAACTATTATCAGCATAAAGATTATTTAGATTTACTGAAAATTGATAACCAGCTCTATAAATACCAAGATCATCGGTTCATAGGAATAAAACTCATTTTTAAAAAATTCATAATGCCAGAATATGACATTCAACAATTTTTTAAGCATAGTCGAATTGATATTTCTGATAAAAATGGGAACTATCTATTTGAAAGAAGTATTTCAGTAGCCTTCGGAGTAAATACAAGAGTCAATAATAAGTTAGTCGGAGTAGACACTGCATTTGTTTGGCTTATAAAATTAAATAAACCGGTCACAACCGTTGATAATAATAACTTACCCATTCAACTAACTATTAAATATCCCAATGGCTATAAAGAAGTCTATGATATCAGTCCTGGATCATCATATTATATGGAATATTATAAAGCAAAATTCACTGATAAAAAAGCTTTTCATTCCAATGGACATTTAAAGATGAAAATGGTTTATAAGGATGGTATTTTATATCAAAAACTTATCTATAACAGAAATGGAAAACTCCATGGGATATCTATAGGATATTACCCCAATTCTACAATAAGAATTAAATGGCCTTTCAAAAATGGGAAAAAAAATGGATTGACAAAAATTTATTACCCTAATGGAAAAATAAAACAAATAGTACCTTATAGATACGGTAAGGCTCATGGGATAGNNCAAACATTATTATAAAAATGGCAAAATCAAATCCACCGGGCGTTATATAAACGGAAAGGCGCATGGTGCTCATAAATTTTATTATAGAAATGGAAAACTAAAGAAAATCAATCATTTTAGAAACGGCAATCTCCATGGAACTAACAAAGGATATTATCCCAATGGAAAACTCAAATGGATTAAATCATTTAAAAATGGTAAGGGTCACGGAACTTTCAAAACATATGATAAAAATGGACGTTTAAGATCTAAAGAAATTTATAAAAATGGTATAAAAGTCAAAGGGATTTATCAATAAAACGCAAAATGATCTTTAAAGAAATATACAAGAGGATTCACATGGCTTAATGATTTTAAGCTGGACAGCCACCAAGATCTCACAAGTGAAGATGGCTGTCCAAATGGGGCGATTGGTTCAATCGCTCCTTAAAAGATAATTTATTTTTTAAGGAGTTCAATATGCAAGGGAAGATTTCTTTTGCGGGTAAGATCATTATGATTTTATTCATATTAACAGTGATTGGTTTAGGGATTAATTTGAACAAGTGTTCGGATGATCCTGTTAATACAGCTATGGGTGATACCTCTGATAAAACATCACCAACACCTGGAGGTTCAGGGAATATTACTGCCACAGGGGTTTCCAGTACGAGCCTTACATTAAACTAGATTATGGCTACGGATAACAGTAGTTCTCAAAATACCCTCACCTATAAGGTCTATCGATCCAATAGTAATAATATCAGTACAGTATCGTTAGCAACGACCAATGGTACTTTAGTGGGGTCAGAAACAGCCAATATATCCACAATGAATGTCACCGGTTTAACGGCTAGTACAACCTATTATTTCAATGTGATCGTTAAAGATCAGGCAGGGAATCAAGCGATTTACAACACCTTAACCCAGGCTACATCAGCTGCACCCGACACAACCCCGCCCACACCGGGGAATGGGGGTACTATTACTACATCCAGCGTAACAAGTACCAGTTTAAATCTTAATTGGACTATGGCAACCGATGCTGTGACCCCTCAAAGTGGTCTTACTTACAGGGTATTCCGATCCTCAACCAATAACATCAGCACAGTGGCTCTTGCAATTGCCAATGGTACCGAGATTGGAACAGAAATAACCAATATTTCAGGTAAGAGTGTTACCGGATTAACTGTCAGTACAACCTATTATTTTAATGTGGTTGTTAAAGACGGGGCAGGAAATCAAGCGGTTTACACCACTGTGAGTCAAACGACTACTGCGTCTCCCGATACAACTCCACCCACACCGGGTAATTCAGGAATCCTTACGGTATCCAATGTAGGAACTAACAGTTTAAATATCAATTGGACCATGGGTAGTGATAATGTGAGTGCTCAGAGTGCATTAACGTATAGAGTGTTTAGATCCTTAAGTAACAATATGACTACTGTAGCCAATACCCTTGCGAATGGTACGGAGATTGGTTCAGAAACTGCAAATATCTCTTCAAAGAGCGTCAGTGGGTTATCAGCCAATACAACCTATTATTTCAATGTGGTAATTAAGGATGTTGCAGGGAATCAGGTAATTTATACAACTGTATCTCAAGTGACGAATGGAACAGTAAACATTCCCAGTTTCTCAATCCTTAGTGGTGGTTACGATGTAGAACAAAATGTTACAATTACGGTATCTTCACCTGCTTCTTCAACAGTAATTTATACTACAGATGGAACAACACCTACTGCTAATTCCAGTTGTACAGCTACAAACGGAACAGCAATATCTTCTGGATCAAGTGTTACTGTCAGTAGAAGTTTAACACTCCAGGCAATTGGTTGTAAATCGGGTTGGAATAACTCTTCTGTTAAAAGTGCAACATATACAATTCATCAAATTTATTTTGGTACATCTTCAGGTGTAAGACGGGTTCCTATTGGTGGCGGTCCTTCCTATAGCTTAGTAAGCAGTGGAGCAGTTTCAGATGTTGAATATGGTTATGGAATAGTTTATTTTACAGATTATACCAATGGGATAATCTATAGCTACCCTGCCAGTGGTGGTTCTCTAACTACTCTGGTATCTGGACTTACTGAACCGAGAGGATTAATTTTAGATACTGCAGCCTCAAAAATCTATTTTTGTGAAGCAAATGGGATTGGTTCTATTCCTATAGGTGGTGGGTCTGTAACACCAATCTTGCCCAGTACTGCAGGAATTACAGGTGTAGCTTATTATAATCATCTTCCTGCTGATGGAGGGCCTACAATTTATTTTACTCAATATAATAGCATAAAAAAAATATCAACATCAGGTGGTACAGTAACTACCTTAATAACAAATCTAAGTATATCACCAAGCGGACTAACAATAAGTATAGGTGGTGATACAATATATTTTACAGATTTTAATGGCATAATTGGATCTGTCTCTAGTGGAAGTGTAGATGTGTCGTCTTATACTACAATTGCATCTGGATTATCTGGTCCATATGGTTTAGATTTACAAGGTGGAACATTAATGTTATATGTTGCAACAGATTCTGGAGTCTATAAGGTAGGTCTTGGTGGTACTTCAACTCTTTTATCTTCAAATTCAGGATCAACTGGGATATCACTAGATTATTAAATGATAATTTATATTTTAGAAATAAAATAATCTCCCTAAATAGCGGGGTTTCCAGAGTCCCCGCTTATTATTTATAATTTTTAAAAGGAGGATACAATGGATTAAACTGTCTTTCTACAGGTTTCAACAGACCATGAAAAGTTGGATACCCGGATTTCAATATTAATAAAATATTCGTTAATATTCATTTAGGAGAAGAATATGATAAAAAAAATACCCCTTATCTATTTATTGCTTACTCTAGTCTCGTGTTTCCCCATTTTTAACCAGGAACCCCAATCTAGACGAGGTTCTAATGATAATACATCGAACAGGCAAACATCCTATGATGATTTGTATGATGATAAACCCGATGTCTCAAGAGGTTATGAAGGGATTTTAAAACGATCAGAAAAAATGAAAGTTTTAAAACGCTTAAATAAAATCAGAAAGATTCACGGTTTACTCCCGGTGCAATATAATGTTAAAGACGATATCAGAACTCAAAAATGTTCACTCATCATTGCATCGAATGCCCAAATGTCTCATTTTCCCCCTAAAAACTGGAGGAATTGGTCCAAATTAGGTTATGAAGGTTGTAGCAGGAGTAATATATTGATATGGAATTATTCAAGATGGTATCAATTAAAAAGTTCTGAACAAATGTTGGATATATGGCTTGTTGATAATAATGTGGATAGTCTTGGACATCGGTTATGGCTTCTCAGTCCTTATTTAAAATATGTTTCTTTCGGAAGGGTCGATGGAGTTCCACTTGTTTCCAGTAGTTGGCCTGTAGTTTCTGGTTCAGCCATTTCTGTTGTTAATACTAAATTACAAGATATTACGGGGACTAAAACAAGATATATCGCTTATCCATATCATAATTATCCATCTAAGGCGGTGAATCCCGACTGGTATATGCATTTTACCATTGTGAAACCTAAAATATCCTATTGGCAGAAAAAAAATGTATCTTTTGACAGAGCTAAAGTATATATCAGGGATGATCAAAATAGAGATATCCAAATATCATCCACTCAAATTATTCGAAAGCATTATTATGGCACTTCAGATATTTTAAAATGGAAAGTGAATGATGATTTGAGGATAGGAACGAAGTATTTTGTAACAATTAAAAAAGTTTTAGACAATGGAAAATTAAGATCGTATTCCTATTGGTTTCGTCTTCGATGAATAAATTATAGGACAGACTGGGAGGGGAACACAATAGATATTTCACATAATGGGTTATGAATGTTAGAAAAGATAAAATTATGAAAAAATAATAATTTCAGGAGGAGTATGATGAAAGTGTATTCAAAATCCGTAATTCTCATACGAAGGCGAGAATGATATTATTTGTAATGGAACGTTTATTAGTCTATTAATTTATGTTTTAACATTTTATTTTTTAAAATATAAGGAGTAATATATGAATAAGAAATATCTTTTGATTATTATCCTATCATTTTTTATAGGATGTTTTGGAGGACAAGTTTCATTGGACTCAAATGATGAAAACTCATTAAAAACTAGTGCTATTAAAATATTTAGTGAGGGGGATACAAAAGAAGCTTTAAAGTATTTAAATAAAGCATTAAAAATAAACAAGAAGAAGGCAGAAGATCCTTCAGTATTAAAATCCAGGGCAGAAATTTATATGTACATTGGTATGATATTTAATGCCCAAGGTCTATTTAATGAGGCTTTGATCTATTATAAAAAAGAGTTAATGATAAAAAGAAAAATAGGCACTAAATTAGAAATAAGTCAATCTATTAGTAATGTAGGACTTATGTATCTAATTATCAAAGATTTCAAAAGATCTCTTCATTACTTCCAACAGGCTTTAAATTTATATAAAAAAAAGGGTACATTAAATCAATATGAAATTCCAAAAGGATCTCTTTCAATGATTGTGATCAATTTAATTATAAATAGAGGTAGGGCTTATGCTCTTTTAGGAAAATATAAAAAAGCTTTACTTGATGCCAATCTAGCGATAAAATATTGCAAGGAAAATAATCAAATATTTTACTTAGCTTATTGTTATCAAACACTTGCGTGGATATATGATGCAAAAGGAGATTATTTATCTGCTGTAGATAATTTCTTAAAAGCGATAAAATACTCTAATACTTCGGTTGCAACTGCAAATGATCTTAATAAAATATACTCAACTTGGTATATTGGTATGGAATACTGGCAGTATAAAAACTATAAAAATGCTATTTACTATCTAAATCAATCCATTCCACTCATTGAAAAATTAAGAGCATCAACTTTTAAATCTGCCAAAAGAGATTATTTTGAAAGTTTAATAGGTGTCTATAATCTATTAATTTCATCGTATTTAAAAGAATCTCAAATAGAAAAATCATTTAATTTAGTTGAACAAGCGAGGGCAAAGTCCCTTGTAGAAAGTCTGGGAAAATCGATAAATGAAAATGTAAATTTCCAAGGTATAGAAAATTATCAAAAGAATATGGATCCGAAAACTGCCATTCTTTCTTATGCGAGTAATAATGCAGTTATATATAAGGGTTTAGCTTTAGAGAAATTACCATTGAATACAATCAATTTTCTTTTAACAAAAAATAAGTTACATGGTAGAGAGATATTAATAAAACAATTTGTACAAAAAAATTATCATATTTATAAAAAGGCGATTCGTTCGATAGTTCATAAAAATAGAATTAAGAGTATAGATAATATAGCAAATCTCCAATATCGATTACATGAAGATTTTAATGATATAATCAAATATTATCGATACTTAATAAGTAGTATCTCACTTACCAAGAAAGAAAAGCAAAATTTAAAAGCTATTTCTAAAGAACTTTATAAGTTGTTGATCAAACCATATGAAAAATATATCCAAAACAAGAAAAAAATAATAATTATTCCTGATGGATTATTAGCATTTATCCCCTTTGAAACCCTCATTATGCCTAATGGAAAATTTCTTATTGAAAAGTATCATATAAAATATACTCAATCATTGACTGTATCTCAAATTATAGCTAAAAGGAACTATGATTCCAACAGAAAATCAATTATAGCTTTTGGTGGTGCATTATATCAAAATTTAAAAATTAAATCAAATAAAATAAACTTAAAATCAAGAACTTTCTTATTTCTTTATTCTTACTGGGTTACAAATTGGGTTAAGGAAGGAAAGAAAATAAGAGATGTTTATAAATCACTGGGACTCAGTGGATGGGAATATCTTCCGGGTTCTTTAAAAGAAGTAATGAGGATTAAAAAAATATATCCCTCTGCTCAAATCTATACAAAACAGGATGTCAGTGAAGCTAAGGTAAAGGAATTGTCTGAAAGCGGGGAATTGTCAAAGTATAAAATCCTCCACTTTGCAACTCACGGTCTTGTCGTGCCCACGATACCTGAATTATCCGCCATTGTCCTATCCCAGTTGAAAGACGATACCTCAAAAGAAGATGGATATTTAAGTATGCTGGAAATAGCTAATCTTAAGTTGAAAGCGGATTTTGTCAATCTCTCAGCCTGTGAAACAGGTTTGGGAAAGATATTTAATGGGGAGGGGGTTGTGGGACTCACTCAATCGTTTTTAATAGCAGGAGCCAATGGGATATCCGCATCGTTGTGGCAGGTTTCTGATGCGTCCACTATGTTATTCATGACGCGGATGTATCAACTGGTGAATGAAGAAAATATGAATTACGACGAAGCCATGACCCAAGTGAAACGGGAGTTCATCAAGACAAAGAAGTACAAAGGGGTTTTAAAGAATCCATTTTTCTGGGCACCCTTCGTATATTATGGAAAGTAAAGCATCTATAGACTGACTGGGGGGGGAACAACACTGGGAGATCCTGGATTGTTCAGACAAACAATCTCCCTTGTTAGCGGGGTCTTGGTAGGCTCCGCTAGTTATTAATATATACCAAGAAACAAATATACATAACTAATACTCTGATTAGCAAACACCTGAATAGACTTCGATAGGTGTATCCCGTAGTAAAGTATAAAATGACTTTTACTTAAAAATATATTTTGGAATATAGTGATAAATGAATTATTATTTAAAATCCAATGATTCAGAAAGAGGGTCTTATGAATAACACAATTCAGGGATTATATCAGAATGGTAAGATCGTGCCATTGGAAGATATCCCATTCAAAGAGGATCGAAAAGTACTTATTATTTTTTTGGATGAACAGAACAATGATTCCTGGGATCAAATAGCCGCTGAGGATTTTCTGAAAGGTTACTCCGATCAAGATTGTGCCTATGATAAACTATAATTCGGGAGACATAATCCTCTTAAGGTTTCCCCATAGCGAAGGAACGGAAGAATCCAGACGTCCAGCGCTCATACTGGCTCAGACCGATGATTTGGATATTATTGTTGCTAAAATTACAAGTTCAGAAAAGAGATCTGACTATGATATCGTCATAAACGACTGGAAGGA
This sequence comes from Spirochaetia bacterium UBA6919, assembly GCA_002450905.1. Taxonomy (GTDB): domain Bacteria; phylum Spirochaetota; class UBA6919; order UBA6919; family UBA6919; genus UBA6919. Next base: position 9,301 of record DKAT01000095.1, read on the forward strand.
GACAGGTTTATTATTTCCTTCCGTGATCCGAATGGATAAAATAGCAACTCTTTCCAGATCAAGGGTACTCAAAAAGCTCGGTCGTCTTAATTTAGTCTACGAATCGATGATCAAAGACAAGATCAAGCAATTATTCAGCATTTAGAAATATTTTCGATAACAACCAATTGAAAGAAATACCATATTATCTATTTTTTTGATAAAGAGTTCCAGTTTTGTCACCACCAAAACCCCCATCCAATCAAGACATTTGTATACGGCTTCAAAATATTTTAAAAAAATCCCATTTTGTCTAACAAT
>DKAT01000046.1 GCA_002450905.1 Spirochaetia bacterium UBA6919
TGTTGTTGATAATAATAATGATAAACTTCCCTGTGGACTTTGTTTGGAATTTTCATCAAGCAAAAAAATATGGTCAACGATGGGTAATGAGTATCACTGGATTGGGACAAAATACCCCCAATGGATGGATAAATTTTATAACGGTTTAGGATGTAAAATTAGAAGCATTGAAATGAGATAATAATTATTTTACTGATTGTATAATGATATTTTGCTTGTTGAGTTTGATTTTAATTGTGATAACAGTGCAATGCAAAGCTAAAGCCTCATCCTAGGATTTTGATTTTGAGGAGATTATAGTGAAATGGCTGTAAGGTGTTCAATAGTTTTTCCCATGATTCTCCCATANNTCCCATAATTTTCCCATGAAGGGGGTGTCTTGTGGCTGATTGTTAATTTTTTTTTAATGGTATCTTAGAATGGGTATATTTGTTCCTGGCGTTTGATGAACAGGCGGTCGAGGTTTTGATCATTTTTAGGTGTAAATCCATATACTCTGTTCCACATATATTTCCCTTCCATACAGAGATATACAAATAGTTGTGGATCTATATCACGGAAGAAAGATAACATTGTTTTGTAGATCTGCTCCCGTATTTGAATAAAATATCTCATCTTTCCATCGGGTGATTGGAAGAATTCGTCATAGATGGCTCGACTATGTTCAAATCTCTGTTCCATTATTTTTTGCAGGGGCTCATTGTATCGAAAACCTCCAAGGCTGATCCATGCTATATTTTGAGGATTTATTTTCTCAAATAATTGTAGAATTAGCTGTTGATAATCTTTCTCCCAGTTATCATAATAGAATATAGGATCAAAGTGAAATGCCAATTGGTAACCTGATTCCTGACACTGATAAGCTGAATGTATCCTTTCTATAAGAGATGCTGTTTTATATTCTTCCTGTTCTATTATAATCTGAGGGTTTAGAGACCAGGAGATAACTACACGACTTTTTGGACGAGTATTTAAAAGATTCGATATGTTATTAGTCTTTGTTTTAAGTTCCAGAATGGCATTTTGTTTATCTGAAAAGTATTCTAATAAGTGTTTAGAAAAGTTGCATGCCTCGTCAAGTGATAAGGAGTCTGATAATTCACCTGTACCAATACGGAATATTCTTTTAGGGTCTGATAATAAATCATCCAGTTCACTGAAGAGGTCTTCTATATTAACATATATTTTAATTATCCTTTCAGACAGATAGGATTGAAGGAAGCAATAGGAGCACTCAAGGGGGCAATTCTCAATGAGATCAATGACATAGTAATTACAGCAGATGAATCCATTTGTACCAGGACATTTTTTTACGAATTGACCACGATTCTTTGTGATATAAAGAAATTGCTTACCTATTGTGATTGGATCCTCATTTTGTTTAATAGTATATTCAATCTGATGAATGGAATTAACTATCTCAAAAGGGATATCTTTATAATGTTTTAAAATATCTTTTGTCAGCCAATGATCTTTTGTGGTTATATCTATGAAAATCTTTTTAGGCTGGTATCTTATCATACTTATTTAAATATATTCAAGATTTGCGTAAATTTAGAGATCTTTTCGTGGGCTGATTTCAATTCAGTATCATTACCATAACCATACATACATGCGACAGTTAAACAATTACACCTGTCACCAGCTTCTATATCTCCAAATTTATCCCCTACCATAGCACCTTGTTTGGATTGAAAATGATCAAGAAGTTCTTTCAAAAGGTCTTTCTTGGTTGTATTGGTCCTTTCACCAAGGCAGATATATGCATCAAATAGATCATTATATTTAAAATATTCTGCTACAGCATTAAAATAGCCAGTTTCAGCATTGGATATTACACCTAGTTTATACCCACGGTATTTTAATTCAATTATTGTTTCTCTGACATCAGGATATAGAGAACCAAGCCCCTTTTCAATGTTCAGTACCTCATGATGAATGCATAATTGTATAAATTCTTGTTCCAAGTGATAGATTTCTTTGGGTAAAAGATTTTTAAAGTATTCATAAGCAGGCAATCCGATTTGGGCATTGATCTTATCCTTTGATGGGATGGATAATTTAATCTCATGAATCTTCATTAAATCTTTATAGGCACTAACAATCGCAGGAAAGCTCACGAGATCAGCCTGAAATAGAGTACCATCATTATCAAAGATAATACAATCTACTTTGTGAGTGGTGGTTTTCATTTACCCTCGATTTTTTTGAGAAATCAATATAACTATAATTATAATAAAAATCTTTTTCTTGTGAAGGATTAAATAAAGTTTTTTTATTTGGTTATCCGAAATTAGAACAAAGTAATTTCTTATTAATATATAATAATTAATCTAATTTATGATAATATAAATATAATTCCAGATTCTATTTTCAATATTTGTTATAAATTAAATAAATTATGACAAAATGTTTTATTCAAATCATAGCTTCTCCTATTGTCAGGGGGTAGAAAATTAACTATCTTTAAATGAATTATATAAAATATAAATAATTTATGTCTATAACTTGTATTATTGGTGTATGGAATTGACTTTAATAAATTGGATATAAACTAAAATGAAAGGGGAACACGAATTTTTAAGAGAACTTCTGTCAGAAGTAGTTAAGGAACAGGTAAGACCTGATATATATAATGTTATTCGTCCTCTTGTACAAATATGTGAGGAACTTGAAAGTAATTATGATGAACAAAAGGCAAATCAGCTATTTCAATGCCTTGAAGAACTTGACCAGGACACATTATTTGCTCTAATCCATAGTCATTCTATCTATTTCCAGCTCATTAATATTGCTGAGGATGTTTATAACCATTGTGCTGATAGGGAAAAGTTTAACAGTGAAGCCGTTGTTGGTGATTCTATACAGAATTGTATCAAAACTCTAAAGGATAAAGGTGTCCCAGCTGAAAGTATACAAGAAGTATTAAATAATTTATCTATTGAGCCAGTGATAACAGCACATCCAACAGAACCAAAGAGACAGACAATACTATCCAAACATCTTAAAATATATGAATACCTCCTAAACAAAGCTACGCTACCTCATAGTCCACACGAGTTAGGGTTACTTAAAGAACTTACCCTGACTGAGATTCAAAAGCTCTGGCAGTCAGGAGATATTAGACTCGAGAAACCAACTGTCATTCAGGAAGTACAAAATGGTCTTTTCTACTTTGAAAATACATTTTATGATATTATATTTGTTATTTATAAAGAGCTGGAAGATAGTCTCAAAGATTATTACCCAGAATATTCATTTCATATTCCCTCATTTCTAAAGTTTGGATCCTGGATTGGTGGCGATCGGGATGGAAATCCCTTTGTTACCCCTGATGTAACTCATGAAACCTTGATCCATCACAAAAATATTATATTAAATAAATACATTCATAGTATAGATCAGCTAATTGACGATCTTAGTCTTTCAAAATACCTTGTACCTCCGTCTATCACACTGTATAAGTCTATCGAGAAAGATATGGATATCTTCCACACAACATATGAGGAAATTATAAGCCGTAATCCCCATGAACCATTCAGACAAAAGGCATCTTTTATCAGGCAAAAACTTTTCAACACAATGACTAATAATCAGCATAGTACAGAATATATATCTGAGTGCTATCATCACACAAATGAATTCCTTGAAGATCTTATGATATTACGTCAGGCTCTAGAAGAATCCAATGCTGAACGTATAGCAAAGGTAGAGCTGGACCCATTAATCCGACGTGTCAGAGTATTTGGCTTCCACCTTGCTAAATTGGATGTGCGACAACACAGTGAAAGACATCATCTAGCTATTAATGAGATCTTTAGAAAATTGAAATTATATACACCCGATTATATTCTCCTCCATGACAAAGAAAAATCAGATATCTTAGCCCAGGAAATAGATTCCATTAGACCATTGATACCATATCACATGACATTTACTGATGAGACAAAGGACACACTTGGTGTGTTTCAGGAAATGTTTAGTCTAATTAATCAAATGGGTAATGAAAGTCTTGGTACATATATTATAAGCATGACTCATGGTGTTAGTGATATTCTTGCCGTTCAATTATTAGCTAAGGAAGCGGGGTTATGTGGAGAAGATGAGCAGAATAGATATTTTAGCAATATTGATATTGTTCCATTGTTTGAAACAATAGATGATTTACGGAAATCGGAATTTATATTGGAGGAGTTATTCAATAACATTACATATTTAAGAAATCTTTCTGCCAGAGGTAATACTCAGGAGGTTATGATTGGATACTCTGATAGTAACAAAGCTGGTGGGATACTAACTGCAAATTGGGAACTGTACAAAGCGCAGAAAAGACTTTCTGAAATTGCAAATCGTTATAATATTCAATTGAAAATATTTCATGGCCGTGGTGGAACTATAAGCCGTGGTGGAAGCGATTATACAGGGAAAGCGATTGCCGCTCAACCAATAGGAACTTTAAAGGGGAAAATTAAGGTCACTGAACAAGGTGAAGTTGTCTCCTACAAATATGCTTATAAGCATACCGCTATCATCCGATTGAGTCTCTTTGTATCTANNCTACACTTTCAACAATTGAAGAGAATCCTCCTAATATTGAGAAATATGAACGAGCTATGGATAAGATTTCTGAATATTGTTATCAATCCTATCGATCACTCATAGAGCACCCTAACTTATTTCAATATTTTAAAGAAGCAACTCCTTTCCAGAAAATCCCTCTCTTAAATCTTGGCTCAAGACCAACCAGAAGAAAAAAAACAGATAATCTTGAGGATATAAGAGCCATTCCATGGGTGTTTAGCTGGACGCAAAGCCGTCATACTATTTCTGGATGGTATTCTGTCGGAACAGGTATTCGAAGATTTATAGAAGAAAATCCAAGTGAGCATGTTGAAATATTGAAAGACATGTTTGATAACTGGTTATTTTTTTCTATTTTAATTGAAAATATTGTGATGACTCTCGTTAAAAGTGATATGAATATTGCCTATCATTACTCTTCTATAGTTGAAAAAGAAGAGACCCGTAACCAAATATTCAATATGATAAAGAAAGAATTTGATTTAACATGTGAAGAAATGCTTTTAATAAAGCACCAGGAAACCCTACTTCTTGAAACATCACCGCTCAGACAATCTCTTGCTCTACGAAGACCCTATGTAGATCTAATTAATTTCATACAAGTCATACTACTAAAACGACTTAATCTTAATCCAAATCTCATCAATGACAAGAATTTCATCCATACGATCCTTCGGTCAATCAATTGTATTGCTTCAGGACTTCGAAACACCGGATAATTATTTTCTTTTACAAAACCATCAATAAATTCCTAATAATTTGATACTATTATCTATAATTAGAACACTTACGAAAGCTGTACCATACCTATCACAATATTAAGTATCGGAACTGAAATTTTTGATTCCGATTGTGATTATTCTGACGCCAATACTTTATTTTCTTAAAAATTATGTTTTTCATGCATATTACAAATTAATTTATAAAAATTATTATGATATAAAATCAAATTTACAAAAGAAATTTTCTTTTCCATAATCTATGAATTTAGATTAATTTGTGCCGATATAATTTTTTGAAGTATAATTTTATAACTGTCCTTTGAATTATAAACTTTATTCAAGATAAATCATTATGACACAGGAAAACAAAAATATTATTTCCAAACAATTAATAAATCAATCAGAAGAAGTAAAACTACTCTATGATCGTGCTCATATTGGATTTATTGCATCTATTGTAAATGCAATTGTTATACTGTTTGTACTGAGACATGAAATACAGCATAAAATACTCTTCATATGGTTTATGACCCTCGTTATCATAATAGTATCCCGTTTCATTCTTGTTTTGGTGTATCATAAAAAAAATCCTCAGCCTGAAGAAACCAAGAAATGGTCAGCACTATATCTTATCGGTGTATTCATTCATAGTGTACTATGGGGTGTTGCAGGTATTCTATTATTTCCAAAATCTCTTCCACACATACTTTTTTTAACTTTCTCTCTTTCAATTTTTACCATTATAGCCATTATACTAACATTTAGACTTCAGTATATCTTTATATATTTAACTTTTACGTTACTTCCAATCACAGTCCAATTATTTATTTTGGGATCAGAATTACTTCTAGTAATTGCATTTTTAATTATTCTTCTAGCTGGTTTAACTGTGGTAATTACTCGCAGGATTTATGGTATTATTTTAAATTCTATGGAACTACATCTTGTGAAAGAAAATCTTATTAAAGACCTTACAGAAGCAAAAAAATCAACTGATGATATGAATATATTCTTACAGAAGGAGATTGAAGAACGCAAGCAGATAGAAAGTCAGCTATCAGAAATGAATAAGAAATTATTAATATCGGAAAATTCTCTTAGAGAGCTCAATGCAAATAAAGATAAGTTTTTTTCTATAATATCACACGATCTAAAAAGCCCTTTTAATGCCCTTATAGGTTTTACTGAAATGTGTTTAAATCGTTTTGAAAAAATGGATAGTGTAAAATTAAAAGAATATTTAGAGAAAATTCACAGGGCTGCAAGTAATTTATACAGCCTTGTAGATAATTTATTGCAATGGTCACGCTTCCAATCAGGGAAAATGGAATATAATCCTATATCCTTCCAGATTATCCAATCGGTTACAGAGGTTATTAATTTGTTTTCTGTGAGCTCATCAAAGAAAAATATCACTATTCAAAATGAAGTCTCTGATCAACTCTATGTTTACGCAGATTATCACATGATCAATTCAGTTCTACGCAATCTTGTATCAAATGCCATTAAATTCACCGAGCATGGAGGATCAATTAAAATAACAGCTATCCAGAATAATGATAAAATTAATATATCTATTATAGATTCAGGCGTTGGAATCAGTAATGAAGATAAAGATAAGCTGTTCAGAATGGATATCCGACATTCTACTTATGGCACAGACAATGAGAAAGGCACAGGACTTGGTCTTTTATTATGTAAAGACCTGTTGGAGAAGAATAACGGAACCCTATGGTTTGAAGGGACTTCAGATAAAGGAACATCATTTCATTTTACTTTAAATCATCAGAATACTTGAACAAATTGTTTTTTTTATTAAATTTATTTAATATTTAAATCCTCTGAACATTCTGGATATTTTCAGGAGAAGTTTTCTCCAAATAATGGATAGAATGAATAGATCAGGAAATTACTAACTCATATACACCTTTCCTATGGATGATCCAAGCTATGAGTGAGAAAAGTGAAGTCTTTCATATAACCAGTCTGGGTATGAAACATCAATCTAGAGGAGATCTTGATACAGCCTATAATTTATATGATGAAGCTGTCAGACTGTCTCAAAAGTTAAATGATAAGGAAGCTATTATTGTTTCCATTACTCACAAAGCCAAAATAAATCAGATTAATGGAAATTTCCCAGAAGCAATCAAGGAATATGAAATCGCTCTTAAACTAAGTGAAGAATTAAATAATATGGAATGGGTTCTCGTTCGTTTGGGACAAATTGGAAATACTTATCAGGAATGGGGAAAATACGATAAGGCTGAAGAATATTATGAACGAGCCATTAATCTGAGTCGTCAGTGTAGGGATAAATCATGGCTGGCAACTGAGCTTACGAATATGGGTGTCACTCTTCAGACCTGTGGTAAAAGTATTAAGGCTATACAGTATTATCAGGAAGCTTATGACATTGCTAATGAACTGAAAGATTACGAAGGAATGGCTCTTAGAAAGTGTCTCATAGGCTTAATTTATGAAGCAAATGACGATAATCAAAAAGCCCTTGAGTGTTACGAAACTGTTTATCAAATCGCAAATGAACACCGGTTAAATGCATATATAGATGGTTTGAAAGAAAATATCTCTAATTTGAAATCAAAATTATAAAAATAAAATTATTAAATAATATATGTCGAATTTTCAGGACTATTACCAAACAATGCTTGATGGTACAATAAAGCAGATTAATCCCTTTGTTGGAACTGAGGTTTGGACAGTACCTGGACGTGGTAATAAGCCAACATCCCTTCATAAAAAGGATATACCTGATCAAATTATTCCTAAATCATTATTTGATGAAGATTACTGTAATTTTTGCAATAAAAATAAATGGAATCTTCCTCCAGAAAAAGAGCGTATTATTTTTGAAAATGGTGTATATAAATCTCTATGTATTACAACCTTCGATGAGATAGAACAAAACTTTCCTTATTTCAGACGTGTCCCCAATATGTATGAAATCGTTACTTATAACTACTGGAAACTGAATTATAACTATAAAATGCCAGATTTCCTCCTTCACAGAAAAGAAAATTATCTCTCCACAAATATGGGCAGAGATCATGTTTTACATATTGTAAATACTAAACTTAGTTCAGCAAATATTGATCCAGATACAATATCCGATGAAGAAAAATTAGATATCTTGTCAAGTCCATTATTTGCTGGTACTCATGAACTGATTATAGGTGGACGTCATTACAAACAGGATGCTCAAAACGATTTTGATCTCGTTTCATCAGGAGAACTATCATCCGATGAGCACTTTGAATATATCCATATGACGATCCGAGCTATTGATGATATCTCAAAGAAGAATCGTTTTGTCCGTTATATATCTATTTACCAAAATTGGCTCCCACCAGCAGGTGCTTCGATATACCATCTTCATAAACAACTCGTTGGACTCGATGAATGGGGCTTAAACATAGAAAAAAAAGTAGAACAAGCCACAAAAAATAATAATATTTATAATGAATACGGTGCAAATCTCGCCCTCTATAATGACCTCATTATAGCTGAAAACGAATACTCCCTTGCATTTGCTGATATAGGCCATAGGTACCCATCAATTGCAATCTATTCCAAGAGTATTGAACCCTTCCCTACTCGGCAGTCATATATTGAAATACGAGATATGAGTAATTTATTATATGCATGCCATAAGGCAATGGGAAATAATTTGTCCTGTAATGAAGAGTGGTATTACACCCCTTTTGATACTATCCACATTTTCCCATGGCATATCCTGTTAAAATGGCGAGTTAATATTGCAGCTGGTTTTGAAGGCGTAACAGAAATATATATCAATCCAATAAGTCCTTCCCAAATTAAAGAACATATGACAAAAAAATTAAATGATTTAAGAGAACAAGGTGTCATCGATAAAAATATTAAAATTGGTCAAGAATGCAATACTTCACAAAATCCCTTACTTTATTACCGCTATAAAAAATAATACAAACTATCCTTATCTTCTCTATAGTCTAATATCCTGTTTATTTTCACTAAAAAAATTTCTGAATCCCTTTCCCATAGACTAATATATATAACCAGAGAAGATATAAAGAAAAATCATCGATTGTTCCTCCAGAGAAGCGTTTCTAAACCAATTTAGCACAAAATCCATAATACAAATAGTTTTACAAACATGAAATCATAGGTAATGTTCTGTGTCCTATCATTGACATAATCTTTTGATAGTTCTATCTATTCATCAATTCAGTACTATATTTAAAAGAAATATTGAAGATATTTAAAATCTTTTGTAAAACATATTGACTTTCAAGACGACTGGTCATATATTATTAGAGAGGATTCATATGAAATTATTAAATAAAATTGCTTTGATTACTGGTGGCAATAGTGGAATTGGCTATGCTATCGCTGAACAGTTTAAAATCGCTGGTGCGAAGGGAATGATCATTGGAAGAAATCTTAATAGCCTATCTGCAGCACAATCTAAATTATCACCTGATTTTAAAGCATATCAGTGTGATGTAACCAAAGCTGATGAAGTGGAAAAGTTTTATCTAACATTAGCAAATAACTTTGGAACTATAGATATCCTTGTCCTCAACGCAGGGGGTGCTATTGATCCAAAGTATATGTCTGTGGGATCATTTGAAAGGATGGATGAAACCTCTTTTAATAAAATCGTCGATCTTAACTTCAAATCCGTATTTTTTAATATCCAAATGGCACTACCATACCTGAATAACGGAGCATCTATCATACTTATTTCCTCTATAGCCCATAGAAAAGGTTTTGAAAATCTCTCTGTCTACTCTGCCTGCAAAGCAGCTGTAAGATCTCTTGCAAAAACATTATCTGCAGAACTCCTACCAGAAAGAGGGATACGGGTGAATGTCATCAGTCCTGGTACCATTGATACCCCTGCAATGAGTCGTATGGGTATTCCTGAAAATCATCTGAAGAGAATTATGGATTGGTATACTTCTCTCATCCCATTAAAACGCATCGGTAAACCAGAAGAAATTGGAACAGTAGCCGTATTTCTTGCTTCGAGTGACTCGTCATTTATTGTAGGAGAGGATATCATTGTAGATGGTGGTGTAGTGAATGTTACCCCACAGAAGGAATACACCCCATTAAATCAAAGAAATAAAATAATTTATTAAAATATAATTTAAGGAGAACAACATGAAATTACAAAACAAAGTAGCCGTTATCACTGGTGGAAACAGCGGTATCGGATTAGGTATTGCTGAAGAGTTTAAATCAGAAGGAGCATCCGGAGTTATTACTGGACGAAATCCTCAAACACTCAGCGATGCACAAAAAAAACTCAATCCCAATTTCCTATCCATCCAATGCGATGTAACAAAAATGGATGATCTTGATAAGCTCTACCAAACAGCCTCTAATAAGTATGGCAAAATCGATGTCCTGGTGGTGAACGCTGGTGGAGCCACATTTCAGCCATTCAACTTGGTGAATGAGACCACATTCGATAATCAGGTTGATCTGAACTTCAAAGGAGCTTTCTTCACAGTTCAAAAAGCCCTTCCTTACTTAAATAACGGAGCTTCTATTATTCTTATATCCTCTATTGCTCAAAGTAAGGGACTTCAAACCACATCGGTATATAGTGCTACAAAAGCTGCTCTAAGATCTCTTGCAAGAACTCTTTCTTCTGAACTTATTGAGAAAGGTATTCGTGTCAATACCATTAGTCCAGGACCCATCGATACCCCTATATTTGGTCGTGTGGGTGCTCCTGCTGAAGCTGTTGAAGCAACAAAAGCTCAATTCAGTCAGTACGTACCATTAAAACGACTGGGTACTTCTAAAGAAATTGGTACAGTAGCTGTTTTCCTCGCCTCTAAAGATTCATCCTTCGTTGTGGGAGAAGAAATCCAGGTCGATGGCGGAATGGCGAATCTATAAACAATATATATTTAAGGAGATCAATATGTCAATTCAAGTCAATCAACTACTCGATGTCAAGGGGCTCAACTGCCCGATGCCCATTGTGAAGGCGAAACAGAAGATGGACACTCTAAAGTCCGGTGAAATCCTTGAGGTGCAGGCAACCGACCCCGGATCGTCCGCCGATTTCAAGGGATGGGCAAAACAAACCGGTCACATCTTGCTGGAAGAAAATCAATTGAACAACAACGGTCAAACCGTTTATCAATTCATCCTCCAGCACAAATAAGTCCTTTTGAGGGGAACCCCACCCCTCATTTTAAGGATGAAATAATCATAATTTACATTACAAATACATGAATATTCCAGGAACAAATGGATTTCCATCCCAAAACGTGTTATCCTTATCGGTAAATGATTTTAAAAGGAATACATCATGCTTAAAATAATAAGTCTTTTTGTTCTCTGCCTTATAACTCTATCAGTTTCAGCTAATAATAACAATGATGTCCTCTCAGTAGTTAAAATTAAACATGGGCAGACAATCCCTAAATCAGCACCGATGAATGTTTTGCTTGCAGAACTCAAGGGTAATCAGCTATTCGTCACTGTAAAATACCGGGGTAGCCGAAACGATTCCATAAAGATTTACTGGAACGGAGTCATCAGACATTCAAATCCACCCCAGTCATACTGGCATCTCGTCCGTCATCCACGTGGCAAATCCAATCAGATAATTTATAGAAGATTAGTCTGTAAGATCGACAATATATATCTTCAGAAGGCTAAAATCTATTTATATCTCAATTGGCATCTGCTCAAACGACTGCAAATGGGAATCCCGTCCATCACCCGCTACGACAGAAGTCAGGAACTCCCCAAATCACCACCCATTCATGTGATGTCATCAAAAATCAGGAATAATCACTTGATCCTCACTGTAAAATACCGGGGTAGCCATGAGGATTCCTTCAAGATTTACTGGAATGGAATCTATTTAAGGTCAAATCCCCCCCAGGTGAACTTTCATCTCGTCCGTCACCCCCGTGGCACTACCAATCAATGGATTGAAAGAAGATTGGTCTATAATATCAAAGGAGTCTACCATAGAAGGTATTCTATCAATCTATACTCCAATTGGAAATTAATCACATGGATTCGTGTAAATTAAGATTCACGGAAAAGATACAGGGGATTTTCTTCCATTGCTTACCCAAAACAGCTCGTTTGAACGGGGAACCCCCAACCCTCATTTTAAAATGGAATAATAATTATTTACACATCAAACAATATAGAATTAGTTTAAAAAATCCACAATCCCATAGAATTTCATCCCAAAACGTGTTATCCTTATTGACAAATAATTTTAAAAGGATGATACCATGTTAAAAATATTAAGCATCATGACTCTCTGTTTCATAACTCTATCCGTTTCAGCTAATAGTAAGGATGATCTCCTTTATGTAACTAAAATTAAAGAAGGACAGGCGATCCCTAAGTCAGCCTCAATAAAAGTATTAAGTGCAAAAATCAAAAAAAATCGCTTAATCCTCTCCGTAAAATATCGAGGTAGTCGGGATGATTCTATAAAAATCTATTGGAATGGCTTATACATATTAACAGAACCCGGACAAGTGGACTGGCATTTGGTCCGTCATTCAAAGAGTACTTCCAAACAACTTATCAAAAGGAAATTAGTCTTTAACGTCAAACGATCGGATGACGATGAAGGCTATATCAATCTGTTATTGAATGATAAATTAGTCAAACGATTTGATTTAAGTGATGACTAATAGTAAAGATACAGGCAATCCCTTTCTATAACTCATTGGAATGTGGTTCATGAATCGCGATTGCTTGTCTTAAAAATTCCCCTCCAAACATTAATATAACAGAATAAACATTTCATTAAAAAATCTCCCATTCAAATAGTTCACATAATATTTTTTTCAGATACCCGTTACAATTTCTTAATTCATTGAATAAACATTTGATACAAAGCCACCACACCTAAGAAGGATCGGAACTAAAAATTTTGATTCCGATGGTGATTATTCTCAATAGTATAGACTCTCAAATGAATTAAAATTTTTGAAACTCCTGCAAATCTCAGGCATTTTAATGATAATATAGTACTAAATCATCAATTTCTAAGACTGAAACAAGTTTGGATCGCATGTTGTATTTCTTCTGCCTTCAGTTTGGGATTTGCGGCATTTTTGATGGGTCGTCCCACAACAATATAATCCGCACCATTGTGAAACGCCTGTTCAACCGTTACAATACGTTTCTGATCGTCTTCCTCTCTATTTTCAACGGGTCTAATACCTGGGGATATGACCAGCAAGCGATCGCCCAGATGATCCCTCAGCTTAGCAACTTCCAATCCTGAAGAAATCACTCCATCACATCCTATTTCAAGGGCACGCTTAGCTCGGGATAGAACAAGTTCATCCACATTACATTGGAAGCCCAGATCGTTTAAATCTCCTCTATCCAAACTGGTTAAAACAGTCACTGCAAATATTTTTAGATCCTTTTTAACTTCTACAGCAGATTTTAATATACTGTCGTTACCATGTACAGTAGTAAATGAAACTCCACGCCCTTCTAATTGGCTCACAGCCCTCTTAACTGTCTCTGGAACATCGAAAAACTTGATGTCAGCAAAAATTTTCTTATTCCGCTGGATCAAATAATCAACTAATTTAAAATAATCTCCGCCCATAAGGAGCTCCAAACCCAGTTTATAGAAATGGACTGAATCTCCCAGGGTTTCAATTAATTTCATAGCTTCCTGATTATTTTGTACATCCAAGGCAAATATCAGACGTTCCTTTACAGGAATATTTTTACTATTCATTATTTTCATTTAATTTCCTCCTGGTTCTCCATCTCCACGGGGATCTGATACCCCGATTAATTCCCCATTTTTGTTTTGAACAGCACATACCCTGGATCGTATTTTCCAGAAGATGATCTGATGACCCATTTTCCTCAATAAATTAACCGTTTCATCACTCAGTGCAGAGGTTTCAAGGATAGTTCCATCTGGGGTAAATTGATGGTGTAATCTTCTGATCGCAAGACTTTTATATAAATCGTAATTAAAATCAATGGTGTGTATAAGGGTTTGAAGAATAGCAGTGATAATCATCGACCCTCCTGAAGCTCCCAGTACTAAAATGGGTTTGTGATTTTGTGGGTTATCCGATGGTTTAAATACAATTGTAGGGGACATACTGCTAAGTGGTGTTTTATTTCCCTGAATAGCATTGGCTTTCCCTCCGATTAATCCATAGAGGTTTGGTTTACCAGGGGCGGCACTAAAGTCGTCCATTGTGTTGTTCAGAACAATCCCCCAGCCTGGTATCATGACTCTTGCCCCAAACAGATAATTAATGGACTGGGTTGTACTGATGGCATTCCCTTCTGAATCAATAATTGAGATATGAGTGGTATTCGGGGACTCGTGTTGCTGGTCGGATAGATGGGATAATGCACTGCTTTTCGTGGCTGTTTTAAGATTTATTCCAGTATAATACTTTTGGGCATAGGATTTTGACGTGATATCTTTTATGGGGATCTTGATAAATCGAGGATCACCACCAAATTTTGTACGATCAGCAAAGCCTCTTCGCATGACTTCGATGAGGAAATGATTATATAATGGGTGATTTCTATTCATTTTATTTATATTTTTTTTCTCTAAAATGTTTAACATCGTTACAATATGGATTCCTGAGGATGGAGGGGGCATGATAGCTATTGGATGATTTCTATATTTTGTCCATAAGGGTGTTTGTTGATATACATTATAATTTTTTAAATCTGATAGGGTAATATATCCCTTTAATTTTTTCATTACCTTATTGAGAGCATGGGCTATAGCACCACTGTAAAATGCTTTCTTTCCATCCTTGGAGATCAGCTTTAGTGATTTTGCTAAATCTTTTTGGATCAAAAAATCTCCCGTTTTCAATGGATTTCCATTGGGTGCAAAAATCTTTTTCATGGATTCATCCATATTTGAATAGCCCTCTGATATTGCATTTGCAAGCATAGGATATACTTTAAAACCTTTTTCAGAGAGATTTATCGCGGGTTCCATTACTTTATTCAATGGAAGGGAACCATATTTTTTATGAATATCCAGGAGTCCAGCAATGATACCAGGGACACCCACGGATTGATAACCCCATTGAATTGCTTGTCGGTCTAGCTCCCCATTTTTCTTAATAAACATTTTTTCATATGCTAAAGATGGTGCTCTTTCTCTGAAATCATAAGAAATGGTTTGATTGTTCTTCGATAAGTGCAGCAACATGAAACCACCACCACCAATTCCTGTTGACTGGGGACGAGTTACAGATATTGCAAAGGATACTGCTATAGCTACATCAACAATATTACCACCCTGTTTATGGACTTCAAGACCTGCCTGGGTTGCCAGATCATTATCACTTGCTATCATAATATTTTTTCCATGTGATATTTGCTGGGTAAGTGTTTTATATTTTGATTCTATTAAATCATTTTTTGGATGAGGATTATGATTTGATAATTTTTTTTGTTTCTTATTGGATAAGGATTGATCGTTATTATTACAGTGGTTTATTGAAAGAGTAAGAATAATAAGAAGTATAATAGTCGATTTTATTGTTTGAGTCATGATTTTATCCCAGATTATTTATTTGTTTTATATGAAATTGCGTCCCAATTATCTGGAGGAGGATTGATTAAATAATTTTGGGCTAGTTTTTTAAGGCGATGAGATGCAAAATCATTTTTCAAAACGCCCTCGTTATTTAAATAATCAATACATTGACTAAATTGCCTTGATTTGTACATGGATAGGGCACTTTGATAGGACTCAATAATTTGTATCCGGGATATCGTTGCTTGAGACTTTAATCCAATGAGTTCAAAGATAGTCACCCCTTCTGACTTCCCTTTCACAGCCACTTTATCGAGCTCTCGACATAACATTTTTTCTTTAACTGCTTCTTCTACAAACTCAGAAATAATAATATCCACTCCATATTCTTTTGTCAGAGACTCAAGGCGACTTGCAAGATTCACTGTATCCCCTATTACAGTAAATTCCATTTTGTGCTCACTACCAAGAGTACCTGCAATAGCTTCTCCATAATTGATTCCCATACCAACATTCACTTCAAACTGGTTTTGATTCTGTCTTTCTAAATTAAATTCTTTTAATGATTTTAACTGGTCGAGAGCTGCCATACAGGCATGATATGGATCATCCTTGGATTCAACTGATCCACCCCATTGAGCCATGATAGCATCTCCTATAAATTTATCTAAATTGCCATGCCAGTTCATAATAATAGGAACCATCATTGAGAAATAGGTATTTAACATATGGACAACCTCATTAGCCTTATAGACTTCAGTTATAGTCGTGAAACTTCTGATATCACTGAAGAAAACTGCAATTTTTCTAGTTCTACCCTCAATACGAGATGATCCTGACTCTAAAATACGTTGAACTACATCCTTTGATACATATTGAGTAAAGCTTTTCAAGCCTGTTACCATCGTATTAAATGCCTGGGTCATATTCCCAATTTCATCAGAACGTTTCATAATTATGTGACGGTGTAAATCGCCATTACCGACTGCTTTCATTTCTTCAGAAATCTTTTTTACAGGACGAACCACCATATTCCTATTTAGAAGGGTTAGAGAAGCAACTACACTTAATATCATTATGCTCACAGAACCAATAAGAGTAAAAATACTCCTTGTCCGTGCTTCATAAATGGAATTGAGATCATATTTCATATAAAGATAGCCTTTAACTTCGTTCACTTGCTTTAACGGGATATAAAATAAGAGTGATCGATCGTTTGTATGAACAAACCTCCATTTTTTATCTTTTTGAACAAGGTTATCTAGTCTGCCCTTTTGATTTCCATCATTGAGATAAGATAATTTTATAATATCGTCGGTGGGCCAGAGTTTAAAACCTATTTTATTGAAAATAGCAATTATTTTATTTACATCAGCACTTTGAATTAATTTATTATCTTTTCGAGTAAAATAATTTCCCAATTTATTTATTGTATAAAACTTTTGTATAATTTTTTTGTCATTGATATTTTTTAATTTGTTCCATATTTCCTGATTAAATCTTTCTTTCTTAATTTTTAAAGGAATTCTGCCATCCCACGATGCAATGAGACGATGATCCACTGCTGAGATAACTTTAATATCTTCTATGGGATTATGATCTGGTCTATTTATTTTTTCTAACATCGCATGGGTATGGTCATCTAAGGATTTTGAAGTGACAAAGCCCCCTTCTATATTCTGAATATTTGAAATTAAGTCTGACAATTCGCTCTTAGTAAGAGTTATGAGGAGTGTCCTTGCCTGGGATAGATTATCATCAAATCGTTTATTCTCTAAATAGATCATTATTCCTGTGAACAAAGTCATTAAAATCATCATCACTATAACAAGAGAACTATTCATTTTCATTGATAGAGTCATAATATATCCTTATAATAATTATTCAGCTGAGACCTGAGCAACATATTCCGCACCAAATGGAATAATTTTTTGTATAACACCTGGTTTTATAGGATCTCCATCTACATTAAAATGGATTTTTCCTGTAACACCCACAAAATTAGCCTGGGTTAGAGCTTTTGATATTTTTTTACCATTTGTGGAATTGATTTTTTTTATAACATCAAGGAGAAGTGTCGTTGCATCATAGGATAAAGCGGAGGCATGATATGGCTTTTTTTTGAATTTCCTGGCAAATCTTAAAATAAAATCAAGACTTTTTTCATCAACAATTGATGGATGCCAGTGAGCCGTGGAATAACTGCCCAGAACAAATTTTCCGCCCGATAGAAATAATTCATGTCCTCTCCCCCATCCATCTCCACCCAAGAATATTCCTTTTACTCCAGCCAAACGAGACATTTTAATAATAGGACCTGAATCTTTATGGTAAGATGGGAGATATATCACGTCTGCATTTGATTTTTTTATCAGGTCAACAACATTTTGAAAATTACTTTTTCGGGTGAATTCGATTTTCTCAACATGTCCACCACCTTTTTGAAAGGTTTTGTGAAAATATTCACTCAAGAGGGTTGAGTATGGGGCTGACACATCCACGACAAGAAGAGCCTTTCTTGCTTTCAAGTGTTTTAGGGCAAATTGAGCCATAATTTTCCCTTGTACTTCATCAGTAAAGCAGATACGAAATATTTTATTACCAATCTTAGTTATTTTAGGATTCGTCGCCAGAGTTGCGATCATGGGGATACCCTTCTTCTGGAGTTTCGGTGCACAGGCTAATGCCATTCCACTCCAACTTGGACCAATTATAGCGACTACTTTACTCTTCAATATATTTTCACAGGCAAGAAGCGCTCCAGATTCCTTGCTCATATTATCAAAATAAACTGCTTCAATTTTTTTTCCCATGATACTATATTTAGTATTAAATTCTTCGATTGCTGTCTCAGCCCCACGTATTCCATCTATTCCCGTTGATTCTCCTGTCCCAGAAAGTTCGTAGAATAAACCAATCTTGATAGTATCTTTCTTATTAAGATTTTCATCAAAAGAGATAGACTTATTTTCTTTATTATTAATCTTTTCAGTAAATATTCTTGGAGTTTTGATTTCACAGGATAGGACAAATATGAGTCCCAGGATCAGCATGGGAAATTTCATTTGATCACCTTATTCATGATTTCTGAAAAGAGATTTGAGACATAACATATTTAATATACAATTTCTAAGAACGATATTTTTTAATTCATCTTTATTAGATTTCAATTTCCATTTGGAATATGATTTGTTATTTTATAAGTATATATATAACCAGAGTTTTGTCAAGAAATATTTTACATATTTATTAATTCTTTTATCCAAGGAGGATTTCATGGAAGGACTAAGCCATTTTATGTATATATACAACGATTTCTTTAAAGGGATTATTAAGGAAGATGATTACATCCATTTTGTATCAACTCTTAGTGGAAATTGGTTTGCACTGGACTTTAATCAGGATGAATTGGGTATTCAAATTATAAATGATTCACAGCTTCACGAACTCATGAATGACTTATACAAGCTTGTGAAAGAAAAAAAAATCACCCATGTGACTCATCCTTATACTTACGTTCATCAGCCTGATAATCCCCAGATGATTAAGCTCTACGACCCCAGAAAGGGTGGTTCCAGCTGTTCCATACAATCTCCAGATCCCTGGTGGGTGTTTTCTACCATGGAACCTACTATAGATGATCTTTCTATTTTAAAACCTCCTAAGAGAAAGTTATCAAAGATGTTTTCCAAATGGTTTTTCTTATGACAGGGAGAAATGAGGACCCAAATCAGATTAAGAAGAAATCGATCCATAATTTAAGTCTCAAGGAAAAGATCCAATTTTATTTTGATGACCTGGAAACCTCCATTGGAAAACTCGTTGATCTCAGTATTATTTTCTTAATCCTAATTCTATGCATAACATTCGTCTTATCAACCTATGAAAAGAATTATCCCAAGAGCTTTGCAGATACCATTGATTATATTGAATATACTATCATAGGGATTTTCACCGTTGAATTTCTATTGCGATTATGGGTAGCAGAGAATAAATTAAAATTCCTTTTGAATATTTATACGATTATTGATATATTAGCCATTCTACCAACCCTCTTCACCTTATCCAATCTGGAATTCGTGAGGATATTCCGGGTATTACGAGTATTTCGGGTATTACGATTTCTCAGATACTTACGGGATGAGAATTTCTTTTTCGGGAAGATTCGGGATAACGAACTGATTATTGTGAGAATTATTTTTACATTATTAGCTATATTATTTGTGAGTTCAGGATTTATCTATTTCCAAGAACACGATGCGGTGGATAGTAAGATTAAAACTTTTTTTGACGCAGTATATTTTAGTGTTGTGACTATGACGACTGTGGGATTTGGTGACGTGGTTCCTGTTACAGAAGGGGGGAAAATTATTACTCTCATGATGATCATCAGCGGAGTGATCTTTCTTCCGTGGCAGATCGGTACCCTTATAAAGAAGTTTGCTCTCAGTCTTAATAAGATCAATGTAGTCTGTAAAAAATGTGGGCTGAAACAACATGATCGGGACGCTGTTCACTGCAAAGCCTGTGGGAATATTATTTATCAGGTATACGAATCGGAAGAAGTATAATTTACTGGTATTAATTCTGGTATAAATTATTAGTGCGAATATAATTCTCAACACTCTCCGGAACAAGATATCGAATAGACTTCTCCTCTAAAATACGTTCTCTAATTAACGTGGACGTGACATGAAAGGGTGTTGTTTTCGTGGTCTGGATAAAGGGGAGGTCTTCTATATCTTTACTTATTTTATAATTTCCCCGGTTCACGACGACCAATTGAACCTTCTTAACCAACTCCTCATAACTTCTCCAGGTGAAAAGATCATTGATTAAATCTCCCCCCAGGATTAAATGAATCTTCCCCTCTATCTCATAATTTTGATATAACTCATTCACAGTATCAATGGTATAGGACACTCCACCCCGTTTAATCTCCATATCAGAAGACTCAAAAAAGGGATTAGAAGCAATAGCAAGAGAAATCATCTCCATGCGTTGATCATCAGTTATTCTTTGGGTAAAATCTTTATGGGGTGGGATATTTGTGGGGATGAAGAGTACTTTATCAAACTCAAAAATAATTCTGGACTCCTCTGCGATGAGAAGATGTCCGTTGTGAATGGGATTAAATGTCCCGCCTAATACCGCTAATTTCATAATCACCTTTATTTATAAATAGTTCAACCTTGTGTGTAACTTTCATAATTACTTGTCTAGAATATAAACATATTTTAGTCTAATATTAACTTATTTTTATATGAAAAATAATTTTCTTATCAATAATTAGCTATTAAGATTTTATCCATATTGACGATTATTAATTACAATTCCACTTGACAAACCATGTCGATAAGAATATATTTACTGTTTAAATCGATTTCGGGTCCATAGCTCAGTTGGTTAGAGCAGCTGACTCATAATCAGTTGGTCCCAGGTTCAAGTCCTGGTGGACCCATGTTAATATAAATTATTTTCAATGATATATCTCAAGAAATAGGTATGATGCTGAATTGCTCCTTACACATAAGAATAATTCTTTACAAGATCTCAAAATACCGTAATAAATACATGGAAATGAAATCAATTTTCAATGACGGCATGGAGTATAACTTTATGCCGTTTTTTATTTTATGGAGTATAATTTCCTATGAATTATAAATTAGATGTTCCCAAAACTCTTTCACTGCTAATCAAACTACAAACCGTTGCTGGTGATGCTTTCCATTTGGATAACGAAAAAGAGTCTCTCAAAAAATCTTATCAGAAGATAGAAATGGAATATGAGGATCTAAATTCGTCCTGTGATGAATTAAATGAGCAGATATTACAAATTGAGGATAAGATCAAAGATCATAACAATGCCATCGAACAACACCTGGAAGTCATTAAAAAATTGAAAGATAAAGAAAAATTAGTAAAGACCCAGAAAGAATATATTGCTCTGGATACTGAACAGACCATCAAACGCGACGAAATCAAGGAACACGAAAAGCTCAACCAACAGTTAAATAAAGAAAAAGACGACATTAAAAAAGATTTGGATAAAAAAAATAACGAGTTAAGTAAGTTGAAAGAAAAACTCGATAAGAAAAAAGACGATATGGAATTAAAAATAGCTGAGATTGATGAGAAATTAAAAGATATTGAAAACGTCCGAACTGAGGTCATCCCAGAAATCGATCCTGAAATGTTAAATCGCTTTGAATTCATCGTCAAAAATAAAGATGGTATAGGTATCGTACCAGTTATTAGTGGAATTTGTGAAGGTTGTAATATTGCTATCACGCCTACACTTATATCTGTTATTATAAAAAAAGAAGAAATTGTCTATTGCTCAAATTGTGCTAGAATATTATATTTTCCAGAGAAGACATCTATTTTTTAGAGGGTATCAATATGAACTCAAAATCATACTCAAAAAATGAATTAGAAAAACTTACAAAGGTACAGCTCCTTGAAATCGGCAAAGGAATGAACCTAAAAGGTCTTTCGATTCTCAAAAAAGCAGACATCATTGATAAATTATTAGATAACTCAAATACAACTCCTATAAATGCTGAGAAAAAATCCACCGATACCCCAAAAATCATCGAAAAGTCCAGGAAAAAATCTCAGGCTCCATCATCAGAAATAGCCTACACATCCCCAAAATCAATGAAAACCCCTGATCATGAGATGTTCCCTATTCCATTTATTTATAATGATACATCAATTACAGCACTCATAAAAGATCCCGAATGGTTATATACATACTGGAGTATTAAGGAAGAAAATATCCAGTTCTTTAACCTCAGAAAAAGACGTATCCTCCTAAGAATATACGATATCACTGATATCAATTTTAATGGAGAAAATGCCCATTATCAATATGATATTGATGTCACTCTAAATATCTATAACTGGTATATTAAAGTACCTGAAGCCAATAGAAGTTATTGTATAGATCTTGGATATATTGACGAAATGGGGCAATTTGTTACCCTCGCCCGAAGTAATATTGTCTTAGTCCCAAGAAATGGAGTATCTGACAAATACGATGAACAATGGATGACTGTAGAAGAACTAATAAAATTATCCGGTGCCTATAAAGGAAGGCTACAAACAAGCGGATCTTTTGAAATAGAACAAATGCTTGCTGAAAGAATGAAAATGGTTATCTCCTCTGAAGCTTTCTTATCCAGCTGGAGCTTGCCATCAAGTCTCGATTTTCCATCCAGCATGGATAACAAATGATAAATGAGTATTGATTTGAATTACCTTTCAATAAGAGGGATTATCAGGATTTCCAATGAAAATTACCGATAAGGAGATTTTAACCCTTCTAGAGGTATCTGGCTCCAAGACTCCTAACGAAATCTTTTATCTCCTTAAAAAAAAATATCCTCATATAGAAAAGAAAAAAATTAATCAAAAGCTCATTAGACTCCGTAATAAAAGAAAAATACATCTCACAAAACGCGGAAGCTTCGTCTCACAAATGTCTGTAAAAGATAAAGAACAGGAAAAAGATATCCCAGCAAATGATTTTATACAAGTCAGCAATAAATTTAATTACTCCATTCATTTCAATAAAAAACAAATCGATGAAGCTAAATTCATCTCCGAAAACACCGAAGTTAATTTCCTCAAAAGAAAAGATTTCAAAAAAGATCTCATCATCACCATCGATGGAGCTGATGCTAAAGACTTGGATGATGCAGTATCTCTCATTAAAAATAAAAAGGGATATCTTTTATCAGTACACATTGCAGATGTCTCATATTATGTTAAAGAAGATTCACGCCTTGATAGAGAAGCCCGGAAAAGAGGAAATAGCGTATATCTTGTTGATAAAGTGATTCCTATGCTCCCGGAAGCCTTATCAAATGGTGTTTGTTCCTTAAATGCTCATCAGGATCGCCTCACCCTCTCGGCTATCATCCAATTCAATAAGAAAGGTGAAATTGCTAGTTATGAGTTCTACGAAGGAATTATCCATGTCAAAAAGCGTTTTTCTTACGATGAAGTTGAAAATGTTTTAAGAAACAAGATCTCAAATCCCGATACCTACCAAAACTTCATTCCAATGCTAAAAGATATGGAGGAGCTAGCTACAATCCTTTATAAAAAAAGAATTAAAGAAGGAAGTCTTGATTTTAATTTCGATGAGGTGAAAATTATCTGTGATGAAACCTCACAACCCATTGAGATAAAAAAAATAAAAAGACTTATCAGCCACCAGATTATAGAAGAATTCATGTTATCTGCAAATAAAGTTGTCGCACAATTCCTGAGTAAAAAAGGAAATTCAATATATCGGGTCCACCATACCCCTGAACAGGAGAAACTAATCGAATTTAACAGGTTCATCAGCAAGTTTGGATACAGTCTTAAAAACATCAATAAACCAGATCCCTTCCAACTACAAAACATCCTGGCAAAAATTACTAATACGAAAGAAGAGAGACTCATCAATACCATCCTCCTCAGAACCATGAAACAAGCTATCTACTCTACTGATAATGCTGGTCACTTCGCTCTCTCCTTCAAAGACTACACTCACTTCACATCCCCCATAAGAAGATATTCTGATCTTCTCATTCACAGACTATTACGTAATTCAATGGGTATGAAACCTGAGTCTAAACTCATAAAAAGTGATCAATATCTTGAAAATGTTACGGCTCACATATCCAATACCGAAAGAACTGCCATGGAAGCCGAGCGTGAGATCATAAAAAAGAAATCTGCCCGATTTATGAAAAATAAAATTGGCACAGTCTTCGATGGAATTATCTCGGGTATAACGGGTTTTGGAATCTTTGTTGAACTCATGCCCTATGGCGTCGAAGGGCTAATTCGTATATCAGACCTTAAAGGTTTTTTTATTTATGACGAAAATGAATATAAATTGTATCGAAAGGACCATAAGGTAACTTATCAACTAGGGTTGCCAGTCAAAGTGATACTTGAAAAAGTGGATGTAAAGAGAAACTTCATCGACCTGATCATCGTTGAAGAATAACAAATTATTCTTATTCATTTAATTCTTTTCTAAACAAGAAATAAATTATTCATACCAGAATATCGAATCATCATCCACAAACTTACTATAAAATATGCTCATAACATAAACCGATTATCTAAGGGAGGAATATATGTCTAAATCCATCGTACTTTCAATCCTATTAATATCAATTTTTATTCAATCAGCATATACAATTAGAATCCCCCTACCCCCTAAAAAACCCGATGTCCCCACTGTCCAATCAAATTCCACTCAAAACAATCAAAAAACTATATTCCATTCATACGAAATCCAGGTCACTCTGAATAAAGGAAGCTCTGCGTCAGGTAAAATAAAATTAAAATCATCATATCTTTTTATCAAAACAAAAAAAGACGATTTCGTCTACGAAAAAAAAATACCCTATAAAGAAATTATCTCAATTGAACCCACCCTCTGGAGTTCACGGCAATTACAATCCCAAAAAAAATCAAATGAAACTCCCTATCTATTTTACCCAACACAATATAAAATTATCAATACAAAAAATGAAGAACTCATATACGAAGGAAGACTCCCCCAATTCGAGCGATTTTGGTTAATAAATAATGACGGCAGAACAGCGGTTTTTGCTATATTTTTTGATTACTGGGTAATTAATGGAAGAGCTAGATATTGGTATAATAATCGCTCTCAACACTTCAATTATAACAAAACAAATCCCCATCCCCTGTGCTTAAAAAAAATTACATTTAAACAAGACGGTAATCACCCTTCTGAAAATAAAAAGACTGAATAATACCTCTTATGTCATTATCATAGGACTTATTGTATTGAATAGAAATATAACTTGACATATTCAGATAAATTATTTTCTTTATACTTCAATAATACCTAAGGACTTAAGGAGAGTTCAATGAAAAAAATATTATTAATCCTGCTTATAATTATCATCATTATTCCATTAGCTGGTTATATTTATATCATAACAGCATATCCAAAAGTATCTCCAGCAAAAGATATTCAGATCAAATCCACCCCTGAATTAATTGCACGTGGGAATTATCTGGCAAATCATGTCGCAGTTTGTATGGATTGCCATTCCGTCAGAGATTGGTCAAAATTCTCAGGTCCACTCAAAGAAAACACCTTGGGTAAGGGAGGAGAAAAATTTAGTCATGAATATGGGTTTCCAGGGACTTTCTATTCAAAAAACATCACCCCATACAACCTGAAATCCTGGACTGATGGTGAAATATATCGCCTGATCACCACAGGTGTCAAAAAAGATGGTAACCCTATATTCCCTGTTATGCCCTATCCCGCATATAATAAAATGACCCCTGATGATGTGAAAGCTATCATAGCTTATATCCGAACTCTGAAACCTATTAAATCAGATGTTCCTGACTCGAAAGCAGATTTCCCCATGAATATCATCATGAGATTTATTCCAAAAGATTCTCAATTAATCAAAAAACCATCCCCATCGGATAAAATTACCTATGGAAAGTATCTTGTAAACATCTCTGCCTGTACTGAATGTCACACCCAGCAAATTAAAGGAAAACCAAAACCAGGTTATTTTCTGGCAGGGGGATTCGAATTTAAAATGCCTGGATTTATCTCTACATCAGCCAATATAACACCCGATAAAGAAACAGGTATTGGTAATTGGTCCAGAGAAGATTTCGTAAAAAGATTTAAACAGTTTGACCCAGCAAACTATACACCACACAAGGTCAATAAAGGGCAGTTCAACACTGCTATGCCATGGTATATGTATGCAGGTATGACAGAAGAGGATTTATCAGCAATTTACGAATATCTAAAAACAGTTAAGCCTGTTAAAAATAAGGTACAAACCTTTAAAGCAAATTAATAGACGATAATTTCCTATTGCCAAACATTATAGAAATTTATTTAGATATTTCATAATAAATATTTTCTATTTTTATAAGATTTTCTTATATTTATCCCTCAAAATTACATGACATACCAATTGGAGGTACTATGTTTAAAAAATCAAATATATGGTTCATAGCAGGCATGATCCTGTTATCCATCGCTGTTTCCACATGCGGAAAGAAAAAATCAGATGCTGATAATATAATCTCTATTTCTGCAGCTATAGGTAAATCTTTTGAAGGTGTTAAAACTCCTGAAGATATTAAGAAAATTGAAAATAAATTAGACGATATCTACAAAGCTCATGGATACAAAGATCGTAAAGATGGCGACACTAAAATCAAAACCTACCTTGAAGGATTACAGAAATCAGATCCTAAAAAGTTTACAGAAATACAACAGTCCATTATGAAAAATATGGAACCCATGATGAAAGCGATGATGCAGAAAAGCGCTGATCATATGAAAGATAGCGCAGGAAAAGATATGGGAAAAGAATTCGATAAGACTCATGAAAAATTCAACAAAGAGATGTCGAAAGAAATGGAAAAACAGATGGGATCCAAGAAAGATCATCCTACTAAAGGCGATGCTAAAAAACCCGAAGAAAAGAAAGATGCAAAAAAATAATTCTACCCATTAATTTCTTTTTATTTACATGCAGGGGTTAAGAATATCTTAGCTCCTGTTAACACACACCTCAAATACTTATTGTGTACAACAAACACTAAGCTTCTATAATCAATACACTGTTGCCCACCACAATCGGAATCAAAAATTTCAGTTCCGATGCTTATCAGCTTTAATATCTTCACTGTTATGATTTATAAATCTGGTCACTTATTATATATTCTATATTTTTTTTCTGGAATTCATTGAGGATAACAATAATTTTCTTTACCCAACAAATCATTTAGAAAATTATACAGAGTTAACTTGAATACTTGGTTATATCCATTATTTTTTCATTTGTATTTTTTTGTAAATTTTACTATTATTATATGTCAAAATACATAGAATTTTTATTAAGGATAAATACATGGCTGTTCCTAAACAACGAAAATCTAAATCAAAATCACGTAGCCGACGTGCAAACTATCTTAAATTAAAATTACCATCATTGGGAACCTGTCCTAGTTGTGGAAAATCCAGACCATCTCATACTGTTTGCCCAAATTGTGGTTCTTACAAAAATAAAGTAGTAGTAAACTATTCTGAATAAAGGGTTTAAATGATCATAGCAGTGGACGTCATGAGTGGTGAGAGCGACCCTGAACTTCTCATTCAGGGCTCACTGGAAGCGGTTGAGCATGCGGATATCCAGGTAATTCTAGTTGGTGATGAGAAAATTATCAAAAGGCATATAAGATCCCATAACCCGCAGGTAAGTATAATTCATTCCCCTGAAATTATTAATATGGATGAATCCCCTGCTACAGCTTGTCGGAAAAAGAAAAATGCTAGTGTTATGGTTGCCAGCAATCTAGTTGCACAAAAGAAGGCTGATGGATTCTTCTCGCCAGGCAATACCGGAGCAACCCTAACTGCATCACTTATGAATATAAAAAGAGTTCCAGGTGTTATGAGACCAGCAATTGCTGTTATACTTCCTACTGCCAGTCGTTATTCTCTGTTGATTGATGCAGGAGCAAATGTAGATTGTACACCTCAACACCTTGCCCAATTTGCTATTATGGGAGAAGTATTTGTCAGAAATATTTTAAATGTGAGAGAACCCGTCGTTGGACTATTAAATATTGGTGAAGAAGATAAAAAAGGGAATGAGATCTCCCAGAAGACATTTGAACTACTTAAATCCATAGATATTTCTTTCAAAGGGAATATCGAAGGTCACGATGTCACTGAAGGCACTGTAGACGTAATTGTCTGCGATGGTTTTATTGGGAATATCTGCTTGAAAGTTCTTGAAGGACTAGGCTCTGTTGTTTTACGTATGATTAAAGATGAAATGATCAAGAATTTTAAAAATCGTCTCGGAGCTCTTCTCTCTAGAAATGCTTTAAGACGCGTAAAAGAACGTTTTGATCCTTCTACATATGGTGGGGCACCTTTATTGGGTATAAATGGCTGTGCAATTGTTGGACATGGGAAATCAAATAATATATCAACTAAAAATGGTATTCTAACTACCGCAAAAATGGCAAAACTAGATTTAAGCAAGCAAATTCAAGATAAAATAGATGCTAATAAAGATAAGTTAGAATAGGAGATTAATTGAAAAAAATAGCTTTTATTTTCCCAGGTCAGGGCTCTCAAACCGTCGGTATGGGTAAAGAATTTTATGATCAGTTTAAGGAATCCAGGGATATTTTTGATAAAGCAGATGATATTCTCTCAATAAACCTGAAAGATATGATCTTTAATGGCCCAAAAGATCTTCTACAAAAAACTGAAAATGCACAACCTGCTTTATTAACAACTAGTATAGCTATTTTGGAAATATTAAACAAAGAAAATATTCACCCAACAGTCTGTGCAGGGCATTCTCTTGGTGAATTCTCAGCCTATGTTTCTTCTGGGGTTTTCTCATTTGAAAATGGCTTGAAAACTGTACGAAAACGAGGTCAACTTATGGCAAATGCCGATCCAGAGGGAAAGGGTACTATGGCTGCTATTATTGGTCTCGATGATAATATAGTTGAAGATATTTGTAAAACTGCATCCAGTGAAGGTCTCGTTATTCCTGCAAATTATAACTGCCCTGGACAAGTTGTCATTTCAGGTGATAAACACGGTGTAGAAAAAGCAATTCAACTTTCAAAGGAAAGTAAGGCAAAGATGACAGTAATTCTTGAGGTAAGTGGTGCCTTTCATTCCCCACTGATTAAAAATGCCAGTATTCTCTTTGACGACTTTCTTAAAACTATAAACATTAATAAACCATCAATACCTATTGTTTCCAATGTAACAGCTGATATTACAGATTTCGATAACATTAAATCTTCTTTAGTAAAGCAAATGCTCTCATCTGTCCTCTGGAAAAAATCAGTGGAAACAATGATTCAAATGGGTGTTAATACTTTTATTGAAATTGGAGCAGGGAAAGTACTTCAAGGACTTATTAAAAAAATAGATAAGAACGTTGAAATTATGGGTGTCGATAATATTACAAGTCTAGAGAAGACTTTGGAATCACTAAATAAGAATAGGTAGGTGACTAATGATATCTTTAGAAGGGAAAATAGCTCTCATCACAGGATCTAGTCGAGGTATAGGAAAGGCAATAGCGTTAAGGTTGGCTGGTTTAAAAGCCGATATCGTTGTAGCAGACGTGCTTCCACCCACTTCTGATACTGCTGTTGAAATTATAAAAGAAATTGAGGCCTTAAGTAGTAAGGCAGTATATGTTCAAGCAGATGTTTCAAACGAATCAGATGTTAAAAATCTTATTGATAAAGCTGTAGAAACATTTAATCGTGTTGATATCCTTGTAAACAATGCAGGAATAACAAGAGATAATCTAGCTATGCGTCTGAACGAAAGCGATTGGGATGCTGTGCTCAATATTAATCTCAAAGGAACATTCCTCTGTTCAAAAGCTGTAATGAAACCTATGATGAAACAAAGATCTGGTTCTATTATTAATATAGCCTCAATCATAGGACTAATTGGAAATGCAGGTCAGGTAAATTACTCTGCCAGTAAAGCAGGGGTCATAGCTGTTACAAAATCAATAGCCCAGGAAATTGGTAGCAGAAATATTACAGTAAATGCTATTGCTCCAGGGTTCATCCAGACGAATATGACAGATGTGTTGTCTGAAGAAATTAGATCTGAATTATTAAAAAGAATTCCACTAAACAGATTAGGTACTCCAGAAGAAGTGGCAAATCTCGCTGCCTTCTTAGCATCTGATCAGGCAAGATATATCACTGGACAGGTGTTTGTAATTGATGGTGGAATGACCATGACAGGTTAATCAGGAGTTAATTAAATGAATAATAAAAAAATAGTAATTACTGGAATGGGTGCTATAACCCCTATCGGTATCACAACTGATGATTTCTGGAATAATGCTGTCAATGGTGTTTCTGGAATTACTCAAATAACACGATTTGACGCTAGTTCCTTTCCTACAAAAATTGGTGCAGAGGTAAAAAATTTTGATCCTCTCAATTTTATAGACAAGAAAACTGTTCAGAGAAATGATATATTCACTCTCTACGCGCTGGCTGCAATTCAACAAGCTATGCAGGACGCAAATCTAACTCAAAATACCCTGGAAAAACTTGATAGAAGCCGTATTGGTGTTGTTGTCGGCTCTGGAATTGGTGGTTCAAATGTATTTATTAAAAATGTCCAGGCATTCGAAAAAGGAGGGTGGAAGAAGGTCTCACCATTTTTTATCCCAGGTCTAATCACTAACATGGCAAGTGGTATTGCTGCTATCGACTGGGGATTAAAAGGACCTAATTATTCCATCTCTACTGCTTGTGCAACATCCAATCATTCTATCCTCGAGTCATATGAAATTATAAAACGAGGTGAGGCAGATATTATGGTCACTGGTGGATCTGAAGGTGCCTTGAATGAAATATGTCTCGCAGGTTTCTGCGCCTCAAGAGCTCTTTCAACCCAAAATGAAAACCCTCAAAAGGCTTCTCGTCCCTTTGATAAAGAACGTGATGGATTTGTCTTCGGCGAAGGGTCAGGAATTATGATCATTGAAAGCGAGGAAAGTGCAATCAAAAGAAATGCAAATATTTATGCAGAACTAGCCGGTGGTGCTATGAATTGTGACGCATATCATATAACTGCTCCCAAAGAAGATGGAGAAGGTGTTATTCGTTGTATGAATCATGCCTTACAACATGCTGGTGTTCAAAAAGAAGATATAAACTATATTAATACCCATGGAACAAGTACTCCTCTGGGTGATAAAGCAGAACAGTTAGCTATCAAATCTGTTTTCAAGGATTATATTAATAAAATTAAAATAAATTCAACAAAATCTATGATAGGACACCTCCTTGGAGCTGCTGGTGGTGTAGAAGCAATTGCTGTAATTAAAAGTATACAAAATAATATACTCCATCCTACAATCAATCAGGAATTCCCTGATCCAGAATGTGATCTTGACTGTGTACCTAATAAGTCCATTGACTATCGTGTAAATGTTGCTATGTCTAATTCTTTTGGATTCGGAGGGCACAATTGTTCTCTAATCTTCAAAAGGTATAATAAATGATTTATGACAAACGAAAGAATAAATAGTTTAATCACCTTTCAGAAAAACGTAAATATACAATTTTCTGATATTAATATATTAAATACCGCATTTCTACACAGCTCCTATGTTAATGAACACCCTGGATTTAAAGAAGATAATGAGAAACTGGAACTCCTTGGAGATTCAATTCTGGCATTTATCGTAAATGAATTTCTATATTTTTACCTACCACAATGCAATGAAGGTGAGTTATCAAGAATAAAATCCATTATTGTTAGTGAACATTCTTTGTCAGAAATTGCCAAACGACTTGAAATTGGAAAGTTTCTTCTACTTGGAAAAGGTGAAGTTCAGGCAAATGGTATGAATCGTAAAGCAATTCTCGCTGACACGATGGAAGCTTTGCTGGGTGCATATTTTATTGATAGTGGTCTAGAAAAGGTCAAGAAGTTTATTCTTCCACACATTCTTACTGAAATTGATAAAATTAATAAGAATGAGCATAAAAAAGATTATAAAACACAATTACAACTTATAATGCAACAACTGAAAAAATTATGCCCAACCTATGAAACTATATCAGAAGAAGGCCCTGATCATGAAAAAGTTTTTTATGTCAATGTACTAGTTGATAGCATATTAATGGGGAAAGGATCTGGTAGTAGCAAGAAACATGCTCAGCAGGACGCAGCCCGTGATGCTCTATTTAAACTGGGCTATGAAACAGAGATAATTAATGAATCTAAAGATATATGACCCATTAACAGCACCACCAGATTACCTATCCTATATTTATTGTAATAATTTAAGTACTAATTGAGATTTAGCGTTAGCCTGAGAAAGCATTGCTGTTCCACTTTGTACAAGAATCTGATTTTTAACGAAATCAACAACTTCCTCTGCCATATCAGTATCACGAATTCTTGACTCAGCAGCTTGTAAATTCTCATAGCCATTCATAAGACCCTGAGAAGTATATTCAAGTCTGTTCTGATATGCTCCTAAATCAGCTCGTTGTTTTGAAACTCTTTTTAAAGCAGTGTCAAGGATACCAATGTTAAAGTTTGCCTTATCTATTGTTGAAAAACTGATGAATGTTGCAAACTGAGCTAGTCCAACAGGATTTTTTAGACCAAGTGCCTGACTATTCATTGTCCCTACATAGATTCGTTCTCTTTGATCCATATTCGCACCAATGTGGAACCACATACTGGCTATTTGAATATTATTAGCACCAGCTCTGGCATAACGTCCGGTAAGCATATTTAATTCATTAAACTGTGCATGGCTGGCTACTCGATCAATTTCATCAACAAGCTGTGATACTTCAACCTGGATTTGCATTCTGTCCTCTGGTGTGTAAATACCGTTTGCAGCCTGAACAGCAAGAACTCTTAGACGTTGTAAAACATTTTGGATTTCTTGTAGATAACCTTCAGTGGTTTGGATGAAAGAAATATCATCTTCAGCGTTCCTTTCGGCTTGTCTTAAGCCTCTAATCTGGGCTCTCATTTTCTCTGAAATGGCTAGTCCAGCAGCATCATCACCTGCACGGTTAATTCTCATTCCAGAAGAGAGTTTTTCGACATTCTTATCGACTTCCCAATTTTTAAACTTTAGCACACGATGGGAATTTATTGCGGCTAAGTTGTGGTTAATAATCATTTAAGTCCTCCCTGATTGATTTCCTTCCTTGATTTATGGAAAGTTCAATTTATATAGCTAGTTATTCGGTGAATGAATAATTCTCTTGAGTAAAAAAAATATTTTTATAAATTATTATTTTAATACTTGTCTTGATGGGAAAAAGCTGTTCCACTCATAGTTTAACAAATAAATATTTTTGAGGATGATACTATTTTATACAGGATGAAATATCGTTTTATTTGGGATCTAAATAATTCAAATTATAAGCTTTAAATTATCTCTAACTTTTTTTAAAGGATTTATCATTTAGTTTTTTTGACTAGAGTTTATTCATTTAATAATTTTCTATAACACTGATCAATGTGGTTTTGTTGGGACTCTATTTTTTTAAAGGCTTTTTCTATATTTTCTTTGTATGAAATAAGATTTAAATTTCCTGTAGTTCCAAGGGATTTTCTATTTTGTATGGTTTTATGGGGATCAAAATTATTCAACTCCTCAAGATGAGTACCAATATGACGATAGGCATCACGAAACGGCATTCCTTTTTCAACAAGTTGATAAGCTGCATCGGTGGCATATATTTCTTTTTTATGAGCCGATATGAGACGCTCTTCTTTCGGTTTTAACTTTTCTACAACAAGTTTCATTAAAATTAAGCATGGGTTTATTGTATCAAAAGCAGATATTAAAAACTTTTTAGTATCCTGGAAGTCTCTATTATATCCTGAAGGAAGATTTGTGATGAGAGTTTTGATTGAGACTTCTAATCCAATCAGTGATGAGACTTTTGCCCTGATCAATTCAAGGAGATCAAGATTTTTTTTCTGGGGCATTATACTGCTTCCTGTTGTAATTTCATCAGAGACCTCAAAGAAATCAAATTCCTTTGTCGTGAAGAGAAGAAGATCCGTTGCCATTTTATTTAATACAATCCCAACGCTAACAAGAGACGAGATGATGTTAGATTCTATCTTCCCTCGGGAGTTTCCACAATACATGGCATTCAACTGGAGTCTTTTAAACCCCAGAAGATCTTTTGTCATTTCACGATCAATTGGGAGAGATACTCCATATCCTGCACCTGATCCGAGAGGACACTGGTCATTTAGGTCGTACATATTTATTAAAAAGGAATATTCATCCAAGAAACTTTCTACAAATGACCCACACCACATTCCAACAGAGGAAGGCATTGCAATTTGCATGTGAGTATACCCTGGCATCGGGATAAATTCATATTTCATTGCTATATCCAATAAGGATTGACAGAGCATGAGAGTATGATTTGTTGTACCAAGGATTTCCTGGCGAGTGAATAGACGGATATCCAACAAAACCTGATCATTCCTGCTTCTTGCCGTATGAATTTTCTTTCCGATATCTCCCAGACGTTGAGTTAAGATATTTTCTATTTTACTATGAACATCCTCATCGCTAATTGACAGGGAGAAATTACCATTTTTGCTCTCAACAAGGATATTTTTAAGTTCGATAGCTATTTTATCAAATTCACTGGGAGTTAAAATACCTATCTTTTCAAGCATTTTAGAGTGAGCAAGGGATCCATATATATCATATTCTACAAGCCGTGTATCAAGAATATAATCCTCACCTACTTCAAATTTCTCAATAGCATTATTTAATTGGCTGTAATTACTTTTCTCCCATAATTTAGACACAAATAACCTCGTTTATTATAATTGTTACATCACAAGATTTTATGGATTAATTATAAATTATTTTTCAATTTTCTGCAACTCAGTATAAATATATTGCAATTTTTTGAAGAGTTCACCATACTCCTGATACTTGTTCTTGTCTTCTGTTAATATACCCAGGGTTCCTGAGGTGTCCTTTACAGATGTGATAAGGTTATCAATAGTATCCTCTACGAAAGATATTTTATGATTAATGTTTCGCGGTATTTCTTTGAGTTTAATGGATTTTTCCAGATCTTCCCCTCGGGCTTTAGCAGTATGCATCAGATCAAAACAATCCTGGAGAGCCATAACCTGATCAAATGGAACCTCATCAAGTGTACTGAACATGGGATTACGTTTTAAGTATTGATATTTATCATCGATTTTTTTATCAAGATGTGGTATAAGTTTGTTTCCCTCAGAGAAATTATCATTGAAACAGCTAGTGAGAATTGTGATGCTGGAGATCAGGTCACCAAGTATCCGGATATATGAGCTATAATCCTTTGTTGTGGAATATGAGACTTTTTTTTGTGGTGTAGTCTGAGGAGACATTTCTTTAATTTCTTTCTTGGTTTCTGGAAGGGCTGATTTGGGTTTATCCTTGTCTTTCCCCTGGAATATAGATAGAAATTTGGCTAATAAACTATCTCTTTTCTTTCTAAAGAGATCATCAAAATATATTCTGCCCCGATCATCTATGTGGTATATCATATAATAATCTTTGCTACTGTAATAATCCTGGAAGTGATCAGCTATTAGGGTATTTAAAAGGATTTTAATACGTCGTTTTAACTCAGGAATATATCCTGTAAAGTAATCTATTTTTTTTAGTATTTCTTCGCGTTCAGAAAAATAATCGTAAAAAGAATTTAGGTTATATTCAAAATCTATGGATACAATTTCATTATCCATATCGTTTTTAATTTGATCAAAGATTAGCTTTAATGAGATTTTACCTGTCTCTCCTTCTGATGAAGAGTAATTTTTAGTTTCTTTTAAGGATTTATCAAGAAATGGTATCCAGTTTACATATATCCATGCGATGAAATAAATAAGATGCCCCGATCTCAGGCTGTGATTTTCAGTTAAGGGAAGGCTATATGCAATATGTTCAAAAATAGTTAGTATTTTAAAAATAGGTACAAAACTTTCTGATATTAATTTAAAAAATAGCCCTTCATTAATGATTTCACTTGTTGGGTTTGTGATGGGCTGAGAATTTTCCGGGTCTTTTTGAATGAAATGAATATCAGTCCATCGAAAGATATAGTCAAAATGATTCGATAGGCTTGTAATAATCCCTTTCAGACTGTAATTAAAGGATTGTTCAATGGGAATATACGGTGGGAAGTCATTATTTATACCGAAAAGTAGTGTAGACCAGGAGTTTTCGATAATTTTGGAGCGATAGTAGTTATTACCATAAATCATAGATCTTTTGGGTTTAGGGAAGATTGAGACATTTAGGAAGGGGTCTGATCTTTGGATTTTTTCATTCCTACTGCCTGAAATAATGTCCCATAGCTTGATAAAGAAACTTGTTTGTGAAATATAGTGTGCTGAGGAGAGTTTTTTTTTAAAAATCTGTATATCACTGTCGTTATATTGGTAGAAGTCCCAGAAGACATCATTATTGTATAATTTGGCTTCAGCAGATAGTTTAAATAGGATATCATTAATAGATTGGAGGTCATAGATAATTGACAGATTATCCTTTAGCTTACTGATTGTTTCTGTCTTGCTTGCCAGAATATTATTTTTAATCTGTCTATCTTTGTTTTGGCGATCTTTTTGAAGAGTGGAAGATAATTTTAAGAGGATATTACTTGTTTTTTTTTCCTGAATTTCTTCTTCGTCTAATTCTTTATCTTCATGATTGACAGCCAGATCTTGTGAGAAGACGAGGTCTACCAATTTTTCTTTTAATTCCAAATCTGTATATTTTTTAAATTCAGGTAAGGATCTGGCTTTTTGGAATAGGAAATCGAGATTGGTTTCAATAGGTTTATGGGAATCGGTATTTTTATCTTCCGATTGATTATTTTGTTCATCATTCATAAATAACAACAATAATTTGCAACGTATTTAATTTTAAAATAAGTCCAAGGGATTAGTGTAAATTAAAATGATATAATTAACTTGTTTTGTCAACTATTTGTTCAGAGAATTAAATATTTTTTATAAATGGGTTATTTAGAATTATTAATCCATTGGTCGATTAAATCTAATAGTTCTTTCATTTTGAGAGGTTTGTTTAAAAATGCATCTATACCAAAATTATGATGATTATTTTTCATTTCATCGGGGATTGAAGCAGAAATACCAATAATTGGTACCCTGTTTGTTGTTTGACGGGTGTCTTCTATGGTTCGAATCGCCTTAGTAATTTGTATACCGTCCATACCAGGGAGGTGAATATCCATGAGGATGAAATCAAAATTTTCATTGGAGAACAGATCGATGGCTTCCTGTCCATTTTCAGCTATGAAGACTGAGTGCCCGATGCTTTCTAAATTAAATAGGGATAATTTCTGATTAATTTTATTATCTTCAACGAGCAATATTTTGAAGTTTTCTTTATTTTTTATAAAATGTTTTGTAATCATTTCATTTATTTTATAGGAAGTAACCTCAGAATAGAGATTAGCAAGGGAGATGAGTAGTTCATACTGCTTTATTGGTTTCATGAGATAGTGAGATACATAAAGACTTTTTGTAATGATAGTTTTTTTCTTTTCATAGGAGGAAATTAAAAATATTATACGAGTTTGTTTAGCATAGTCAAGGGATTGTAATTTATTAATAAAATGCTCTGTATCGATGTCAAGAATATTAGTATCGAAGATAACAAGGGGTAGTGATTTGTTATATTTATCGTAATAATCTTTTAATATAATTTGAGCCGATTCACAGGTTTCTGCATAACTAATATTCATATGCCATGATGTAAGAAGATCAGTTAATACCTTGCGATTGGTGTTGTTCTGATCCATTATAAGGATGGAAGTATCTTTCAATTGTTTGAGAGCATTAATTTTGTGTTTATCATCGATGATAGGCCCCAGTTGTAAACAGGTGGTAAAATAAAAAACACTCCCCTTGCCAATTTCACTCTTAACCCATATTTCCCCATCCATGAGGTGAACAAGTTCTCGTGCTATTGCAAGACCAAGTCCTGTGCCTCCATAATGTCTTGACATTGAATTATCAGCCTGGGTGAAGGACTGGAAAATATCTTCTAATTTATCTTCTTGTATCCCAATTCCTGTATCACTAAGAGAAAAATATAAATTAACCCTATCATTTTGAATACAGCATGGTTCATCAGATTGTGTATCTATTTTTTCGATGTTTAAAATGATCTCACCGTGTTGTGTAAACTTGAGTGCATTGCTGACAAGGTTATTAATAATTTGTTTTAATTTCTCTTTATCGCCAATCAGGGAATCCGGGACATCGTAGTCGATATGTGTGATCAGTTCAATATCTTTGGTATTGAGTGCATAGGAAAATGATTTCATAACATCACCAATGGAATCTCTGAGTGAGAATGGGGATAGATAGAGTTCCAATTTCCCAGCTTCAATTTTTGAATAATCTAAGATATCATTTAAGAGGTGTAGAAGAGAATATGCTGATGTTTTTACCATGCTTAAGTATTCCAGCTGTTCATTATCCAGATTTGTAGTGAGGGCAAGTTCTGTCATACCAATTATACCATTCATTGGTGTTCTGATTTCATGGCTCATATTTGCAAGGAACATACTTTTTGCTTTATTTGCCTTTTCAGCCTCATCTTTAGCTATTTCTAATTCTTCAAACATTTTTTTACGTTCAGAAATATCAGTACGAATGGCAATAAATTGGACAGGTTTTCCTAAATCACCTATGAAAGGTACAATAGTAGTATCGACCCAGTATAATGTCCCATTCTTAGCCTTATTTCTTATTTCACCCTTCCACACTTGCCCACTCAAAATAGTTTGCCAGAGATCTTTCATAAATTCTTTAGAGTGATAGGCAGAATTAATAATACGATGATCTTGACCCAGAAGCTCAGCCCTTGAATATTTTGAGATTTCACAGAATTTATCATTCACATATTGAATAATCCCACGATGATCAGTGATCGCAACAATAGAATGTTCATCCAGAGCATATTTCAGATTCGATAATTCTTTCAAGATCTTCTGGAGTTCATTTTTTGAGGTGAAGGTATTGAAAATAGTTTCAATTGAACCAATAAACTGTTCATGACCTGAATAATTGACCACATCACCACTTAAGAAAATAGGGATGATGGTTTGATCATTTTTATATATTTTCGTAGATAAGTATGAAATAGAGGATTTTTTTTGAAACGATGTGCGAAGCATATTTAGAAGATATGGACTTTCTTCCTTAGGAAATAACTTCAAGATAGATTTTCCAATAATATCTTTATGAGAATGGCCAGTTAATTCACAGAATCTTGCATTACAGAAATAGAGTATTTCGTTATTTTCAACAATAAACGTGGCTGATTTCTCAGCACCCATATAATTATCCAGGAGGGATTGTGATAGGGTAAGAGATTCATTGAGTTCCCTATTCTTTTGAATATCTTTTACTAAACGACGATTGATCAGCACATATATAACAGGGCTCGAAATAATTGTGAGTAGGAGAGAATCGATAAGATTCATGTATATCCCTTGTTGTCCTGGAAATAAATAATCGAGGACAAACATCACAAGGAGTTCTGCCAGAAAGATAATAACGATTATAAGTGCTATGAATCCTATTGGGTTATTAAACAACGCAAGAGGTTTTAATACATTTTTTTTGGAAATCACAAAAACAAACTCTAA
The DNA here is from genome assembly GCA_002450905.1 of Spirochaetia bacterium UBA6919. Classification (GTDB taxonomy): domain Bacteria; phylum Spirochaetota; class UBA6919; order UBA6919; family UBA6919; genus UBA6919. The sequence goes on from DKAT01000046.1 coordinate 40,153, forward strand.
TAATTTTAATAAAATTGATACTAATCTAAATTTTATGGAGTATAAATCAAGATTTTAATTCTAATGAACATTTTTAACAGAATAACACACCAAACAATACTTCTATATGATTTATGATAAAATTATAATATTTGATACCATTCAAGATAAATAATTTTTCTAATAGGATCAAATCATTTTTCTGTGATACAAAGAAATTCAAATATAATTTATGGAAATCCTTAATGGATATAAACAATCAAAGAAAGTTCTTTTCAAATAGATATAATATCATTATCTTTCATCAATTATATAAGCGGAGGTATTATTTTGAGAAGTGATACAATTAAAAAGGGTTTTGAGCGGGCTCCCCATCGTAGTCTGTTGAAGGCTTGTGGAATTAAAGATGAGGATTTTGATAAGCCATTTATTGCGGTGGCTAATTCATATATAGATATTATTCCTGGTCATGTCCATCTACAAGAGTTTGGAAAGATTGTTAAGGATATAATCAGACAATCAGGTGGAGTTCCATTTGAATTTAATACCATAGGTGTAGATGATGGCATAGCTATGGGCCACTCAGGTATGAAATATTCTTTACCAAGCAGGGAAATTATAGCAGATAGTCTGGAAGCTGTGGTTCAGGCACATCGATTTGACGGATTGATTTGTATAACCAATTGTGAC
>DKAT01000060.1 GCA_002450905.1 Spirochaetia bacterium UBA6919
ATCTAATTATGCAATGACTCTATTGTTTGTGTTGCAAAGAAATAATATAATCCCGAATAAACCCCATAATTTTCTGTTTATAATTCTTATCCATAGGAATCTTCTTTGAACTTAGTTTGGACTGCTATAATTTTATTATAATTTTTTACTAAAGCATCCACACAATCCTTATCTAGTTTATCTCCAGCCATTCGCTGTAGCATAGCTATTGCATCTTCATTAGACCAGGCATCTTTATATGGACGTTTGCTTGTCAGGGCATCAAACACATCAGCAACTGAAGTTATTCTTGATTCTATAGGGATTTCATCCCCTTTTAAACCGTGGGGATATCCAGATCCATCGATTGCCTCATGATGATGTTTGGCAATATTAATTAAAATATTCGTGTGTAGGATATTATTTAGACCAAAATCAGAAATTATAGCCTGAATTATCTCCCCACCAATTTCTGCATGATTTTTCATAATTTCTTTTTCTTGAGGATTCAATTTATCAGGTTTCAGTAACACTTTATCAGGGATACCTATCTTTCCAATATCATGCAGAGGAGAAAATAAAAACAGATGCTCAATATATTCGTCAGTAAGGCTGTATTTTTCAGATATTTCTTCAGCAATGATAAGACAATAATGAGCCATTCTATCAATGTGTGCCCCAGTTTCTACATCACGGTGGTGAGCAAATTGACGGGCAGCACGGACTGTGGCTAGCATAGTTCTTATTGATGTCATCTCGTTTATGATTGTAAGGGCTATTAGATGTCCAAAGATATCAAGGACATGGAGGATTTCATGTGTGAAACAATCTTTTTCATAGGAGTTGAAGAATAGGAAACCAAAGAAAGTTCCATTGTGATACATTGGCATGGTATAACTTGCATGGAAACCCAGTTTAGCAATTTCATGACTATGTTTTTTCTCTGAATCTTTAAAAACAGCAAGATCTTGAATGACTCGTGGTCGTCCCTGATTAAGAATTTCGTTGAGGGATGTTAGATTACTTAATTTATCTTCGTAGTGCTGTAGAGGATTTTCGCCATCAGTGCTGTGAATATATGTTTTTAAAATATCCGTTTTGGATTCATAGAGTGCAACAGCGATTCGTGAAATCATATCAATTCGTGATTTTATAACCTGATGAATTGATGACAATTTATCGGTGAGGGGGATATTCTTATTGAGCGTCTCAAGGATGTCTTCATGTTCAAACATAGACATATATTAACCTTTTCACCTGGAAAATGTTTATATGAAATTTATAGAAGATATACAGGTATATCAACAATTATTTAAAATAGTTTTAATTTAAGGAAGCAATTTAAATAATTTATTCATTGATCAGCTTTTCAAAGTATTGTATTATAGATGGTTTACTCCAATCTCTTTCACCTGAGACCTTTCCAATAATTTTTCCTGATTTGTCAATAATAAAAGTCATGGGAATACTGCTGATACGATACATGGATGCAAATGATCCGTCTTCATCCAAGAGAATCGGGAAAGTCACTTTCAATTCTTTAATCTTCGCTTGAACGATGTCTTTTTTTTCACCAGAAGTTACTGCAGTAATAACAAAATTTTGTTTTTTTAATTTTTGATAAAGGATTTCCAACGATGGCATTTCTTTGATACAAGGAGGACACCAGGTGGCCCAGAAATTAAGTAAAATGATTTTTCCTTTGAATTGTTTAAGACTTATTTCACCACCAGTTAAGAGTTGGAGTTTTACGTCTTTTATTGTTTCTAGTTCAGAAGTTGGGGAAACCATTTCGTGGTTATTGGGATTTGAGGACTTTTTTGAATAATTATTATTTTTATTGTTACAATTTTGAAGATTTATTTGAATTAATAATATTAGCAGTATTAAAATATATTTTGTGATGTTCATATCAATCCTAAGTTATTTGATATTATATTAAATATACAAAAAAATCCCACAATAGGATAGGCTATAGTGGGATTTATAATTTTGTAATACGATAAACTATACAAGAGTGATATAATTTGGAGTTGTAATGTTCACCTTTTTTTTCTTGCGTAAATAATCAGCGACTACCTCATAGACAGGTCTGTGTTTGTATTTTTCAAGACTGTTTTCCTGTCCAGATTGCCCTCCCCAGAAGGAGGCGATGTATTTTTTCTTAAGATCCACTGGTTTGCCACCAATTTTAGGATCAATGATTCGTGAATTAGGGTGTTCACTGGGTTTAATATTTAATTTGATTTTCATTTCAACGCCATAAAGACGACTGAAATCACCGCCTAACTGAAGATAAGGATCGGGGTTGACCAAATTATCAAGGATTGCAGCCCAGATTCCTATAAGTTGTTCACCGGTGTATTCATAGGTCCACACATCAGGATAAGTCAATGCTGTATGGTCATAGACTTCTTTGAGAGTAATGGAATCACCAGGTAATATCGTAGTACCCCATCTGAATCCAGGAGAGAAGACGACATCTGAGCCATATTCATCCCGAATAGCTTCTACAATTAGTTTATCAAAAGTACCACAGAATGAATCTCGTCTATAGAGGAGGCTTTCTGTAGTAGCTAGTTTTTCTGATAATTTTTTTTCGTATGGTGCATGTACACTCGCAATATGCTTTTCCATAACAGGATCTGGTTTGATAATTTTAGGTAGGATTGGGTATAATTTATAATTATATTTTGATATTTTTTTATTTTTTATATCCAAGTCTAATCTACCTAAGAACTTTCCATGAGAACCAGCCTGAACAAGAAGAGTACCGTTAATTTCAAGTTCCTGAGGAGCAAAGTTTTTTTGGATACTACTGTTTTTGCCATTGATTTCAAGAGCTTTTGGGACAGGGTCGTGTGTATGTCCACCGACAATCACATCAATACCTTTCACAGTAGACGCGACTTTTTTATCTACCTCCAAACCGTTATGACTTTGTAATACAATGAGGTCAACTTTCTTACTTTTTAACTCATTGACCAATAGTTGTATTTTATCATCAGAGATATTAAAGCTCCACTCAAGTGAAATATTATCTTTGCTGTTGTAATCCTTTAATGAAACAGGATGAGCTTTGGATGTAAATGGGAAACCCTGTCCTATAATGCCGATTTTAATACCAGCTTTTTCAATTATAGTATAAGGTTTAAAGACCCGCTTATTATTTTTATCCATAAGGTCTGCCATTCTATCAGGAGAGGCATTTTGGCTGTCCCAAACAACGTTTTGAGCAAGAAACTTGCAACCGCTCTTTTCTAAGCTCTCAACATTTTTATATAATACTTTCTTTCCATATGTATACTCCCAGTGTGGGGTCATTACATCTACACCAAGGATTTTTTGAGCTTCAACGATGGCCTCGCCATTTGTCCAGAGTCCAACTGCAGTTCCCTGCCAAGTATCTCCAACGTCAAGGAAGAGACAATTTTCTTTATTTCTATGAGCACGGATTTGATTAGCAAGAGAGGCGATATAGGAGTATCCCCCCATCATTCCCCATTCCTTAGCCATTTTTTCAAAGTTAAGATGACTCAAGAAATAAACATCTTTGGGTTTTTTACCCATGTTCCAGTATTTGAAGATCTGTTCGCCTTGCAAATGCCCTGCTGTATTAGCCATATTCTCAGGTCCTATATTTACGGAAGGTTCCCTGTAGAACATGGGTCTTAAGTGAGCATGAGAATCGCAAATAAACAGGAGAGTCAGTTTCCCTGTATCTTCAAAATCATAGACTTTTTGAGGTTTTTTTGTACAAGCCTCAAAGGACATACCAGTAACAAGAGCTATTTCTGCTGCAATAGTGGCTTTAATAAAATCGCGTCTATCCATAAATTAGCGTACCCACCCCGGAACAGAAATATTAGCACCATCCGCCATTTTTGTGATGTAAAGCTCTAGTCCTACCATTGATGGTTTCCCGAAGGTAAGTGGCTTTAAACCTGCATTTTTCATACATTGTCTGAATCTATTTTCGATGATAGTGAGTTCTGCTTTGGTCATACGATATGCTGGCCAGTGAGTAGCAGCGTTACCTATAGCAGATAATTTTTGCATACGAAGGTGTTTATCAACCATTTGTTCATGACAAGCTTGACAAGAGAGATTTCTGTATCCACGGCGTTTTTCAAAGACGTATTTACCTAGGTCATATGATTTTTTTTCTTCAGGTGTTGAAACTTGGGATTTAACAGGTATACCATTGGAAAGGCTTTTTACATAAGTCACAAGCCCAGCCATTTTTACGCTACCCATTTTCATTTTTTCTAGTTTTATATTTTTTCGACAAGCCTGGATTCTTCCTTGGAGGCTTAAAACTTTGTTTGCGCCTTTAACGAATTTAGGGAACGTTGCAGCAGATCCTTTGAGATCTCCACCTTTACCACCTTGTTTATGGCAGCTACTACAGTTTTTGTCGAATTCTTTTTTTCCGGTGTCTACATCCGCCTGAGCTGGATTTAGACTTTGATCAGTATATAGTTTTAAATCTTTTGGGGAAATACTTTCAGGTTTCTGGGCAGATAGATTTGTAACCCAGAAGCTTACAGTGATTACGGCAATGAACATTACCAATAGAATAGTGATTTTTTTATAAGTCATTGGAACCCTCCTATAGATTATGATACTTTTATCTCCAGGTCATTTTTATTTTTGAACGATCCGCCCTGGTTATCTTTCCATTCGATGGAAATTTTTCCAGTTTTATCAGGTCGAACATAAAATGCAATGTATGGATTTTCGCTTAAAGCAGCGGTGGCTTTAACAGTGGTAATGGATTTTCCATCAAATTTGATATCAATATCAGTTACGTGATGAGCTTTTACAGGTTTACCGTCTTTTTTTTCACGACCTGTTTTTTGAGGGTGAATAAGAACAGATTGAACCTTAATAGCCTTGCCTTTTGTAACGGAATTTTCTGTAGGTTTAAGAATTACAGTTCCTACTTTAGCCATAGTGATACTCCTTAATTAAATTAAATAATATATTGATGAAATAGTTTTTTATTTCAACCACAACCACCAATTGTTACTTTTACAGATTTGTTTGCATAAAAGATTTTATTGTCATGAGATTTGGCATAAGCGCGCACTTGAGTAGTTTGGCCCATTCTCATACGAGCGGAGAAATATGCCTTTCCACTTTCTGGAGTGAAATTGATTTTAGCAACGAGAGGAACAGGGTTTTTATCGATAACAATAATCATTTCTTTGATCATATTATCTTTAGACATTGGGGAATCTACTTCAGCAGTAACAGGAACGATAGCACCATTTTCAGCGATTTTTGGTGCAATCAATTTAACTTTAGTTCGTGATACAGGATTTTTACCGACAAATTCGTCGATAACTTTCTTTGCATCCCCTTTTGCAGGGACATCTTTTTCTGGAGCGTCTGATTGTTCTGGTTCACTCTTTGTTTGAGTTGTTTCAGCCTTCTTATCAGGTGCTTTTGCTTTGTCATCTTTTTTGGGTTCAGATGCAGATTTTGGTTTACAGTTTGCAAGGGAGAATGTGACTGGTACAGCAACAGCTAATAAGGATGCTGATTGGATGAACTTTCTCCGATCAATTTGTTTTTCTGTTTCCATGGATAAACTCCTTCCATAAAAATATTAAGTGATTTGTTATCCCAATACAGGGATATATGAAATACCAAACTAAGTTTGGTTGGTATAGAGATTAGATGAAATCTCTTAAGAGTTAGTTAGAAAGATATGTTCAAAACCCGTTTTTTTAAGTGGTCATGAAATTAGTTATTTAATCCCTCATAGGACTTTATAATGGTTTGTCACATCTTGTTTTAACTAAATTGCAGATTCTAACAAATTAAAAATAACAAAATAGGATATTCAAGTCAAATTATTTTATGAATAATATGAAAGATATTGTTAAATAGTTTATTTATTAGAAAATATTTTATTATATTTTAATAAATATTGATAGTAGATTTGGTGTGTTACAAAAGATCTAGTTTATTAGAATAGGTTGAGATATCAATATTATTATTTTATATCATTGAAATACAGAATGTTAAAATTATTTTATTTATTATTAATTTTCATTATTTTGAGCATTCCCTCTCTCTATCTGTCGTCTACGGTAAAGAAGCTAATTTCAGTTCAGGTAGTAGAGAATTCCCATTGTATCAAAGCGGGTATGCCTTGCCGGACTATCGATTATTGTTTTTATGTAAAGGGATTTCTTGTTTCTACAGATAGGAAAGGCCTGATTCGATTCCTTAAAAATCCTAATAATTTTTTGACAAAGCAGATGACTTCACACATTGTAAGAGATCCTAAACATCGTATTGATCGTTATAAAATTAAGTTTAATATTGTTGAGGTGGCTATAGAAGATCGATGTATTTTGTCGAATAAACCACTTAATCCATTGGAAGATGTTGTATTAGAGATTAAAGGTGTTCGATTTCCTTTCAAGAAAGATGCGTTGCCGATGTTTTTAACGAATCCAGATAAGTATGTAGGGAAATTTCTTCCTAGAAGTGCATTAGTGCATGATGAGATGGAGGATTATAAGGCTCTTCCTTTAATTTTATTTTATATTGGTATATATGTATTGCTTGGACTGATTTTTGGGGCTTTAACATCCAAAAAAGCCATATCTAAAGGAAAAAGTGCATTTTACTGGTTTTTTATGGGTTTTGTGACAAATATATTAGGATATATTCTTATTTCACTTTATAGATCAGTTCCTGTTGGGGAGTTTCCTCATGGACTTCATAAGATTCCAGTAACAACCCAACCAAAGATTTGTCCTCAATGCAGAAGTGAAAATCATCCCTCAAAAGACATTTGCTATGAATGTGGTGCTAGACTTTAATTTCATAATAGAAGATGTAATTTCATAGTATTATTTTTTTAACTAAAAATATTTATAGAATAATAGTGTTATTTTGAGATTATTAATATTAAGTAAGGAATTAAAATGTATTTAAAACAATGGCTTGAAAAAATCCTTTATTCAGCTTCGGAAGGAACACAACGCCCATTGATAAAAAAGAATTATGAGAGTAATGTACCTGGTTTGTATATAATAGGTGATTTAGCTGGTGCACCTGTTATTAAATATGCTATGGAACAAGGATATAATGTTATTGAGCATATCAAATCTCTGTCTGATTATAAGAGTAATAATTCTGATATATATGATATTCTTGTTGTAGGCTCAGGAGCAGCAGGATTAAATGCAGCTCTTAGTGCGCAAGACAAGGGACTAAGATGTGTAGTATTGGAAAAAAATAAGATAGCAAATACTATTGAGAATTTTCCTGAGGGGAAATGGGTATATGCTGAACCAGAGGACATCCCACCAAGAGGTAAGCTTTGGTTAGACGGGGCAAGCCGAGAAGATCTCATTCAACGTTGGCATCAGATAATAAAAGATAATAATTTAGATGTTAGAATCAATGAACCATTAATCTCTTTAGAGAAGAAAAAGGATCATTTTATTATTCACAGTAATAAAGGGCAATATCTTGCTAAAAGAGTTATTTTGGCTACAGGTCAGAGGGGTAATCCAAGGCGGTTGGGAGTTGCTGGTGAGGATTCAATGCATATCTATCACTCTCTTTATAACGCTAGTAAGTTTCATGACAGGAATATTCTTATAATTGGTGGAGGAAACACAGCAGTAGAATCCGCGATCAGCTTATGTGAAAGAAATCATGTAATTTTAACTTATCGTGGCAGTCAATTTTCTCGGATCTTCAAGGATAATAAAAAATTACTTGATGAAAAGCTCTCTCAGGGGAAGATAAGTTTATATCTCGAAACGGAGGTTTTGGAATTTAAAGAAAATAATGCAATTTTAACTTCTAAAACAAAAAGTGATACAATTAATATTTCTTATGATTTAGCATATATTTTGATTGGCAATGAGATTCCCAGGGATTTTTTAAAATCTTTGGGTATTCAGATGGAAACAGAGTGGTATGGTAAGCCTTTGAATGCTGTTCTACTCGTTATTTTATCTTTATTTGGATTATGGGTATACGGTTCAAATGGTGATATTCTTGGATATCCAATTAAACAAATACCTTCTGAAATAGGAATAGGACTATCGACTATATCAATAAGCTTATTGGTTCTTTTTGGAATAAAAAAAGATCGATACGCCTGGCTTGGAATAATGTTTTTAATATGTTATACTATTTATGGAGTGAAGACTGGACATGGGTCTGAGTTTTGGCCATTTAAAAACTGGGGCTATCATTGGTTATCCTTCTTTGAAAGGCCCTGGTCGTTTTGGTATACAGTTCTTTATACTTTAATTATGACAATTTTTGGCTTCCAGGCGATGAAACGTTGGGGTTTCGATAAGAAAGACTGGTTTCAGATTTGGCGTTATATAAGTCTTTTAGCCTTTCAGTGGATGTTTTTTTTTATCATACCTGAATTTTTATTTCAGTGGGCTGTAAAATATCAATGGATTGGAACAGCATTATCTAGTGATCCTAATTTTACGGAACAGGCCTGGAGGACTTATGGAATAATTTATGCATGGCCTTTGTTTTTCTACACATTTTTTTATAACCCCCATACAATTTGGATAGTGTGGGGTTTGTTCTTGTCATTTATAATTATTCCTTTACTAACTATTTGGCATGGTAAAAGGTATTGTTCATGGATCTGTGGTTGTGGTGGTTTAGCTGAAACATTGGGGGACAGATGGAGACACTTGGCACCGAAAGGTAAATCTGCTGTCAAATTAGAATGGATGAACATGATAATATTTATATTTGCAGTAACAGTAACTGTTATCATGCTTTTGAAAGACATTATTGGCTTATTTGATGTATCGGAGGTATCAATATCGATTTATCGTGTTCTGGTTGATATTTGGCTGGTTGGAATTCTTCCTGTTACGTTGTATCCATTTCTTGGAGGTAAGATATGGTGTCGTTACTGGTGTCCCCTCGCTAAATTTATGCATATTACCTCAAAATTATTTACTAAGATTGGTGTGGGGAAATTTGCCATCAAATCAAATCACAAGTGCATTGGGTGTAATGAGTGTTCAAGGAATTGCCAAGTGGGAATCGATGTAATGAACTTTGCCTTAAATCAGGAAACTTTAGATAATACTAATAGCTCTTGTATAGGATGTGGGATTTGTATATCAGCTTGCCCTATGGACGTTCTCAGCTTTAGATATGATGTAAAACTTGAACAGAAAGATAATTTGGCGTATTCTCAAAAGAAAATGTAGCTCTACTACGGATGAATAATTATTAATTTAATTTTAGAAAGAACTGAATTATATTCTCAATTTCAGATGACCAATATTTCCAGTCATGAGCATATTTTTCAGGAAAATGACATTTTATTTCTAAATTTGGGTGAGCTTTTTTAATTGCATTACAGAAATTAATGCTTTGTGAGGGAGGAACAAGGTGATCATCCTCTCCGTGACCAAGATAAATGGGCATTATCCATTCATCAATCTTACTTTGAGGATTATCTACAGTCTCCCAACGGATTTTATGATTTTGAAAATTACCATATACAGCAGTCATTAACTTATCCTCAGGCATTTTACTTTGATCAAAATCACCTGATAGTGATGCTCCTGCCTTGAACAACCCAGGATTATTCAGGCTAATTATAGCAACACCTCTTCCCCCGGTGGATAATCCCATGATGTAATTATTATTTCCATTGATAAAGATTCCGTAAGATAACATAGCAGGGAGAAAAATATTTTGAATCCATTGTCCCCCTGGAGTTAAAGACCATTTTAAAGTAGTTTCAGGGAAGTATTTTGACTCATAAAGGGTTTTTGACATTTCAGGAAAGATTAATCGCAGTCCATTTTTTTCTGCTAAGCTTAGAAGCTTTGTATTTTGATACCATAATTTACGATTAAAGTTCCATCCGGGTAATACTAGGACATCCCCATTGACTTTGCCTTTTGGAACGAAAATATCAACCGGGATATTTTTGGAATGATTATTTTTTGATTCATTGATATAAGTAGTGGAGATTCCGGGTGGTAAAGATTTGATATCATTCGTACCACCTGGATTCATTGTCATTAATAGAAATAGAAGAATATTAATATGAAAGAACATTTATTTTATTTGTTCAGCAAAGATTAAATGTGATTCTCCTGGCCTATAATGATACCCGTAACGAAATGGCAATTTTCCTTTTGACATTTTTTTTACGCAATCAAAAAGTGATTTCTGGAAATGCCCTTTAAACAAGTAAACTGGACGTAGATAATAACCAAAACATGTGAGCTTCCACAAATTTTTGGTATAATATAATAATGGGACACCGGAGTCATCCTGAAGAATCTGAGAGCTTTTTGAGAGAATGATATTTCTTATTTTACCGAACTCTCTGTTATGTAAAATATAAGATGCGGATTTTATAATCGTTGTATAAGTTTTTTGACTGTTTAAATATTTTACAAAGTTCTTATGTTTTCTCAAAGAAGCATCAATAATATTTATCTGGTAATATCTTAGACGTTGAACAGGAGCATTTTTATCTTTTCTAAAGATGATTTCAACACCATTAACGCCATTTTTAGGCTTGGATTCATTTCCTGTATTTTCAATAATTTTGGCTTTATTATCAAGCCATATTTTTCTTACATAGAGAATTTCATATTTTTGTCTGGATAAGAAAAACATCATTGTGCCTGTGATGCTGCTTAGAGTATTTTCACCCATAAATCTCATCATTTTTTTAGTCACAAAGAAATTAATAGTTAAAATATTATTTAGTGCCTGATTGAGTTGCCATAAATCCCTCATAATTATTTTTTCAATAGCTTTATGGGGTTGTGGAATGACTCCTGGACGTTCCAAACCAAACATAATAAAATCTCTTCCTTTCTCAAAAAAAGACAGTGGGTTTATCGTGTCTGGTCCGCTGAAAGGATAAAATATCATTTTGTTATAAGATGCAGGGAGATTTTCTTCCCGCCATTGTTTTATGGTTGAAATGTTTTTATTTTGAAGAGTTTTCCAAAGTTGATCCATTTTCTTTTTATAATTTAAATAGTTATTAGACTTTGATATTTTTCCAAGCTTGGTATCTTCTTTAACTGATAAACCTGCTATGAAACGGGCAGTTTGATTAAAAATAGGTTTAATTTTCTTTTCATCAATAGGATCTGATTCAGAGAAATAATCAGAGCCAAGTTTCTTTTTCACAGGGGGTTTTACAATTTTTTCATTCTTTTTATTATCAGGATTATTTTTTGGATCTTTTTTTGAAGGATCATCCTTGCTACAATTTATTATAAGTAGAGCAGAAATTAAAGAGATCATTATATAAATCACTTTACTTTTTTGTCTATTTAGAAATATTTTCATTTTTTTTTTACCTCTTAAAATATATTAATTGGATTAATTTTAATTATTTAACTCTAATAATTATTGATTTCGAACAGCAAATATCAAATGGGATTCTCCTGGTCTATAATGATATCCGTATCGGAATGGTAATCTCGCCTTTGACATTTTTTTAACCCCATCCCGAAGTGCTTTTTGATAATATGCACGGAAGAGAGTAATGGGTGCAACATAATATCCAAAATATGTTAGCTTCCATTTACCTTTGGTATAGAATCGAATAGGCACTCCAGTATCATCTTGAAGTACCTGAGAGCTTTTTGAAAGAATAATATCCCTTATTTTACCGAACACATTATTGTGCAGAAGATAGGATGCAGATTTAATAATAGTAGTAAAGGTTTTTTGACTATTTAAATATTTTACGAAATTCTTATGTTTCAACAAAGATGGGTTGCTGATATCTATCTGATAATACCGAACACGTTTTAAAGGAGAGTCACTGTTTTTTCTGAAAACGATTTCAACACCTTTAACGCCATTTTTAGTTTTGGAATCTTTACCTGTGTTATTAATAACTTTAGAATTATTATCCAGCCATATCTTTTTGATATAAACAACTTCATAACTAAGTCTGGATAGGAAGAACATCATAATCCCAGTTACACTGCTAAGAGTTTTTTCACCAACATCCTTTCTCATATCAATGGTTTTAAAGAAATTAATATGCAGAATTGTATTGAGGGCTCTGTGAATACGCCATAAATCATTCATAACTGTCTGCTGGTGAGTTTTATGAGGTTGTGGAATTGAACCAATTCGTTCTAGTCCGTACAGAATAAAATCTCTTCCATCCTCAAAAAAGGCGATGGGATTGATCATATCCGGTCCGCTGAATGGATAGAAAATCATTTTATTATATTCAGCAGGGAGATTTTTTTCACGCCACTTTCTAATAATAGAAATATTTTTGCTTTGCAGTCTTGTCCAGAGTTTGTTTATTTGCTGTTTATAATTTAAATAATTTCTGGTCTTTGAAAGTTTGTATAGCTTTGATGGTTCATCTACAGATAATCCAGCTATAAATCTGGCAGTATTATTATACACTGGTTTCATTAAATCTTCTTGTATAGGATCATCATCAGCAAAGTAATCAGATCCTGGTTTCTTTTTGACAGGAGCTATTTTTTTATTGATATCTTTGTTATTATCTGTCTTTTTAAGATCCCCTTGTGGGTTGTTATTATTTTTTGTTGAATCCTTAGAATCCGATGTTTTATTATTACAAACAATCAGTAGAAAGGAGAATATTACGATTGTTATGAGTGTCGATATTCGAGAACCCCATTGATAGTAAATGCTGTTCATATTGTAAAACCTTTTTTAATATAATTTATTTTAAATCAGAAGGATAATCATGACAATAAGTAAAAATTATTGAGTAGAAAATAATATATAATTTTCATCAACAAAAAACAACTTTTTTTAAAAATTGTTATTATTTTCCATACAACTTTGTATTATTTACAAATAGTCGAAAATTATTTTATTATTCTACCCATAAACGAGGTAAATATGCAGGATGATTTTCTTTTAGAAAAGAATATTTTGGATATAGCTTATCATATTTATAAATCTACACAGGGAGAAGTGCCTTCTTATTTTGACATTAAGAAATGGAAGGGCAAAATTATGTCATGGGCAATGCATGATGATTTATTCAGAGTACAACTCCTTAAATTTATTGACGTACTACCTGTTTTGAAAAAGCATTCTGATATTATTAAGATATTGAAAGAGTATTTCACAAAAGAAGTTCACACACCAAAACTCTTGAGATGGGCTTTAAATAGAATTTCAAAACAAGGGTTTATTCCTACTCTTGTTGGAAAAATCATTCGGAGTAATGTTGAAAATCTTTCAAGGCAATTTATCACGGGTAGCGATCCTGAATCTGTTTATCCTGTGTTAAAGCATCTATGGGATGATGGATATTCTTTTACCATAGATCTATTGGGAGAAGCTGTCTTGAGTGATTATGAATCAGACATATACAAGAGGCGTTATATTTACTTATTAAAGTATTTAAAAGAGAAAATCAATTCTTGGAATGAGAATAATTGTTTAGATAAAGATCATAAGGGTGACAGTCCCAGAATTGATTTGTCAATCAAATTATCCGCATTCTATTCCCAAATGAATCCTATGAATTGGGAAGATTCAATAAATTGTTTAAAAACATCTTTAAGAGAACTTTTAAGAGAAGTAATGTCAGTTAATGCTTCTTTGACATTTGATATGGAGCACTACTATTTTAAGGATTTAATTATTGAGACGTTCAAGAGCATTCTACTTGAAGGTGAATTTTCAAATTACCAACAATTTGGGATAGCTTTGCAAACTTATCTTGTCAGTTCCGAAGAAGACTTAATCTCTTTAATCTCTTGGGTTAAAGAAAATAATAAGATAATTAAAATACGTCTTGTGAAAGGAGCATATTATGATTACGAAATTGCGGTAAACTCACAGCATGGTTGGGAAATTCCTGTTTTTAAAAATAAGGCGGACACAGATGCACAGTTTGAAAGACTCACAAAAATCCTTTTGGAGAATACTGATTATATAAAGCCCGCTATTGCATCCCATAATATTAGGTCGATAAGCAATGCTGTAGCCCTGGTGAATTATTTAGGAATTGATAAACATGCTATAGAATTTCAATTTTTATACGGTATGGCAGAGTCCATTCGGACAGCAGTCAAAGAAATGGGTTACAGAACAAGAGTATATACTCCAGTTGGAGAATTATTACCAGGTATGGCCTATTTTGTCCGACGAATTCTTGAAAATACTTCCAATGAATCAGTACTAAGACAATCCTTTGTAGAAAAAATCCCTTTTGAGAACATATCTAAACAACCTATATTGAAATTTACTAAATATGAAAAACCTAATCAGGATTATGAGTTTTATAATCACCCACTCACTAATTTTTCTAAGAATATAAACCGTCAAAAGATGTATCAAGCCCTAGACAATATTACAAAATCACTTGGGAAAAAATATCCACTCCTCATTAATGGAAAAAAAATCTATACAGACGAATATATACCATCGAATAATCCTGATAACCCTGATGAAATTATTGGTTATGCATCAAATGGAACAGCAGATCATTTTGAATCTATGATAACACACGCACAACAGAATCTTGAACTATGGAAAACCATGCCTGGAGAAGATCGTGCAAAATACTTATTCAAAGCTGCTCGGGAAATGGAAAGAAGAAAATATGATCTTATGGCTTTGGAGGTTTATGAAGTAGGGAAATCTTGGGCTGAAGCAGATGGAGATATAACCGAAGCCATTGATCACTTGAACTATTATGGGAAGGAGATGGTCAGATTATCAAAAACAAATTATACAAAACAATTTCCTGGTGAGTATAACCAATATATTTACTCTCCAAAAGGGATTGCATTGGTTATATCTCCATGGAATTTTCCGTTAGCAATCCCTACAGGGATGGTATCTGCCGCTCTAGTAACTGGAAACTGCGTTATTTTAAAACCATCAAGTCTTGCAACAGTGTCATCATGGCAAATCATAGATATATTTGAGACCATTAAGCTTCCAAAAGGGGTTTTGCAATATATCACTGGGAAAGGAGACCAACTGGGAAATACTTTAATATCCCATCCAAAAGTGGATCTTATTGCCTTTACAGGTTCAAAAGAGGTTGGACTCAATATCTCTTGTATAGCAGGGGATAAAAGAGAAGGGCAAAGAAATATTAAGAAAGTCATAGCAGAAATGGGCGGTAAAAATGCCATTATAGTTGATGAAACAGCGGATCTTGACGAAGCCATCTTAGGGGTTCTTCATTCAGCCTTTGGGTATCAGGGTCAAAAATGTTCAGCCTGTTCCCGAGCTGTAATTAATAAGAATATTTTTGAAGATTTTACAAATCGTTTATTGGAAGCTGTAAAGAGCATTCAGATTGGTTCACCTTCTGATCCAAAGAACTTTATGGGGCCTGTAATTGATCAAAATGCAATGAATAAAATAAATAAATACATACAAATAGGAGAGTCGGGCTCAAATAAAAGACTTTCTTTCGGTGTAAGTAATAGCAGAAATTATATTAGTCCTACAATTTTTGCTGATATCAAGCCTGATTCCCCAATTTTAAGAGAAGAAATCTTCGGGCCAGTACTCACCCTCATTAAATCAAAAAATATCAACGAAGCAATAAAAATTGCCAATGATTCAGAATATGCTCTCACTGCAGGTTTGTTTAGTAGAAGTCCTGAGAATATTAGTATTTTTAAATCCAACATCCAGGCAGGAAATATTTATATCAACAGAAAAATAACAGGAGCTATTGTTGGAAGACAGCCGTTCGGGGGCTATGCTATGTCGGGGATTGGTTCTAAAGCAGGAGGTCCAGATTATCTTATCCAATTTATGAATCCAATAAGTATATGTGAGAATACCCTACGTCGTGGTTACGCACCAGTTAATGAGAATTTCCTGGATCAATAATTTATAATAATAATTTATACTCTGATAATATTTTATACCATTTAAAGTTTCATTGACAAGCATAAAATATCAACCCAATTTATCATATTCTTAAAAAAAATATCATAACACTAAATAGTCATTTTATTGGAGCAGGACGTGAAAATCATGGAAAAAAATAAGGATAATTATGTTTTTAAAATAATATAATTTGAATTAAGTGCTTTGACCCAATAATACCTTTTGTGATAAAATAATTAATTTTAAAAATATATATTTTTTGAGTAGCAATACCAAAACACTCATTAATTGACAATAATAGTTTTTCACTAACAAAATATATATTTCAAATGTAACTTAGAATGGCAATTCCCATTTAAGAAGAAAATCATAAACATCAGATTAAGCCTGGAACCTAAATAATACTTATTCTTAGAGATTTTTTGAATCTCCAATCACCTTCTGAAGGAATTCAACATACTCATCACTGCCCCATTTTCTATCCCGGTGAGCTACTCCAATTATCACCCCTTGTTTATTGATAATATAGGTGGTTGGAACAGATCCCTGTCCAAGAGCATTAGCTAATTTTCTTTGTGGGTCAAATAATACTTTTGTTGTCATCTTGTTTCGCTCAATATATATTGGTATCTGGTCAGCTTGGGCTTCTTTATCCACAGAAACTGAAAGTATTTCAAGATCTTTTCCAGCTAATTTCTTTTTTAACTTCTCAAACTCTCTTTTCTCCTTCAGACAAAATGGACATGTTAGAAACCAGAAGTTTACCAGGACAACCTTCTTACCAACATAATCTTTTAATGAGATTTTGTTATTCGTCACTTTGTCTATAGTAACTTCTCTTACGCCAATATCAAAAACATTTTTATTCCCATTATACTTTTCAATCCCCAAATCATTCAGGAAAGTTTGGTAATTATCGATAACATCTTTCTTTTGACAACTACTTAACTGGATTAAAATAAATGCGAATATAAACAGTCCAAGAAAATTAATTGATTTCATATCAAATCAAAGCTCCTATAAATATTATTACCGATTGAAAGCAAATTTAACATTCCTATCAACTAAATGAGTAAATAATTGCAGAGAATCAGCTCGATCCCAGTGACGTGATCCTTTGAATTGGCCAATCACTGTACCATCTTTATCTATTATAAACGTGGTTGGCACACCTCTTACCTTATACTTAGCTTTAATTTCAGCCTTTGGATCAAGAAGTACTGGAAACTTTACAGTGGATGGTATAAATGTGGTTACTGATTCAGATTGCTTATCGAAAGAAATTGCGATCATCTCAAAATCTTTGCCCTTCATCTTTTCATAGAGCTTCTGCTTGACGGGCATCTCAGCCATGCACATGGGACAATAGGTAAGCCAGAAGTTAAGAAAAACGACCTTACCCCTATAATCTTTGAGTGAGACCTTCTTTCCATTTATATCGGTAAGTGTAAAATCAATTGCTTGTTTTATTTGGTTATCTGTTTTAGGATTTAATTTTTGTACAAGAGAATGGACTTTATCATCCTTGGATTGGCAGGAAAATATAGATATTGCAAGAAATAATGTAAGAGAGAATAATTTAATAACTTTAGACATAAGTAACTTAATACCCCTTTTTTAATTAATCTTTATTCGGTTTTTCAGATTATCTTAATTAAACACTTTGTATAATAAAAAAAATATGTTTTTAAAAAAAATCAATTCATTTATATTTTATTTAAATAAATTTTGAGAAAATGTTTATGACTCGTATCCAAAGACGTATTGGTAAAGTATCTAAATTGGGGATAAGATTAATTATTCTGTTTCACCTTGTGATATTATTATCAGGGTGTTATGTTTTAGAGCAGGGGTATTACCAACTCAATATGCTGAATGCTGCTGTTACTTTTCAAAACGTACTTTCAAATCCAAACATTAGTCAGAAGGTAAAGAAGAAAATACTTTTAGTGATGGAGGTGAAACAATTTGCCATTAAAGAACTGGGTTTGAAATATTCAAAGAGTTATTCTTCCTTTGTTAATATAAAAAATCCTTATGTAGCATATAATCTTTCAGCTTCTCGTAAGGATAAATTGAAACCTGTTCTATGGAAATTCCCTGTGATTGGCGTTGTACCATATCTTGGATTCTTCCAACTAGCAGATGCGAGAATAGAAAGAGATCATCTTGACAAAAGGGGTTATGACACACTTCTTCGTGGTGTACCTGCTTACAGCACACTGGGTTTCTTTGGTGATCCACTGCTATCAACAATGCTTCATTATCCTGATCCAGTATTAATTGAAATTATTATACATGAAATGACCCATGAAACTATATTTATTAAGAATTATGTTAAATTTAATGAGGCTCTTGCAACATTTATTGGGAAAAAAGGATCGTTGTTGTTTATTAAAAAGAAATATGGAGTGAATTCGAAATGGATACCCTATATGGATGGTTTAAATCAGGATGCAATATTGTTCTCTCAATTTATGGAAAAGATGATTAAACACCTCCAGAAATTTTATTCTCAACAAATCCCAGTTAATGAGAAAATTAGCCAAAGGGACATGATCTTTAAAAAATATCAGAAATATTTTCAAGTAAATATCAAACCACAACTTAAAACAAATGCCTATAAAGATTTTTATAGGATCCGGCTCAATAATGCCATCGTATTATCGTTCAGAAGATATTATGAAGACCTGAAGATATTTGAAAATATATACAATGCATTGGATCGGGACTTTAGTAAAACGATTTACTTTTTTAAACAGATAGAAAGAATAAAATTAGATCCAAATTTATATCTAAGATGGTGGTTGAAAAATAAAAAAAATTATAATCGATGATCCAGAGCAGTCCATCGTACAACCGCAACTCCCCAAGTTAGCCCAGAACCAAATCCTACCATGACAATATTCGATGGTGTTTTTATCTGATTGGATTTAATTGCAGTATGAAGGGCTACTGGAATGGATGCAGCAGAAGTATTTCCAAAGGTTTGGAGATTTGCTATGAGTTGATCTTTTCGGAGATTTAATTTTTCTCCAAGAGCTTCTACTATCCGCATGTTCGCTTGGTGAGGAATTAAATAATCCATTTCAGATAAAGAAATATTTGAGTTTCCTAATGATTTTAATATAGCTGGAGGTATTTCTCTTAGTGAAAATTTATATATCTCTTTTCCATTCATTTGAACATATTGTTGTTTCACATCATTAGGAGTTACCAAAGGGGAATTTTTACCAGAAAATGGCAAGTAAAGTTCATGTCCTTTGGTTCCATCAGAATAAAGATCGATTGATTGAATCTCGTTTTCCCCTTCCCATCTTTCAAGAACAATAGCTCCAGCAGCATCACCAAATAAAATGCAGGTCGATCTATCCTTCCAATCAATAGCTCGAGAGTGAAGATCTCCACCAGTTATAAGAATTCGTTTATAAGTTCCAGTTGTCAGAAATGAGTAAGCCACTTTCATTGCATAAACAAATCCACTACAAGCAGCTACCACATTGAATCCCACTGCATTTTTTGCCCCAAGAAGCCCTTGGATTTCACAAGCAGTTGAAGGATAAATATTATCAGGAATTGAAGTAGCTGAAATAATGAGATCAATGTCCAGAGGAGTTACACCCGCATATTCGAGTGCATCTTTAGAGGCTTGAACAGATAATGAGGTGATACCTTCATTTCCGCTAACAACCCGTCTCTGCTTGATCCCCGTTCTGGCTGTAATCCATTCATCATTGGTATCAACAACGTTGGATAGATCATCATTTTTTATCACATAGTCTGGTAAAGCAGATCCAATCCCTATAATACGAACTGGATGTCCTTTAATATTTCCCACTCAAACCTCTTCCAAATTAAACTAGTGAATATATCTAAGTATCAGGAACTTGTCAATAAAAATATGTATTATAAATATTTTATGTCATCTAATTTTTTTAATTTCTTATTATTAATAGACATTCTGGTGTTTAAATTGATAGTTAATCATAGTTAATTTAAAAAAGCTTTAATTATTCGAAATAAGGGGTATAATGAGTACATATCATGAACTGGATTATATAGATCCACTCCTTCTTGAAGAAGAAATCCTTATTAGAAATACTATACGAGAATATGTGGATAAGGATATTATTTCTCAAATAGGCGAATATTTTAGCAGTGGACAATTTCCAATGGATATGATAAAGAAATTAGCTACTCTGGGTATATTAGGTGGCAATCTGCCTTTGGAAACATATATCCCTAATTTCATGAAGATTAGTGATACAGCGTATGGACTTGTAATGGAGGAGTTAGAGAGGGCTGATAGCGGGTTAAGGAGCTTTGCCTCAGTGACAGGTGCCCTTACTATGTTTCCTATCTTAGAATATGGCTCAGAAGATCAGAAAGAGAAATGGCTCAATAAATTATATACAGGTGAAGCTATCGGTTGTTTTGGTTTGACAGAAGAACAGGGAGGATCAGATCCCTCAAATATGCAAACTAGAGCCAAGAAATCAGGTGATGGATATATATTAAATGGGCGAAAGGCATGGATTACAAATGGTGAGATTGCAGATATAAGTGTTGTATGGGCATTAGATGAAGATAACCACGTGAAAGGCTTTTTAGTAGAGAAAAATATTCATGGATTCTCCACTGTACCAATGGTGAAACATGCCTATAAGAATTCAATGAGGGCTTCGGTAACTTCCTATCTGATACTTGAAGATTGTTATATTGATAAATCTTCTATACTACCAAATGTAGAAGGGAGTAAGTCCTATTTACGATGTCTCAGTAAAGCTCGTTATGGAATTGCGTGGGGAGTTATTGGCTCAGCCTATGGATGTTTTCATGAGATACGTGATTACCTAGATACAAGAATATTATTCAATGAACCACTTAGTCATAAGCAACTTATACAGAATGAATTGTCGTCAATACGAAGAGATATTGAAATCATGCAGGGATCAATGCTCACAATGGGGCGTTTAGCTGACCAGGGCTTGCTAAATTATCGGGAAATATCTCTAGTGAAGTTCAATAACGTAACAACTGCCCTTCAAATTGCCCTTCGAGCGGATGAGTTGTTAGGGGCTAATCGAATATCGAATGAATATAATATCCCTCGTCATCTTGCCAATTTACGTTCTGTTGAATCTTACGAGGGAACACGGTTTATACATTCACTCATCCAAGGAGCTGATATCACAGGGTATAAGGCATTTTAAATAAGTAGTCTTGCCTTATCTAAAGATGAAAATAGTTTTTCTGATAATTGTCGTTGATGAATGGCTTCATAGAGGACTTCTACTGGGAAGATATTTGATTTCATGATCCAGAAGGCAATAGCACCTAGAGTAGCCCCCTTATGACCTATGGTATGTCGAAATGGTTTAATAACAGTGTCAGTGCCTTGAAGTCCTGATAGGCTCTCATCAATGATAAGAAGAGGTATCTCAGTCCATTTATTTTTCACCATGTCAAGACCTTCTTGTGCTGTTACAATGAGTATATCAGGGGTATGAATACCAGTATAATGAATTTTCTTGTTGGATAAGATGACTTCACTGAGCGAAAATCCTGTACCTACAGTGATAGGATACTCCCCCTTTTGAGTTGTATGAAGACCTGTAATAATTGAAGCTTGTGCTAACAGTGATGATGCCAGTTGTACTCCTTCACCAGCTGAACCAGCAATTACTATACGTAATGTTCTATCTAACTGAGAAACATAATTCTTATTGACTGATAAAATTGAATTAAATAATGATGTGCTAATATTCCGATCTATTGAATAAGGTTCTCGATCATTATAATACGTAATTTCCTTATAACCACTATAATCCAGCTCATGTGCCTTATTCACCCCATAGGGTATACAAAGTCCGACTATTTCAACCAAAGAAAAACCTTTTATAGATAAAGCATTTGATATTCTATCTGAATAATTCCCATGTCCCATAATCCTTGTACAGAAAGAAGCCCCTGCTTTATTGACAAGTTCAACAATATCAAAATGTGGAACATGGGAATCAGGGATAGAGTGGTCTAATTTATAATCCTTTGTTGTCAAACCACTAATCTGCCCACCTGTCATTCCATAAACCATATTATTAAGAAGGATTACTGTTATATCTACATTTCGTCTGGCTGATTCTAACAGGTGTTGTAAGCCAATCGTTGCTCCACCATCTCCAATAATGACTATGATTTTCTTTTCTGGATTCTGAAGACCTAAAGATATGCCAAGAGCCAATGCTGTTGAACGCCCATGGATGCCATGGATTGTATGACACTGTACAAGAGAATCAATAAGACCACAACAGCCAATATCACTTACGATAATGATATCCAGGGGATTCCATTGGCCAGATAATATAGCTTTATCAAGATTCTGATTGGCTGATTTATGTCCACAGCCAGGGCAATAGGGCATAGTCTTAGTACTCAACATGTTCGACATACCTCTGCAATTTCAGATGGTGTAATCATACTTCCTATTTTGTTGACTCTAAAAACATTTTTTGGAATATTATGTCCATATAGGATTTCTGTAAGGAGCCCTGAATGATTTTCTTCAGCGATTACTACTTTCTTAAAACGTTTGAATATATCAAAAATCTTTGGATTCATAGGGAGAATAGTTTTTAGAATCAAATATGATAAGCTCTTCCCTTCCATACGGAGATGAGCCACAGCATCCCTCAATGCTTCTGATGTTATACCATAACTCACAATTAATAGATCTGAATTCTTTTTGTCATCCAGTTCAAATTCAACATGACTATCTATCCCCCGGGATATTTTATCATAGAGCCGCATAGTATTCCCAATAGCTATAGGAGTAGCCTTCTTAATTATACCCAAAGGATCATGAGTAGATGCATTGAGGCGTACTTGGTGTTTATTATTCCCAAGGGGCAGGAAGTCTGGAACAAGTCCTTTTTGAATATCATAGCTCATATAGCTTTCGTTCTGATTATAATATTTCCATTCTATAGCTGGTATTGGTTTCAACTGGGATAGATCGAAACTTCTCTGGGTCATAATCATTTCTTTTGAAGTCAATAGAATCACAGGGGTTCTCAAGTATAAAGCTGTATGAATAGCTTTATTAGTAAGAAACCAACAGTCATTAAAATTTGATATACAGAATACAGGGACAGGATAGCCCCCTGATATAATTCCTCTCAAGAATAAGAGATCACCTTGAGCACCCGTTGTCGCTGAACCTGTACTGGGACCCAATCGTTGGGACAGAATAATTAATAAAGGTAATTCCATCATAAATGCCATGTTGATACTCTCTGTCATCAAGGCAAGTCCAGGAAATGAGGTTGCTGTAACGGGAAATTTCCCTACGGATGAGAATCCACTCATCCATTGGAGAGTACTTATTTCGTCGGGTGCAGATAAGAAGTGAGGAAAACGTTCTGAACTGTATCTATAAATCCAATTGGTGGGGGTAATGGGATACCCAATGAATATATCAGCCCCTGATTGAACACAGGCTTCTGTTATTATTCTGGAACCATCCAGCAACGATATAGATTTCTCAGATAAACTTTCCATAACAGATATGATATTTTTATTAAAAAATCATCTTTCAAAATAATAACCTCAAATATGAAAATAGACAAGCTATATCGATTTTATTTTATATTTTATATGTACATAATCAAAGAGACTTATAAGTAAATTATCTTGCTTAATAAATCTACCTAAAAAAATTATAAGAAAATAATTACTCGTATGATATACTTCAGTAGTACTAGGCTTAATTGATAATATAATAGATTATTAACAAGGTAACATACCCGTGAAGTATCGGAACTAAAAAATCTGATTCCGATATTGATTGATTCCAAGTTAAGAATGATACAATATCTCTTGGGAGGTTTATTGATTATTTTAGAATTAGTGTTCGGCTGGATTATAAATAAAGAAAGGGAACCCGTTTGGATTCCCCATCTTACTATCGTTAAACTTTTATTTGAGTTTAACAACTCTTTTTGTTTTGCATGTTAATCGTTATGAGACTGTCCATAACTGTTGTTTTGGCTACCTTTTGTTCGTGTTTCTTCGTCACCTTGTTTATGTCCGAAGTCACTATTTCCTTTGCCATCAGATTTGCCATTAGAGCCTTTGGAATTGTTATTTGAGTTATCATCGGATGCAGAAGAACTATTTCCTGATGAAGTATTGGATGAACCAGAGTTAGCTACAGAACTTCCGCTTGATCCGCTTGTAGATGAACCAGAATTACCAGTTGATGCACTTGAAGATCCTGATGAAGTATTGGATGAACCAGAGTTAGCTACAGAACTTCCACTTGATCCACTTGTAGATGAACCAGAATTAGCTACAGAACTTCCGCTTGATCCACTTGTAGATGAACCAGAAGTACCAGTTGACGCACTAGAAGTTCCTTTTGTTGACGTACCACTTTGGGAATTATTTACAGAGGTATTACTAACACTGGTTGCCGTTGCGTTAGTTCCAGATTTAGTTACTGAGTTAGCATCTTTAGTACCGGAATTATTAGATGAGTTTCCAGAGGAAGTATTAACTCCAGCAAACTGCTCTGGTATACTTCCAACTCCACCACCACCGCTACTGCATGCTTGTAATCCTATTCCTATTGTAAATAGAGATACAAAGATGATTGCTAATGGAAATGATTTTATTTTCTTTGTTGTAATATCGTTTCTTAACATTATTTTCTCCTTTATCTGAAATTGTTATATGTAAAAGTTAATGCAATGTATATGCCAGTATAAAAAATATATGAATTATATTTCATTTGGACAAGTTAAATAGTTATTATATTAATAATAATTGGGGATAATTTTTTTATCATTCCTACGATTTTTTTTATGTTATGAATAATATTGACATTTTTTAACCTTATTTTTCTTCAAGATTTTGATTCGAATTGATCTAAATTTACTCAATTGATAGTGATGATCTATTATGTATTTTTAAAAAATATTTATTATACAGTGAATTAACTAATATCATTTCTTTTTTGTGAATAATAATACATATTGTATCATTTTGGTCGATATATATCATTTAATATTTATCTCCTGAATATATTGGAAATAATATTTTTATCATGCTGGGCTCTTTTGACACGCCACTATATGTCCATTTATTAAGATTAGCAGTTGACGAATTTTAAGTTTTAAAATAAATTTTATTTTATAATAAAGTTCAGATTTCTATAAGAAAATACGACTTTTATTAACAATATATTGAAATAGTATTTTCATTGCCATTATAGGATCTATGTTCTTGCGTATCCATTGCTTATTTACTTTGTTAAGGAAGATTTATGAAAAAAAAACCCTTATTAATTATTATTATCTCTGTAATATACATACTTGCACCTGTCTTTAATCTTTTTTATTTCTCCTATATGACAGGATTAAGTCCATCCGACTATTTACAAAAATCATTTCAGAGCACCCTTGAAATGATATTATTCCTTATACTATTTCCTATAGGTGGAATCGCTGTATATGCTGTTAGAAAATGGAGCTATCCAGTATTTTTCCTGGTAACTGCCTGGGCATTTTATGGTAACTATAAGACCTGGTACTACAATCCAGATGCCCTTCCAATATGGTTATTAATAATTGCTACAATCCTCAATTTTGTTGGAGTTGCATATATTCTAATTCCTGAAGTAAGAAAGGTATATATGGATCCTTCCCTAAGATGGTGGGAATCAAAACCCAGATATCTTGTGGATATTGACAACCTCAATCAAAGTAATGAGATTAGTGGCAAGATCTTTAATATATCTGAGGGGGGGGTTTTTATGGTACCCAATGAGAAATTACATCTAACTATAGGGGATCGTATTCAATTGAAGTTTGCTTATGAAGGCTTGGACATGGAGTTGAACGGGGAAGTGGTGCATTTTAACCCACAATATTTAAAGGGATACGGAATCCGTTTTGAGGAATTCAACAAGGATATTAAACAATCAGCCAAGAATTTAATAAAAAAAATACGAAAAAATAGTCCAAGATCTGAACGATAAAATAATTTAATTATCCCCAGTGGCAGTGGATTAATTGTTCTCTTGTCCGATGGAGTTGTCGTGAAAGCATGTGTGAAATTTTTTTCATAATATAATATCCCAACTGATGATTAGATTCACAAACCTGCCTTAACATGACTCCATCAATCTGAATAAGTGTAGAATCTTCTACAGCATAACGGGATGTGGTTGTCTTATATGGAGGAATTAAGGAAGATTCTCCAAAATAATCTCCTTCTAATGCTAATCCAAGACGAGCGGTTTTTTCTCCATATAGGTCCGTTTCAAACGCTATTTTTCCTTTTACGATGATAAAAAAGTTTTTAGATTCTGCCCCCTCTTTCTTTAAATAATCACCCCCTTTGACATCTTTCATGGTGACGAGTTGCTCAATGGACTTAAACATCTGGTCATCCATCTCTTCAAAAAAGGGATGTTTTCTAATGTTTACTGTGGTTTGCATAAAACCTCCTTCAAATTAATATTTATAAGATCAATTATTTTTTCCACGATAACATCACAGGTCTTATCCACCTCAGGACTTAATCCTATTCTTGGTTCAAAAGATATGGGTTTAATTCCAAAGACAAGACAATAAGGGATTTTTATATGGAGAGCATCCATCAAATGAAAAACTGTATTTAAATTAAAATGGTGTGCTGATAAAAAGGGATTTTGTATCTGGAGATAAGAATTCGTTATAAGAAATTCCTTATACGATGCATTATTACCAGGGATGAGCATCGCATCAATTAGGATAACCTGTTCAAAATGATATAATAAGTCAATGAGGTCAAGACCCCTTGTACCCCCATCAAACAGAGAGATATCTTTATTAATTGAATAATCAGTGAGTTTTTGTATAATATTTACACCAGCGCCATCGTCCGATAAAAGTATATTACCAAATCCACCAATAAAAAGAGGTTTATTAGGATCGTAAATAAATTTATCCATAGATCATCACAAAAATATTTTATGTCCTAATTTAAATATAATCAGTTCACTTGATAAATTAAAATATTTTAAGAAAATTATAGAAATGTATAATGGGATATCCTGTACTCTATTAATCATGATAATAGCTTAATAGGTAAAGTAATTATAAAATTGGTACCATCTTCTTCTGAGGTTGAGTAAAATATATCCCCACGATGTATTTTTGATATGAGATTAGCACTGTAACAACCCAGCCCTGTACCCCCTAATTTTCCCTTTGTAACATATCTTTGGAAGATATAATTTCTAATACTATCAGGTATCACTCCCCAATTATGGATATCGATTTTTATATTATTTTCTGAAACCCAGATATTCACAGTGACTTCTCTATCAACTGGTGAAGCTTCAAGAGCATTTTTAATGAGATTAGAAAATAATGTTTTAAGGTGAATATATTCTCCATGAATCTCAAATGTTTTAGAAAAATCAATGATTTGATTATTAAAATAAAATAAAATATGTGAGTGGCTTGAAAAATGATCTAATTCATTATTTATAGTATATAAAATATCTATTAAATCACATTTTATGGGATTAAACTGATAAGTCCCTTCTTCCATTTTAAAGATATCAAGGGAATGATTAATCATCTTTAACATTTGATAACCATTATTCTTTATATGATTTATTTCTTTCTTCTGTCTATCGATTAGATTGGCGCTTTTTAAAAGGATTTCTGAAAATCCGATAATTCCATGAAGAGGATTCCTTAAATCGTGTTTTAATATTCTCTCTGTATCTTCACGTAGTCTTTCAATTCTCTTTCTATTGGAAATATCATGAACTATAGTTAATACAGCCCGTTTACCCTGAAATATTACAATATTAAAAATAGCTTCAACATCAATGATCTTACCATCAATAGAAATTAGCTTATATTCACTTAAACTAGGCTGATCATTAGCTATAATATCTTTTACAGCATTAATTGCAGTGGAATGATATTGTGGATGAATATAATTAAAAATATTTTTACCTATTAAATCTTCATAAGATGTAGCTGAAATAAGTTTTACAGTCGAGTTATTCACAAATAAAATCTTTTCTTCCCTATGTACAACAACACAATCAGGTGATAATTCTACTAATTGACGATATCGTTGCTCTGACTCCTGAAGTTCCTGGGTTCTTTCCAAAACCTGGTGTTCAAGGGTTTCTACAAATGTATCTTTCATCTTATCGATCTCTATTAGTTTCTTGTATGCATCTTCCTGAGCAGATATCGTTTCTTGGCGCATCATATTTACCCGATCAGCCAGGGCAAGGGATAATAATATAACTTCTAGAATAACACCTAATTCGATACCATGTGTCGTTATAAAATACCCTTGTAAAAAGCCTAATCCACGAAGTACAAAGAGAAATAGACTAATCAAAAGAAATGTCCAGGCTATAAGAAAGAAACGTGCAGGATTATATCCCTTTCGATATATTATTATTGCAGTTGGTAAAACAGATAATGAAAATAATAGCCCCAGATAAGCACTCAATTGTATACCTATGCTGTAATCAAGAGTGAATGCAGATATCATTTGAAATATACACATCATCATTAGAAAGATTATTACTTTATGAAGAATTGGGGTTTGTAATTTAGTTTGGAGAAAGGATTTTGTAAACAATAAACCACAAAATATCGCCAGACCAGAAAGAAATGGATTCAAGATATTTGCCAGATCAGGACTGTCTGGGAGGAGAAATTGGAATGTAAATCCATTAAATGATGCCTGATAGAAGATATAGCTTACGATATAAGAAATATAATATAAGTAATTAATATCCCTGATAAATATAAATAGAAATAAATTATATATTACCATCACCGCAACGATCCCATAAAATAAGCCATATCCAAAATTAGATAACAATTTATTTTCATTAAATGTTTTTTCTGTCAGAATATTTATAGATAATTGCATCGTGCTTTGTGTCTGAAAACGCAAATAAAAATATTGATTGTTGTCATATCTTTGTGGAAGGGGAAATAGAACATAATTATTTTTTATCTCCCAATTCTTAAAAGGAATTTTATCTCCTCCTATTTTCCTTATAAATTGATCTGAAGAAATTGGTATATATAATTCGACATAATCCAATGGGGGATAGGGGATCTCAAGAAGCCATTTTTCTTTTGAATCCGACGGTAATTTTGATAATCTGAAACGTATCCATATTGTTGATTTTGTAAATCCGAGATTAAGAATTTCTTTATTGTTTTTGACAAAACGTTTGGATAATTTCGGGTCTTTAATTTCCTTAAAGGATAATTGATTACCCTTGTCTTCAAGGAACTCAGCATTCTTTGAAAGATTATTAGCTAATTTGTTACTATAAAAGTTATTTGAATGGGAGAATAGTTTTAAATTTCCTATGAAAACAAAAATTATTATTATGAACAATTTTGTAATGATAAATATCATATTTTACCATGACTATCAGGAAATAACAATTATGGTATTAAATATAATGTAAATATACCATATCTTGGATAATTTATTTATTATGTTAAGTGTATTTTCGAATGACTAATACGTTAGAAAAATAATTCTAAAATATAATATAAATATATACAAACTAAAATAAATTAATAATAATACTAGATTAAATACAGAGAGTATATTTTTTTTTAAAAATAATCAATTATATCTTTTCTTTCCAGTAAATAGTTAGTATATTACACCATTATTTAAGTAAATGTATCCCTTTATTATATCTGATAGGTAATCATTTATCAATCCTGCTCATTGATTAGCCTAATTCAAATTTATTCTATAAAGCATTTTAAGATCTTTTAATAAAGAGATGTCATTTGGAAGAAGTTTTAAAATAAAATAACCCCTGGAGAGATTTATGAGTGATCTAAGCAATAGTCCTACAGGTCGAAAAGCTGTATTGGTTATAGGTGGCGGTTTGAGCGGCATGACAACAGCGATTGAGACTGCTGAAGTGGGCTATGAAGCATATATTGTTGAAAAATCACCCTACTTAGGTGGTCGTGTTGCCCAATTGAATCAATATTTCCCTAAACTATGTCCCCCATATTGTGGTCTGGAGATTAATTTTAAGCGAATTAGAACGAATCCCCGCATCCAATATTTCACAACATCAGAGGTAGTGGATATTAGTGGTCAGGAAGGTAATTTTAATGTTAAAGTTAGACAAAATCCACGCTATGTGAATAATAATTGTACTGCTTGTAATGATTGCGTTGCTGTCTGTCCTGTTGAAAGGTCAAATGATTTTAATTTAGGTATGAGCAAAACGAAAGCGATATACCTCCCTCATGAAATGGCTTACCCAACTAAATATGTAATCGATGGCAGTGTCTGTAAGGGCTCTGAGTGTAATAAATGTGTGGATGTTTGTAAATATAAAGCGATAGAATTAGATATGAAGCCAAAGGAAACCACTTTAAACGTTGCTTCCGTTGTCTATGCAACAGGATGGAAGCCATACGATGCTAATAAGATGGATAACCTTGGTATGCAGAAATATGATAACGTTATTTCCAATATCATGATGGAACGGCTTGCAGCATCGAATGGTCCTACTCGTGGAAAATTAGTTCGGCCTTCGGATGGAAAGGAAGCTAAGACTGTTGTATTTGTTCAGTGTGCAGGCTCGCGAGATGAAAATCATTTGAATTATTGCTCATCCATTTGTTGTATGGCTTCACTCAAACAAACGACTTATGTACGCACAAAATATCCTGAAGATTCTAAGGTATACTTCTTCTACATTGATTTGCGAACACCAGGTAAGTATGAAAAATTCCTAAGTGATGTCCGGAAGGATCAAAATGTGCATTTTATTAAAGGAAAAGTAGCAAAAGTAACTGAGGATCCTGGTACAAAGAATCTTATTGTGGAAGCAGAGAATGCGGTGACGTTTGAGAAGTTAAAAATTGAAGCGGATTTAGTTGTGCTTGCATCGGGTATGGAACCTAATCTTCTTACTGATCAAGCAAAAGGAGTGTCAGTTAATCCAGAGGGATTTATTACTCCTGAACTTCAGAAACCAGGTATTTTTTCTACTGGTGTGGCAAAAGCTCCTGTTGATGTGGTGACCTCCATTCAGGATGCCACAGGGGTAGCGTTGAAAGCAATTCAATCTATGAGGAGAGCATAATGGAAAAGAAACAAGGTGTATATATTTGTACTGGATGTAGTATTGGGGACTCTCTTGATGCTGAAAAGTTGGTTAAGGTGGCTAATGATGAATTTAAAGTCCCTGTATGTAAGACTCACTCATTTCTTTGCGGTGAAGAAGGTGTTAAGATAATTAAAGATGACATCCAAAATGACGGTATTAATTGTATTACGATTGCTGCCTGTTCTCCTCGTGTGAATGCAGATATTTTCTCATTTGGCAGTTCAGTTATCATGGAGAGAGCTAATTTAAGGGAGCACGTGGTATGGGTTCAGGAGCCAAAGCACGAAGATACTCAGATGCTTGGGGAAGATTATCTTCGAATGGGTATTATCCGTGCAAAGAAGAGTGAATATCCAGATCCAGAAACAAAAACAGAAAATAAATCGCTTATGGTTGTCGGTGGAGGGATAACAGGACTTACCAGCGCTATAGAAGCGGCTGAAGCTGGCTATCAAGTGACTCTTCTCGAGAAATCAGATCAATTAGGGGGATTTGCAGCAAGGCTCCATAAGCAATTACCAACCGCCTATCCCTTCAGAAACCTTGAGAAGCCAAATATATCAGACAAGATTAAAAAAGTTAATGATAATCCTAATATTAAAGTAATGCTTAATTCTGAAGTAGAGAATGTGAATGGAATGCCGGGAGAATTTGATGTTACTATAAAGTCTAATGGTAGTTCACAGGATATGAAGGTCGGATCTTTTGTAGTAGCTACGGGTTGGAAGCCATACGATGCTAATAAATTAGATCACCTTGGATATGGCAAATACACAAATGTTATTACTAATGTTGAATTGGAAGAAATGGCTTCAAAGAATGCTGGAAAACTAACTCGTCCTTCGGATAATAAACAGGTGAAATCGATAGCCTTCATCCAATGTGCAGGTTCAAGAGATGAAAATCATCTTCCCTACTGTTCATCAGTATGTTGTATGACTTCCTTAAAACAGGCATCATATCTTCGTGAAATGGATAGGGATGCGAAAGCCTATATTATATATAAAGATATGATTACCCCTGCTCAATACGAAAATCTATATAAAGAGATTCAAAATGACGAAGGTGTTTTTCTTACAAAAGGAGAACCTGGCACAATATCAGAAGAAAGCAATAAAGATATTGTTCTTGAGGTCAAAGATTCTTTATTAGGTGGCGATATCAAGATAAAGGTGGATATGCTAGTCCTTGCAACAGGTATGGTACCTCAATCACCAGATGCACTTCACTTGAAATATCGTCAGGGAGAAAATATTCCTGTTTTAAACTGGGGATTTACAGATTCTCATTATATTTGCTTTCCTTATGAATCACAAAGAACTGGAATATACACAGCAGGCGTAACTCGTTTGCCGATGACTATGACTCAGAGTAGTCAAGATGCAACTGGTGCAGCTCTCAAGGCTATTCAAACTCTTGAAATGAAAGGTCGAGGTGAAACTGTTCACCCTAGAGCAGGAGATTCCTCTTTACCCATTTTTAATTTTAATGTATGTACTTCTTGTAAGCGTTGTACCGAAGAATGTCCCTTTAGTGCCCTTGAAGAAGATGTTAAAGGAACACCTAAACCCAATCCTAATCGATGTCGGGCTTGTGGTATCTGTTTTGGTGCTTGTCCTGTAAGAGCAATCAATTTCAAGAATTACTCTATGGACATGATTGGATCAATGATCAAAGGTATTCATGTCCCTGATGAGGATGAAGAGAAACCTCGTATCCTTGCTTTATTTTGTGAAAATGATGCTTATCCAGCTTTGGACATAGCAGGTATCAATCGATTAAAAATCAGTCCTTACGTTCGTGTTATTCCTGTTCGCTGTTTAGGTTCAGTTAATACAATTTGGATAAATGATGCCCTTAATAGTGGGATAGACGGTATATTATTAGGTGGATGTCGATTTGGTGAGAACTATCAGTGCCACTTTATAAAGGGTAGTGAGCTTTCTAGCAAACGTATGCAGAATGTTCAGGAAACATTGAATTCCCTTGCCCTTGAGAGAGAACGGGTTCAACAAATTGAAGTTACTTTAAATGATTATGACAAGGTACAACAGATAATTAATAATTTTGCCGAAGAAGTGGAAGCCCTAGGGCCTAATCCATTCAAAGGTTTCTAGGAGGAATTATGAACAATACTTTTATGACAGAAATAGAACCCAATTTAAATTTTGTAAGGCAACTCCATGATGGAGGGGCTAGTTCTCTTCAAAAATGCTATCAATGTGCAACATGTACAACAGTATGTCCTTTGTCAACAACTGGCAACCCTTTCCCAAGAAAAGAAATGGTATGGGCTCAATGGGGACAAATGGACAAGCTTATCAATAATCCAGATGTCTGGCTATGTCATCAGTGTAATGATTGTGTCGAGTATTGTCCAAGAGATGCAAAGCCTGGTGACCTGATGGCTGCTATTAGAAAAGTAAGTTTCGCACACTTTGCAGTACCACAATTTATGGGAAAGATGTTGCAAAACATAAAATCGCTTCCATATCTTCTGGGTTTCCCTGCTATACTTATTTTACTTGTACTAATAATTAATGACAGTTTTTCAAAGATCAAAGAACCAGGTATTATATACGATAAATTTTTTCCAATGTGGCCTTATATCGATGGTATATTTGGTTTGTTCTTCTTCCTTGCTGTTATATCAATACTTCTCTCTCTAACCAAGTTTTGGAAAGGATTATTACAATATACTCCTCCAAAAGAGGGTGCCAAAGGGAATATTATTGGTGCCTTAATATCAAGTGCAATTGATATCGCAATCCACAGACGTTTTGTAAAATGTGGTGTTAACAAAAAACGCTCACTTCCTCATGCACTGGTGTTCTGGGGTTTCATGGGACTCATAGTAACTACAACTGTAGCGTTTGCTTATGCTTATGGGCACAAAATCGGTCTTTTTGACGGGCAAGCCGTAGCACAGATGTCTTCTATCACCAAAATATTTACATTAGATCCTTCTGCCACAAATCCAACTCCAGTAGAAGGTGGTAAAAAACTTCATTTCATGGCGGCATTTGTAAAACTTGTTATTGGAAATGGCAGTGCCCTTATATTTATTATAGGTGGGATTTTTCTTATGGCTAGTCGTATGGCTAACAAGAAGTCTAATGCTACAGGATATGATTGGGTATTTATGGCAATGATCTTCATGACAGGTTTAACTGGATGGTTTAGCCAATGGTTCAGAATAGCTGATATTGGTTTCTTAGCATATTTATCATATTACATCCATCTTATCTGTGTATTCTATATCATAGCTTATTTTCCCTACTCTAAATTAGCTCACCTAGCTTATCGATTCACAGCCATGGTCTATTCAAAATATGCTGGACGCGAAGTTGAAGCAATTATCCAAGAACAAGAGAAGCCACAGGCAGCTACTGCGTAGATTTTATGAGGGGTATTTCTAACCCCTCTATGCATTCAAATATCAATTTTATTATTTAATTAAAATCTTCCTTGTAAATAATCAATTATAAAATAGTATTTGATTTAATTTCTCATTTAATATATACTTTATAAAGAATCTTTACTTTATGATAGGGGTAAATTATGAAAGTATTAATTCTTAACGGCGGAAGTTCAAGTTTAAAATATCATTTATTTGATATGAAATCAAATATAACTTTATTTCAGGGGAAAATATCAAATATCGCTATCTCAAATGGCGAACATGAATATATTAACCAAAATTCGCTATCTCATAAAGAACCAATAAATATTAAAGATTTTCATCAAGCACTCCAAATAACATTTGATACCATCAAAAGTAATTGTAATTTATCTATAAACGAACTGAATATTATAGGACATAGGATTGTTCATGGTGGAGACCGTTTTCAAAGTCCTATTGTGATAAATGATTCTGTTATCCAGATGATTGAAAAATATAATCACCTTGCTCCCTTGCATAATCCAATAAATATAGAGATTATACGGATTGCAAGAAAGGAATTACTTGGAACTACACATATTGCTATCTTTGATACAACGTTTCATTCAACTATTCCAGACTATGCTTCAATCTATGCTATTCCATATCAATACTATAAGGAGGATAAACTTCGACGTTACGGGTTTCATGGTAATTCTCATGAATATGTCTCCTTATTAGCATCACAGTACCTTGAGCGACCTTTACGACGTCTTAAGCTTATTACATGTCACTTAGGAAATGGCGCCAGTATATGTGCTATTGATAGAGGTCAATCTATAGATACGAGCATGGGATTAACTCCTCTGGAAGGACTTGTAATGGGGACACGAAGTGGTGATATAGATCCAGCAATAATCACTCATCTTGCACAGGATAAATCTCTTAGTATTAGCGAAATTGATAGAATATTAAATAAGGAATCTGGATTATTGGGTATTTCAGGGATCAGTAGTGATATGAAAGTGGTAGAACAGGCTGCTGAACAAGGTGATCATCGTGCCCTGTTGGCTATTAAATTATTTTGCTATCGTGTGAAGAAATATATTGGTGCCTATATGCTTGCTCTTGGATGGGTAAACGGTATTATCTTTACTGGAGGGATTGGTGAGAATAGCAGGGGCGTTAGAATGAGAATCTTACAGGATACTGAAAAATTTGGTATTGGAATTGATGAGAATAAAAACAATCGGTGTCATGTTGATTTCGATCATCCTGTACAGGACATAAGTCACCGTTCATCACACGCACATATCCTTGTTATAGCTACTAATGAAGAGTTGATGATGGCTAAAAAATGTATTGAGGCGATAAGCTCGCAACAAGCTTTGAGTAATATGAATAGAGAAGCTGTACGTCAGATACCTATTGGAATATCAGCACACCATGTTCACCTCTGTAGAAATGATGTTGATATGTTATTCGGCGAAGGATACCAGCTCACAGAGGCAAAACCATTATCTCAACCGGGTCAATATGCTTGTGAAGAGAAAGTTGATCTATTGGGACCACGTGGAACCGTTAAAAATGTAAGAATCCTGGGACCAGAACGAAAAGATTCGCAGGTTGAGATATCTCGTACAGAGGAGTTTATACTTGGAATAGATGCTCCAGTTAGAGAATCAGGGGATATTGAAGGAACGCCCCCTGTAACACTAATTGGTCCCAAAGGGAGAGTTAATCTATCACAAGGTGTGATCTGTGCAAAGAGACATATACACATGACACCTGAAGATGCAAAGCTGTTTAATGTATCCAATGGGGATCATGTTCTCGTTCAAGTGAAGGGTAAGGGACGCGAGCTTATATTTGGCGATGTTGTTATAAGGGTTCATAAAGATTTTAATCTTGAAATGCATATTGATACAGATGAAGCAAATGCTGGAGAAATAACATCTCATGCTACAGGAGAACTTTTATCTATACAAAAAAAACAAAATAACTATCTTCAAATATGATAGATAATTTATTATACATTCTATTCAAGCACTGATTCAAATTACTACTATTTCAAACAAATTGAATAATATCTTTTCAGAAAAATAGAGGTCAAAGGACTTTATAAAATGTCGATATATAGTAGATGTTAAAAGTAAATTATGATATCTTTCAGAAATTATATCCTGAGTGGTTAAAGGAAATTGAGAATGCAAGGCCAGATTATAAGTATGAGATTATCAAAGCAAAATCAGGAGATATAACTTTATTTGTAGAAAAAGAATCAAATTTATTATATTTTCATAGTCAGTATGATCCAAAGAAAGAAGCAAGTAAGTTAATCCAAAATGCCATTGATAGAGAACCAGAGGTACTAATTATTGGTGGTATTGGTATGGGATACCTTGTAGAATCTGCTCTCAGTACTTTAAAAAAATCTCATATTGTAGTATGCGATTTTGATTGGGGAATTTTAAAAAGTGCATTAGATAATCGCACTCTTGATCATATCTTTTCTAACCCAAGATGTCATTTTATTTTTACTGAAAATCCTCAGGCACTTATAGATATCCTAAAACCCTTTCAGACAAAAGATATCAAGCTATTTATACACCAACCTTCCTCACAACTCCATCCAGAATATTTTAACAAATTGAAATCAACTATGGATAATTATCAAAATACTAAAGAAATCAATAGTGCGACGTTAAACCGATTTCAAAAGCTATGGTCTAAAAACATTTTAAAAAATATTATCCCCCTAATCACTTTCAAGGGTGTTATTCAATTGTTTAATCAATACAATAATATACCCTGTGTAATTGTGGCTGCAGGACCTTCTCTTAAAAAAAATATCCATCTACTAAGAGAAATCAAAAATAAAGCTCTGATTATCGCTGTTGATACGACATTTCAAATTTTACAAGCATACAATATTGAACCAGACTTTGTAATCGCAGTGGATCCACAGGATATAAATAAAAAATACTTTGAGAATATAAAAAAAACCAATGCTATTCTAATATGTGAACCTTCAATTTCTCCAAAGATTATACAGAACTACCCTGGAAAAAAATTAATGTTGGGATCTATTTTTCACCTTGTAAAATGGCTTGAGGGTATTACCAATGAGAAGGGAGAGATTGATATTGGAGGATCTGTAGCTACTGCTGCTTTTGGTCTTGCAATGAAAATGGGATGCGACCCAGTTATCTTTGTAGGACTTGATCTTGCTTATTCTGACGGTGAAACTCATATGAAGGGTGCCTATTTTGAAGAAAACTGGTTATTCTCTTGGAATAAATATAGAAATATAAATGGATTATCCTATCTTTTCCTGAAGAAATTTGGGTTATTTAAAATACCCGGGCATCAGGGAACTACTGTATACAGTGATCGGAAGTTTCATATGTTTTTAACCTGGTTTGAAAGCCATTTTAAAAAATCCAATCGAAATATTATTGATGCCACAGAGGGAGGAGCAAAAAAAGATCATTGTACATCCCTTTCATTCAAAGAAGCAATTGATAGATACATCATAAATCAATCCCATAACATATCAGAAATTCATGAAAAGATTTTAAATGATCTATACGAGAAAAATCATACGTTGCTGTTAAATAAAGTTTTAAATGAGCTAATTCTTGTACAGAATATCTTTTTGGATTTAAATCAAAAAATAGTAAAAGGATTATTTCTTTCTAAAGAACTATATGATATTATTTTAAAATCAATAAAATACGACAAAAAATATCCACAAAGAATTGTACAAATCCATCATGAATTGGATAAAATAGATAGTGTAATTGCAGAGAACAAGACCATTAATGCTCTGATCAGTATTACTATACAAAATATAATCAGCGATATCGATGACAATAAAGACGATGATTTATCTCCATTGGAAAAGGAAAATAGTGACCTTAAAACTGCTAAGCAAACATTGAAACTCTATGAGGGAATTAAAGAGGGTATTCAATTTAATATAGAACAGCTATCCAAAACAATTTTCAGGTTAAAAACTTTCTTAAACAAAGTCACGAGGTCTTGACAAAATAAAAAATCTCTATTATATTTCTTTTATAGAAAATTAGAACTAAATCTTTTTTTTTTAATTAACATGTGTTAATATTATAAACAGAAATTCTCATAAAAAAATATTACATCATTGCTATTAAAATTAGGAATGTTTTAGCTTGAGTACTCAAAATCCTCTTATAGAAGAGATTTTAAACAGAACAAACATAGTTCAAATCATTCAGGACTATGTTCCATTAAAGAAACAGGGACGTCGTTTTATTGGACTCTGCCCATTTCACCAGGAAAATACCCCATCATTTTCTGTAAGTGAAGAAAAAAATCTTTTCTACTGCTTTGGTTGTCATGAAGGGGGTAATGTATTCCAGTTCCTTATGAAGTATAAAAATCTATCTTTCTTTGAATCATTAGTTGAACTAGGAAAACAAGTAGGTATCGATGTTAAAAAATCTTCTGTAAATGAAGAAAATGATGACCACCATTATTTCTTACTGAAAATCTATAAAGAATCAGCATCTTTATACCATAAAAATCTTACTCATACAAAATCTGGAGATCAAGCACTAAAATATCTCGAAAGCAGATCAATTTCTCAAGAATCTATCAATCAATTTTTCCTAGGTTATGCCTATAATGACTGGATTAATCTCTTTAAATATCTATCTGGAAAAGGATATCTAGTAGATCAGTTGTTAAAAAGCTCTCTGGTTGCGCAAGGCAAAAATAACTCCTATTATGATTACTTCCGACATCGTGTTATATTCCCAATACTGGATGAAAATCACCGTATAATTGCATTTGGTGGAAGAGTGCTGGATGACTCTAAACCTAAATATATCAATACCCCAGAAAATTATTTTTTTAGAAAACGGGAAATCCTTTATGGATTAAATTTTGCTAAAGAAGAAATCAAGTCTGCTGGAAAAGTTATCATCGTCGAAGGATACCTCGATGTTATTATGGCACATCAAATGGGGATTAAAAATGTCGTAGCTCCCCTTGGCACAGGATTAACTGAGAAACATATTCAGAAATTAAAACGATTTTCCGATAAAATAGTATTAGTATTTGACGGCGATTCAGCTGGAGAAAAAGCGATGCTACGAGGACTGACAATAGCTTTAAAAGGCGATATTAATACGAAAGTCGTATCTATGCCCACAAATTTAGATCCCTTTGACTTCATTTCTAAATACGGCAA
This sequence comes from Spirochaetia bacterium UBA6919, assembly GCA_002450905.1. Classification (GTDB taxonomy): domain Bacteria; phylum Spirochaetota; class UBA6919; order UBA6919; family UBA6919; genus UBA6919. Next base: position 39,661 of record DKAT01000060.1, read on the forward strand.
AAACTCTTTTCTTGAACTTATTGAAAAAGCACAGCCAGCACTCCAATTCAGGATTCATAATGCATATAACCTACTCCCAGAAAAGATATCCTATTACAAACGACAGTACCTCAATGATATCTATCAGTTCATTGATCAATTAAATAATGAGATCTTAAAAGAAGAAGCATTTAGTATTACCTCCGAGGTCTTGTCTATTCCGGAAGCCTCTATCAAAAAGGAATATCATAATCGCCATGCAAAGAATCCCTCTCCAAGACCACTTGAAGAGCAAAGCACAAAACTAGATACCGAGGAATTCCTTCTATTCTCCTTGATTAATCACCCTGATTTGTTTCCTAACTATATAAATAAAATACCGATAGAACAGTTCAAAAATCCAGCAAACATACAACTCTTTAATAAAATGAAAGATACTTACAACACTAACGGTAAATTAGATTATAACATCTTATTGAAAGAAATTAAAGACGAATCCAAACGAAAACATATAATGGATCATCTCTTCAATGAAAAATACCAGTTTGAGCCTGTCCAGATGATACAGGATTGCCTAAATAAAATTAAGTTGAATCACATTCAATCCCAAAAGGCATCCATCTCAAAAATGATTATACAGGCACAAAAAAACCAAACTATTGATATTAATGACTTGCTGGAAGAAAAACAATTTCTTATTAACGAAGAAAACAAACTTAAACAAAAGGATACAGCTACATGGAAGGACTAACAAATACTTCAGAACAAATCATTCAGGATAAAGATGTTCAAAACCTTGTTAAACTTGGGAAAAAACAGGGTAGCCTCAGCTATGATGATATATTCAAACAACTCCCACGTGATTTTGATGATCCTGACTTGCTGGATAGCCTGTTTATACTATTTTATAATATGAATATACCTGTCATTAAAGAAAAGAATGAGCAAAATCAAAAGTCTTCTAATGTCACTCCAAAACATAAAGAAGTATCCGATAGTCTTGACTTATTTGAACAGGATATTAATGACGATGATCAATCCAGCGAAACTTTGGTTGAAAATGATGATGTGTTTGACGATCCTATCAAGGTATATTTAAAAGAGATAGGAAATGTTACACTTCTCTCACAAGAAGATGAATCAAAAATATCAGAAGATATAATTTCAGGTGAAGAGATGATTAAAGCAGTATTGTATCAGACTAAATTTTCTCTTCACGACTTCCACAAACAAATCAATGATATTTTTAATAAAAAATACGATGTCGCACAATTGTTTGAATCGACCAATTTATTTCACCTGACCACCCAGGAAAGAGATCATTATCGAAAAAAAATAATAGATCTAAATGACACAATCTCACATAATATTAAAAAATTGTTACAAATTGAAAATAATAAGAAAAAATATCTGGATAATTCTGAGCAATATCATCAATTGGAGTCAGAAATCAAAGATGTGATACAAGACGTCTTTAATGTTATCCAGAGCTTAGATCTTAATTTCAAATTATACCTCAAAGTAGCAATTTCAATGATTAGTCAAATTCAAAAATATAAAGAATATGAATGCTCATTAATACATTTAAGCAAACACCTTTCAGATAATAATTCGAAAAAAGAATACCAGTTAATCAAAGAAAAAATGCTCCATATGGAAAATAATTTTGGTGCAACACAAAAGACTATTCATCAATGGGATAAACAATTAAATGAAGGAAAAAGTATAATTTCTAAATCCAAGGAAAAATTAGTTCAATCCAATTTACGACTCGTTATTAGTATAGCAAAGAAATTTATTAAACAAGGTATACAATTCTTTGATCTCGTGCAGGAGGGAAATATTGGTTTAATAAAAGCAGTCGAGAGATTTAAATACCGTAAGGGATATCGTTTCAGCACCTATGCCAGTTGGTGGATCAAACAATCGATTACAAAAAGCATTTCAGACCAATCCCGGCTCATCCGTGTCCCACTCCATATTTGTGATCAGATAAAAAAAGTCATGAAAGAATCTAAAAGCCTCTCACAAACCCTCGGAAGAGAACCATCCTACGAGGAATTAGCTGATAAATTAGAATGGCCAATTGATAAAGTAAAACGTACATACGAGATTTCTATAGAACCCCTTTCCCTCGAAAGCCCAATAGGAGACAGTGAAAGTTGCCTCCTCAATTTCATAGCGGACAAAGAAATAAACTCAACAGATTATAATGCATCATTTTATATGTTAAAAGAACAATTAGAAGATATCCTTGCTATGCTGCCCCAACGAGAACAGGAAATTCTTAAATTAAGATTTGGTCTGGTCGATGGCCACAACTATACCTTAAAAGAAACAGGAAACGTTTTTAATATTACCAGAGAAAGAGTACGTCAACTCGAGGCAAGAGCCCTAAAACGTCTTAGAGATCTTGATCGCAGTAAGCAATTAAAGGATTATCTTATAAATTGATAATTCTGCCTATCTATAATACTAAAACTCTTTTAAAATTGAAGTCGTAATATCCACGTTGCCATGGTGAGGCGAAGCCTGTACTGAGCTTTCCGAAGTAAACCATGTTTCAAAGGATTTCAACTTTAAAGAATTTTCAGTATAATTACTAAAAAAAATAACATTACCAATATTAATTATAAAATCTCATCGACAAACCCTTTCTCTAAACACTCATCCGAATGCATCCAATGTTCTTTCAAAAGGAGTTCACTCACTTCCTCTGCTTTCAATTTCGTGTATTTTGTATAAATATCCTCGATCTGCTTATTGAGTTTCTCAAGATGCTCCATACCCGATTTCAGATGAGTAGACATCCCATATTGTCGGGAGGACATTTCATGAATCATAATAGTGCTATTCCGTGTCATCAATCGCCGATCGGAACAAATTGCCATCATCGATGCCGCAGAAGCCGCAATGGGAGTGACAACAGTGATAATCCTCTCAAAGACCTTTTTCTTACGGGTATATTCAATAAAATCAACATACTTAAACATATCATAGATATATCCACCTATGGAATCAATAAATATATAAAGATCCGACTTATTGGAATTATCTAAATACCCATCCCCCTTCTCAGACTTCTGAGCCTTCGTCGCCTCTAATATAAGTTTGATTAATAAATTAATAGATTCATCATATACTGTATCTGAAAAATAGATCTCATTCCCAATCCTGAAAACATTATTCTCAGAAGAACTATCTTTAAAGAAATTAGGTTTAACAAAGTCCTCTCTTGTCCTGGGATCATCTCCCCAAAATATTTTATTGAACATCTTATATCCTTATAATTGAATACCCCTATTCTCGGAAACAAACCTCAGAGAGTATAAAGATATTTTAAAATTATCCCACCGCCACAAGAGTATAAGTTTTATATATTCTCCACCAAACCACAACAAATATTATTAAAAAAATCCCATGATCCCCCTTCATGGGAAAAGTATGGGAGAATCATGGGAAAATCATACCAAAAAGTATCGATATTTTACAGCCTCATCACTCTAATTCAGTCATTGACCAGAACCGAAATGCCCCATAAAACATCTCGTTTGGCAAGGCTTCAGCATTATAACTGCCACTACAAACCCATCAAAGGACAATCCCACAAACGTCATTCTGGACTTGATCCAGAATCTCTGCACCTACGGTTGGGGAACGAAGCGGTGTCCTGGCAATAGTCGAACCATCGAACCAGGCGAAGCCTAACCATCCATTGATAACATGCTCAGAATAAATCTATATAAAATAGCATTCTTTATAATTAAAATTCAAGTAGTTAAATGTCATGGTGAGGTTCTTGAACCATATCACAAAGGATTTCAAGTTATAAAGATTTTCTGTATAATCTATCACAACATTTAATGCTTATTGTCATGATGCTTAACACTCGCAGCAATCTTATCCATCCACGCCAACAAAACCCCTCCTCCGTCATTGCGAGCGAGTGAAATGAGCGTGGCAATCTCAAAACACAACAATGCCTCTTTTGTCACCCTGATGCTCTCCCTCTTTTGTCACCCTGAGGCTCTCGAAGGGCGACAAGCAAACACATTTCTAAAAGTAGAACAAAAGATCAGGGGGGGGTGACACAAACCACTTTAATACTACACTCCCAGGTGGCAAACTCGAAACCTGCACTCATTTATGATGCTTAACACTCGCAGCAATCTTATCCATCCACGCCAATAAAACACCTGATACCACAAAGGTCAAATGAATGCCTACCTTCCACATCAATTCCCGATCACTGATGGAGTTAATTTCCACAAAGGATTTTAATAATTCAATCCCGGATATGGCAACAATCGAAGCGATCAATTTTATCTTGAGTCCGGAGAAATCCAGTTTTCCCATCCACTCAGGTCGATCCTCATGATCCTTAACATCAATTTTAGAAACGAAATTCTCATACCCAGCAAACACGACCATAAGGAGGAGATTCCCAACCAGAGACAAATCAACGAGTTCTTTGTGAGGTACCATCGGGACATACACCAGCTCATATTTAATTTACTCGTTTATCTTTTAAAATATTTTTAATTAAATCTGGAAGATATACCGTAACTTTTTTTGAATTACTATCATAACTAACACCTTTTTCACTTCCAAAACATTGAACAAGTAACCCTATTGGGGTAAACCAGGCAATAATTCCAGATTTCTCTAATTTACATATTAAAAGATTATTGTTTAATTCGAAACTATTAAGATAAAATTCTGCTCCCATTTTTTTTATTTTTATAAATAGATTTTCATTGCTATCTAAAGATATAAGAATACCTTCTTTTATTTCAAATGTATCAACTGCTTCCATATATTCTCCTTTAAAAAAACAACCATACAATATAGACTAATTTAGATTCTTTAAATATTTTTTTTCTATCTTTTTTTTATCCATTCCCCCTATCTGAAATTCGTTTGAAAGATCTTCAAGAAATTCCTTTTCATCTTCTTTTAACTCCCCGTCAGCAGCAACTATTTGACATACATTTTCGTATAAAACAAGTGGTAAATCTTGATCATCTCCAATATTTTTTATAGATAAAGGATTATCAAACATATTTTGAATTTCTTGATTAATTTCATTAATGTTAACTCCATTATCAGCAAAAGTTCTAGAGATCATTTCCTCAATTAAACTATTAACTAATTTTTTTTCTTCATCTTGTAATTCGCCATCAGCCATACAAGCATGTGACCACATGCTAACGAAAGTTTTACATGTTAACATCTTTTCTGAAACAATACTATCTGAATCTACTCTATCTGAAAGTATTTCAATATTATTCTCAGTTATCGACCCTATTTTAGTCGAAAGCAAAGCCTTACCTAGTGATTTAATAAACATATAATTAGCCCCACCTCCTACAACAGCTCCCAACAAAGGAATTGATTTTGCAGCAGTTTGTGTAGCTTTTGTGGTAATAATTTTAATCGCAATATTTTTTAACAATGAGACACCTACTTCTACACCTATTGATATGCCAACGATTTTAATGAATTCCTGAAAAGAAATTTTATATCTACCTGTTTTATGATAAATTACAGCTAAAGTTACTCTAAATTGTTGAATTATAGTGTTAATTAGATCAGCAGGTAGTCCTACTATAGAAGTTAATGCACCACCTAAACCACTTACGGCTCCAACTGTAGCTGCAATTTTAGCACAACTATTAATGAATCCATCTATTCCCTTCTCATCAACTTGATCCTTAACTTTGATTTTGTCCATTTCATTATAAAGTTTTTCAAAACTATCAATTAGTAATTGTTCCATGAAATTCTTGTCCAAAAAATGCTTTAAAAAAATCACTCCAAGACATATAAAACCTCTCTTTCTTTTTAATTTTCAGAAGGAACATTTTTTTCACGATTAGCTTTAAATTCATTTTTAGCTAATTCCAAAACTTCGTTCTCCTTCACTTGTATACCTTGTGTTTTTTTATTCATGATATATTCCAAAACTTTAATATAAGCCATTCCTAATCCAAATGTAATCGAAGCTGCTATTCCTCCACTAATTAGACCTCCAGCAAATGTTCCGATAGCAGGAATTAACTTTAGCAGATTTCCAATAATCCATCTTGCCCCCATACCTACACCCGTTGTTCCAAGTGTTCCAGCAAATGCCGATAACAATCCTTTTTCTGGTGATAATCCATATATAACAGTAATATGAGCCAACATCGTTATTTGTGTAGGTAATATTAATACTATGTCAGAAAAAGGGATAGGTGTGAATCCTTCCGCAAAAGTCGCAGAACAATATCCCACCATCCATTTCTTTGATAAACTTCTTTTTTCTTCTAAAAATTTTTCTATTTTATAAGAAAGGGAAGAAACAAATGCTTTTTGAACTGCTTGAGGCAAACATTGACGTGTAATTTGTTCTAATTCTACTAATCCTCGTTTGGGGATATTTTCTTCTGCTATGCTATTAACCCTAACAATATTGGTTACTGGTAGATTGATTTTTTTTAATTCTTCATAAAACTCATTTTTTTTAGGGAAGAAATCTTTTGTTAAAACCATTATCACAGTTAATTTTTTTGATAATTCTTTGATAAAGTCAATTTCTTCATCTTCAATTCTCCCGCCATTGTAATCGATGCAATACCAAGACAAATGAATAATATCTTTCCCAGAAGCACCTTTTAGGCTCTCAATTTGTTGGTTTACTTGCTCTTTAACTTCTGCTATATTATTTAATTCCATACCTCGTGTATCATAAATTATAACTGGAACACCCTCTTTTTCATATTTTCGTATATTCTTAGTTATAGGTTTTCCTACACCAGTTTCCGCAATTTCCTCTCGAAATAATGCATTAACTAGGGTTGATTTTCCAACACCACTTCTGCCAACAATGATAATATTAGGCTTGTCAATATTTTTATACTCCTTTTCCATTAACTCTATCATTTTTCCAAACAAATTTGGAATTGATTCAGAAATTTTGTTAATTATTGTATTTATAGTTTTTGTTTTATCATCCATAACTTCCTCTTAAAATAGTATATTTTATTCTAAATTTTTAATTGTCTTATGTTAAACTTTATAAAATAATGGTCTCATCCTGATAATTTCTATAAACAATCCATTTCGGTATGGAAAATTCCTTTAAATACATGGTCACCTCAAAAACTTTTATTTTTATTGATCATTTCTTTATAAAAGCCCCAAATACCCATCCNNATTTAAAAAAAAATGAGATTTTTTATTAGAAATTGATGAGGTAGATGAGGTCGGCATACCAGGTTTCGTCGTAGCGGTTATTCCCTATCCTGAGAGGTCTTGAGGTGTCTTTACGTCCTATACCTAATTCTACTGTGAATATAAAGTATTTGGAAAATCCAATGGATGGTCCCACAACAAGAAAATCGGTGGCTTCTCCGTTCTTTCTATCAATAACACTGTAATTCACATGGAAATTAATCCAGTTAAGCCAGTTTGTCCTGGCATTCTGTATGGGTTTAATGGCAAATCCTATCATCCAGGCTTCGTAGTTGGAGAGATTGGTATATTTTTTTTTATCAATATCCGCATTGACGTATTCTGCTATGATCCAGATAAAATCCTGTAATTTCCCTAGATGCCATTTGAAATTGAGATCGATTTCATACATGAAGTACTTCGAATCATCCCGATCAGCGATACCGACATCTCCAAGGGTAACGGAACTCCCAAGGGTCAGGGAGAGGTGTTTATTGTGAATCTCTGCTGCCAGCCTTCCTGCAAATGAATCCCGCTCCTCATAACTGATTTCTATCGTGGTGTCTTTGGGTCCACCATAAAAACTCCCGTTTTTCCCGTTGCTGATTAAAAAATATCCTGTGGAGAGCTGAATATTGAAATGTTTATTGATCGTAAATTTACCCTCATAGACGATACCGTAATCTGTATCATAGGTTAATCCTGCATAGTATAAGTTACTTAAGACCCAGGTATTGTCAGTATGAAGGCCAAAGGGCACCCGGATGATTCCAATTTTTAACTGGCTTTCTCCAATGGGGATTTTAGCATAAAAATACCCCTGTTCCATGTACTGAGTCCAGTTATTAATGGTGAATTGAATATGGATACCATAATTCTTATAGGATGCATCCACATAGACTCCAAGGAGATTTAAATACATCCCCGCCCACTTTCCGATGTTTAATTCTTTCTTGGCGCCCTCATTAAATCTTAAGGCTGAAAAAATATCGAGTACGGCATATAAATTGACGACGGGTTTTTCTTGCTTGGGCTTAACTTCTTTTGAATCCTTTGCTTGCGAAAAAGAATATTGGGATGGGTAGAATGAAAAAAGGATTACGAGTACTTGAATAATTATTTTTAATTTAAAGTTGAACATATTGCCACAGGTTTGGGATCTTGATTTCTTTTGATGAAGCCCGTTTGATTTGTGTTCGGATAGTGCTTTCGGATATATTAAGTTCGCTGGATAGGTCTTCAATGGACTTCCCCTGGAGTTTATTATTAATAATTTGTTTCTGCTGAGGAGATAATTTGGATGTCTCCTCGATATAGTCTTCTATAGCTTTGACAAGTCCTACAATATCTACTTTATCTTTATGAGTAAGTCTAATAGATACGAATTGTTCATCACTATACCTTGCAGAAGTGATAATCTTATCAATGAGTATCTCACCCCTGGTGCCCTTTTCAATGAAATCCGCATTAATTTTCCTTGCCTCAGCAAAGTTATCGGAATCTGAGTAGGCAGTCATAATAATCACATGAATATTTGGATTTTTTTCTTTAATTTTTTTTGCACATTCCAATCCCAGGGTGCAGTTTTCATCCTTGGATAGCCGAATATCAATTAAACAGACATCGGGTTGAAATGGGGATTTTAAGGATTGAAAGAAACTTGTTGCATTATCAAACTCATTATATATCCAGATCCTTTCATCTTTTGAGAGAATCTCTTTGAGGGAAGTCCTGTAGGATTTCTGGTCATCGATAATACAGACCTTAATTCGATTTGATTGACTCATAAAATATCCTAATCTCCTTGGATGTTGGTATTTTTTATCTGATTAAAGTATAACAAAATGTTTTTGAGAGGTTGTCATAAAAAAATTGACAAGGATTTTAAATAAATTAAGTATACCATCTAATGGTTTAATAGAGAGGTTTTTCTGTTTAAATTGGGTCTGATTATTTTTTTAATATTTCTTACAAGTCACTGTACAACAACATATTCTCCTCATCAAATCTTACGAATAACAACTGATCCATCTGGAAATTATTATATCCTCATTAAAACTAAATCGGATAAATACGAGCTTCATAAGTTAAATAAGGATTTTCATCTGTTATGGGTTTATGACAAGAATGGTCGTGGAACAGGAGATATCTATTATGGTGGGGATCTTACTGTGGATAACAAAGGAAATGCTTATATTAAAAATGATATTATAGGGAAACATGGTGGATTTGAAGAGGAGCAGATTATTAAAATAAGTTCAGAAGGAAAATTTTTAGGCTATGTATTAAGACATCGTTATACAGAAAATGAACAAAAGAATATGTTACTCCACCATGCTTTTTGGGGACTGAATATCAATAGAGACCGATTGTACTTTGCTTCAATGAAAGATGGATATCATATTTGGTCTGTCTCTGTTAATGAATCAGAGATAATTGGAAATAAAACACATCCCAAATCTCTTAAAAAATATTTAAAAGGGGATAAGAAAAATATATTTGGTAAGATTGTAATTAGTGAAAATGGAAATATATATATTCCTGATATAACGAATAATCAAATTGTCTCTATTAATCCTGATACAAACACTTTAAAACGTTTTGGAAAGCTCGGTAAAGATTTAGGAGAATTCAATGATCCCTATTATATGACTTTGGATAATGAAAATCGACTCATTGTGGGAGACATGGGAAATAGAAGATTACAAATATTAAATGATGAATTAAATCCTACGTCTCAAATTAATTTAAAGAAGAAGAATCGTGATTTCTTTATTGACAGTATAATGATTTCCAAAGATCAACAAATTGTAATCCTCGAATCACTAACATCCACACTCCATTACTATAATACAAAGGGTCAGTATATTAAAACCGTTAAATCCTTTTATAGAATTGAATATTATAAACCAGTTATTATAGTTCTATTGATTATATTTTTTGTTCTGATTTATATTTCAAGAAAATGGATTTTAAAACAGATTAGGCAAATACGATTTACATTTTTTAAGAAACAAATTGCCATCTTTGTCCCAGCGATAATTCTCACGGCACTACTTACAGGATATACTCTATATACGACCATGATTAGTGTTTATGAGGATGAAGTTGAAAACAAATTATTAGGAATTGCATCCAGTGTTGTTCCCAGTTTACCTGTAAAGGATTTTGATAAACTTGATTACAATTCCAAAATAACCACTCCTGAGTATGAATCCATCCATAAAACAATCTCAGATCTTCTCTACACCAAAGGTATAGAGTCCAAGGACAAGCTTGAGTTTCGCTGGCATAAGATTATAGATAATAATATTTATTATGGTGTGGATAGATATCGATTTGGGATTTATAGTCCATTATTTGTTAGAGAAAAGAAATATTTTGATGTTTTAAAAGAAAGAAAGCCAAAAGTATTTGTCTATGAGGATATGAATGTCCATAGAGATTTTTTAGTGGCTCTAATCCCAATCCAGAATAAAGACGGTCATTTTAGTGTATTTGCTCTCCAGCAGGATGCGGTTATATTCAAGGAATTGAAGGATAAAATATCATATCATATACTTAAAATCTTATCAGCCCTCATTCTAATATCAATAATAATTCTTTTGATCTTCTCTTATCTTACAACAGTGCCATTAAAAAGGTTGATAAATAGATTATCCAATGTGACAAAAGGGATTTTTGAACCTGTAATAACTGGGAAGAGAAGTGATGAAATAGCCGATGTAGCCAGTGCTTATAACTACATGATTGATAAATTAGATTGCTCAGAAAAAGAGATTTCAAGATTAAATGTCGGATACCATGATTCTATAAAGAATAAATTAGAGTCTGCCAGAAATTATATTGATCTATACATTAATTCAATAGAAAATAATGATGAAATGTCTATTAATAAATTAAACCAGGTGTCAAATCTATTATTTCACTGCAGTATAGAGGGGAAAAATACCATTTTTGCTTCCAAAAACAGGGAGTGTTCAATTGATAAGCTCTATAAAGAAGTGGAATACAGAGCCTATAACTCCTTGTCGGTTTTAACGAATATTCCCTACAGCATTGAAAAGAATATTTTGGATGGTAATATTGTAATTAAAGCAGATGTGATTGTTTATTTACTGGATACCATTGATGAATTACTGAACAATATTTTAAAACATTCAAAAGCTACAATCGTTGAAGTATTCTTGAGTTCTGATCAAGAGAAGCTTGTTCTGTCCGTTCGGGATAATGGAATAGGTTTTGATCCTTCTAAGATGACCCGAAGAGACGATTCTTATGGTCTTGATATGATCGAAAAACGTACTGAAGAAGTCCATGCGATATTAAACATCCAATCATCCCCCAAAGAAGGGACTTATATTAAGATCGAGCTGGATATTGTTTAATAGTAGTTATCATGGATTATTAAATTATTTATAAAAAATCTTCAATTAATTTGATTTGTAAATTTTTCTGTTACATTCAATTCTCTATTCATGTATTATATTAATGAATATCAATAATTACATTTATAGGAATACGAGTATGTCATATTTGAAGAATATAATTGATTATTTGACTTCTTCTAAACAGATCTTAGAAATAATTAGGGATGGGAAAATTACAATTCCTGAAAAAGTACTAAAAAAGGAGTTTCGATCCTATCTGGAACATAGGCATAATATAATATTAAATGATATTTCCTTATTTGATAAGAGTATAAATCTTGATGCTGTATACAAATCTTATGCAGTGATTACTGAAATATCATTTGAAAAGTTTAAACTTACCCCTTCAGATAGATATTGTATTATATCGGTTATTAAGCCACCAGATATTGTTTCTGAGAAAGTATTTGATCTTGTCTTATTAGGATTTATAGGGTATTTCTTATACAAGATTTTTAATTTTGATTTCATCTTCCCAAAAGATTTTAAAGGAATTATCAAAGAAAGCTGGAAAATTTGTATTGATTTACGTAATCTTAATCATTTATATAAATGGCTTGAATTTGAAGTGCCGTTAAAAAGTATATCATTTAACCAAATGTTTCAATTTGATCATATCAATATATTAACAGACAAATTAGAGCTGGAATTAAGTTCAGAAAGTATATTAAGGCAAGAAGAGTTATATAAAAGATAATATTTTATAATTAGATAGAAGTCAATCCACTAGAATTCTTCTCGTCATCAACCTTAAATTGCGAGATATAGTGCTGGATATCTGAAACAGCGTGAGCATTTTTTGTTCCTGAATCGGATACCCGTTCTATATTATCATTTAAACCATTCATCTCACCGGTTATTAATTCTATTCTTGTTCTGGTATCTGCTGATATAATATTTATTTTTTGGAACGTGTCATTGATGGATGCAACTTTATTATCCATCTCGCTGGATGAGGATTTTACATCATCTGTAATATTTAATAAGGATTTTAGAGCGGAAATAATCTGATTACTCCCCAATGCCATTTCCTGGGTTGCATTCTTCATTTCCATCATACTTACAGCCACATCTTTTGTTCTGGTGACGATATTAGTGAAGAAATCCCCAGTTTTTATAGTTGATTCCTCAGAAAAGTGGATGTGATCAATAACTTCTTTTAATGACCGGGAGATTTCAGCAGAATTCTTGGCAGTATTTTCAGCTAATTTTCTGATTTCATCTGCTACAACAGCAAATCCTTTTCCCGCAGTTCCAGCATGAGCAGCTTCGATAGCCGCATTCATTGCCAGCAAATTGGTCTGCTCAGCAATATTATTTATTACATTAATCATTTCCATGATGAGATGAGCAGAATCAGCGACTTGTTTAATAATTTCCACTGTCTTACGCATTTCAGATTCCCCTAATAGTGCAGTCTTTTCTAATTCATAAGCTATATTTAATTTTTCTTCTGTGACACGGGCAATATTCTGGATGGATGCTGACATTTCTTCTATAGATGAGGATGACTCAGTAATTGCAGAAGCCTGATTTGAAATGAGTTTTACCACACTGGATATAAAGTCCTTCAGAACAGTGGTTGACTGACTGGACATATTAATTTCTCTGTCCACCTTATTATATTGAGACTCGACGTTTTCTACATTTAAATTGACTTCTTTAAGGGATGATTTTAATCTCGTGGAGGAGTCTGCTAATTCAAGACTAACATCTTTAGTTTTCTCAATGGAACGACGAATATTCAACATCATATGATTAAGATAGCTTAGAAACTCATTAAAATATTTTGATAATCTACCTATTTCATCATTGGAGAGAACATTGAGACGTACAGTAAGATCCCCTTTCCCCTGTGCCATATCCTCGAAGACATGAGTTAGGTTAATAATTGGTTTGGAAATAACACGTTTAAAGAATAAATAAAGGATTATAATAATAAGTAACCCAATTGATGCCAGTATCCCATTTGTGAATGCCGTAGTCTGGGCAATTTCCTCTCTATCTTTCTTGAAATTATAAACATATACAAAGTGACCGATCACATTACCTGAGTGATCATTTAAAGGAATATAGCTAATTGCCAAATTATTTTTGATTTCTGTGATATAAGTTTTCTTAGAAATAGATTGGATGATAACGTCTTTTGACAAGATCTCATAAGGCTTAAGATTTGTAGAGCTTATATTTGTAATATAGGATGGACCTATTTCTCCTTTGAAATTACCTGTGGTGGCGCCTTTAAAATATTTTATAGATCGACTCTTATCAATGAGTAATATTACACCGTCATCACTCGATTTATTTATGAGAAAAGAAAGTATCTCCAATGGAGAGAAAAATACCTCAACAGACCCTAAATAATTTAATGTATCCTGTTCGATTATAGGATAAATCCCTCGGATGGAAGTACCGGCACGACCTAATTCCATAGCAATTTGAGGCTGTTTGGTTTCTTGTACTTTTAAAATACTTGATCGAAAGGAGGAAATATCATCACCCTGCTCATTATTCCATGATCTATAAAAACTTTTTGCAGGGGGTTTATGAAAGTGAACTTTGAAATTCTTTGCACCAGGTAATTTTACGTATCTGGCAAGTTTTGGTTTAATGAGTTTTTTTAATCTATCCCTTGATTTCGACTCATCTTCCATACGATAAATGTCTTTAAGTCCCGGAAAGTCAGCAAACTCAGATGCCATCTGAAGAGCTTTTTCACCATATTCATGGAGTAATTTTTTTATTAAGTACGTAGTTTGTTTTGTTTTATTATTTATACTCTGATTTAAAACATCGTCTGCATAGTTATTAAAACTATAAATTACAATAAATACCATGATAATTAGAAGAGGCATTACAACCAATAATAATTTATAGATTATTTTAAAATTACGTAAGATCATTTTAAGTATCCTCTTGGGAGTTAGTTAATAAATAATAATAGTTTTTAGGATCATTTGCGTATTTATATTTTGGTACATATATTCAAAGATATAACTTATATTGCTAATTGACAAATTCGGATCATTTCATTATTTTATTAGTTCGTAAATTAATTAAAATATAACAGGAACTCCATTATGAAAATATCTAATCCTCTTATCAAAAGTATTTCAAATAGATCTTTTAGTATATATATAATTTATTTAATGATAATTTCTTCTCTTATCTTTTTAAATAGCTGTAAGAAACAAGAAAGTAAGCCTCCACAGGATAAACACCCTCATTCAGAACATCAGCACAACCACCAACACAGCCATCAATCCAAAGAGATTACCTATCCAAAAGCACATGGTGGGGAAACAAAAAAACCTTTATCTCCTGATCTGTTTGTAGGGAAACCTAATTTAGGAGAAGCTGTTCAGGCTTATAAAGTAGCCAATGAAATTCCTCAAGTCCTTGATAAAATCTTCTGTTATTGTTATTGTCAGGATAATCAGCATTTTAAGCATAAGAGTTTATTAACCTGCTTTTCAACAGCTGATCATCATGGTGCCTATTGTGGGATTTGTCAGAAACAAGCTCTATACGCTGGCGAACTACATAAAAAGGGTTTAAGTATCGAACAAATTGTAGTTGAAGAAAATAAAAAATATTATCATCCCTCGATGAATCAGAAATAGGAATTAAATTATTTGATTATAGCAAATAAGATACTAAAATATAGACGAATAATTTATCAGATCATAATAATGATCCTTCTGCTCGATGTATCTCTTTATTCTCAAATTGTTAATATACAACCATTTTTAAAAGAAACTAAGAAGAATGGATTTTCAGCTACTTTCAAAGGTGCTTTGGATTGGAAGACTGGAAATACAGAATTAATCAAAACCGATTTAGCTCTTGCATTAAAATACATTAAAAATAAACATCTCTTTCTCATCCTTTCTCAGGGTGGTTTTGCGGAATTAAAATCCCAGAGAGTCATTGCAAAGACTTTTGAACACCTGAGATATCGCTATCAGATTATCCCATGGCTTGGAATTGAGGTTTTTGGACAATATGAATACAACGAGTTCAAGAGAATTGATATTCGGACTCTGGGTGGCATAGGGCCTCGTTTCACAAAGGATTTAGGGAAGATTAAATTATCCCTTGGTTCTGCTTATATGTTGGAATTCAATCGTAACGCTACGGGTTCATATTCTGATTCAGGACTTGAAAACACGTATCATCGGTGGTCAAATTATTTGAATATCGATATACAACTGGGAAATAATTTAGAATTCTTTTCAACATTCTATATACAACCCCGATGGGATGAATTCTCTGATTACCGTCTTCTCAATGATAATTCTTTAATTATTAAAGCAAACGAAACATTCAATTTTATATTATCTGCTATAATTTCCTATGATAGTAAGCCATTGGATGGAATTAAGTCTCTGGATACCTCCCTCACCAGTGCAATCTCCATATCTATCAACGAATGATTAATCCTCTTCATAGAAGAGAAATTCTGAACCTGGTAAATCTATTCCCAGAAAAGAATCCAGTTCAATAATTTCTTCGGTAAATATTCTGGGGGGATTGAATTCATTGTTAAGCAGTTGAAATTCCTTTTTTATATCTTTCATTAGAACTCTTAAAATCAGATTTTCCCCTTCCTCAGGATCATGAGCCTTTACATATCGTATAATATGAAATCCCATACAATGATTTTCATCATTGATTGATAAAATAAAGTTTTCCCCTCTTAGAACTATTTTAAAAAATCTTAACAATTCACTCATTATATCCCTGTTTTAAAAATAATTAATTTCATAAAAAAATATGAAAAAATCATATTTATCTCCTAAATAAAATTATAGTATATTTACTAAATTGCCTATAATATTCAATAGTATACCTATTGGGTTCTGACCATGTTATAAATAATTTCAATTTTATAAAAATTATTATTATATTTTCATTATCTAATCGTAATAGAATATAAGGACTTCAATGATGCCAGAAAGTATTTCGGAAATCAAAACAGGAATTGTTGATATTTGTAAAAAATGTTTAGATATGAAAAATAAAATGATTTCTTCAGGCGAAGGTTCGTTTAAATGCTATATTGGTGGTGGACGTCAATTCCATCCACAGGAAGAAAGGCCTTATGTCCGAACTATTTATTTAAGCAGGGATTCTAAGCGATACGATGAAGTCCCCGAGGATGTCATAGACTTGAATGAGGTATATACACTTTATAAAAGAAAATATAATCATGATGAATGGGAAGATCACCCTTATCATTCCGATTTCGATGAGGCTATCCATTCCCTTCGAGATGAAAACTATTTCCTCCTTCTTGATTTACAGGATATCAGAGACAATAATTATAATGCAAAACACTTTGTAGCTCCGAAAGATCAGCCATCTCACGGTTGGCAAGTTAAGATCACCCGATTTGTTAAGTTAAACCTAGATATGATTAACAAATAATCGGCTAATCTATCTCCTTACCCTTCAAACCTGTAATTCTTTCTATAACACGAACTCCAAGATAACAAAATGGTGTATCGAATAATGCAATAATGAATTTGGCTACATATGAGTTGATAACTATTCCCATTATAATCCAAAACTCGCTCTGACCCGATGCAATTTTAAGAACACTGGGATTGTTATATAAAAAAATAAAATTTACAGTAACAGAATCTACAAATTGAGATATCATTGTTGAGCCGTTATTTCTTATCCACAAATGATCTCCCTTTGTTAATTTCTTCCAATAATGAAACAAGTATACATCAACATACTGAGCCAGTACATAAGCTGCCATCGATCCGAAAAATATCCTCCACACAGGACCAAATATTTTATAATATTCATCATTCAGGTGGTAAACCTCTGATTTGGGTAAATATATTCCTATCATTGAAAAGGCTAAGAGCATGATACTTGTTGCAAATCCCATAATTACAAGAAAGCGGGCTCTTTTTGATCCATACATCTCAGAAACTATATCCGTGATCAAAAATGTGAAAGGATACCATAATATACTCACTGGCAAAGTGTACCCCATAAAACTAAATAATTTTGTTCCAATTGTATTTGTCAACAGAACAAAGGCTACGAAAACTACCATGAATCCGACATAAATAGAATTATATACGGACATAAATCCTTGTTCAGAAAGTGTTTTCATTATTATCTCTTAATTTTTTATTATATCCAATGATAATAAGAAAATCATGGAATACTTCATTATTTAATATTTTTTTAGTAATTTTTTATATGAACAACAATTTTAAAACGACAAAAAATAAAATCGAATTATGAGTCAATTAACAAAAGATGAACAACGAAATCTTCTCCTATTAGCCCGTAAAACGATTGAGAATAGGTTGTTTGGACAATCTCAACTCAATCCAAATCTAAATTACCCTGTATTTCGACAAATCAAAGGTGCTTTCGTTACAATTCACAAAAAAAAATATTTAAGGGGTTGTATTGGTATAATAGAAGCATTACACCCCTTACAGGAATTAATAGAACGTCTATCCATCTCCAGTGCCTTTCAAGACCCGCGATTTAACTCTCTCTCGAAAGAAGAATATCCTGACATAGAAATTGAAATCTCTGTATTATCTGAGGCTTATAATATTCAGTCTGTCGAAGAAATAGTGGTGGGAAAACATGGGCTCATCATCAGTCATCAAAATAAAAAAGGATTATTACTTCCCCAGGTCGCGACTGATAATCACTGGGATAGGGAAACATTTTTAAAACACACTTGTATTAAAGCTCACTTACCTGAAGATATGTGGAAGAAAGGGGCATATATTGAGGTGTTTGAAGCGGAAGTTTTCGGTGAAGATGATTTTAAATAAAAAACTTCTTCTTACGTTAAGAGTTTTAGCCATCTGTTGTAAGTGCAATTGTTTTTCCCATGATTTTCCCATCGTTCTCCCATGAGGGATCTTTTTTAATTTAAAATCACATTGTTTTATTCTGTTTAATTTATTATAAATTAAAATTAAATATAATATTACAGGGGATTATTTTATTTATAATCGCCTTCTTCATACCAAAATTCTTCATTTTCGTCGTCATCAATCCGTGGGGTAACATCCTCATTTTTTGAAGAGTCATCGAGTTTTTTACCCGAAGCTGGAACATTTACCTCGATCCATCCAATTGCGTAGGTATCACGCTTATCCATAGCAGATATAAAATATTTTTTAGCATTGATATCTAGTTTAAAATAAATAACAGCCTTAATGATTCGTCCTACATTTCCCTTATAATATGCTTCGAGCAGAACAGCTTTTTTATGTTCTTTTTTGTTATAAAATCCAATTTCGCTTAGCTCTCTATTAATGCCATCTTCTTTAATGAGAAAGCTTTTAAAAAAGTGTTTTTTTGCCTCATATTGGACATAGACAGCAAGATATCCTCCTTCAATGACTTCTTTAATTTTTGTAATAACAGGATGATCATCGATGGGAATGGATTTTTTTCTTTTTAGGACAAGGGAAATAGGATTGTCATAGTATTTACCTCTATAGTCAGCGTATTTTCTAGAAAAAGTTCTGATATTTAATCGGGTGCCATGTTTAACTCTTATAATTCCATAAACAGACTTTCCTTTTCGATAACCGTAAACAATATATTTAGGGATTCTAATTCTATAAGCCATTCCAAAATATTGGTCTTCTTCAGCAGAAGAATCCACAAGGAAATATAGATTTTGTTTCTTGCCAATAAACATGTTTTTATAAAGTCTTTTTTCATTGCCGTTAACAGAATTGTAGTGTAGACTTCTTAGGCCATATTGACGTAGTTTTTCTTCTGATTTATCTTCCCAGTAATAATTTGTAAGGAGAATAGAATTAATATAGGGTTTTTTTCTAATGTATAGATCAACATATTTGTCTTCAGGGTCAATAACGATACGTAAATCCTCTGCAGTTAGCCGAAGTGGATTATTTATTTTTTTTATAATTTTTTCTTTTGGATATTCTTTGATGATTCCATTTTCATTATCTTCAACCTCATATTGAGTTACCTCTATATCATCAGGGGCTGATTTGGCAGTGACAGGTGTGGTTATTAAAAATATTAGAAATAAGATGGGGATCATAACAATGATTTTTTTCATAATTTCCTCGTATGCTTAACTTATTTAACAATTGATAGATACGTTTTAGCATGTTCTTTCAATTATTTTATCGACAGAAATAAAATATTTTCAACTAAAATGATTGATTCTTAAGAAAATTATTAACATTGATTAATCTTGGTTAACAAGTTTGATATGATTTTGACGCAATCTATTGGTTAGTAAGAAAGTAATTTATGTATAATTTGCTATTAATGTTGAATACCCATTCGATTGAGGATTTCATCGAGTTGATTGATATTTTTATATTTGATTTCAATTTTACCCTGGTCCTTGTTTGGTTGGAATTTTAATTTAACATCTGTATCAAAAAAGGATTTTAAATGATTTTCGAGGTCGTTGAATTTTTGATGAGTAAGAGTCGATGTTTGGTTAATTTCGCTGATGGTATCTTCATTTTCTGATTCAGTATTGATTGGAACAACGAGTAATTCTTCATTTTTATGAGTTCCATTTGAAGAAATCATCTCCTGAACTAATTTTTCAGTATCACGTACAGATAGATTTTGCTCTATAATTTGGTCTCTTACGTGGAACATGTCATATTCATTTTTAAGACCAAGAATTGCACGGCCATGACCTTCTGTAATTTTTTCATGTACAATATCTTTCTGGATATCTTCAGGAAGTTTTAAAAGACGAATTGTATTGGCTATAGAGGTTCTACTTTTACCAAGACGCTCTGAAAGTTGTTCCTGGGTGAGATTTAAATTATCGATAAGTTCTTTATAGCTGATTGCTTCTTCAATTGAATTGAGATCTTGACGTTGGATATTTTCTACGAGAGCGATTTCAAGGCGATCATAATCCAGGGTTTCTTTGATTATTGCAGTAATGGTAGAGCGTTCAGCTAGTTGAGATGCTCTCCATCTTCGTTCCCCAACCACAATTTGGTATTTTGAATCAACTTTGGTTACAATAATAGGCTGGATTAAACCTTTCTCACGGATTGAATCTGCAAGTTCCTGCAATTTTTCAGGATCAAAAGTCTTTCTTGGTTGCAGAGGGTTTGGTTCTATTTCTGATAACGGGATTTCAAGGATATGATGATCTGAGATTTCATTTTCAGGAGTAGCGAGTAGGGCACCCAATCCTCTTCCAAGAGCTTTTTTAGGCATAATTCAGGATCTCCGTAGCTAATTTTTGATAACTTTTTGCACCAATACAAGTTGGGTCGTAAGAGGAGATAGGGGTTCCATGACTTGGTGCTTCTGCCAGTTTGACATTTCTTGGTATGACCGTTTTGTATACTTTGTCTTTGAAATAGTCTTTGGCTTCGTCCACAACCTGATTCGATAGATTGGTACGATTATCATACATGGTCAATAGGACTCCTTCTATTTTGAGATTGGGATTTAATCCTTTTTGAAGGAGATTTATTGTTTTGAGAAGCTGTGCAAGACCTTCAAGAGCAAAGAATTCGCATTGAAGAGGGATAAGGACAGTATCAGCGGCCACAAGCCCATTGACAGTCATAATATCAAGGGAAGGTGGGCAATCTATGAATATATAATCGTATTGATCTTTGATTTCGTTTATAGCTGTTTTCAGACGGGTTTCTCTGTTCTCTTGTTCAATGAGTTCCACCTGAGCCCCAGCCAGATGGATATTCACAGGTACTACATCGAGGTTTTCATAGGATGTTTTTTTTATGACAGTACTTATAGGTAAGCCATCCATGAGGACTTCGTAAATACTTTTATTTTCATTTTGTTTGTCAATACCAAAACCACTACAAGTATTCCCTTGAGCATCAATGTCAATAAGTAATATTTTTTTGTCGTTTTGAGAAAGGTAGGCTGATAAGTTAATAGCAGTGGTAGTTTTTCCAACTCCACCTTTCTGATTTGCTATTGTAATTACTTTTCCCATAATTCTACTACCTCTTAGAGATTAATTAAAACAAGATGACGTTCATCCTTTATAAAAGGGTTTTTGACATTCTGCACAATAATTTTTTTTTGGATATAATCAGGAAGTTCATTAATTTCATTATGTATGATATCAGACTTTCCTTTGTAACACACAAGCATTCCATTATTTATATATTTTTTTGATTCGAGGAAAATCTTTTTGAGATTACCGAAAGCTCTTGTCAATAAGATATTATATTTTTGTGATACTTTTCCAATGGAAGAATCCACGATTTGTACATCCTGTAATTGTAAATTTAAAATAAGTTCTTTTAAAAAGCAAATCTTTTTTTTATTTACTTCAGCTAAGTCAATTTTTAGGTTAGGACAGGCGATTTTTATAGCAAGCCCTGGAAAACCTCCACCTGATCCCAAATCTATTATACGTAACGCAGGATATACTTTATTGAAATCCATAATTACAGGTATAGCAATTATTGAATCGATGAAATGCTTAGTAAGAATATCTTTTATTGTTCTAATGGAAGATATATTAAATTTGCTGTTCCACTCTAAATATATATTTATATAACTACCTATCTTACTTATTATATCTTGAGTTATTGGAATGTTTATATATTCAAATCCTTTTGAGATCAGTATTTCATCTTCTTTATCAATCATTTAAGCAATTCAGTTCAATGTATTGTAAAATTATCGGAGTACTTTGTTTAAAAATTGATATCTGCATTGCGATTGTTTTAAAATATCCTTTAAAATTATTGATTTCAACGTTAATAAATATAATATTGTGCCGTTAATTAGGTTATTGGTAAATAAAATTAAGTTTTTCATATTATTTGATGAAATGGGGGGATTTAAATATGAAACAAGGGATTTTTGTTGTATTACTGCTAATTTCAGTGTCATTATATAGTGGTATTTCTTTTCCAGAAAAGGATCTTGTTGATGGATTTGTCTCTATTCCATTGAACAGCACGCTTAATCAAGTTGAAACATCGGTGAGAAAGAATATTCATAAGGATGCGAAAATTATTCAAATGTCAGAAAGTGAATTGGATCTCCAGTTGAAAAAATCTCTTACGCTGCAGTTACAGAATTTGAAGAATAATTCAATTTATGATGAGGATTTTACATTAACCTTTCAGACTAAGGAATTATCGATTCATCTTTCCCAGATTAAGGAGTATTCACTTGATTTTGGGAAAAGTATATGGAATAAGTATTTAGACAAGCTATATCTTACATTTCACCAGGGGGATTTATATCATAAGAAAATTACTTTCCGTCTACCTAAGAAATTACAAGTTTTATTAGTATTAAAATCTCTTGAAAAACTGTTTGGATCAAAACAAAATCAGAAAGAAGAAATTCATTATGATCAATTAAATCAGATCAAATGGCAATTAAATAATAAAATAATAACATATACCTGGTATCCTGTCAAAAATATTTATCACCAAAACAACGGTTATTTAGGTAGTATTGAAATATACCACAAAGCTTTAAAAAACAGAGTCACTAATTATCTTCGTCAGGTGAAGAATAAATTACTTAGACTGACACAGTGATATTAGGTTAATTTTCAAAAAAAAGGAATAAAGCTGCCTGTACCGTGTTTCACATAATGAAAGAGAACTCTCCTTATCAAAAGATCCTTTCTTAAAAGTGTCGTGGTCATTGTTAATGGTCACGGCATTATTCTTTTATATATTAGCAGATATCAAATCACGTGTTTTCTCGAACTCTTTCTTACTTGGCTGAATAGGTTTCCAACCACCTAGAGCTTGATCTCCCATCCATCGGGGAAACAAATGCACATGGATATGATAAACAGTCTGTCCTGCTGCTTTGCCTGTAGTCTGGAATAAATTCATTCCATCAAATTGAAATGCCTTTTTCAGTGCATTAGCAACTTTCTTGGCTGTGCTGATTAACTGTGAGTATACGTCTTCTGGAGTATCAAACAAGTCTTGATAATGAGTTTTAGGGATAACTAAGGAGTGCCCTCTGGTTCCTGGAAATGCATCCAGAAACGCGAAAGTATTCTCATCTTCATATAATTTGTAAGAGGGAATTTCCCCCGCTAAAATCTTACAAAAGATACAGTCAGACAACACATACTCCTGTTAAAAGTTATTGAGCTGAATTTTAATAAATCTTTTTCCCATATACCAAAGACGTTTTGGAGAATCAATATTATCTTTCACCTTTGTAATAATATACTTAAAGTTTCTGGACTGCTGTTTTATCTTCTCACGTCGAGTTTTATGAATGTAGTCCTTGATCTCAAGATACTTATCATATAACCATCGATTATCGAAATGGTCTCTTGTCATCGCGTTAGGATTCTGGAAGTAATAATAAAACCAATCCTTAGCTAGAATTCTATTTTCCCGCTTGGCTTCTTCATAAAGTTCTGTTCCAGGGAGAGGGATCAGCATGTATAAATGAACCACAGAGGAGTCAATTTCCTTCATGAAATCAAAGGTTTCTTGAACCATTTCTTTAGTTTCCCAGGGATATCCAACAATGAAGAAACTATTGCACATGATATCAAATTCCTTACAAAGCTTCACAGCATTTCGAACCTGATCCAAAGTAATTTTCTTCTTTATACGATCAAGGGTGTATTGACTACCCGTTTCAACACCAATTGCAATATTTGTACAACCTGTTTTCTTTAATAACTCCAGAAGTTCAGGTTTCACAACATGGACTTTCGTTTGTATAGTATAATTGATATTGATATTCCTTTTCTCCATCAGGTCAAACAACTCTTTCATCCGTTGAAATCGGAGTGCCAGAGTATCGTCTTCGAACATAATATTCTTAATACCCAGACCATGATGCATATATTCAAGCTCCTGAACAACACTTTCAGCAGAGCGATATCGTATACTCTTTCCCCATATTGGTTTACGGGCGCAAAAAGTACAGGAATAAGGACATCCCCGGCTTGTCAGAATAGAGCCACGATGGAGCATAAATTCTTTCTCAGCTTGTGTAGGGAAATCTCGGATAGGGTAGGGGATACTATCCAAATCTGCTATGAGGGCACGTCTTTCATTTTCGCAATACTGATTGTTCTTATCAAAGAAGGCTATTCCTTGAACATCTCTCAGATCACCACCTCTTTCAATAGTTTGAACAAGATGAAGCATTGTCAATTCACCTTCACCAACACAAACAATATCGATTTCAGGGTAACTGGCTGTATCATAGGGTAACGATGTTGGATGGATACCTCCAAATACTACAATACAATCAGGATTAATACTCTTCGCTAGTCGGGCTATCATAATACCTGTATTCATCTGGGGGGTCATAGACGTAACACCCAGGATATCAGGTCTAACTTTGCGGAGAGTAGTTTCAATTTCTTTCCATATAGGATGATTTAAATTTTCCATCTCCTGTTTATATTGCTCACCATAGTTTTCATGATAATCTAGCCAGTCTGGTTCTTTTGGATCAATCTTTTCAGGGAAATCAAAATTATATACATGTGTCTCATACTCATGTTTTCTGAGCATAGCAGCGATATACCGATTTCCAAGGGGATTGTATGCATATGAAAATGTGATGAATCGATAGAATGGTGGATTCACCAGCATTATACGGGGATTATTTATTTTCTTGAGAGTCATAGAACCTCTATAAATTCTTAATTTAATAAAAATATTATACATTAAGATAATGAACATCGGATAAATTTAAAAGGAATTTTTTAAAAAAATTATAGATTTTCAAAATTAATTTAATTCCATATATTCAATCAATAAATCAATTCCGTATGTATCTGCAGTAGTGTAAAATCAATTTTTCATAAATACTTTATTTTATAAACCAATTTTGTAACATATTATAAAAAAATAAATATTTATTTTAAATAATCTAAATAAACTTATAAAAATATATGATAAAAGATATTTGTCTTTTGAAAAATATGATTATATTTTACATATAGTGTGTATGAGAGGTGATTTCACATGTACCCAGAAAAATATGTTGATCCAGAAGCCAAAAGATATTTTAGAATGGCATACAACCTCCAAATGAAGGGAGATTATCAGGGTGCTGAAAAATATTATAAGACTTCAATTCAAATTCAGCCAACTGCAATTGCCCACACTTTTTTAGGATGGACATTCAGCTTTCTTGATAAATACTCAGAAGCAATTATTGAGTGTCAAAAGGCGATTCAACTGGATCCTGATTTTGGAAACCCCTATAATGATATTGGATCTTATCTTATAAAATTAGAAAAATACAAAGAAGCTATCCCATGGCTTGAGAAAGCAAAATCAGCCCCTGATTATGATCAGCGTGAGTTTCCATATATAAATCTTGGAAGGATATATGAAGCATTTGGACTCTGGCCTCTCGCTATAGAAGAATACAAAAAAGCGATTCAAATAAATGATAATTATCACCCTGCAAAAGTTGCCCTCAGTAAGGCACGTTGCAATTTAAATTAATAGAATCCTTTTCTCATAGAAATTCTTTGGATACAATCTAAATATTTTGTTCACAAAAGGAAATTTATTATGCGTATCGTAACCCAGGCTATGATGAATAGAATCTTTGAAATTACAGATAAAATCCCATTAAGTAGAGAGGCAATACAAGTTCCACTGGGGTTAACAGGAGATGGTAGCGTCCGAAAACTTGGATTCAAAATAGAAATAGTTTTGCCTGATTCTGATAACTTAGATCCATTCTTCAATACATTACAAGAGAAAATTAAATCTATTTTGTGATAGCCTAAAGTAACACTAATAAAATAATCCAAGTATTTATTTTATATCTCTAAAATATCAGATATCCATGATATTTAGTTGTTTACTTGAATACATGATCTAGTTATATAATATTAATCCCATTTAAATTAATGTGATATATTAATTTTGTTTAGAAAATAATTCAATACAAGAAACGGATTCAGATATCAAATTATTAAATTTATTTCTTTCCTGATATATATTGAAACTTCTTGTTAAATAAGATTTTAAATATTTAAAAGGAATGCATAATTGTTAAAAACATGGAAAAAACTTTTTTTTAAGTTGACATTTCATATCATCTGATTAAATTCATGAGGTGAAAATTTTTTTTTAGTCTTAAAAAAAATAAACCTAAATCAACATAGGAGGAAAATTAATGAGGAGATCTCTCATATTAATGTTAACAATAGCTTTGGTATTTGTTTTGACTCAAAGTCTAACAAATATTTATGCTCAAAAACAACTCATGCAAAAACTTTATCATGACAACGAAACTGTCCGCGGCGGTGGCCAAAAGAAAATTATCATAACTAAAAAATATGATACCACTAAAGCTGAAGAAAAAGAATATTTCTACAAAAACAAATCTGGTTTATTCCCACGTGCTGGATATGCATATATCTCATATTATGCACAACCAAATAAAGTAACTTTGATTACTGGCACCAGAGTAACCGCTGATGTTCTTCTAGCTGGACTAGATCAGTTAACCCTACAACGCTTTACTGAGTGTTATTATTGGGAAGTTTATGATAAATTTATTTATCGAAACACACGAATTCGTTATGTTAAAGTTAATGAGAGAAGAAGTGATGGGATGCATAGAGTTGTCCTTTACGCTGGTGGGTTAAACCTCAATCAATGGATTTTAAGACATTGTACTGCTTCTCATTTATGGAAAGCAGATGAAAGACTTCCACGTTGGCATGCACATCCAACGAGAGCAAGACTATTAGGTCTTTCTTCAAGAGGATGGCAGGTAAGAGCTTATAATCCTTCTAAATACCATGTCTGGTTACAAACAGATGGAGCACCTTGGTTACCAGCTATTTATGGTGTAAAACAAGCTGTTGCAAAAAAACGAGTAGTTCGTAAACCAGTTGTTACTAGAAAACCTGTAGTCATTCAAAAGAAAAAATAAGCTTCTTTATTTGTTTAGGGTATCATCAATGATTTTTAAAATACCCTCATACAAGATGGAGTGGGGTTTGCTTGTTAGGCTCTGATTGAGTATAATAGCAAATTTCACTTCACCCTGTTGTTTAGTATTAAAAAATCCAACCAAAGAACTTACAGTTTGTAAGCCTCCAGATTTAGCATAAAGATTTTCATTAAAATGTTTTAATAATTTTTTATAAGGTTTAAAAAAATCCAATACTCGAATCATTTGTCGTGCAGTTACTCGATTTGCATAGGATAGACCTGACCCTTCCTTAATTCTAATCCCATTTATTTTTAATGTATTTTTTATAAAGTCCTGTAATACTATTATGCCATCTTGAAGAGTAGCTGGTTCTTTAAGTTTTGTTCCTAAAAGGAGAAGTAATTGATTTGCTGTAAAATTATTTGAATACTGCATTAAAATCTTCACTATATCAGACATAGTTTTTGAGGACAAATGGGTATAAAATGCTTTCTGGATAACAGATTTCCCAATCTTTACTTCTCCATTTACAACGATGTTTTCTTCCTTACATAATTCTTTAAATAAATGTCCAAAATATAGAAGACTATCCTCCTTATTCTTAATAGAAATTCGAAGATTATCTCCTTTCCAAATAACCTGATTATTAATCTTATCCAAAATTACCTTGGCATAATCAACAATTGGAGTCTCTTCTTCCCCTTTGATAAGCTCTGTACCTTTTTTTTTGAATGCAATAGTGTTGAAATTTGCTGCTAAAGAAGTGTTAATTGCAGTATAAGCTTCATGGCTCTCATTACCAGGGACGTGAATAGTATCCGCAAAGAAACTATCATTTAGATATATTGAATTAATTTGATTTAATCCCAAAGAAATTAATTTTTTTATTATTAATCGTATTTCATCACTTGTAAGATATGGATCACCATAGCCCTTAATAAATAAATTATTGCTGGAATCAAGTCGAAATTCTGTTTTAAAACGATAATCAGCTCCAAATATATGAAGAACTGCTGCTGAGGTTATCACTTTCAGTGTTGAAGCAGGAATTAATTTATCATTACTGTAATAATCGAGTAACACAGTGCCATCTTCTTTTGCAATAAGTATGGAACCACTGTCAATCATTGATTTTAACACTTCGATATGATTTTTATTAAATGGGGATTTATATTGAATCATCTCATCGGTGCGAAAATCTTTGAGTTGTTTAAAATTATTTATTCTGGATAATCCAATCTTCTGCTGTGGACTGGAATCCATCAAAATCGTAGTTAAAATTATAATTAAAATAATATTAATAATTATGGATATGATCCCAAATATTTTCAAAGTCTCCTCCCATTAATTTGCTTTCAGATTGATAAATATCATTATTAAATTAATGTTTAAATATACTAAAACAATTTGAATTGTAAAAAAAATGAAAATAATTTTTATATCAAATTAATATATTATTACATTTATAAACACAAAATTGAATGAGTTATAATATGAATATTAATGATGGACCTATATACGCTGATGTTAATTATAAGATTCTTGCATTTAAAAATCCATCTCATTTTGATGAACCCATCGCCAGAAAGATTTTACAGATATTCCAAGATCACGCAATTAAGGGTGAATTATACCTCACAATACAGGATATAACAAGTGATTATGATAAAATCAAGGGTGAGAAGGAGAAAGCAAAGGACGAGGAATTTAAACGATTTCTCTATATGACCAATTGGCAGAAAAAAGATCAGGATGAACTCGATATAGATCGTAAAATCAATGAGGAGAGTTATAAACAATTAAAAGAATCTTTAAAAATCCTAATCAGCAGTGGTATTATTAAAACTATTAACATTATTTCTACTACAGATGATGGATTGATAGAAACCAAAAAATATTATCGGGATCAGCTAAATCAGGATCTGGGTGTGTATGTAAAAGATTTAACAAGAAATGAAATTATAAATTATGTCCTGGATCAATTCAAAAAATCAGTCTATCCCTATCGAACTCTTGTTTCACTGGAACATATTTTAAATGGTATTAAAGATTACTATTTTATTGCCAATCAGATTTTGTACTCCCTTATTTTGGAAAATCAATTCGTCGTAGTTCCATTAGCTGAACAGATCGAAGGAAAAGAGGTATTAAAAGAATATCTTATCCCTGGACTCAATTACAAATTGATTATCGATGATGTTTTAAAAAAATCTTTAGTCCCTGATTTAAAAGACCGTTGCCATATATTAAAACCTTTTTTAGTTGATATATTTAGAAATCATAATTTCTCAATTTCTGATCAGGAAATAGATGTTGAAAATAAAAAGAAAATTAATTATATGTGTTTTCTTATCATAGAAGCCAGAAAGAATCATAAAAGTATTTCTATCGATGATTATAATCTCGCTCAAATTATACTGAATTGCTGGTTAGCTCTGGAACAGGATCCCCTCATAGCCCTCCAGGAATATCCAAATATAGAACTGGATAATGATTTCTTATCTCCTTTCCTGACCCGATATATCAATGATTTTTCTCATATAACTGATTATCTAAAACTTATGAAAGGATTTATGGATCATCTTCCCCAGGTTATTACTCACGATGAATTGGTCGATTTTTTTAAGTCTAAAGGTCTGCAAAAAAAAGTAATTGAATCTTTTCTGAATCATCTTCCAGCTAATATAATGTCATTTGAATCTGTCAAAACAAAATATGTTATTGCTAAAGGGCAAATTATTAAAGCACTCAATTATTTATACGATGAAAAGTTCTATAAAAATACCAATACAGGACGTCTTCAATTTGAAGTTCTAGCCCACGCCTTCACATATCTTGAAAAATCAAGTACGGATTTAAATAGCCTGTATACTTCTTTAAATACAACTCCTGAAGGATATAATGAGACAAAAAAGATTTTAAATGAAAGCAATTTATATAGAAGACTCCATGATGGACAAGAAGAATTACCACAACCAGAAACAAAGTCTCCCAAAAAATCCTCTACAGTATTACCATCAAAAAAACTTTATACCCCAAAAGACTTTGAAAAAATTGAAGAGGAAGACAGAGAAGCACTGTTTAAAGCACTGAATTTGTCTGTAATTCAATGTGTAGATAATCAAGATAATCCATATGAGTTCTATATCAAACGGGGTGACCTTACTCTTGAAGAAGCACGTTTTTTTCGTGGTAAACCTACATATGAATTGATTTGTAAAAGATTTAACTTGTAGGGGTGATATTTGAATTATTTTGAGTGAGATGTTCTTTTCTGGATAACATGTAAGAATATTCTTTCTCAAGTGTGTTTACATTATTTTTCATATTTTGAAAGGAATCCATAATTTGTTTAAAAACTTTTTCATCAAACATTTAAATACCTCCGTGTGTTGTATCCTTGTATGATTATAATTTTCGTTGATTTTAAAAAAACCTTAAGAATATAATTTGGAATACCAGGAATGTTGAAGTTGGATCAACTTATCAAAATACTTTTGAGAGAAATATTTTAAAGTGTATGTTATGATTAACAATATTTATATCTTAAAAAAGATAAATATATCATGAAGTTGAATAGATAAAAAAAATAATATAAGTAAATATCATCGCCTAGGGGAATTGAACCCCTGTTGCAGGGATGAAAACCCTGTGTCCTAACCACTAGACGAAGGCGACAATAAATATAATGAGCCGCGAAAGATTCGAACTTTCGACCCACGCCTTAAAAGGGCGTTGCTCTACCAACTGAGCTAGCGGCCCAAGTGGATACGAAATATAATTAAATTATACAGAATGTCAAACACTTTTTTATAAAATAATTTATTTTCTTGGGTAACTATTAATGATAAATAAAATTAAAAATATCTTGTCAATAAGAAAAAGTAAATCTTATGTACAAAATGAATTAGTCCCCGCTGCTGTTATAATTCCTTTATTATATATTAATAATGAACTAAATATATTATTTACCAAACGAAGTCAATATGTTCAACACCACAAGGGAGAGATATCATTTCCAGGGGGAACTCGCGATGATACGGATAATTCATTATTAGATTGTGCATTAAGAGAATGTCGGGAAGAAATAGGTCTAGATCCCAGTGATGTTCATATTCTTGGGCAGTTGGACCCATTTAAAACTATTGCAACTCATTTTATTGTAACACCTTTCGTTGGTCATATTCCCTATCCCTATTCTTTCACTGTGAGCCAATTTGAAATTGAGGAGCTTATTATTATCCCTGTAAATACATTATTCCATAAAGAATCACATCAAATCCGTAAAGTTAATCTAAAAGGAAATGAGATCGCTATTAATTATTTCTATTACAAAGATTATGTTATCTGGGGTGCAACTGGATTTATTTTGAGACAATTCCTTGATGAAATTATCATACCCAATAATATCTGATTAAAATATTTCTAAATTAACACAAAACATATAACCCGTTTAGGAGAGGCTATGAACATTATCTTAAACTTTAATGAAATCTCAAAGACTGATCTACCCCTTGTTGGTGGAAAGGGTGCAAATCTAGGTGAAATGTCTCGAGGAGGATTCCCTGTACCACCTGGATTTTGTGTTAGTACTGCAGGGTTTGATTCATTTCTCAAAGTAAATAATTTGCAGGATAAAATCTTTCCCTTGTTGGATGGATTGAAAGCTGAGGATACACAAAAAGTCAAAACTATTGGTGAAACAATAAGAAATCTTATTAATTCATCTGAAATCCCATTTGAAATTGAAAAATCAGTCAAAAATGCTTTAAATCAATCTGGAATAGGTAACTATTACGCTATTCGATCCAGTGCCACAGCTGAAGATCTACCCGACGCATCCTTTGCAGGTCAGCAAGACACTTATCTTAATATAACTGGTCTAAACGATATATTAATCAAAATAAAATCCTGTTGGGCTTCACTCTACACCGATAGAGCCATCACTTATCGTATTCAAAATGCCTTTGATCACAGCCAGATTAAATTATCGGTTGTTGTCCAAAAAATGATAACACCTGATGTTTCTGGAATATTATTCACCGTCGATCCTATATCAGAAAATAGAAAAATTATGACCATTGATGCAAGTTATGGACTGGGAGAAGCTCTGGTATCAGGACTTGTCTCTTCAGACCTGTATAAGATTTCTAAAACAAATCTGACTATTATAAGTAAATCAATAGGAGAAAAGAAAATTGCAATACAAAATAACCCAGATGGTGGAACATATCAGGAAAATTTATCTGAATCCATGCAAAAATCCCAGGCTCTCACAGATGATCAAATTATATCTCTTTCAAAACTCGGTTATGATATAGAAACGTATTATGGTAAGCCCCAGGATATCGAGTGGTGTATTGAAAAAAATCAAATCTATATCGTTCAAAGCAGACCTATTACTTCCTTATATCCTGATTTAGAACCAAAAACTACACAGGATGAACTCCACGTCTATATCTCTTTCGGGCACGGACAGGTAATGACAGATGCTTTCAAACCTCTAGGAATATCAATGATTCATTATCTAGCGCCATTTAGTAAATCCAATCAGGAAATACTAAGAACTAATTTTATAAAAGAAGCCGGAGGAAGAATATATATTGATGTTAGTAATGCACTCCGAATCAAGACATTTCGTAAACGAAAAACATTTAGCTATATAGATGAATTAATATTTGAAGCATTAGAAGAAGTGACAACTCGCCAGGATTTTAATACTCATTTTAGGCTAAAAACCTTTTTAACACTCCTGTATCATGGATTTACATTTGCAATACCTAAAATATTCAAGTTATTATGGGTAGTTTTCCTTGCAAATCCTCTTGGACGTAGTAATAAAATTTTGTATGATATAAATCGAAGAATATCCCAATACAGAAAACATATTCATAAATTATCACCCGGTATTTCCAGACTGATTAGCCTAAAAAAGATCTTAACAAATCATTTGCTAAAAGTAGCAAAGTATCTTCCATATATTCTTTCATCAATGTTAGTTCAGAAAAAGATTGAAAAGCTATTATCAGGAAAAGGTCTTGATGAGGAGATCAATGCCATCACCCATGGTTTGAGAGGTAACATTACAACCGAAATGGATCTAATGGTTGGTGATTTGGCAGATATTATAATGAGCCATCCAGATCTGTATCATTACTTAAAAGTTCACCCTCTCTTAAATGTTTTATCAAGTATTAAAAACGTAAATGGGGGTTCAGTATTCCTTAAAAAATATGATGAGTTTATTACTATATATGGTTCAAGGGGAAATTCAGAAATTGATATTACAAGACCACGTTGGAGCGAAGATCCAAAAATGCTGATGAATATGATTCTTAGTATGTGCAATGGAAAGGAAATTAATTCCCATCGAAAGCATTATGAGAAAATGGTTTTACAAGGAGATAAGGCTGAAGAGAAGATAATTTCAAGTTCGAAAGATTTATTTAAAAACCCAATTAAAAGATGGATGGTTAAACGATTTGTAAATATTTATAGAAATAATTTTTCTGCCCGTGAACATCCTAAATATTATATTATGGAACTGTTTAAACTTGTTAAAGAAACACTCCTGGATGAAGCAATTTTTATGAAAGAACAAGATTTAATTGATGAAGTTAAAGATATTTATTATCTACACCTTGATGAAATCATCCAGATATTAAAGGGATATAATCAGCGTAATTTAATAAAAAAAAGAAAATTAGATTATAATCGATATGTTAAAATGAGTCCCCCACGGGTTCTCACAAGTGATGGTGAAAAAATTATCGCTACTCATAAATCCAAGAATATCCCACAGGGAGCTATGATTGGTAGTCCAGCTTCTACAGGTATTATAGAAGGAATAGCTAAGGTAATTATAGATCCAGCCAAAGAATCGTTAAATTCAGGAGAGATTTTAGTAGCCCCATTCACTGACCCAGGATGGACACCCCTTTTTATACATGCTTCAGGACTTATTATGGAGGTGGGAGGTCTTATGACACACGGTTCTGTTGTTGCCAGAGAATATGGTATTCCTGCAGTGGTTTGTGTCCCTGATGCTACAAAATTGATTAAATCAGGACAGCGTGTTAGAGTTAATGGAAATATAGGATATGTAGAAATCCTTGATGGAGGAGAGAAATGAAATGGACTATAATATCTTGTGTAGCTCTTCTAATATTACTCGTTATTTTATCGGCATTAAAAGGCTTAGATACCTTAGAACTTGGTTTCAAAAAGTCTTTTACTACAGGAGCACAATTTTTACCCTTGTTAATTATAATTTTCCTTATGATGGGATTTATAGAGGTATTATTACCTGAGGGTTTTGTGCGTGATTGGTTATCTGATTCTTCAGGTTATAAGGGAATTTTAATAGCCTGGGTTGCCGGTATTTTAACTCCCGCTGGAACAGTGATGGGATTTCCTATAGCAGCTGGACTTGCAAAGGCTGGAGTTGGAGTTGGAGTTCTGGTTACTTATCTGACATCACTTGCCCTCCTCTCAATAATGAGATTGCCTTTAGAAATAGGTTTTCTTGGGATTCAATTATTCTCAATCCGCTTCGGAATATCTTTATTTGTGCCACCTCTAGCTGGAATTATGACCCAGATGATTTATACCAGTATATCCAAGTTAAAATAATCTTAAACAAATAAAAACAGCTATATCATAGAGAGACTAACAAAATTTTTAAGTCGATCCACTAATTATTGTATGAATAATAGAATCAAAGGATCATTAATAAAATAGTATCGGAACTAAAAATTTTAATTCCGATGGTCTTTCATAGCAGGGGTTATTTTTGAATAGATGGAGGTATTCAGGCAAATTGTGATAAGTAATTATGAAATAACATAAAGTTCAATTTCTATCAATTCAACAGGAATTGTTGATATTTTTCTAAAAATCTTTTATATATAGTTTTATTAAAAATGATATTGTCTTGTCGTTCTAATTTAGGATCATTCTTTAAAATATGAAATGCATCATCCTTTGCTTGAAGCAAAATGTCCTCATCTTCAATAAGATTGGCTAATTTCAGGTTATCAATTCCCGATTGCTTTGTTCCAAGAAACTCACCAGGCCCTCTTATTTTCAAGTCTTCTTCAGCAAGTTTATAACCATTATTATGTGTCAAAAGGGCCTTAATTCGACTTTTTCCATCCTCTGTCAGATTATTCGGAACAACAAAAAAACAATGTGAATCATAAATACCACGTCCAATACGCCCTCTTAATTGGTGCAATTGGGATAATCCAAACCGATCAGCATTCTCAACTACCATAAACACAGCATTAGGTACATCAATACCCACTTCAATCACACTGGTCGCAATAAGAATATCAAACTCCCCTTGAGAATATGCTATCATAATGGATTCTTTCTCATCCGAGGACAGCCGACCATGGAGTAGACATATATTTCTCTCTGGTAATAAGTTCTTTTTTATTTCCTCATAAAGAGCCGTAACAGAACTTACATCAATTTTCTCTGAGTCATCAATCAAAGGACATACAACATATCCCTGTCTTCCTTTACTAATCTCTTTGTCAATATATTTGTACATTTCTATTCTTTTGTTATTATTGAAAATACAATGGGTTTTTATTTGGACATTTTGATGTGGCTTATCAGGAATAATTGTGAAATCAAGATCTCCATATACAGTTAGAGAAAGTGTTCTTGGAATTGGAGTCGCCGTCATGACAAGGATATCTGGTGTATTCCCCTTATCTATAAACTTAATTCTTTCTTCTACTCCAAATTTATGTTGCTCATCAATGATAATCATACTCAGGTTATGATATTCAACATCTTCGCTATATAAAGCATGTGTTCCAATAACGATATTAGCATCTCCATTTTTAATCTGATTTAATTTATTCTTTCTTTCAGAAGATTTTAATCCGCCTGTTAATAAAATGATGTTGATATTCAGATGATTCAGTAGTTTATATAGAGTGTTGTAATGCTGGCGTGCTAAAACTTCTGTCGGTGCCATGAAAGCTGTTTGGAAAGAACTATCCAAAGCTATAGACATTGCCAAAATTGCAACTACTGTTTTTCCACATCCAACATCCCCTTGAATCATTCTATGCATCAATAAGTCAGAAAATAGATCCCTCTTTATTTCATCAAATGCCTTTATTTGTCCTTTGGTTAATTTAAATGGCAGAGTGTTTATTACCTGTGACACGAGACTATATTGTTTCTCAATATATCTTTTTTTTCTCTGCTCATTAAATAAAGTTCGTTTTAGAGCTACACTCATTTCCAGTTCAAACAATTCATAATATTTTAGGCGATAAACAGCTTTCTCTAAGATATCATAGTGATCTGGAAAGTGAATTTGTCTGAATGATTCCCCTTTTGAAATTAATTTTCTTTTTTTTATCAGACTGGTAGGGAGGGATTCATCAAAACGAGTGTTCATCAATGCTTCATAAATAAACTGGCGTAACTTATTCTGTGTAAGACCTTCTGTAAGGGGATAGACAGGAACTATTCTTAGAAAATTAAGTGAATTGCATGCAATGTCCGTTGGAACAAATTCAAAACGTGTCGACTGAAGTTCATTATACTTATATTCAAAATCCCCAAAGATGATATATTCCTTTCCCTCTTCTAAAGATGATTTTAGGAAATCCCGATTAAAACATATAAGACTGGCTCTAATATTGCCATCACTTACAATTATTTTGAGGTTTTTTTTTCCGTTTGCAAAGAAATAATCATATCCCAATATCTTCACTTGAACAGGGAATTTTTTATCTGGGTTTTGGATAATATCGCTAAATGAGCGGCAACTACGTCTGTCTTCATAACGCTTTGGGAAGTGAGTGAGGAGATCAGCTATTGTAAATATATTTAATTTATTGAGATATTGAAGGTTTTTTTTTCCTACACCTTGTAATTTTAAAAGATCCATAAAACAAATTGATAAATTTCTCTCATCGTTATACTTTTCCTGACTGCCCCGGACGAACTATCCGAATAACTTTACTTGGAGAATCCACAATAGGAAGGCGATTAATATCTTCTAAAGCCTGATTAATACTGCTTTCTTTAGCTCTATGGGTCTCAAGAACAAGATGGACAAAGGATTCTTTGTGGTGACCTTTTTGTATAACTCTTGCAATACTGATATTATTTTGAGAAAATATACCAGCAATTTTTGCAAGAATTCCTGGTTCGTCAAGGGTATTAAATCTTAAATAATACTGATATTCAAGATCACCCTGTGGAGCAATCTCTTTATGACCGTGATGGACGTTTCTATACTTATTAAAATCAACTTTATATGAAATATCTTCTGCTATGTCAACAATATCTCCCACTACGGCGTTCGCTGTCGGATACATCCCTGCCCCTTTCCCACTATACATCGACTCTCCAAGGTATTCAGATAGAATTAATATGGCGTTGAACTCATTTTTAATACCAGCAAGAGGGCTCTCAAGGGGTATGAATACTGGATGCACCCTTACTCCGATATGATTATCGTTTTGTTCATCAGCTATACCAAGGAGTTTTAATGTATAACCAAGCTCTCTTCCATAAGAAATATCAACCAGTTCAATATTTTCTATCCCTTCACAATACACTTGATCATAATAGACATCTGTATTGAATGCATAGGAAGCCAATATAGAAAGTTTATGAGCGGCATCCCCTCCGTTGATATCTAATTTAGGATCAGATTCTGCAAAACCAAGCTCCTGAGCCTTTTTTAGACATATCTTAAAATCCAGATTCTCTTCAATCATTTTAGTTAAAATATAATTTGATGTACCATTAATAATTCCGTAGAGTGATTTAATATGATCTCCAACCAGAGCTTCATTTATAGTACGAATAATAGGAATTCCACCGCCTACACTTGCTTCAAAACAAATATTTACTTTCATTTCATTAGCTAGTGTGAATAATTCTTTACTTTTAAGAGCTAAAAGTGCTTTATTTGCAGTAACAATATGCTTCTTCTGATTGAGGCTTTTTTCAATAAGACGATATGGAGTTTCTATCCCCCCAACAAGCTCTACTATAATACTTATTTCAGGGTCATTAATTACTTCATCAGGATCTGTGGTTATCATCGACTTATTATATTCGATATCCCTTATCTTATTTAGATTTTTAACAACGATCTTCTTAATATTAACTTCCACCCCACGTCTTTTTATAATTAATTCCTGTTTTTCTTTTAGAATCTTATAAACTCCCTGACCAACTACTCCAAATCCAATAAGACCAATATTGACAATTTTAATTTTTTCCATCAAGAACCCTACCGATCATTACTATACAATACATTTTAAAAACCATTTCAAGTTTCATAAGTGCTAAAAATAATAATAGAATAAAAAAACTCAAAACAGAACTTACAATAATATACTTAATTATCAGGTATATTTTAAACTAAGAATAATTTGTTGAGGTGAGTACTGACTATTTTATCTATAATCAAACACTGACTGTCCTAAAATCATACAACTTGTCGTATTTTCATACAATTTAGAAAGCAGGTAAAATTATTTTATTTAAATATTTTTTTACTTATAACAAGTATCGTGTTATATTTTATAAACATTAATATTTTTTTTCTCTAAGCGTTTCAAAATTAAGTCAAGTTACATGGTGTTGGTCTTGTTATTGCACTATCTATTTTATAATAATGCTTAATGGCTAATTGATTATTCATAAGCGTTTTTGATTCTAAGGACATAATTTTGCCGTTAGAATGTTGCACACAATTTTATAATTTCTTTTAGATTAATGAAAATTGGGAGAAAAAAAATGAATAAATTCACAATAATGGCTGTAGATGATGATTCTGGCATTCAGGAAATCTATAAACAAACCATTGAAAATACAGAATATTGCCAACATATTGAGTTCTATTCCATATATACAGGGAAAGATGCTCTAAATATTATAAACAAAACCTCAATAGATCTAGCTTTCATTGATTATAGATTACCGGACTCAAATGGAGTTGAACTGATCAAGCAAATATATTCAATGTCACCCTCAACTGATCTCATGATGGTTAGTGGTTATAGCTCGATTGAGAATGCTATAGAAGCTCTTAAGGTTGGGGCTAAGGATTTTCTTGTAAAACCCCTGGATTATAAAAATCTTAAGTACCTCATCAATAATTTATATGTTAATCATATTTGTCAAAATAATAGTTCAAGGATTGTAACCCCTGCCTTATCTCCAATTATCGGTGAATCGGATGTTATGATCAAATTATTTCGGCAGATCAGAAAAGTAGCACTAACCGATATCTCAGTACTCATCCTTGGTGAAAGTGGAACAGGAAAGGAACTCATAGCCAAGGCTATTCACGAAAGCTCCGAAAGGGTGGATCAACCATTCATTGCAATAAATTGTGGTGCCATCCCAAGAGAACTCCTCGAAAGTGAATTATTTGGACACGAAAAGGGTGCCTTTACCGGTGCTGTGAGCAAGAAAATCGGATGTTTCGAACAAGCAAATCATGGTACACTCTTCCTTGACGAAATTGGAGATCTGGATATAGACCTCCAGGTAAAGCTCCTCAGGGTTCTCCAGGAGAAAGAGATTCACCCCCTTGGTAGTTCAAGGAAAATAAAAATTGATGTCCGTATAATATCTGCCACTCACAGAGATCTAAAACAATATATAAATGTTAATCGTTTCAGAGAAGATCTCTACTTTAGATTATGTGTATTCCCCTTACAGGTGCCAGCACTTAGAGATCGAATTGAAGATATTCCCCTAATAGTACAGCATTGTCTTGGGGAATTGTGTGTTAAATATAACAGAGCAATTATTGACGTGTCCAACCAAGCCATGTATCAATTGATC
This sequence comes from Spirochaetia bacterium UBA6919, assembly GCA_002450905.1. Lineage (GTDB taxonomy): Bacteria > Spirochaetota > UBA6919 > UBA6919 > UBA6919 > UBA6919. The sequence goes on from DKAT01000060.1 coordinate 80,046, forward strand.
AGCTATTCATGGAAAGGAAATGTCCGTGAATTAAAGAATATTATAGAACGACTTTTCCTGCTCACAGAGGACGAAATTATAGAATCAATTCCTGAAGAAATGTTTCAATTCAGAGATTGTTTTAGTGAACAGGAGCAATACCAAAACTTTCGTTTCCTTAACAAGCCTCAGGACTTTCAAGAAGTGATAAGTCTTGCTGAAACAGAAAAAAAAGCTATTGGTTATGCTCTGAAGGTCTTTGATTTTAATATATTAAAAACCGCTAATGCCCTGAAGATTGGTCGTGACACATTGTATAGAAAAATGAAATCCTATAATATTAATAAGTCGAGTAATTTATTTTTTAAAAATCATTAGTAAAGGATTTTGATCATCAAGTCTATTCAATGCAGGATAAATATTCACTGAAATGGGCTGGTCATTTTGTAAGATTAACTTTCAATACAATTAACAAATTTGTAATATTATTTCATCCTAAATATTGACATAACTCGTATAAAAAATAAAAAAATCTTGCAAAATATCATTTTTTCTTGTATACTATTTATTAATTAAAATTAAGATAATACAAATTTCACGGAGGAAATATGCTGCAAAAAACGATAGTAATATTTGTAATTGTTTTATCATTAGTCTATTGTGACCAAAAGAATAATACAGATAACACAACCCAAAATAAATCAGATATCCCAAAAAAAGCTCACCCAGGGAACAGTGATGAAAGTAAATTAGATAAAATTATCTCTCAAATTGATAACTTGCAAAATAAAATATCCAAAATAGAAAGCCTCTCAAAACGTATTCCTGATCTTGAAAAAAGAATTACCGAAGTTGAAAACAAATCCTCAACTCCCGTTCCTATTACGAAAGCACCACGTCACCTGACCAAAGCTGAAAGAAAGAGAATATACAATCAATACATGGCTCATTTAAGAAAATCTATCCAAAAAAAAATTGCTCAATCACAAGTACTCATAAAAAGGATTTCACCCAAAAAAAAATCGACCTATAAACCAATTTATAAAAATTATAGGATATATGTCGGATCCTTCCAGAGCTTTAATAATGCACTGGCCAGAAAAAGACATATTGGTGAACTAGGTGTTCCAGTAAGAGTTGTAGCCTGGCCCTGGAAATATGGTTATCTCTATATGAGTGATCGTGACAAATTTAACCCGGACTCAAACGCATATTATGAAAATGGTAGTTATCCCAGATATGATTCGAGAGGTGGAAATCTTTATAAAATTGAAACTTCAAATAAGTATACCTTTAATAAGGCAGTTGAAATAAGCCAGTATCTTATCAGCAGAGGATACCCTGCGATCATTAAAAAATATTAATTGAATCATTCCTGTGAGAGCATAGTTTAAAAGTTATTCTAAAAAAGAACCCATACGAATCACAATCGGAACCAAAAATTCTGATTCCGATGCTGATGAGTATGATAGACAGTCTATCTATTAACATAAATTAGATTTTATAAAAAATATTATCTGACTGTCTGTTATTTCTTTGGATTGCTTGAAATTTTACAATGGGGTAGGGCTTTTTTAAGTATTTTGACGCCATTCTTTGTGATTTTAGTATATTGGATATCAAGTCTCTTCAATTGTTTAAATTTTCCTATGACATTAAGATCTGCATCACTCAAAGGAGTTCTGTATACCTGAAGATCATCAAGATTCTTTAGAATTACTAGTTGACCAAGTCCTTGTCCTGTGACTCTGGACTCCCACAAAGAAAGGACTTTCATAGCTTTAAATCCTCTTAAATGGATCATTCCAGCGTTTGATATGAGTTTTCCCTGGAGATAGAGATTTTCTAAATTATTTTCTAACGACTTGAGATTTTTTATTGTTTTATCCGAAATCTGAGTATCATAGACCTGAAGGATCTTTAACAGCTTGAGTTTTTTCCAATTAGCAATACCAGAGCCATCGATCTTAGTTCCTCTCAAGTGGATTGTATCCAGACTTTCCAGGTTGTTGAAAGGAATAATCCCCTTATCACTAAGAGAAGTATAGTCGACATAAAGAGATTTAAGATTTTTCAGGTGTTTGATGTTTTCCATTTCTTTATCATCTAGATTCTTGCAACTGCTGAGGCTGAGAGATGTAAGACTATCTGGGAGGTATTTTAATCCTGAACCAGAAATCTTAGTAGACGACAATTGTAAACTTTTGAGGAAACTAAGATCTTTCAAATGCTTTAATCCTTCATCCGTAAGAGCATTATTGTATCTAAGATCAAGATATTCAATGTGTTTCAAAGCACTTAGATTTGCTAGATGTTGATCTGATATGTTCTGCTCATATAATTCGAGTCTCCTAAGATTTTTGAGGTTCTTCAGATGTTTTAAACCTGATCCCTTAACTCCTGTTTTATTGACCCGAAGGTATTTAAGATTTGTCATCTGTCCGATATATTTTAGTCCCTTATCAGTTATCTTGACATCTCCAATGGATAGATCTTCAAGACGATCTTTTAAGGGGAGAAGATTTTTTATTCCCTTATCTGTAACGTGAATACTTCCAGTATAAATCTTCTTTAAACTGGGAAGTGCTGCTAAATAATGGATGTCATTATCTGCTAGATTCTTTCTGTAGATACTGACATAATCCTTATTCTTGATCTGATCATCAGTGAAATCCTTTCCTTCATTAACCTTAAGCCATTTTTTAAGATCTTCCATGGAAATCTTTTTAGCGGAGACAGATTCACCACCGTTCTTAGCTGATTTTCCTTTGCCACAATAGGTTAAAAATGACATTGCAAGTAACAACGCCATGATTGTCATAAATGTTTTTTTCATAGATTTTCCTTAAAATTATATGATTATTTGGATTTTATATTTGTAATAATATATTAAAAAAAATGTTAATATGTCCTGTAAAAATAAAAATATATTAATAACGATGGACAATTTATTTTTATTGGTATTTCTTTCCTGTTCTGAGGACATACACGTTTATATTTTATGAATAGCATTCTGACTAAACACTTAATGAAATTATATTTATAAAAAATTGTTTGTGTATTTAATTTTCAGTAATTATTATGTATCAATTTTTTTTAAGTTTTTTCCATAAAATATATTTTTTTTAGTATAATAATATCGAATATAAGAATATCATTTACAAAAGCCCTATCTTCAACAGATAGACCTTTTAATAGGAGGCAGATTGGCTGTTACTATTTCTGGAGATATCAAACAAATAAGATCAAATATAGCTAAAGCAGTTGTTAATCCATTTTTTTTAGGTAAAATCAATTTAAAAAAATCCATCAGTGAAATGGCAACTTGTCTTGATGAGTTAGGGGGTGAGCAATTTATCCAGGAATGTGAAAGATTATTTGCCCAGAAAAATAGTGAAATCGAACACAAAATCGTCTCAGATCACAGTGGTATCCTGAAAGATGACTTAAAACCCCTTATCCAGGCTACTCAAATCAAGAAAGAGCAGGTTTATGTATTACACAAGAGTTGGGCTGAACTGAAAGAAGAGGATATACGAAATCTCCTGCCCGAAGATAAGCTTATTTTAAATAAAGAAATATTTTATGATAGACTTAAAGGAGTCGAGTTTAGAGATATTCCTCTAGCTTCAGAAAAGAAAATCATGGAAGATCTAATGCGTGATTCAATTGGACTGAGTAAAGAAGAAGTTATCCTCTATTATAATCTTCTGAAAATCTATCGATTATCCATATTTATCCAGGAAGGACAGCAGCAGAAAAAGACCGATGATTTAGCCATGTTACAAAAGATGACTGATACTTTTATCAATTCTTTTATCCCTAAAATAATCTCTTTAGAAGATCTAAAAAATATAAATGACGGCACTGCCATTGATCGGGAAAGCTATAAAGATTCTCTCATTGATAAAATAAAGACTAGTCAAGTCAATCTGATACCTTACATTACCCTATCTTCTATAGGACAGGGAGTATTGATTAATCATGCTAAGGAAATCATTCAACAGGTCGCTCAACACAAAAATATATCCACGGATATCTTATGGAATAGCTTTATAGCACTTATTTTATTCCAAAATACAAGTCCTAATTTTATTGAACTCTTGAAATTATCAAATAATATAATCAATATATTAAATAATAAAATTGGTAAACTTCCACAAGCTGGGCTTATCAGCATTATATTTATCCACGCTGTCTTTCTGAATCTATGTAAAAATATTGGTGAAATCCGGTCTAAATACCAAAAATCCGATGAAGAGAACCGCAAGAAATTATATAAATTATATGGAGATAACGAACGACTTGCAATGATTGTAAACGCTAGTATTGACATTGCTTTTAAAAATTTAGATCTCCACAAGGGAGAAACCAGCGAACTCTCAGAAACTATAAAACGTTATTCAAAAAATAAACCTATCTTAGATAAAAACTTATTATTCGGCTAATCACTACAAAGAAGGATATCATCTATGGAAATTCTCACACCCCGTAAATCCATGTCAAAATTAATTGCTCTGTCTGATATCATCATGCCCTGGGCTGTTATATTTTCTATTATCGGACTTATATTGGAATATACTTCAGTGAATGAATGGGGTGGACATCTTTTTAAAAACCACAGTTATATCCACGGGTATGTTGGTATTTTTAATATGGTATTCGATGTATTTTTCGCCTTCGATGTGATTATCCGCACCATAGCCTATTCAAAATCTTGGAAACAATTAAAATTATATATGGGAAAAGGACTTGGCTGGGTGGACTGGCTTGCTGCTATACCCGGTTTTATGATCCCATTTCAAGTGATTAGTGGATCAGAGATGGGTGGTGATATATTCCGACAATTTAAGGTCAGCCGAATTGGTAAGTTTCTCAGAATTATCCGCCTTCTTAGGATTCTCCGGTTCTTTAAATTCCTTGAAAAAATGCACAAAGACTCCGTATTTATCCAAAAACACCTGATGAGTCTCATCTTAAGTATCACTCTTCTCACAATAGGCGCTATAGCAGTCCTTGATATGGGCTTAGGAGTCGATGAAGATACCCGATACCACATAGCAGAAATTATTTATCCGAATAAAGTTAATTTAAAAAATACCCCGATTGATAAAATGCCTGATGACATCAAGAAATTTGTCCATGACGATCCCGTTATCACAAAATTAGAAAAGGATTTATTAGATAAACACGATACTGCTATCCTTGTCATATTATTACTCCTCACCATTCTTTTAATGACAATTATATTCTATTTTGGACCTCATCTCGCCAAAGATATCCGACGGGTACAGCTGGTGATTGATTCTGTCGATGCTGATGATTATTTCCTCATCCATCAGGAAATGGAAAATGTCGTCATGGAAACAGGATCCAGAGAAATCTCAAGAAATGAAGATGAAATATTATCCCTGATTAAAGTTATTGCAGTACTCTCTGAAAAAATAGAAGCCCAGCAATCCGGTACGAATGACTCCTCTTCTCAGGAAGATTACGATAGCTTCTCTGGATTCACTCAATTTGATTCCTAAGATAACTTATTAATTATCAACTGTTTTTGTGTCCAAACCTCTAATTCCTATTGACTTTCCAACATTATGTGTTAATTATTAATTATAAAATATTTCTCAAAAAATTAATATTTGTATGGGAAGTTATCCGATATTTTTAAAAAATTATATCATTTCAATTCATAAAAATTATTAGGAAAATCGTTTGAATTCAACGTTCACAAAATCTCTCAAGCATATATATCTTTCAAAAGATATAAATCAAAATAATTTCGAGGGCACCCTATCATTACTAGAGAGAGAAAATATCCTGATTTCCCCTATTACCCATAATCCCATTGATACGATCCTCCAAAAATTAGAATCAGACAAACAAAATATCCTCTTCCTGACAGAAAATGATATCAAATCCCTTACCAACTCCACAATTAAACTTGAAACTATCCTCAAAGAAAAGACATTTATCATCATTCCCGTAAATGAAAACAATTCCAAAATACTTCCTATTGATGAATGGAATATCCCATCAGAAATCTGTTATCAATGCCTGAGTATCCCTTTTCAAATCGATCAATTCAAATATATGATAGATTCAGCTTTTAATTATTTAAAAATCTTAAAAGACAAATACGAATTAGAAGCATCTGTTAAAAGCCGTTCAAAGGAAATTGAAGAATTAACTGAAATCGGAAAAGCTCTTTCATCCGAACACAATTATAATAAATTATTGAAGCTCATTCTAGACAAGGGAAAAAGTTTAATCCAATGCGATGCTGCCAGTATCTATATCGTTGAAAACTCCAGCCAGGAAAAATACCTTAATTTCAAGCTCTCTGATCTGATACTAACGGATGAAGGTCAAAACCTCCCCCTCAATAAAGAATCTATTGCTGGATATGTCGCCCTTACTGGATATTCCCTCAATATAGAAGATGCATATGAAATTCCCCCAAATAGTGAATATAAATTAAACCTGAATTATGATAAAAAATTCAACTATCGCACCAAATCCATGCTGGTTATCCCCATGAAGGATCACGAAGAAAAAATTATTGGTGTATTACAATTTATAAATAAAAAAAGACACAAATCCATTATCTTCACTGATATAGAATCCATTGAAAAAGATACCATCCCCTTTAATCCCCACGATGTTGAGCTAACCAATTCCCTTGCTGGACAGGCTGCTGTAGCTATTGTTTCCAGTAGTGTGGAAAAACGTGCTAAAGAAATCAGAGAGCTTACAAATATCGGCAAAGCCCTGGCTACAGAAAGAAATCACCTCCGATTGTTAAATTTTATCCTCAGAAAAAGTAAAGAAATTACAAATTGCGATTCAGGAACTATCTATCTAGTTGACAAAGATGAGAAAGGGGAAACATGTCTCCGTTTCAAAATGTCTTCTTTGGATTTAGAACAAAATGAATTTACATTTCCAATAAACAGAAAAAGTATTTCAGGATATGTGGCTCTCACAGGGAAAATTCTCAACCTCGCCGATGCCTATCATCTCCCTGAAGATGCAGAGTATACCCTAAATCTAAGTTATGATAAAAAACATAATTATCGTACAAAATCCATGCTTGTTGTCCCCATGACAAATCAAAAAAATGAAGTCATCGGAATCTTACAACTCATTAATAAAAAAAATGATAAAGATATAGAACTCACAAATATTTCAACCACAGAAAAAAATGTCATCTCCTTTGACGATCATGATATAGAACTTGTCACATCCATCGGCGGTCAGGCTGCCGTAGCAATAGAAAATAATATCCTCTATCAAAATATAGAAAACCTTTTTGAAGGATTCGTAAAAGCATCGGTAACTGCCATTGAATCTCGGGATCCCACCACTTCCGGTCACTCAGAAAGAGTCGCTGTCTATACCGTGGAATTGGCTAAGCTCGTCGATAAATTGGATACGGGATTATGGAAGGATGTCCGTTTTTCTAGGGATCAGATCAAAGAAATAAGATATGCATCACTACTTCACGATTTTGGAAAAGTTGGAGTCCGTGAAAAAGTCCTTGTTAAATCCAAGAAATTATATTTCGGACAATTAGAACTCATAAAACTCAGATTTGATTTCATTAAACGTACCCTTCAGTATGAATCATCACAGAGAAAAATCGAATATCTCCTTCAGAAATCAAGAGAAGAAGCCGTTGCATTAATAACAGATGAAGAGCAAAATTTGGATAAAGAAATAAAAGAGATTGACACTTATATAGAAGCAATATTAACTTCCAATGAGCCATTAGTACTTGCGAGTGATGTTAATTGTGTACTCCAGGAAATTGCGAAGAAAACATTTCTAAATGTCGATAACACGTCCTCAAATTATCTTGAAGCTAGTGAATTGCGTTATTTATCAATACGAAAAGGATCGCTCCAGGAGGAAGAACGCCGGGAAATAGAGTCTCATGTTACACACACCTTTGAATTTTTATCCAAAATACCTTGGACAACAGAACTAAAAAGTGTACCAATAATTGCATACGCCCACCATGAGAAATTAAATGGAGATGGCTATCCAAGAGCAATTTCCGAAATAGATATCCCACTTCAATCAAGAATAATGACCATATCTGATATCTTTGACGCCCTCGTCGCTTCTGACAGACCCTATAAGAAAGCTGTATCCCTGGACAAGGCTCTGAATATTCTACAGCTAGAAGTTAAAGATCAGCATGTTGATCCTGAACTTGTAGAATTATTTATAGATGCAAAAATATTTAATTCAGTAAACAAATTTCCTAACACATAAAATTATTTTCCTTAAAACTCCAGTAATCACGATCATATTGAAAAAATCATTTTTCATGTATTAAATAAATTATACTATCTTATTGTATAATTTAGATAGTCAGCTATTTTTTTTATAGTAATCATGCTATTCCAGGAATATACAAAAGATTTATCTATTCACTCTCATGAATAGATAACGGAATTGAATATTTTGAATCCGATTCTTCTTAAATTCAGTTATTTTGATTATCTTGTTGTATATATTAACATTTAATTTTGTTGTACTATTAAGAATAAATCTTACTTAAAGAAAAGATCTTTTGGTATATAAGTTCTATATATAATCCGAAAATTATTTGAAGGCATGTAATTTATAATGTAGGGAGAAAACATTTGAAACATCTTTTGGGTATTCTTAACGAATCCTATCTGGTAACAAAAGAAGCAGGGATATACCTATTCTTTGGCTTTCTCATCGCTGGATTAATCAAAGCATTTATGAAAGAAGAAGTCGTATCCAGGTCTTTAGGGAAAAATAACTTCTCATCTGTTTTAAAGTCGACATTAATTGGTATACCACTTCCGCTATGTTCTTGTAGTGTTATTCCTGTGGCTATGTCTTTGAAAAAACAGGGTGCCAGTAAAGGGGCTGTCACATCTTTTCTAATATCTACTCCTGAAACAGGTGTGGACTCCATAGCTATTTCCTGGTCCTTGTTAGATCCGATTTTAACAATATTTAGACCATTTATTGCCTTCGTTACATCTATTTTTGCCGGTATCAGTCAAAACATCTTTTCAAAAAAAGAACCAAAACCTATAAGCCAACTGGAATTATTATCTACTTATCCTGAGGAAATTGTTCAGAAGATACCAGAGAAATTAAGCTGGTGGAAAGAAAAGTCCAATCAACTGATTTCGGGGGTTCGGTATGCATTTACAGATCTATTATCTGACATAGCTGTATATTTGATCTATGGAATTCTTATCACAGGCCTATTAACTTATATAATTCCTGATAATTTTTTTAGCCAATCCTATGAGCACCCCATAACTTCCATGTTTATTATGCTGGGACTTGGGATTCCCATATATATTTGCGCAACAGCTAGTACTCCAATAGCAGGTGCTCTAATTTTAAAAGGACTTAATCCTGGTGCAGCACTGGTATTTTTACTTGTTGGACCTGCTACAAACATGATAACATTATCGGTGGTATATAAGACGATGCATAAGAGAGGATTAATTATTTATTTAAGCAGTCTTATCGTAGCTTCTCTTTTGGGGGGATTTTTATTAGATTATATTTATAAGGTCTTATCGCTGAATCCAAAGGCAATGATAGGGCAGTATGGAGATCTGATAAGCGATTCTGTAAAACATGTCTTTGGAATCCTTCTCAGTGGATATCTCATTTACATCGGATCAGGGAAGCTTTATTGGAAAATCAAAAAATATACCACCAGAAAAGAAATGTAACCCTAGTCGGGCTCTTCGTAAATATTCTTTTATCGATCATCAAATATATTGTAGGTATAATCGGTGGGAGTTCTGCTCTGATCGCTGATGCTATCCATAGTATTTCGGATTCTGTAACGGATTTTGTTGTCCTCATTGGGATTCGTTTCTCATCTATTCCTGCGGATAAGAATCACCCTTATGGACATGGGAAGTTTGAGACTTTTGCGTCCTTCAGTATTGGTATTGTACTGATTGGTGCCGCTGGAATACTGATTTACGAATGTGTTGGGAAGATGATTGATCTTTTTGAGGGGAAGAGTTTTATACAAGATGGCTACGAATTTACCCTGATTGCGGCGTTTTTTTCTGTGATATCCAAGGAAATACTTTATCGTTATACCATACATTACGGAAAGAAGCTCAACAGTTCTTCTCTCATTGCTAATGCCCGTGAACATCGCTCTGATGCAATATCTTCAATTGGGGTAATCATTGGAGTAGTCTGTGCTCTTTTATCTCCTAAGTTATTATTTATGGATCCCCTCGCTGGTATGATTGTATCAGGAATTATTGCTCACATGGGCTGGAAAATAATGGCTTCTGCATTTCATGAGTTGGTGGATACTATACCTGATGAAGAAATGGTTGAGAAGATAATACAAAAGACCCATGGAACCCTTGGTGTTATGGGTGTTAGAAATGTGAGGTGTCGTAGTTTAGGTGGAGATCTCAGTGTTGACATGGAGATTCTTGTAGATCCCACTCTCAGTCTGTATCAGGCTCATGATATATCTGAAAACGTGAAGGGATTGATTACAAAATTGTTTCCTGTTGTTAAGGAAGTAATAGTCCATGTTGAGCCCTGTGAGAATATTATTGAAAGCCCATCAGAACAACGAGAAGAACTCTTAAGCAGGATTAATCAATGTGTATTGGAGGTAAAAGAGGTACTGAGTATTAATAATATCCGGTTCCATTATATACCAGGTGGACTGGAAGTCAATATTGATGTAGTGGTGGATCCTCACTTAACTGTGAAAGAGGGGCATGAGATATCCGATTGCCTGGAGGCAAAGTTACAGGGGATTTCTGATATTACTCTGGCTCATATTCATCTGGAGTTTGAAAAGAAGTTTTAAGGATATTACATTGATCCTATAAAATACTTTAATTTCATATATGGATAGTGATATAAAACAGATTTCAGGATAATATCGAAAATACTATCATTACCTTATCATCAAACATCCCCTTCATGGGAGAAAGATGGGAAAATCATGGGAAAATCATGGGAAAAGTATGGGAGAAATTATAGAGCAACTTACAGCCCCATCACCCTAAATCCCCCCATCTGTCATTGCGAGGAACAAAGTGACGAAGCAATCTCCCCCCCTATCACCCACCCGTAGGGGCGATACCCATGTGTTCGCCCTATCCCCAAATCGCCCACTGAACCCAACTCGGTTGGTGAGCGGAGCCGAACCACCGAACCACGCAACAACTAAAAGATCACCTCACAAATAGCTCTAATTTCTTCAGGATATAATTTTGATATAGCACGAGCCCTTTTTACAATTTGTTTATATAATTCCAAAAGATATTTATTGCCCTATCATCTCTATTATGATAATCTTCAAAAAAACCAACATCATTTAATTCGGGTGGATAAGAATATCTTTCACCATCTTCTCCATATTCTGTTATCCAATTAACTGGTTCATTTTTGTCAATTATTTCAAAAAGTTCTGGCGGGTATAAAGTAGGGTCATTTTCATCATTTAAAATTCTATACTTATCAGCTTCAATACCTATTACAGTATATACTTTACCTAAGCTAATACCATAATTTTCATAAGCAAAATTTAACACTGTTGATAAAACTATATAATTTTCTTTCGGTGTGACTTTCATTGTTTATTTATAATATTCTTATTTTAAATTAAACCTACGTATTAATATTATCAATTCTAAAAATTAATTATTATATGTAATTTACATGTGAATTAAATTTATTATAATTTATATATTACTTAGATGTTATGGTTTAATATAAAAATTAGATTAGTAAGTAGGGTCACTAGGCTTCATTTCAAATTTTTGCCACCCTTTTTTTTCATACCAGTGCCACTCATTCCCATATTCATCCTTACCTTTCTCACATTCTTATTCTGTGGTTTACTCTAAATTTCCGCTGTACCATATTCGGATAAGCAACAAACTCTAGTTAATCTGAATGCTTTCTAAATAAATTATCTAATATCTCTGGTATCTCTTTACCAGTATGTATATGCCCATTACTTTTAAAAATTTCAATATCTATTTCTCCGTCTTCCTGAAATTCAACCTCCCATCTTTCTCCAGGTACTACTATAGTAACCATTATAGCTGAATATGTATAATGACCCAAAGAGTATGATATTTTTGCATCCTGTAATTTTTTATATATCATTTTTATTATTTATCAAACCTACTATCCTGTAATAATTTTTTTGCAGTTTTATATCCAGGTTTTCCTGCTTTTGTACCTTCTACAATCTCCCCCCCTGTCACCCACCTGTAGGGGCGATACCCATGTGTTCGCCCTGAGCCAGTCGAAGGGTTAAATCATATCCGTTATCCTGAACTCGATTCAGGATCTTATTCCAAAATACCGCGTCACTCTATCCCACACCCTGGACAACCACTACAGCAACCTCAAAGGGGCAAAACAACACACAACAACTAAAATAGCACCTCACAAATGGCTCTAATTTCGTTCGGATATAATTTTGACATAGCGCTCTATTTGTACATATCGTTGGTGAAACCTCAATAGACTATTTTACATTTTGGAAGAACATTTTTTAATTCTTCAGTCCACTACAAATCAAGTGGTTTATAAAAGTATTTATGATTGTCCATATAAAATCCTTAAATATAGAATATTTTATTAAGTTACTAAAAAATCTATTTATAAGATATTAATATTATTTATAAATAGTTCTGAAACCAATACTACTTTAGCAAATCAACTATAAATTATTCGGATCAGATTATGAAATATCCCTATATCATCCAAAAAGATTTTAGTGGCTCCAATTATTATAAATCATTTTTGAAGTAAGATATCTTATATATATGCTACTCCAAGGGAAACCACGGATTAATGCTATAAACTTCGATCAAACTATTCATCAGGAAATAATTAACCCTTTTCAGTTCTTTAAATCCCGGTTTATTGATATCCAGAGGGATTTTAATCAGATGATCACCCCGCTTTTCAAAGGGGACAGGGACTTTTGATTCAAACATAATATTCCAGAGGTCTACCGAACTGCTATAGAATATTTGATCTGACTTATATTCTTCAAACCATGTATTGAGCTTATGATTGATCTCTTCAAAAAACTCAATTGTCTTTGCTAAACGAATCCTCGATCCCTCACGACTCTTTCCCTTCGTTTTGAGATGCTTGATCTGTGCACTCCCCTGTCCTTTGCGAACCATGTATTTTGTAATCACCTTGTGGTATATCATTTCTCCTCCCTCACAATAAGCAAGGGCTGAATGTCCGGCCTGGATAAGAATAATATAATAATTATCAATTTCTTCTGCTATCAATAAGGGATTTTTAAGGGTTTCGTCATTGAGATTATGGATAAGTAAGGGGGAGATTATCCTGCAGATCTTTTGGGACTCTCTGGATAGGGTAAGAATCGTTTTTGATTTATTAAAATCAAGGTCTAAAGATTTATCGGTGAGGATTTCGATAAGGATTTTTCTGGTATCTGTATAGGATAATTTTATTTTCTTCATGATCTTGAGAAATAATTACTTAATGTGAAATCTATTCCCCTGCTGTGATTTTCTCTTTTTGAAATTGATTATAAATTAATGTCATGAAAATCCCCACCACTACTGCCAGGGTAGCCAGAAGCACAGAGATTGTTAGGGATGATGTGAAGCTCAATCGAAGGACTACAGTTGATACAGTCATACCAGAGTTTCGGAAAACGACGTAATAATTTGGAGAATACCATGTTGAGATGAATACAAATAAGATATCGATGAATATCATCACAGAAAACATATCTTTAAAAAATATATGACTGATCTTGACTTCATGGATACCTCCAGAATCGAAGGATTGGCACAACTGAAAAACGTGTTCAATAGCTACAAAGAATAGGACAATAATCAGCGATAGGGATACAATACGTTTAATCGTGAGGAAATCTTCAATATCTTCTGGATGTTCAAGTATTTTTGTATGGCGTTGATGCTTGAAATATATTCGGATCAGGTAAAATAATAGTATGGAGCCAAAAGCACCTACCAGTAATTCTTCTATGGAGAGTATTTGTTGTACATTTATATCACCGAGATTTTCAACCATAGTCATGCCCAATAATGATTGTTTGTACTGTCCCACATGCTCAAAAACTGTTCTCAATATAATGAGGGACATGATTTCATACTGCTTTCCAATGGAATCTGCGATGGATCCGGGGATGGCGATAATCATAGCGAATACTTCATAAAATAATATAAATGTGAAGGCTATATAGACTGAAAAAAAATAATTATACGGTATTTGAGAGGGCCAGGCAAAGGATACCATCTTGTTTCTGTGGAGGTACACAATGAGAATGAATAATATAAATGATAATAGTGCCAGAGAGACAGCTATCCGGCGAACGATGCTCACGACGTGTTCTGTTAGTAGTGTATTAGACGCCTTTGCTATACTTCGAATTAAAAACTTTTTTAATGGTCTTAACATGTTTATAAATTAATCATTTTTTATGTAATTGAATATAAAATATTATATAAATGAATATAATCATCAGATGGAATAGTCAGTTGAATAATAAACCGAGTGATCATAGAAAATATAATTTATTCATAAAGATAAACTATTTTTCATCGGTTTTCCAAGTTTCTTATTATATTATATCTACATCACAACGAGAGATTCATTTGAAAGAAATCCAATCAGGAGGTACCCATGTTTTCTCATAATCTGAGAATTCCTTATAGCGAATTGGGGAATATTTTTCCTGATACATCCTTATTTTATAACTACATAAACTCGTTTGACAAGATACGCAATTTATATCAGTGGGATTATCGAAATCTGGATGATGTTTTCAATAGTACGAAAAATATTTTGTTCACATCGGAGCAAAGAAAATCAATTCACCATGCAATTATAGATTATAATAAAAAATATAACAACTCACAACAGGTTCTCCAGAATATAGATTCCCTCCTCGATGAGAATACTTATACCATATTTACAGGACAGCAATGCGGGGTTCTCACAGGCCCACTTTATACTATTTATAAGGCGATGACCGCTATTCAGTTATCAAAAATATTATCTGCTAAGGGTCGTGAGAAATTTATCCCTGTATTCTGGATTGCATCAGAGGATCACGATATTGGTGAAGTGAATCATATTGATTTTCCTGTCCAGGATGGAAATCTCCACAGAGAATATCTCAATATAGAAAGTCATAAATCATCTATACAAGATATCCCATTAAATGATGCCTTCATATTGTTTCTTGATGTTATTAAAGGTCTGTGGAATCAAACTGAGTTTACAGATAAGATATTTGAATTGTTTTATCACTCTCTTAATAAGCTTTCAGAATCCTTTGCACATTTGATGTCTTATCTATTCAAAGAAGAGGGATTAATCCTTGTTGAACCATATCTATTAAGGGAATTGAGTGTTCCATTGAATGAAATCATATTGGATAAGAATACTGAGATCCAGAAATGCCTCTATGATAATTCAGATCAGCTTAAATCATCAGGGTTATCCCCTGCAGTCACTTGGGATAATGCTCTCAACTTATTTTATTATCATAACAATAAAAGAACTAAATTATATCCCAATAAGGACTGTTCTGAACTTGAATCAAAGGAAGGTGATTTTAAATTATCCTATTCTGAACTAAAAAAATCTATGAACAATGACCCCTCTTTAATTTCTCATAACGTCATCACAAGACCCATAATCCAGGATTCTCTCTTCCCAAATGCTATTACAGTATGTGGTCCTGGGGAAATCGCCTATTTCTCCCAACTCAAAGGGGTCTATAGTTTATTTCAAAAAAAAATGCCTGTGATATATCCCCGTGTGAGTGTTACATTAATCCAGAAGAAGTTTCAGAAGACCATTGATAGATTCCAGGTTACTTTAAAAGACATTTTGAATTGTGATACGGAGAATATTGACAAACTATTTAAACAGTTTGAAAATAATCAATCTATCCGTCAATTTGAAGAGAATATCCACAAAGAAATACAACGGTTGTTAGAAGACGCTCAGAAAAGGGGTAAGGACTTATCCGATGCGATTATTCCTTTAATGAGAAAGGTTGAGCATGAAATATTAAAATTGAAAGAAAAATATATCAAGAAATTAGAGGAAATCTCAGGGGTTTCACGTCACCAATTTACCCGTCTTGAAAATAATATCATACCCAAGAATAAATTGCAGGAGAGAGTATTTAATGTTTTTTATTATTTGAATTATTATGGAGATAACATGATTAAAGAATTATTGAAAATTGTTGATGTATGTGAATATTCGCATCAGGTCTTATTTTATGAATAAATTGAATATTGGAATGGTTTGTTATCCAAGCTATGGAGGGAGTGGTGTTGTGGCAACAGAGCTTGGTTCAGCTTTAGCAAAGAAAGGACACTCAATTCATTTCATCAGTTATGAAACTCCGTTTCGACTTAATGAATACCACGAACTTATTCAGTTCCACCAGGTTGATATCCAGTCCTATCCCCTGTTTAAATACCCATTTTATTCCCTTGCCCTGACTTCCAAGATCATAGAAGTATGTGAGGCAAATCATTTAGATATTCTGCACGTCCACTATGCAATCCCACATTCCATCTGTGCCTATTTGTCCAGACAGATGCTCAAGAATCAATCCTTTAAAATAGTCACTACCCTTCATGGTACGGATATAACTCTTGTTGGGCAGGAAAAATCGTATTATCGCTTAGTCCAATTTGGAATCGAAGAGAGCGATCAAGTTACAGCAGTATCACAATACCTTAAGGAGATTACTAAAAAAGAGTTCTCTATTCAAAAAGAAATTGAGGTGATACCAAATTTTGTTGATCCAATCAAATTCAGCCCTGAAAAGAAGAAACCAAAATGCTTATTTGTAAAAGATGACGAGAAGATGATTACCCACATATCTAATTTTCGTCCTGTAAAAAATATAGAAGCAGTTATTAAAACTTTTAACCGGATACAAAAAAATATTAAAGCCTGTTTAGTCTTAATAGGAGATGGACCTGAGATTCCTAAGGCAAGATTATTAGCCCAGGAATTAAATATTTTAAACAAAATAAACTTCATAGGTCGTGTAGAGCAGGTAGAATATATATTACCTTGTGCAGATCTCTTTTTATTCCCAAGTTATAACGAAAGTTTTGGGCTTTCCTTACTAGAAGCGATGAGTTGTGGTGTGCCAGCGATTACATCCAATGTTGGAGGGATTCCTGAAGTCTTGATACATGGTGAAACAGGTTATTGTTTTAATCCTGATGATATTGAAAGCATGGCTGAAAAAGGATTAGAAATATTACAAAACCTGGAAATAAAGACCAATCTAAGTATCAATAGCCGTAAACGTGCCATAGACCATTTTAATCAGGATAAAATTGTACAACTCTACG
The DNA here is from genome assembly GCA_002450905.1 of Spirochaetia bacterium UBA6919. Taxonomy (GTDB): domain Bacteria; phylum Spirochaetota; class UBA6919; order UBA6919; family UBA6919; genus UBA6919. Next base: position 97,445 of record DKAT01000060.1, read on the forward strand.
AAAATATGTACTGGAAAATCCTATCGTAACTACTTAATCTGTTTTTCCTGTTGTTTACTCTTAAGCCAGTCTTTGATAATACTAAAGCTCACTAACCCTGAAACTAATATAATAATATGATAAGAAAATACCCTCCAGAGCATCACAAATAATTTTAAACTGATCTCATTCTGATGAAATATCATACTTAGATATTTAAATATTGTATACGCAGTAAATTCACTTGTACCACTAGATCCTGGAGTTGGCATTGCATAGTTCACAAATTGGATAACATATTGATAAAATACAACTTTAAGATAAGAACTATCAATCCCAAGTCCCAATAAAATAAAATAAGCCATACTGAACTTAACTACCCATGTTGCAAATGTCATCAGGACTGATAAGCTCAAATTTAATTTCTTATGGAAGTAGTATTTTTTTATATGATAATTAAATAGATTAACTTCCCTCAAGACATATTTCATCTTACTGTGGAAAGTATCTCGTTTAATGATATGAATTTTACGTAATATCTTCATCCCGTTAAAAGCTAATTTCTTTGCAAATAAAGGCTTGAATACAGATAAAATAGTTAGTGTAATAAAGTAACTTACAAACAGGATACCATAAACATAAAAATATTTTAAAAATGACAGTCCTAAGAGTTCTGGATATAGTATAAATCCTATAATAGCACAGCTAGTTAGTACAATGAGGGAAGTGGCCGTTTTAAAATAGGATATAACAACTACTTTTCCAAGACTGATTCCATCTCTATGTAGAACAAATACCTCAAAGGGTTGTCCTCCTGATTGAAATGGTGTAATAGCAGATAAAAATTCATTAGTCAGAGAGGCTATAACCCCGGTCTTTAACGATGTTTTATCTTCCACGCCTAATGCCAGGATTTGAAGTCGTATTCCTTCACATATTACAAAAATTACAAGTAAGGATAACGCGACTAGAAAATAAGTTCCTTTTAATTCATGAACATTTAATATAGATAAGGTGTCCCCTGAAAAGTCATTTCTGAAAAGGAAAAATAAAGCTACTAATGAAATAACTACAAATAAAATTAATCCACGTATATATTTATTCATTTAATAATTTCGTTCAAATAAGATAAACATAATATAATACAATCTTAAAAATATTCAAATTGACCTATAAATTTATATGTTAAAAAACTATAATAAAATAAATCTTAATGCTGAAAAATCACTCAATTATTTTTTATATTTTATCCATATGAAAATCAATTTAAATAATTAATGTTATGTAGTCTAAGTAATTATAAGAAACAATATCGGAACTAAAAATTTTGATTCCGATTCAGTTTAGAATAAATAGAAGGCTATATATATCTTTAGTTATTCTGTTAATATTTGATAAATGTTTTGACCTAATATATTTATTATAATGATATAAATATTTATTCAGTTAATTTAGGATTGAAAAAACGATTAGGTATATAAATGGTGTATAAAATAATTTATAATCAATTAATTACAAACTACACTTGGAAAAATCCATTACCTGAAGAGCATTAATCTTATCCTTATGGATTGGATTTTCAGTTTCTGCAATAAGTACCAAATCTTCAATTTTAATATGCCCATCTGAAATTAGTGTAGAGGCAATTTTAATCCAGTCATTTTCATCAGTAATTGTTTCTGGGACGGTATATGGTAAGGTACCCCAGATAAGCTGCAGACGTCTTGCTATAACTTGAGAAGTACAAAGTGCTATTATTTTTGATATAGGATGATACTTACTGAGAAGTCGGATTGCACCCCCATTTTTTGTCCATGCCAGAATAGCTTTTGTATGGAGTGTCTTTGAAATATTACAAACTGAAGATGTAATGGACTCTTCAATATCATTTTCTGGAATCTGGTCCATACCATGACGTCGATTAAACAAGACAGGAGCATTGGTTTCGAGTTCTAGAGCTATATCAACCATTTTACGTACGGAATCAATTGGATAATTACCAACAGCTGTTTCACCCGATAACATAACTGCATCGGTACCATCTAAAATAGCGTTAGCCACATCAGACACTTCAGCACGAGTAGGTCTTGGGTTGTATATCATTGATTCAAGCATTTGTGTAGCTGTAATCACTGGCTTAGCCTTCTTATTGCACTTTCTAATTATGGATTTTTGTATAAGAGGGACCCTTTCAGCTGGAACTTCTACTCCTAAATCCCCTCTGGCAACCATAATACCATCGGCTATTTCGATTATTTTATCTATATTTATAAGTGCTTCCTGTCTTTCTATCTTGGCAATAACCGGAATATCTTTACTATACTTCATTATAAGATCTTTTAGTGGTTGTAAATCCTTTTCAGTTCTTACAAAGGATAAGGCAAAATAGTCAACATCATTTTCAATAGCAAATATTGCATTTTCAATATCCTGTTCAGTCAGAGATGGTGCAGAAATGTTTACTTCAGGAAGATTAATTCCCTTTTTTGACTTAAGTTTACCACCATATATCACTTCACAAGTAATATCACCCTTTGATTTATCAACAGATCTTACCTCAAATGTTAATAAACCATCATCTAGAAGAAATCGGTCACCAATTTTCACATCCATTGGAAGATTTTTATAAGTTGTACTTACTTCTTGCTGGTTTCCAATAATTTCACGGGTGGTAATGACTAGTTTATCCCCCTTTTTTAGATGTATACCTCCCTCAATTATCTCTCCTACTCTTATTTTAGGGCCCTGGAGATCAGCTAGTATCCCTGTGAGAATACCTTTCTGCTTAGCAATTTCTCTAATATTTTGAATATTTGTTAGATGCTTATCTTTTGACCCATGAGAAAAGTTCAGGCGGAAGAAATTGACACCAGCATCAATGAGTTGCCCTATCATTTCAGGGGAATCACTTGCAGGTCCTAAGGTTGCAACAATTTTTGTATGTCGAAACTGATTCATAATATCTCCAGGTTATGATAAATTATTGATTTTTTAAATCATTGTGATAAAATATCATGTGATTTTGTTTGATAATTTTTTAACCATGTAATTTCAATTTTATTAAGCAAACTATATTCTATGAGATTCTCATCCAAAGGGGCGTATGTAAGGGGTATAACCTGTAACCATCCATCTTTATCAGGAATTTTTTTGATAGTCACAAGATTTTCAATTCGAACACCACCATAGCCTTCGATATATATCCCTGGTTCTATTGAAAAGATCATATTCTCCTTTAAGACGTCATTACTTTTACCATTCAATCGAGGCGGGGATTCATGAACACATATACCTACTCCATGACCTGTTCCATGGTTATAGGTATATCCATATTCCCACAATACTGATCGAGTAATGGTATCTAGATTCGAAGCAGTAGTACCTATTGGGAAAATAGCTTTCATACCATGGATAGCAGATTTTAAAACCATTGTATATATTTCTTTCTGCTTTGAAGTTGCTTTTACAGAATCACCACCGATAAGAAATGTTCTGGTAAGATCCGTCGCATATCCACCTTCAAAATATGCTCCAGTATCCAGCAACATAAGTTCACCAGGATACAATATTTTTTCTGGATCAGGATTTGTATAGTGAATAATAGCTGAATTTTCATTACTTGCGGTAATTACATCGAAACTTAGTGCCTTTGCCCCTTTGGAATAAAATAATTCTTTTACTTTATTATAAAAATCTTTTTCAGTAAGTGTTTTATAAGAATTTATTTCAGTATTTAACCAATTGATTGCTTCATTAATGACCTGATCAGCTTTTTTGAAACAACTTATTATATAAGTCATTTCAGATAACGTTTTAATCATTTTTAATGCTGTTATTGGACTTTCAAACTCAACATATTGATCTCCGTTCCTTATTATTTTGTCTAAATCAAATACTCGATATGTAGGTGTCCTTAATTTATCAAATCCAACACGGATTTTATGATCATTGTCTTTAGAAATGAGACTAGAAAATACTTTAACGAAATTATCTTCGTGTTCGATTTGAACAAGATCTCCAAGCTGTGTTCTTAAATAATTAATTATATTTTCATATTTTATAAATAAGTAGTTCGAAAATTGTCCTATGAGAGAAAGAGATTTTATCGTTGAATTAAAAGGAATTGAATAGCTTCTTATATTATAAAGATAAGCTATTTCATCGAGTGATGTAATAAGAAAATAGTCAATATTATGTTTTTTTAGGTAGTTCTGAACATCGATTAGCTTATCAAAAGAGGATTTTCCTGTTATAGAAGCATCAATAAAATCAATATTGATACTCTGATCTTTATTTACTAATAGATTTAAACAATTTTCGAGTAAACTTCCCATGTCAATAAGTAATCCATTAATATTTGTTATTTTTTCCTTTAACATTAAATAGAAATCATAGGGCATTTTCTTACTGTCAAAACCGATTTTGGCAGGATGTTGAACTTTATTTGCTTCTTCAAAAAGTATTTTGAGCATGACATGCCTGGGTGATTCTCCAAATGATAATTTAACAACATGGATTAATTTATTTGGGACCTCAATTTCTGCCTGAGTATGATATCTACCATCCACCACCAAATAAGCTTCCTTGTGAGTAAGGATCATATCCCCAGTTGATCCGGTGAAATTACTTAAATAAGCTCTCCCATTCTCTTCTATTGATATATATTCATTTAAATAATTATCAGTGGATTGGATTATAAGAATATCATAGTTATTTTTTTTCATTTCAGTTCTTAGTTTGGTTAATCGTTCCAAAACAAATTCTTTCCCTATAAGCAACATATTAAAAATCCTTTTTAAAGTTCAGTGCTGAATAACTAATAAAGAAGCTAATATTAAACATAGATATAAATCTTTTCCATTTCGGAATACTATTTTCTAGACTATATATCCAGTTAATATATTCTTGTTCTATTTGTTTGAAATAACTATCTGGAATATTATTATTAAATTTTACCCTAATATACATAGATGTCAGTGTTCGAATATCAATTTTATAATTATTATATAGTCTTTTAGAATATTCATAAGCTGTTTCCTGTTTATTTCTGACATAATATAGATCGGATAGTCTACTTATGGCATACTGATAGTAAAGAAATACTTTATTTTTTATATTTTTTTCTTTCTGGCAAAGATTAATATAATATTTTTTTAATAAAAGTATAATCAACAGGATAATTATAACAAAACTTATAGCGATATATATGTATAGGTAAACATTTGAAGAAATTGTGCTAGGCATTGAGATATTATTCATTGGATCCGTAGGAGATGTTTTATTCCCTGTTATATATTTATCATCTGTTTTTTTCTCTAGATCTTTTAATAGAGACATTAGATAACTTGAATCATTGTTCTGATACATTATATAATAAGATGCATCCTGTGAAACCGGAGTGGCATCGAATACAATCCAGCCATATTCATTAAAATAAACTTCCACCCATGCATGTAGATCTTTTTGACGTATAGAATAGAAATTATCAATCTGATTATTATTGGCTTCTATCATAATTCCAGTAACAACCCGGGATGGAATTTTAATTGATCTTAGCAATAAGACTATTGAATACGCAAAGTATGTACTATATCCCTTCTTATTATCAAATATAAAGTACGTTAGAAGATCTTTCCTGTCATTACCTCCTGGTCTTGTTGATAATTTGTAGTTGTTCTTAAAATAATTAATAATTGCAAGCACCTTATCTACAGGGAGTTTTGCATTCTGAGTTATCTGTTTAGCTAATTCCAGATAGCGAAGATTTGTCGTTGTATTAGTATAGTATTTAAACTCATCAGGATATAGATTATCATAATTTTCTATTTTATTTAGTTTTGAGTAATCACCTACGAATTCTTTGGATTCAACACGAAAAGTACTCACAAATTTCTCAGGATTCTTATTCACTATATTTTTTCTAAGTATTGGATAGTTGATACCCAGTTGGACATTTTTAAAATAAGGGTTTGTGATATAATATTCCTGTTCTATTAATACTCGATTCTCATTTGTGACAAATTTTGATTTAGTCATACGAAAAGTATTATATACATCCTTAATCAAGCTTTGTCCATTCATAGAAAATAAGTTAGATAATAAGAGAATATATTGTGCCATACTATGTTTAATGGGTTTAAATTGATAATATTCTGATCCACTATAAATATTTTCATGGTTTAGTTTATATTCTCTATCTATCACAGTATATCGTTTAGTAAATACCATTAAATCCTGATTGAAATGAGATAAAATATCTTTTGAAATATAAATCCTCTTATTAGAACTTTGTTGGTGATTAATTTTAGCGATCAAAAGCCTTTTATCAGAGATATCAACATGGGGATATAGCTTGGTTAATGTGTTAAATAAGGGAATTCCTCCAGAAAGTTTTGGTTCTTCTTCATGGATAAGACTTTTCTGCAATTGATATACTAAAAATAATAGAGATACAAGGATAAAGATCAATTTTAATTTAGCAGATTTTCCATTTATACGGGTTAAAGTAAGATTGTAATGTTGAGAAATCTCTTCAGCAAAGAAAAAGTAAATATATAATAATAAAAAAAATACTGTAATTATGAGTATAAAGATATTAAGATCACTTATTCCTTGTATCATATAACGATCAAAGATATTTAGACGGCTTAATTTATAGTCCCTATGTTCGTTAAATAGAAATATCATAACTCCTGAAAATAGAACTAGTTCAATATACAAAAATCGTTTCCATCTAAACATCAATATATTAATTACAAATCCGCTTGAAAAGAAAAATATGATAAAGAAATAATAACTTTCAAAATTATACAAAATAAAATCATTCTCAAAATAATCAGATATAAATCCAGAAGTAGATATTGTTGTCAAATAGACACAAAAAAATATTAAACCATTAATAAATAATAATATATATATTCTCAAACGAGAATAAGCTAGTATGAAACCTAAATAAGAACCCAATATAAATAGGGTAGCCAGGATTATAAAAGAAAATCTTATAACAAGCTTGTCATACACCCACCAGAACAAATATACAAAAAGAATTGTTTCTATGATAAATAGTAGAACAGGTGTTTTTAATTTTAATATATAATTATGCAGATAGAGCAGTTTTTTTATCATTTTTATACATATTTGATTTTTAGAATATCACAACATCTATTATTTATTATATTTTGGTTGAACTTAATAACATTAGCATCTTCCAGTTGAGATGCTTTGCTGTACTTAAAATTTATTGCATGATTGTATTTTATCAACTTTAACAGGAGTTCTCCCAGTCTAATACCTTGTAATCTATTATTTGGTGATGAGTTTGAAAACCAATTGTATTTTTCTTTTGATCCTTTCTTCTGTTCCATAATATCCTTAAATATGTATTTCCTAGAAATGATTGTACAAGATATTTTTTCTTTACTTATAAGCTGAAAGATATCACTAAAAAGACTTTCATGAACCGATGGTGTAAATATACTTAGAGAATCTATCTTCACATTATCATCTTTTAAATATTGTATATAGGATTTAAGATGATCAACCATAGAATTTTCCCTGCACCACTCAATACGGGAAATATCTGATAATATTGTATTAAAATTATTAACAATTCTTAAACGATTTTCGGTTAATTTAGTACTAAAAAACACTCTGTAACCGTATTTAATTAGATAATTAATATATGACACCAATTGGCTTAAGAAATCTTCAAGTTGCTCATCAATTTTGGTTTGAATTGAATATAAATTCTCTGGGAGATAGGGGGAACAAAAAATATAAATATTTTGAAAGGCTTGCTCTCTGGGTTCAGGTATCTTAATATAGATTTCATTCATTTTTCCAGACAATTTCCAGTTAACTCTTCGCACATCATCTCCGTACTCATACAGACGGTGTTCATAATAATCCCCATCAAGATAATGATATGCAGGATCAAAGCTTTCATCAAGAGTTGAATCTGGTTTCAGAAAAGAATAATTTCTAGTTATCAATGCAGGAGTGATCAATATTTCTTTATTTGATCTAAGTTTCCAGAGAATCCTTGTAAAACCAAATCGATCCATACTTGAAATACTAATATCATTTATGCTATATTCACCTCTCTTCTGAAATCTTAAAGATTCATTATATTGTATTCTATTTGTAGAAACAATTTCAATCAGTATTATACGTTGTGAACCTTGACTGTGATTATTAGTTAAACTTATGGATATTTCAAACTTAAGTTTAAGCAAAGGTATTAAAAATAAGTTACTTATATTTAAGTGGATGGGTAAATCTTTAAGAACTTCAATCTGGTTAAAATTAATCTGGAGTAGGGATAAGTCTTTATTCCTGTCTAAACGTCTGGAGTTAACAACATATTGGATAATATTCAAAATAAACATCGTTATGATTACAACTAACGAGCCAGATGCCAGGATTAATACGACAAAATCTTTTACTATAATAAAATAAAAATACCCATAGAGTATAGACAACAATAATACAAAATGCCCTTTTCCTGTAAGAAATGAAGATTCTCTAAATAATTTTTTTGAATGTAATAAAGATTCGCACAAATTTGAGATTCTGAAATTATCTCTGATAAATAATATTCGAGATTTCTTTTGAAAAAGATGGTATATAATATAAGGAAAAACTATCAATATATATGTTAATCCTACACGGGAAATTGTATTCCAGATCCATTCTGTAAATTTTCCTGTTCCTAATTGGATATTTGAAAATAAATCTAGGGAAGTGAGTATTGGGAAAATAGATTCTAATCCTGATAATAATCCTAAAATACAAAAAATCATAAACAAGCTATGAGATTTTGTCTTTAGAATATTTAAAGATAGGAATAAAATAATCGGGCAAAGGTACCACAATATAATGAGTAATATAGAATTGTTTTGATCAGAAAAAAAAATAATATATGATAAAATCCCTGAGCCATAAAGGGACACAAAAAATAAAAGATATTTAAGTGGCCTTCTTTCCAGTAACAGGAGAAAGGACGTCATATCTTATCCCTCATCCTCTATGAGAATAACAATGAGATTTATCCTATTATTTGATCATCCTGTAATTTCTTTTGTGGCATCTGAATTACAGGTAATTCAAGATGAGTGATTTGATCCTTAAGCTCATTCATCTTCTCAACAATTTTAGCAATATCTTCTTTTTTGGGAATGTGTTTTTTAATATACCTTGACATATGGATATAACCAAGATACATACCTATTACCTGAGAAAAATGATTTGGTGCTTTCCTAAGTACTGCATAGCTCACTCGAATTAGAGAATTCAAATGGTTCCAGCGAAAGAAACTAAAATTAATTGTTTTTATAAAAATATATAAATCCTTCCATTTAATTTCGGCTTTCACAGGAATTCCTTTTAGTTTAAAAGAGGAAATATTTTGTAGCATTCGTTTTGTAAACTTCTCAACAGTGTAAAGCTGTTTGGAGAGCCAAGCATAACCGTCCATTAATTGTTCAATCGTCATGAGTTTTGGTATAAAATTTGTTGAAGAAAAATTATTACCCTTCCCATCGTGTAATAAACGATTCTCCACAAGAAGTCTTTTATAGAGCGGTGTATGGGGGACAGCCTGGAGTGTCCCAACCATGGCATAGGGGATCCCAGCTTCCTGAAGAAAATCAATTTGTTCTTTAAAAATCTCGGGATCATCATTATCAAATCCCACAATCATTCCTGCCATAATAAGAATATTATACGATTGGATCTTGCGAATATCTTCCAATAAATTAGAACGAGCATTTTGACCTTTACTTGCCTCGATCAAGCTGGCTTTTCGGGGAGATTCTATTCCAATAAATACTTTTTGAAACCGACATTCGTACATAAGTTGGAGTAATTCATCATCAAGGGCTAAATTAACAGTTACCTGAGTATAAAACTGTAACTTATTACCATGAGAATTATTATATTCTTTTAAAGTCGTTAATAACTGCTTGGCAAAACGTTTATTACCGATAAAATTATCATCCGCAAAAAATATACTTGTCTTACCCGTTTTTTGAATGAGATCAACTTCCTGAATTATTTGTTCAACTGGCTTTTCACGAACTTTCCTACCATACATTACAATGATATCACAGAAATCACAGGTAAAGGGACATCCGCGAGTTGTCTGGATAACCCCAGCTATATATTTATTTGATTTTAACAAGTCAAATCGAGGTATTGGAGAATCTCTTAAATCGATTTTCTCATCTTCATTATAAAATGATTTCCAATTTCCGTTTTCATAATCTTTTAAAAACTGTGGCCAAGTATACTCGGCTTCACCTTTAATTAATACATCACAATGATTTCTGGCTTCCTCTTCTATTAAATAAGCGTTAGGACCACCAATCACCACGAAACATCCCATTTCCCTGAGTTGATCACAGATCTCAAACTCTCGTTCAGCTTGAATCATATAACCAGTTAATCCAACAATGTCAAACTTCTTTGCATAACTTAATTTTAATTTTTCTACGTTCTCATCAATGATTTCAACTTCATGATCACCGCTGAGACCTGCTATAGTAGCTAATCCAAGGGGG
>DKAT01000045.1 GCA_002450905.1 Spirochaetia bacterium UBA6919
AACTCTAAAAGATTCATCGTTCTGTAATTTCTTTTCATCGTAATACTCCAAATCATTTGTTATATTACTATACACAAGTTCGGAGCAAACGTTACAAGCATTTTTTATTTTATCAGGAGAATTATACCCTACTTTTTAATAAACATTGCAAGATTAACTTCTAACTAATACAACTGATAATTTTTGACATATGAAATCCTTTGAAACATGGTGCGAGAGCCTCACCATGACAGTGTTGATTTTATGACTTTAATTTTAAAAGGGATTTAGTATATTTTAAAATATTTTATTTTATGGGGATCTCTTCCACAGGTAAAGAATCTCCGAGAACTTCCGTTATATATCTTGTACCATCCAAATTGAGATCTATTCTTATAGGTTTTGAAAGAGGTCTTCCATACTCATTTTTGATGATTTCTATTTTTGGACGTGAGGTGAAATCGTGATCTTTATCTGTTATCTTAGCTATCTCTTTTGTGTTTAGAAGAACATAATCATCAATTTTAAAATAACTGCTTTCCTTGTATAATTTGTTTAATTGATTGACAAAGTGGTGTACCAGATCTGATTTAAAAAATATTCCAGCTTTCTTCAGAATGAGATTTATGGTTTCTCTGATTGTAAAAGCTTTTTTATAGGAACGACGAGTGGTCAGGGCATCATAGAAATCTGCTATGGAAACTATCGTTATAATATCTTCAATATCATCCCCCTTTAATTTTAAGGGGTATCCTGTGCCGTCATATTTCTCATGATGGAGGAGGACTATTTTTTTTACAATCTCACTCAGGGATTTATTATTTTTAATGATATCATATCCAATTTTAGAATGGTGTTTTACGGTTTCGAATTCCTCTTTGGAAAGCTCTGAGGGCTTATTGATTAATTCATTGGGTACTTTTACTTTTCCAATGTCATGAAGGAATCCTCCTAGTCCTATTTCCTTTACTTTCTCATTATCATAATTAAGTTTTTTTGCAAATACCATGGATATAACACCCACATTCAGAGAATGGGTATATGTATAATCGTCATAGGCCTGAATATCCAGGAGATTTATGATATCTTCATTGCTTTCATCCAATTCTTTTAATATCTTATCAACAACCTCTTTTGCTCTGTCAAAAAAATGACCATTGCTTTCCGTTTCTTCGCTAACCATTTTTAGGATTTTTTCCATAACATCAACGGCTTCTTTCTGAGTTTGAGAGGTGATGGATCTTGGTCCTTCATAAACTTGATCATCAAGATATTGGTGGAGAGTCTTTATAGGATAGGATTCTTTTTGTCCGGTGGGTTTTTTATAAAATATTTTTTCAATTCCTGAAGCATTTAGGGCATGAATTTCATCTTCGGTGAAGGGAATGTAGGCTGCATGGACAAAATTACCCTTCTCATCATAAGTGTTGTGCTTTAAAAGGAATCCAGACTCTAAGTGCTTGACACTGATTTCTACAGTTTCCAGATTGCCCAGGAGAGATTTATTTTCATCACTCATTATATTTACCTATTTATAACAACCAGAAATTATAAGCTAATTTCACTTACCAAAATTATAACACTTAATATTGCTCCCAAGTTTTAAAATTATTAAAATAATATGAGAAGTCAATAGACTTTGGCTTCATTCGATGATATTTTAACAAAATCATAATCTTTAAACCTGTGTTTATCATATTCTTATTCAAATCATTTTATTTAATTTATTTTTCAATGTCTTAATCAATCACGATAATTTCTTTATCAGGATAATTCTTAAACTTTCTTTTACATAGCCATAAGATTTGGTATTCTTCTTATAAATTCTCCAAGGAATTGTCAGAGTGATAATCCTTTTCTTATACTTCCTGTGGGTGAAGAGAAGATGCCAAGTGAAGTTAGTATCCGGTTTTCCTCCAAGACCGGAATAATAGAATCGAAATCGTCCCATCTTATCGGTAGTTCTTTTATAAATACTAGCCACACCATACAAGGATTGGTTCATATCCACACCATTTTCCACCCTCTCAACAACAACACCTCGAATGGGTTCCCCTTTCTTATTGACTACAATGCCCCAGACATCATGACTATAAGCATAGTCCACATATCGAGTAGTGCAGGATATGCATGAAATAATTAAGATAGCTGAAACTATAATACGCATAACTTGTGTTTCACTCTAATTTATAAGAAATCTTCTATACGATAAAATACTTTATATCAAATTGTCGGATAATATGTCATAATATATTTAGCATTATTGTATAAACTGATTACTCCATCAGCAGACAATTGTCATAAGGGGTTCATTCCTGTTCTAATTTTAAAAAAACCTTTTATAATCAGATATTTTACATTATATTTAATTAAACATAAGTCGTTACAGGTTAGTATGAACATTAATTTTGATATTCTGGTTATCGATGATGAAAAGAATATTCGTGGTCTTCTTGTGGATTTATTGGAGCCAGAAGGTTTTAATGTAGACACCGCAGAAGATGGGGTTGCCGGACTTCAGAAACTCCAGGAAAAACAGTATGATCTGGTGCTTGTCGATGTTATGATGCCCAGAAAAGATGGTCTGCAGCTCCTTTCAGAAGCAATGGTCTTCCAGCCTAATCTCCCAGTTATTATGATGTCTGCTTTAAATGATGTGAATAATATAATTACCGCTATAAAAAAAGGGGCATTTCATTTCCTCACCAAACCCATTGATATTGATCTTGTATATAGTCTTGTAAATAAAATTGTTGATCAAAAAAAGATGAATGATGAAAATCGTCATTTAAAAGAAAAATTATCCTTCTATGAATCCTATCCTAATATCATCGGCAATAGTAAACCGTTTCTGGATGCAGTCCAAAGGGCTTTACAGATTGCAAGAACAGAAGCATTTTGTTTAATTTTAGGGGAAAGTGGTACTGGAAAAGAATTAATCGCAGAACTCATCCAAAAAGAGAGTAGCAGGAAGGATGCCCCATTTTTTAAAATTAATTGTGCAGCTATTCCCAGTAATTTATTGGAGAGTGAATTATTTGGTCATGAAAAAGGGTCTTTCACCGGGGCAATCCAAATGAAGAAGGGGCTCTTTGAGTTATCCAATCTGGGGACGTTATTTTTAGATGAAATTGGTGATCTTGAATTACCCCTCCAGGCGAAGTTATTGAGAGCTATTGAACTTGGTGAATTTACTCGTGTTGGAGGACAGAAAGTCATTAAAACTAATGTAAGGATAATTTCTGCGACTCATAGAGATTTACCAGAAAAAATTAAAGACAAATCTTTTCGGGAAGACCTTTATTATCGATTAAATGTAGTTAATATCTATCTCCCAACACTCAGAGAACGTATTGAAGATATTCCTATCTTGGCTAAACACTTTATTAAGGAATTGAGCGTTAAGAATTTCAAGCCAGAAAAGCCGATTACAAATGAGGCATTGAGCTATCTGATGACCTATCCTTTTAAAGGGAATGTCAGGGAACTTAAGAATCTTATGGAACGTGCTGTGGTATTATCCAATAATGACACAATTGATCTTGGTGATATTTTTGGGGATAACACATTTCGCCAGGAAAAGCATTATTTACAGATTCCCATCGGAATACCAATGCAGGATATAGAAAATATTGTTATTAAAAAAGTCCTTGAGCTCAATAATGGAGATAAGAAAAAAACCGCTGATATGCTCCAGGTCTCTCTTAGGAAGATTTTTTATAAAGTGAAAGAGGAGAAGGACTCCCCTAAAGATCATTAAGTTGCTTAAAATAGAAATCAGTTGATAGGTGCAATATTTCAAAGTAAGTATATTGTTTAATTAGTTTCTTACACAGGAGAAAACTGACGTATTTATCCATATTGTTTATTGGATCAGAATCTTTTTTACCTAATATCTGGGGAATGTCCTCCCGATAATATTTTTTCAACTTATTAAACTCGTTTTTATCGATATCCATTAATTCATATTCTTTTAAATCACTACAAAGTTTTTCAGCAATGATGAGACTGACACCGATATGATAAAATCTCTCTCTGAATGGGAGCTTATAAATAACGTTTAATATATTACCCGGAATGATATTTTCATATGAATTTCTGATAATGAGTGCTGGTCTTAATAATAGGGCAATTTGTTTTGTTAATATCAGTCGGAAAGTCTTTTTGGGATGATCCTGGCGGTATAATAATTCCTCTAAACTAAAGTAAAATAAAAACTTGTTGTCATCATACAAAAAAGTTTTTTCAAATATAGAGAAAGAAATCATTAATATAATTTTAAACGGGATAGGGTGATTTAAGAGTTTTTCAAATGAATCAACAACTTCGATGGTTTTATTTTCAAGACTTTTACGAAAAAGAGATTTTTCAATTTCTTTTAAAACCTGATCCGACTTATCCCAGTTGAAACGACGGATGGCATTTTTAAGCGTAGATAACTCCATATGGAAATGCTTTATCAGAAGAAGAAAGTGATGATGATTGGGTTCAATATAGTGCTCTCTGAGGGCTTTTTCATTTCCAAGGGTTTTTCTTTCCTTCACTGCTTTCATAAAATCATCGATGAGATAATATACTTTTCTGGCACCAAGCTCTAACTGGAGTTCTTGTTCTAATTCCTTTATTTTATCCATATCCGTTAAGACAAAGAAGTCATCAGTAACCTTAACTTCTTTTTTCACAGTCCTTTTAAAGGAAGAAGGGAGGAAGTTCCAAGGGAGGAACCTTGCTAATAATGGAAGGAGTACGGAACCTCCTGGCATAAGGAAAATTGAAAACACGATACCCATTTTCCCAAGATCCTTAAACTGTTGTATGACAGCCTTCTTTTCATTGGCTGTAATAGGTTTAAATACCGCCATTTTTGCTAAAATAATGACCATTTCCTGGGTGTTGATCATCTCCTGCCAGAATGCCTTTCCATTTTCCTGAAAGAATTTCTTTAAATCCTTGTACCAATAATGAATAAAGGAATGTACCCATCGCGATTTTATCATAACCTAATAAATTCTCTAACAATAATTCAAGTTACTTTGAAAATAACTTCGATACATTTATCGGGTATTCTTAAATAAATAATATATATCATGTATAAAAAATATTAAATATAATAAGGGGTAGAAAAAATTCGTTGACTGATAAAGAGAATTCAAAGAGTATAAATTCATAGCGGTATGATATAAGTTCACTTGCATATACGGATTTCTATGCAATAAAATACAATTATAGAAATGCTAAATGATTAACACCAGTTTATTATTAATTAATGGTATTTGTTTTTATATCTATAAAATTATTTGATTCATTGAATTTCATAGTAGATTGTGTTATAATTATCATAAATAAAACATTGGAGTGACTTATGAAAAAAATAATGATCATAACATTACTGCTTATAACAGCAATTTTAACTCAGAAACATTCATCTCATGCATCTGGAATGGCTTATTATGAAGGAATAATTGAACTACCTGGTGTTAGTGTTAAAATATCTCGATTTTTTCGGGGTGGATACATGAGTGCTGATAAAAAATGGTCTATTACCAGTATGAGTTTTAATATCACAGCAAAAGAGGGACATGAGATTTATAGTAATGGGTATCTACTCTATCTTGGGAAGAAACATTATTTCAGACAAAAGAATCATAAATGGATTCAAGCTGCTTATGTTTATGAAAAATATAACCAAACAAAGAGTGATGAATACCGTCAAAAGGGATATGATAGTAGAAAAGCAACTTTTGTCTATTCTTATCGAAAAGATGACGGAAAGTCTATAAAAGTATACAAAAGCGTTCAATTAAAATTAATTTACGTCGGAAATATGCCAAAATTAAAGGGAAAATAAGGTTTTTTTTAAATAAATATTTTATCTCACAGAAAAATAACTGACTATTAATCAGGATCTAGACATTTGATAAGATGAATTCGGAATGTAACAAATATGAATATTACACTTTTTAAAATAAAAGACTAATCCTTTTTTTGAAAACGTCGAATAACTTTATGTAGCGTTCCTTATAAAGAGACAGCCTTTCCTTAAAAATTTTAGAGCAAACGGTTGTCTCTTTTTTTATTTCAACTGGTTTTTTATGTGGGGGATTATTTTTTCTCCATGAAATCTTCCGTTTTCTATAAATACAAGGGATGAATCATTCCCTGCGGTGATTACTCCTGCTATAAATACCCCTTCAATGTTTGTTTCAAAACTATCCGGATTATGCTGGGGTTTCTGGGTATCACGATCTATTTGAACACCCAGTGATCTTAGGAGACTGCTATTAGGCTGGTAACCTGTTAATGCCAGGACAAAATCATTTGTTACGGTATGTGATGTCCCGTCTGATGTTTCAATAATTACTTCATGATTTCTAATTTCCTTTACCTGAGCATTCATAAAGGCTTTAATACTTCCTTCACTAATTCTATTCAGGAGATCTGGTTCTACCCAGTATTTTAGGTGACTGAATTTCTCTCCCCTATGGACGATGGTGATGTGTGAACCAGCTCTATACAATTCTAAAGCAGCTTCCGCGGCTGAATTTCTCCCGCCTATGATCAGAACATTTTTTCTTACATAAGGATGGTTTTCTACAAAATAATGAGAGACTTTTGCGAGGTCTTCACCCAGGATATCAAGCATACGTGGGTTATCAAATACCCCAGTCGCTATAATGATTTTTTTAGACTGATAATATTGATTTTCCCCCATTGGATTTTTCGTTTGAATTTGAAAAATATCATTCATTTTCTGGATATGCGTTACTGGTTCATAAGTATTGATATTGATTTTATTATCGATGACGAATTTTGCATAGTATCTGAGGGCTTCTTCTCTTGTAGGCTTGATATTAACAATATTTAAGGGATAGTTTCCGATTTCAATCAGTTCCCGAGTGGTGAAGAATACCATAGATATTGGGAATCGATAGATGGAATCGGTGATACAGCCTTTTTCAAGAATAAGATAATTTAAATTTGCCTTCATGGCAGCCAATCCACAAGATAAACCAGCTGGACCTCCACCTACGATTATGACATCGTGAGTTGGATGATTGTTTTGCATTGTTGTCCTCCTTTGTATTTTATGAAATCAAATACTTTTGTGGATTATCGTATTAATTGATATAAAATCTTTAGACTAGTAATTATATTATGAAGACCTCTGTTACACCATATCCACCCTCATCAGGGTTTGCGAGATTAAAGGATTTGACCAGTGGATTCTTTCTCAGATGCTCTTCAATGAATGTTCGTAAAATACCACTCCCCTTACCATGGATAATACGTCCTTTTTCAGTTCCTGTTGTATATAGCTGTTCGATATATTTGTCCGTTTCTTTTACTGCCTCTTCTGTTCTAAGGCCAAGTAAAATGAGCTCATAGGGGGGTAGATTTTGATTTGCCTGATATGAGAACTTTGATTTATCGTTTGATATGGTATTTTGAGGAGTTATATTTGTCTTTTTGAGGTCAGATAGATGGGTACTGACTTTAATATCTCCAATTTGAACTGTTACAGATGATTTTTTGATATCATGAATTTTACCTGAGCGATTTAGTGTGTTCACAAAGGCAATATCCCCTATTTTCCATTCTAAAACTTCCTCTGATTGATATATTGGCTCGTCTAATTCGTCTAGTTCTTTTTGGATAGAGCTATCAATGGTTTCAATACTGCTTAGACTTTCTTTGAGGGATTCCATGTCATGTATTGATGATTTTGCTTTGTCAAAGAGCTTTAAGACCTTTTTTCGGGTGTCTGCAATAATTTCATGTTCCTTTATTAATTTCAACCGTTTGAGTTCACGTAATTCCTTTTCGAGAATATCTTCTCGTACATTTAATTCGGATTCTTTAGTGCTTAATTGTTGTAATTTTTGATTATAGCGTTCTGATAATCGAGCAATTTTTTCCTTCTCCTCATGGATATTGTCAATAAAGCGATCCTCCGGTGTAGTATCTTCTTCAATAATATTTTTAGCCCTCTCAATGATGGATTCATTTAGTCCAAGGCGTTTAGCAATATCCAGGGCATTACTTTTCCCACTGAATCCATATATTAATTTGTATAAGGGTTTGAGAGTATCCAAATCAAAATCACAAGATGCGTTTTCTACTTCTGGATACATTAAGTGATAATTCTTAATCTTCGTATAGTGGGTGGTAACAATACATGGGCAGTTGATTTCACGAAGTTTATCTAAAATAGAGATTCCCAGACTGCTCCCTTCCTCAGGATCTGTACCAGCTCCTAATTCATCAATCAGCACAAGGCTATTTTTTGTTGCATTATTAAGAATTTCTATAATCTGTTTGATATGCCCTGAGAAAGTGGATAGATTTTGTTCAATACTCTGTTCATCTCCACTATCAATAAATATTTCATCAGGAATAGAAATTGTACTACCCTCTTTAACAGGGATTAAAATACCTGCTGTTGTTAATAATACAAGTAGTCCAAGAGTTTTCAGAGCTACTGTCTTACCTCCTGTATTAGGACCAGTAATTATAAGCATTTTATATTCATCGCCGAGTAGAATATTAATTGGAGTGGGAGATTGTTTTAAGAGAGGATGAGTAGCTTGAAATAATTTATATATACCGTTATTATTTAATTCAGGGCGGACTCCTGAGAATTCAATACTTAATTTTGCTTTACTATAAACAAGATCTATATAAGAAATATAATTTAGACACTCAAAAATCTGATTTAATTTATCGCGGATTGCTTTTGTCAGCCTTTTAAGTATCCTTAACTCTTCTTCCTTCTCTTCTCTCAATAGGCCAATTAAATTATTATTTTCTTCTACAACATCTTCAGGCTCTATAAATAATGTTTCACCACTTCCAGAAGTATCAAGGACAATGCCTTTCAACTTGCCTTTTTGATCTTTTTTAATTGGGATAACAAATCTGTTTTCTCTAGTAGTTACAATAGAATCCTGGATTATATTTGAATAATTTTTATTGTGGATATATTGATAGAGACGACGTTCTAACTTCGATTTCTTACGACGGATTTCTGATCGGACTTCTCTTAGTTTATTACTTGCCTGGTCGGTAATTTTACCATCTGGATCAATGGATCGAAAGATATTATCCTCAATGTGCTTGAATGTTTCAATGGGAGATGATAATTGATATAGGATAGGACAACGTTCTTCGAAAGAAAGAATATATTGACGTATTTCCCGTGAGGATTTTAAGACTTCATATACTATAATAAGCTCATCAGCATATAAATAACTATTTTCTTTGCTTGCCCTTTCTAGTTCTGAATTAATATTATGAATATTGACATGAGGGAATTGTTCTTCTATTATGATCTGAGTCATCTCATAGGTTTCTGATAGACTATGCCAGACATCATTTATAGATTTGATAAAATCGAGATTATCAATTTTTTGTTGACCTAGAGGGGAGAAACAAAGATTATTTAGCTTCTCTTCAATGGATTTCCATTCCAGAATAAGTTCTGTGTGTTTATGCATGGCTAATTATAATTAAATTAACACTGTAAGTCAAGTAGGTTGTTGGAGAATAATAATTGTATTCAATTAAACATTAAGAATAATTTAAATTATATGATTATAATTCCTAAAAGTTGTTTTGGAAGGGAGAGAATATATACGGATTTGTGATATAGGATATAAGGAATAATAATTTAACATGTTTAATCGCTAAAATATTTATTTATATTCTGATATATTGCAATTTTTTTATTATATTTGATGGAATTATTTTGACTGGATATTCCAAGATTTTAACCATTGATATATTAGTTTGAGTGTGGGTTTAATATTATTATGAGCATAATTGAAGTTATCATATTAGGAATTATCGAAGGGATTACTGAATTTCTTCCCATATCCTCGACTGGGCATATGATCCTTGCATCAAATCTTATGGGAATAAGCCATCAGGATTTTGTAAAGACCTTTGAAATAGCTATCCAGCTTGGTGCGATTTTATCGGTATTAACTGTTTATTACAAAAGATTTCTGGTTAGCATTGATATTTATCTGAAATTGATCGTAGCATTCATACCAACAGGTATCATTGGTTTATTACTCTATAAGATTATTAAGGGTTATTTGTTTAATGTTTATGTTGTGAGTACTACTTTAGTGATTGGCGGTATACTATTAATCCTTCTTGATCGATGGTCTGAGAATTCCGAATCTAAATATTTTTCTCTGGAAGATATTTCATATCTCGATGCAATAAAAATCGGTTTTATACAGTGTATTTCTATGATTCCTGGAGTATCCCGAGCTGCTGCTACAATATTTGGAGGGATTTATGCAGGGTATAATCGTGTTCAGGCAGCAGAATTTTCATTTCTCCTCGCAATACCTACAATGGTTGCAGCAACTGGATATTCTCTCTATAAAGGAAGTCCTTCTATTAATGGAAATCAATGGACCCTACTTATTATTGGTGGAGTGATTGCATTTATCTTTGCATTCATAGCTGTAAAAACTTTTATCACACTAATAACCCGTTATGGATTTAAGTTTTTTGGCTATTATAGAATAATTTTAGGTGTTCTATTTCTTGTCATCGTTTTAGTACAGGGAATAAAATTAGGATAATATTTCAGAGAATCTTTCTTACTGGAGGTATAGAGTCTTCTATATATACACCCATCGTATAGACACGGATCTTGTGACTCCTTGGGAATTCTCTTTGAATAAGGGTTTGAAGCAGCTTTCTTAACTTATTCTCTTCGATATGAAAAGTTTCTTTGTAATAGCCGTCTTCCATGATATAATAATTGTTAATTTCCTTTTTTACAATGATAATCCCACGATTCCTCTTATAAGTTCTAATGTCCAAATAATGATTCAATGCAAGTGACTTTGCTTTCTTAATTAGAGTCTCAATTATCACGTGTTTATCAATCATAATTCTATTTCTACTTATATAATTGTGCATATTTTAATATAAGAAGTCTGTTACCATCAGGAAAGCTAAGAAGAACGGTCGTCATATCCCCTTTCTCATTAATCTTAATAACTTCACCTTCCCCAAATTCCTTGTGAAGAAGTATATCTCCCACTTGTATATCCTCTGATTTTTTTATTCTATTAGAAGAATTTGCTAGTTTATCAAGTATTTTCCTGTTCTCACCTTGTTTTTTATAATAATGATTGAAAATTTCCTGTTCTGTTTGCATAATATCATCATGTTCATCAGTGATTACTTTTTCAATATAGCTTGGATGAATTTCTGATATAAAACGGGACGGTTTGTAAAACTTTATCTGACCAAAGGACATTTGACGGTTCGATGAACTGAGATAACAACGCATCTTTGCACGTGTAATTCCAACGTAGAATAGCCTTCTCTCCTCTTCCATATCCTCATAATTATCTATAGAACGGTAATGGGGAAAAACACCTTCATTCATTCCGATAATGAAAACGTTTTCAAACTCCAAGCCTTTGGAATTATGTGCAGTCATAAGAAGTACAGCTCCATCTTCTTCGTGAAACTGATCTATATCACTGCGTAAAGAAATCTCCATAAGGAAATGTTCTAATGTAGGTTCCATTTGCTCAGATTCATATTGAACAATCGCTCGTCCAAGTTCTCTGATATTCTCCAAACGGTCATCATAGTTGTCATAATTTTCTTTCAAGTGCTCTGAATAATGTATTTCATCAATGATATACTCAAAGAACTGAGATATAGACATATCTGACTTTTTTTTCTTGATTTCCCTTAACCAGTCAAAGAATAATAGCAGTTTGTCTTTCGCTGGATTTCTGAGCATTTTATTTTCTACACAATAATCAATCGCTTTCTCAAAAGATAATCCAAGTTCAGCCGATATTATATCTATCTTTCCAAGGGTTGTCTCTCCTATTCCACGTTTGGGAATATTTATGATCCGTTTTAAAGCTATACTATCATTCTCATTTACCATTACAGTAAGATATGCCAGCATGTCCTTTATTTCCATTCTCTCATAGAACTTGATTCCACCAATAATAATACAGGGAATCCCTTCTCTATTCAAAGCATCTTCTAATATACGGGATTGATAATTCATTCTATAAAGAATTGCAATATGATTCAATGGAACTTCTGAATCATGGAGATTTAACAGCTCTTTCACAACCCATTCGCTTTCTGAACGATCATCATCACAATCAAAATACTTTAATTTAAGTCCCTCTCCCTTATCCGACCAGATCTTTTTATCTAATCTTCTCTCATTACGCCTTACAACGCTATGGGCTGCATTCAATATATGATTCGTCGAACGATAATTCTGCTCTAATTTTACCACCAAACAATTTTTAAAGTCATTCCCAAAATTAATTATATTCGATATATCCGCACCTCTCCACGAATAAATAGACTGATCATCATCTCCTACAACAGAAATACAATCCCTTCCTTCAGCCAATAGTTTTATCAGCTTATATTGACAGGGATTCGTATCCTGGAATTCATCAACCATAATGTATTGGAAAAGGTCCCGATAATGTTTTAATGTATCACTATCCGTTTCAAAGAGGTTTATCGTCTTAATGAGCAGGTCATCAAAGTCTAGAGCATTGTTTTCAAAAAGCTTTTTTTCGTAGAGTTCGTATATCTTCCCCACCTGCTGGACAAAGTGATCTCCATCATCCATCCCCAACTGAATCACATGTTCTGGCGTTTCAAATTGATTTTTACAGCGGGATATATATGAAATAATATTATATAAATTCTCACTGGGACTCGGTAATTTATTTGCCTTAATCACATCCTTAATAAGAGACTTTGTATCGTCGGTATCATAGATAGTGAAATTTGTCTTATAGCCTATTTTATCGATCTCACGGCGTAATATCCTGCCGCATGAAGAATGAAATGTCGTAATCCATAGGGAGTGATTCGAATACGGGTGCACGCCATCTTCAGACATATGTAATAGCTTATACACACGCTCCCTCATCTCCTTAGCCGCTTTATTTGTGAATGTGACAGCAAGAATATTCCAGGGAGCATAGCCATGTTCTTTAATGAGATATGCTATTTTATGCGTAATAACCCGTGTTTTCCCACTCCCAGCACCAGCTAATATCAGTACAGGTCGATTTATTTCAAGGAGAGCCGATTTTTGAGGATCATTTAATACGTTATCTACTGAAAATGATAATTTCTTTTCCATAAAACATCACATCTTGAAATGAGTTTTGTAATCCAGAATGTCCTATATATGATATAGTAAGTTCCATTTTATCATGCGATCCAGACATCCCAAAATCAATATTACGGGTATAAAATATAATAATATAACAAATAAATTAAACAAAATTACATATTATTTCAATATCTTATCATCCAACATAATTTATATCTCAAATTATAGGAGATTTATCGAAGATGTTCCAGGGAGTACTTCAGAAAGAATCCCCATATCACCGATGATGGATTCATGGTATATTTAAATTACGAATAAATATAGGTGGGTTATGAAAGCAATGATATTTTCTGCAGGATATGGTACCCGTTTACGTCCACTGACTGATAAAATACCCAAAGCCCTCGTCGAAGTTCAGGGTGTACCCTTATTAGAACATGTGATCGTACGGTTAAAATCTTATGGATTCAGTGAGATTATTATCAATATTCATTACAAGGGACATCTGATCAGAGAATTTCTTAATAGTAAGAAAAACTTTAATATCTCAATAGAACTTTCAGATGAGAGTGAACAGATACTCGATACAGGAGGAGGACTTTACAAAGCTCGAGATTTCTTTGATGTCAAGCCCTTTCTACTCCATAACGTCGATATATTAAATAACATCCCTCTCAATGAATTATATGAATATCATCTCCTTAAAAAACCCCTTGTCACCCTGGCTGTTAATAATTTATCCACAAAAAAACACCTGGTATTCAATGATCAAAAGGAATTATGTGGCTGGGAGAATCTGGATACCGGTGTCAGAAAAGGGTATTTTGGTGAGGCTTGTAAACATCCCTTTAATTTCTGTGGAATTCACGTCATCGATCCTAAAATATTTCCATTAATTGAAGAAAGAGGAGTATTTTCTATTATTGATTGCTATCTCAGAATATGTTCCGGGCATTTAATCCTGGCTAAGGATATTGGTGATAATTTCTGGCTGGATGTTGGCTCCCACGAAACCTTGGAAAAAGCGAACACGGAATATCAATTGAATGATTAATACTTTATTCATTTTCTAATCTAACATTATTAAAAGACGGATCATTAATTACATTGTATTTATGCTGATTTATAAGAGGAAGATATACATGAAACACCGATCCGACATTTTCCTGACTCGTAACATGAATCCATCCATTGTGGCAATGAGCAATACTTTGAACCATAGAAAGCCCCAGTCCAAGACGTTTGGATTCTTTGTGAGTCGTAAAAAATGGTTCGAAAATCTTTTGGATTAGATGATCAGGAATACCACATCCAGTATCTTGTATAGAAACACGGGCAAAATCTCCGGGATATCCATTGGGAAAGTTATCCAATTCTTCTTCGTCAATTCTGATAGTAACAAGCTGGATTTGGATAGAACCCTCTGTAGGCATAGAGTCATAAGCATTGTTCAGAAGATTGCTGAGGAGTACAATAAGTGTTTTTTGATCACCACGGATAATAATCTTCTTCTTGATAATATCCAAATTGATAGCGATATGGGGAGGTTGAATAAGATCAACTAATGTTTTTGTAACAAAATCCTGTAAAATAAAGTATTCTGCATGTTGATTAATATTTGAAAAATAAGTATTTAATTTACGGATAATTTCAATACTTTTATCAGCAGCTTGTTTGATATAAATTAAATCATTAATCTTCTCCGGAGACACATTAATATCTTTTATCATAATATCCGAAAAGCCCCGGATAACGTTTAAGAGATTTCCAAAATGGTGAAAAAATCCTTCAGCAAAAGATTCTGGTAAATTGTGCTGTAATGGAAACTGACTGGTTCGGTGTGCTTCACTGGCATGATAACCAAGAAATTGTTCTTTTAATCTTTTATTCTCATCTACTAAATTATTTATAATAGAATCTTTTATTTTAATCTGCTCCTCAGCCTCTTTAAGTGCAGAAATATCAATACTTGTACCCAGTAATTCTTTTGGGTGAAAATCATGAGATCTCTTGTAGACCATATCTTTACTTTCAAACCACCGCCAAAATCCTGATTTATCTTTCATCTTATATTGCCTGGTTAAAACTTCACCATCTTGAGCTGAAAGACAGGCCTTATTTGATTTTAAAGACTTCACATCATCAGGGTGGATTACTTTAAAAAAATCAGACCCCATATTGATTATTTCATTCTGGGAATAGCCAAGAAAGGAATTGCATTGTTCGGTGACGTGAAGGATTTTTTCATTAATGATATCATATATATAGATAAGACAGGGTAGGACATTTTCTAAATTCTTTAAAAAATATTCATTTTCAGTGTATTTTAATTTGAGTTGGACAAAATTGTTCTGCAAATCTTCCAAATATGATATTCTTTGCTTCAGATCATTGATTTGGTCCATGAGTTGCTTATCAGAAGATTCATTTGATTCATTCATCTAAATAAAATCCTTTCCAAAT
Organism: Spirochaetia bacterium UBA6919; assembly: GCA_002450905.1. Classification (GTDB taxonomy): domain Bacteria; phylum Spirochaetota; class UBA6919; order UBA6919; family UBA6919; genus UBA6919. Next base: position 15,587 of record DKAT01000045.1, read on the forward strand.
TTAAAACATTTATAGGGGATAAATATTTTAAAATTACAGACAGATATACCCAATTTAAATAAAAATATATTTTATAATATTGTCAAGAAAATTATTATTTTACATAAAAATTATTCCTAAAAAGAGTATATACAATTTAAATTCATAATAAATACGAATCAATTATTCAAATCGTTTTCTCTCCAAAACCAAATTTCCTGATTCACTAAAGATAATATTTACTCAAAATATATTTTACAAAGTTCTTATACAGTACCAACCAAAGCCATCACCATCGGAACTAAAAATTCTGATTCCGATACTTCTGGGGTGTTGTTTATGCGTTTTAGTATAAGTCTGGTGATTAATTAGAATGTCGCAATTGATTGATGCTCAGGGGTTATATACAGTTGGACTCACCATTGGATTGATTATCCTATTTCCTGGATGCAGTCCGGGGCATTGTATTTTGATGAATTGACTGATTTAGAGACCTTGTACGCTATCATTTCATCGGGATTATAGGGATGTAAGAGGGATTTTAGAAAATTTATATTTTGATTGCTGACATCAAGCCAGTCTAAGACGTTTTCATGGGATATAATGACCGGCATTCTTTCGTGGATTTTCCTCATGAGATCGTTAGCTGAGGTTGTGATAATACTACAGGAGTTAATGAGATTTCCATCAAGTGATTTCCATGACTCCCAGATCCCAGCCATCGCAAAGGGATGATTATTTTTCATGTGGATATAATAGGGCTGTTTACCTGTGGTCTCCTCTTTCCATTCATAAAATCCATCAGCGATAATAAGGCATCTACGCTTATTAAACGCCTCTTTGAAACTTGGTTTCTCCTGAATGGTTTCACTTCTGGCATTGGTGAGTTTATATCCTATTTTAGGATCTTTAGACCAGCTTGGGATTAATCCCCATTTTAAGGAGACAAGAAGGTTTTTTTTGTGTTGGAGTAAGACGGTTATATCCTGACCCGGTGTTATATTGAAACTAGGTTCAGGGATTGATCGTATTTCTTCAACAGGATATTCCTGAGCTATGGTATCAGTGGGGGTTACCCTTACAAAACGTCCGCACATATTGAATGACTATAGTACCAAAGTGATTTATTCTATTTCAAGTTTACGTTTATTAATTATCGAAGGATATTTTCAATTAAAATAGTCTGTTAATTATTTTTTTTATTAGCCATTACAACTTCAGAAGGAAATGTATTTTGGGAGAAAGGTATTTTTAGTAATATATTATTCATAACTTTTCAATATCAATTATATGACAGCTATTTATTAAAATATTGACTTAGGGCTATACATAATTATAATCCTTTGTATGCGATTTAATTTATTTTGGTTAAATTTAATTGGATTTGTGTCATCTAATGAACAATACATTTAGGAACACTCATCCATTTTATATTCAAAATATTTTAATTTGCTCATTTATTGGTGGTTATGTCATTTTTTGAACTTAATTCTTATTTAAATATAGATTCCGACTGGAATCCGAACGAACTTCATAGTCAATATATCAATCCACAATTCATTAAGGTGCTCAAGACAATTGGATTTTATAAGGTATACACGAAAGGAGAAGGGGCATATATCTATGATTCTGATGGGAATAGATATCTTGACTTCTTAAGTGGATTTGGTGTTTTCAACGTGGGTAGAAGTCACCCTGTGATTCGAGATGCATTGAAACAGGCTCTGGATAGTAGTCTTCCCAATCTTGTACAGATGGATTCTACGTGTTATGGGGGATTGCTGGCTAAGGAACTGATTAATCGCTCTCCTGATAATATAAAGAAGGTCTTTTTCTGTAATTCGGGTACTGAGTCAGTTGAGTCCGCTTTAAAATTTGTTAGGCAGTATAGTAAAAAACCCCGTATTCTCTATTGTAGCAAGGCATTTCATGGTTTAACAACGGGATCCTTAGCTCTCAACGGGGATAATATTTTTCGTGATGGATTTGGCCAACTCCTTCCTGATATGAATAAAATCCCTTTTAATGATCTGAGTGCTGCTAAGGAAGAACTATCGAAAGGTGACGTAGCTGCTGTATTTATTGAACCTATCCAGGGAAAGGGAGTGAATATTCCTGATCCAAATTATTTTCCTGAATTAAGACGTCTCTGTACCCAGCATGGTACTCTTCTTGTGATGGATGAAGTTCAAACAGGATTTGGTAGAACAGGGAAATTTTTTGCCTTTGAACATTGGGATATAAAACCCGATATCGTGACGGTTTCCAAAGCTCTCAGTGGGGGTTATATCCCTGTGGGCGCGGTGTTAATGACCGATGATATCTATAAAAAGACTTTCCAGTCGATGCAACGAAGTATAGTGCACTCCAATACTTTTGGAATGAATGATTTAGCTATGATAGCTGGTTTAACAACTCTGAGAGTAATTCAAGATGAAGGTTTAGTTGATAACTCTTATCGGATGGGAGAATTATTAATTGAGAAGTCTAAACCCCTTTTACAGAAGTATGAATTATTGAAGGATATCAGGGGAAAGGGCTTGATGATTGCAATTGAATTAGGGAAACCATCAAGTGTAGGGCTCAAATTAGCCTGGAACTCTCTGGAAACGCTACAACATGCTCTTACAGCACAGATGGTGGTTATGACATTATTTCAAGATCATAAAATACTCACTCAGGTGGCAGGGCATGATGTGAATGTAATCAAACTTCTTCCTCCTTTGATTCTTACAGAAGAGGAAGTAGATTACTTTGTTCAGTCCTTTGAAAAAGTCCTTATTGAGTGCCATCAATTCCCTTCCAGATTATGGAAAAATACCCTTAGTATGATGAAAAACATTATTCAGTGATAAATAAAATAGATCACTCGATAAAGATCGTAATACAGATGGTCATGGCATAGTCTATGGAATCGGAAATATATATTTAGAAATCTAATTGTCTTTCAATATTTTTTTTATAGCTGAGGCCAATTCTTTTGCGGCACCGTGAAATCGAAATAGATATCTCACAATACCATTACGATCTATAATATATGTAAAGGTGGAGTGTTCCAAAGTATATTTATCTCCTGATGAAATTTTCTTTTTCTGAACTACGTAAAATAATTTCGCAACACGTTTCAGTTCTTCTATAGATCCAGTCAAGCCAATGGCTCCAACTTTATAGTATTCGAGATAACTACTGATAACATCCTTTCTATCCCTCTTTGGATCTACTGTAATGAAAATGGTCTGTACTTTATTAGCATCCTGTCCAAGAATATTATAGGCACTCTTTATTTTTTCAAGGGTGGTAGGGCATTCTGTAGGGCAATAGGTGTATCCGAAGAAGAGTAGAATTACTTTACCACGATATTTGCTAAGCTGAAATGAGTTTCCATGGTGATCAGTGAGGATGAAATCTCCGCCTATTTTCTTATTTTTTACAGGGATAAGGGTTTTTTCCTTATTTTGACAAGAAATGAGTGTTGTTAAGATAATTATAATTAGAATTTTCTTTATCATGTATTACTCCTGAATATTGATTTATAATAAATTAAGATATTTTATTCGCTTACTGCTTACCTGATAAACCCATCGAACTATAAATTACAACTCGATAGATTGGTAGATCAATAGTTCAACAGGTTATTGATAAGCAAGCTTAGGTCAGATAAGGTTGAATTATCAGACTAAATTAGACTCTCTAAAATGGTTTACCACATGAGGGCTTCTTAGTGATGATCATGCCCTCCAGGGCTATTATCCTTTTTAACAAGAGATTCTATATTTTTAACTCCAGCTCTCTTAAAGGTGAGAGATATTTTTATCTTATCGCCAGCCTTATAATGGTTTTTGGTATTAATAAGCATGAGATGATATCCCATGGGTTTCAGTTGGGTAGATCCTTTAGTAGGGATTTTAATTTCACTTACCATTTTCATATCCATGACGTCATTCTTGTGGGTCATAAGATGTAATTCGACCTTATCACAAGCATCACTGGAAGCTGACACAAGATAATCATCCAGAGAACCTTGATTTTCAATGGTCATATAGGCTGATATAACTTTCAATACTGGAGGGCTTTCTTTAATCCAGGGATTTTTTATGGTGATGCCCTGGGTACTACTTGTGGAATTAGATTGACAGGACATTGATATTATAATTACTAATAGAAATGATAGATATGTTTTCATATGATCTCCATAATATTTATATTTCAGTAAAATATATATCAAACACATTTCAAAATGTCTTTTGATAAATATTCTATAAATGATTGTATATATTAAACGCTGGTTGAGAGATAAAATAATTGTTTTGGAGGATGACATATCTTCTTTGAATATGAATTTATGTAGAAGTTATTAGTATTATTTATTGATTGAGAAATAAAATATGGTGTTATATAAGGCTGAGTTATCGATATCCAATAGAGATTTTGATAAGCGATTATCGGCATATCCTTATGATCGGTTTTATTATGAGAATCAGTTATACAAATATCTCTATAAGAAATATTAATAGAACTTTGCGAATGAATCGTACAATGAATAATACAATCAAACATATTTTGACTGGATGATATGTACAGAAAATAGATAACGATAATAATATGAATAATGAGCCCAATCCTCTTGAGAATCAAAGTCCAGTCCTTCGATAATATTTGTATGAAATATAATAAAATAATTTAATATTGGTTATTATAAGTTAATATTGAAACTTAAACCAAATAAATGGGTTACTCCTCCAGTGTGATCCGATGTTCCAGTATGAATGATAAGTGAATAATAAGGATTCAAAGCAAAAGAAGGGGTAATAGGATATAAATATCCAAGGTAGACCCAGTTTTCCATATTTGAGAACTTGTAATTTACAGGTAGATAAATTTCATAAGCAAGATATATCGACCATTTAAGCTGTGCATCACGGATATGAAAGTATGAGATTTTAGGACGAAGCTTGAGTGAATACCATAGCGGATCTGCCCGTGATTGATCTGAGCCAGTATAATAATTCATATCATTACGGACTCGCAATTCCCCTACAATACTTCTTGAGAGCTTGAATCGAGGGATTAAATCTACGAGGAAAACATGTTCGGAATTAAATTCTCCAGAATGATGGTGTCTCACATTATAAAGTTGATAGAAACTGCCTATCTTAAAGTTCTTGTGGAGACGAAAAAGTGCACCCAGTCGATAAGCAAGAATCTCAGGAGAACGCTGGTTTCCAGTTGAATGATTGGTAGTTTTAGAATCTGAAAGACTTGCTTTGATTTGATCTTCAAAAAGCAGTTTTATATCAGGAGTGAGCTTAGTAAATATCCTTGTTTCATGTTGGAGAGCAAAGGATGTAGAACGATCAGGGTGGTTTGGCGGAACATGGCTGGAATAGGACAAACTATGTACACCAAAGATTAATAGTATTATGTATTTGAAATAAAATATTTTTTTAAGCATAATTTAACTCCGATTGCGGGATACATCTGAATATAATAATGTGTATATATTTTGTAAAGTACTTTATTATAAAATAAATTAAGATATACTAGTACTATATTAAATCATCCTAAACAAACTATAAACAACCATTTTTTTATAAATGTAAATAACTAGAAATAAGACGAATTACCATCGGAACTAAATTTTTTGATTCCGTTGTTGTTTCATGTAGATTGAAGGTTATAGTTATTGTATCCAAAATTTTTTCATATAATGTTATTGTATTCTCTAAATGGGGTAAGTGAATTTTAACCCCTAAGCCTCAATTTATATTATATGAATAAAATCAAGACCCCAGGGGTAAATATTAACATTTAATTATTAAGATTAATTAAGGTTTGTCAATCATAGTCAGAATCAAGGGTGTCGTATACTTTATCAAGATCTACCTTATCTTCGACTTCACCGGATTTGTCATCCATGTTCCAATTTAATTTTTCTGTCCACTTATATTTCTTAGGTGCTGCTATTTTTTTATTCTTTTCGACACTGACCCCTTTCCCTTTTGTGACAAGAACTTTAGATTTCGATCCTGATTCTTTCACTTCCACCTTGCCTTCATTAACACATAACCATACATTTCCATCATCCAATGTATGAACATAGAATAGAGTACCCCGAACACCAGCTACAGTCGATTCACTTGAGACACGAAAGTGTCCTTGTCCCCTTAATCTATTGACTTTAGCAAAGACCCCACCCCGATGCAGGTGGATCTGAGTATTGTTTCTGCTGAGTGTGCTGATTGTTACTCTGGAATTATTTTTGATTTTAAGTGTAGCTCCATTGGATAGCCTTATGAGAGCTGTCGATGCGTTTCCTGTAATAATTGTATCACTTTGCAGGACAACAGTACCAACTGTAGCACGAAGGACAGCACCAGGTCGATATACCGTTGCTGATCCTTTGAGGAAAATTATCTTTCCTGATGTGTATGCTTCGACATTCAGGGTAGATAACAGTCCTACTGTAATGAGAGCTAGTAACATGATTTTTTTCATTATTATCTCCTTTGTTAGAATCTTATATCTTGTGAAAAGTCATCAAAATATAATACCATATCAAATATGTTAAATTAGTTTTTGACTGGATAATTTAATTTAAATTTAATAATCATTAAATATTAATATAACACACGGACATATTAATTATTTCAAAAAAATACAAAACTTTTATCACAATTATCGCCGATAGAACTTAACTTTTTTTAATACAATATAATATATAGCAAAAAATATTCTTTTTATTTTCCACAGGGGATCCTTATTTCTAAATAATTCAACTAACCCTCTTACAAAATAGATTAATCCTATGATGATTGAAAAATATGTTACTACTCTCCAAATTGAGTGATAAGACCATTCCGAGACCATTTTGAAAATAAATGTTAATAGAACACCAACGAGGAGTCCTATACTCATATGGATATAACCAAGGGTATTCAGCGGGACTGGCATTCCATTGAGGCTTCCAATTTCTTCATATTCTTTTGCAACGATAAAATCTTCACCACATAAGGGACATTCAACAGTTTCCCCATCCAGGTCATCTTCGATGATAAATTTATGTCCATTATAGCACTTCGTCTGGAATGACATAACTTACTATTTTTTCTCCTTATCCATCCAATCTTTAATCATCGTTTGAATATTCTTCCCAATTTTCTCTCCAATGATATTAAATTCATTTATACTTTTATCGTCAAATATTTTAGAAAAAACGGTTTTTATTTTTCTCTCCACATTCTGTTCAAAATCATCCCAGGATTCTTTTGTGGAATTGCAATAATCTCTTTTATGCGGATGAGATTTTTTTTCTATAAGGCTTTCAATTATAATAAGCCCTTCATCTACTGTCAGAGAACCTTCTTTGACTTTCTCTAAAATAATTTGTAATGTTTGTTTCATAACTCACCTTCCTGAGTGGATATTATAAATTTAATAAGAATCAAAATATAGTTCAAGATATCTGGGAAAAATACAGATATAAAAATATTTACAGCAAGGTTGTATTGAAATTGAGTAGATTAACAAAATGATAATGTTTCTTGACAAGTTTCAATTATACGATATATTTGTATGATAGGGAAATTTTCCATAACAATACTAAAAAGGTCTTTTACTATGGCTAAATCTGAGAACACGCCTGTATTTACTGGTTATTCAAAAAATGATCTGTATGATGAAATATATCGTAAGAGTACAGATGTTGTTCCTGATTACCAAATGATTTTTGACCAGTTTAATGAATATAAGATCAATGATTATAAAAAATTAAATGATCAGGCTAAGGTATCCTTCATCAACCAGGGAATTACATTTACTGTATATTCTGATAATAATGATGGAATTGAGCGGATTTTCCCTTTCGATCTCTTCCCCCGTGTCATTACTAAACAGGACTGGCTTAGACTGGAACATGGTCTTATACAGCGCAGTGAAGCAATTAACTGTTTTTTATGGGACTTATATCATCATAAGAAGATCCTCAAAGACAAAGTCATACCCTATGATCTAATCTTCAGCTCACAGTACTACAACATGGAAATGATGGATATAAACCCACGAGGTAAGATTTACACGCATATTTCAGGAACAGATCTCATTCGTCACAAGGATGGAGAATATTATGTGCTGGAAGATAACGTACGATCCCCTTCTGGTGTGAGTTATGTACTATCCAATAGAGTAGCTATGAAGAGGAGTTTATCTAATTTATTTTTTCAGTACAATATAGCAACAGTTGAAGATTATCCACAACAACTCCTTGCGGTATTAAAATCAGTGGCTCCTAAAGGGGTTGATGATCCTACCTGTGCTGTTTTAACACCTGGAGTCTATAATTCAGCTTATTTTGAGCATACATTTCTTGCAAGAAACATGGGTGTGGAGCTTGTTGAAGGTCGAGATCTTTTTGTAGAGAAAAATTTCGTCTATATGAAAACTATTTTCGGACCTAAGAAATTAGATGTCCTATATCGTCGTGTGGATGATGATTTTATTGACCCATTTGTTTACAACCCCTCTTCAGTCCTTGGTGTACCTGGATTGATGGAAGCATATCGCAAGGGGAATATAACTCTGATTAATGCTCCTGGAACGGGTATTGCCGATGATAAGGCTGTATATATCTATATGCCTGAGATTATAAAGTATTATCTTAATCAGGATCCCATTTTGAATAATGTTCCTACATACCGCTGTAATAAGAATGAAGATTTACAGTATGTTATAGATCATATGGAGCAATTAGTTTTAAAACCAGTCGATGAATCAGGTGGATATGGGTTATTAATCGGTTCTATCGCAACAAAAAATGAAATATCAGAGTATAAAGATAGAATCAAACATAATCCACGGAAATATATTGCCCAACCCATTATGAGTCTATCAGTTCACCCCACATATATCGAGGAACGCGAGCAGTTTGAACCACGTCACATCGACCTGAGGACTTTTACGTTATTTGGAAAGGAGAAGATTCATGTATTGAAAGGTGGATTGACACGGGTTGCTCTGAGAGAAGGGAGTCTAATTGTTAATTCCTCCCAGGGTGGTGGGTCAAAAGATACCTGGGTATTAGATGTATAAGGTGTTTTATGTTATCAAGAATAGCTAATAGTCTTTTCTGGACGGGACGATATATCGAGAGGGTTGAGCATATAGCTCGCTTTATAGAAGATCAGTATTTTGATTCCATGGATTCTCCTGTAGTTCATAAAAGAGAAATGGTTTTAGAATCTATCTTGAATGTCCTTGGAGTTCATAAGGATTATTATAATATATATCCCAGTCTCACTGATGAACAAGTCCTCTATTATTCTATTTTAGATACTGGAAACATATCTTCAATCCTTTCATCAATTAATTTTGCAAGAGAGAACACAAGAACAGCACGCACAACTGTTTCAGAAGAGTTCTGGGAAAACATCAACCGATTTTACCATTCTATAAATCAGTATCATTCAGAAAGTATTCAGAAGGATGGTGTTTATCAGCTAACCAGAAGAGTAACTGAATTTTGTTCTATTATTCATGGGATGATTGATAAAACCTTTCTAAAGAAAAGTCCTATGTTATCCTTTATCAAATTAGGAATACATCTTGAAAGATCTGCCCAGGTTTGTCGTATGATGATGGCTAAAATTACTGATGTGGAAGTCGTAAGACAGCAGAGACTTGGAGAAGCAGTTGAGAGGTATCAATGGAGAACCCTTTTGGAGTGTACTTCATCCCTTCATATTAGTCGTGAATTGTATCCCAATATTACTGATGTTCAAAATGTTGTCGATATTCTGTTTCTCAATGAGAATTTCCCAAAATCTGTTATTCATAATCTTGTTCAGGTCTATAATAATCTAAGAAATATCAATTCGTCATCGATGGACAATCGGGGATCTGTTGTTTTTGAAGCGGGAAAACTTATGTCTTCATTTCTATATCTTACCCCAAAAGAAATTATTAATCAAAACTTGTGGGATTTCGTGAACCAAACATTAAATAGTATATATAAAATTGCTAATCTCATTGAAAATAGATATTTTAAGCTATAAAAATACTCTGGTGGTAAAACCGATATGAAAAGCTATAAAATTACATACAAGAAATATACAGAATATTCAAGTCTTATCGGTGAGGCTACTTATGAATTACTGGTTATTCCCAAAAATGGATATACTCAAACAGTTACTCATACTAGGATTGAAAGCTCATTAGAAGATGAATTATTCACCTATAAAAATAAATATGACTCAGATGTTATTAGAATACGTACAGTAAAACCCTTTAGTGAATTTCATTTCTCTCTCGAATCACTGGTCAACAAGGCAGAGATCAACCCATTTGATTTTATGTTACCAGAAGCAGTAAAGGACTGGGAGGTTATACAATCCCCTGATTTTAAAATCAATTATTACCCATTCCTCCGTAAAACTCCCTTTACATCAACTTCAAAAGAAGAATGTAGCACTATGCCCCAATTTAAAAAAGGTCAACGGGTTTTCGATTATCTTATTGAACTGAATGGAACAATATATAATAACTTAGAGTTCTGTACAGAATCTACAGATGTGTACAGCACAGCAAAAGACGTTATAAAATTAAAAAGGGGGGTCTGCCAGGATTTTTCACACTTGTTTATTGCTATTGCAAGATGCAATGGTATCCCTGCAAGATATGTTTCTGGGTATCTTAGCCAGGGCGGTGGTTTTGTAGGCGATGCTTTCATGCATTCATGGATCGAAGCTTATGTTCCCAAAATCGGATGGAAAGGATTTGATCCTACAAACAATCTTCTGTGCGAATCAAATTACATCAAGGTAGCTCATGGTGTGGACTATACCGAGTGTGCCCCCATCAAAGGTATTATAATATCTACAGGGGAATCAAATACATTAAGTTCTGATTACAGTGTTTCAGTAAGCACATTAAGTTATGCCAATTTAGAAAATGCCCAGCAATAAAACATTTAAGGTTCAATTTAAAATATATGATACAAGAAACCATCTTCAGCATTGACCTTCCCATGGGAGAAGAATTCTTTATCAAGAGAATTCGTTTCAAACCAAAAGATTATAGCACCAAACGAATATCTATCGTATCTGGGATCCATGGTGACGAACTCGAAGGACAATACGTTACTTATCTACTAATCCAATTCCTCAATCAGTATGCTGACAAACTTGCAGGAATAATTGATATATACCCATCCATTAATTCTGTCGGTATTGATTCCATTGAAAGACTTCATGTACCATCTGAGATTGATATCAATAGAGCATTCCCTGGGAGTCCATCGGGTCTTCTTCCCTATAGAATTGCCTATAATCTTGTAGAAGCTGTCAAGGGATCAGAAATTGCAATAGATATTCATTCAAGCAATATTTTTTTGAAGGAAATTCCACAAGTTAGAATCAGTCAGGAAAATGCAAATAATCTTAAATCCTTAGCAGAACAATTAAACGTCGATTTCATCTGGATTCACGAAGCTGTTACTGTGCTCCAGTCTACTTTCTCTCATTCAATGAATAAACTGGGCACAAAAACACTTGTTGTAGAAATGGGTGTAGGTATGAGAATCACTCAAGAATATTGCCACCAATTATTTGAAGGGATCATCCACCTACTCGTACGTAATGGATTTCTAAAATTAGAATATCATAAACCCATCAAGAAGCCAATTTGCTCTATAGATGGAGAAGTCTATTTTTTCAACGCCGATAAACCTGGTATATTCATCCCTGACACCGAGCATAACAAATATGTACTTGAAGGAGACATTATTGGAAGAATTATATCACCCATCGATGGAAATTTAACCAGCGAAATTAAATCCCCCTGTAATGGATTAGTATTCACACTCCGAGAATATCCTGTCGTCTATGAAGGATCCCTGATTGCAAGATTGTATAGAGAAATAATATGATAAAAAACCTTATTCTGACATTAGAATCACCAACCCGTGACCATCTAAACGTCTATAGTTACCAGTTTAAAACTGCAGAACATCCATCTGTAGCAATCATTACAGGTTTTCTTGGTGATGAATTATTACAAACATATACTGCATCACAACTCATTCAATTTCTTTTAAAAAAAAGTAAAGCAGACAAGGATTTTATAAAAGGAAATATTCTAATTATCCCAGCTGTTAATAATTTTGGATTTAATATTGCTAAAAGATACTGGCCCTTTGACAATACAGACATCCGAAAAATGTTTCCAGGTTACGATAAAGGTGAAACAACTCAACGGATAGCACATTCCATTTTTGATAAAATAAAGGACTATCATTACGGCATAAAATTATCGGGTGGAAACAAAAGAACCGCATATATACCCCACGTTCGTCTATTCAAAACTGGAAATGAAGATATTGAATCTGCTAAACTATTCGGACTGAAATATATTAATTTATTACAACCTGACTCAAATGATACTGTGAAACTCACTTACAACTGGCAAATCTGGGGATGCCATGCCTATTCCCTGTTCGCAGGACAGCCAGAAGCCATTGATTTCAAAACCTCTGATATCCTCCTCGATACCCTTATTCGCTTCCTATCTAAAATAAATGCCATTAATTACCCCAACAGAGAACTATATCAACCTTCCATAATTTCTGAAGAAGACCTCATCCACATAAAATCCCCCTATGCCGGATTCATTAAACCCTTTGTCGAGATTGGAGATATAGTTCACAAAGGAAAAGTCCTCGGTCAATTACAATCTGCCCTTGAAGGAAATATTCTGGGAGATATCATAGCACCACAGGATGGAATAGTATTCTCAATCTACACCTACTCATTAATTTATCAAAATACCATCGCATTTTCCCTAACAACCCGATAAGTCATAATTCCCATCATCCAATTAAATTAAAATGCTGGTTATATAAATAGAATGATAATTTCATCGTGAGATGTGAAACGACATGACAATCTTATAAAATAATATTCTGTCTAATAGATTACCCTACTATCACTAGCAATGACAACATTAAAAAAATGTGTAATTCAAAAAAATATATAATTTCGTGTAAAAAACACTTTATTTTATTTCAAAATTAACTATTTTAGACTAGTATAAAAATCGATAATTATAAAAATGAAATATTATCGTATTCTATTTGTTACACTAAAATTATCAATATGTCATGATAGAATAATTATAATTTAAAAGGATTATACTCCGATGTAAAAACTATTCATTTAATATAACTTCTTATTAATAAATAGTATAAACTTGGAGGAATCCAGTGCAGAAAGAAAAATTAATCAAACCCCCTAAAAAATCCATAGGACCCGTATCCAATCTTGAAATCCACGTTCATCCCGATTGGTGGAAAAGAATTTTTAACCCACTCTACCTCAAGACCGATGCGGATGTTATCTCAGATCCAAACATCACCCGAAACGAAATTAATTTATTTTCAGAATTTCTAAAACTCACTCCCGACGATAAAATACTCGATCTCTGCTGTGGTCAGGGGCGTCACGTTATTGAATTAGCCAAACGGGGTTTCCAGGTCATAGGGCTGGATCGCTCCCGGTTTCTTATCCAGAAAGCAAAAGCTCTTTCCAAAAAGGAAAATTTAAATATCAAGTTCAAAGAAGGGGATGCAAGAAAAATACCATTCCAGTTTGATTCTTATGAAGTCGTCACCATTCTCGGAAATAGCTTTGGATATTTTGAAACCATCCACGATGACTTGATTGTATTGAAAGAGGTGTTCCGTATCTTAAAACCCTCAGGAAGAATTTTAATTCAAATAGCAGATGGTCAGTTCCTTAAAAAGAATTATCAGGCTCGCTCCTGGGAATGGATGGATAAGAAACACTTCGTCTGCCGTGAACGCTCTCTATCCTCAGATGAACAAAGACTTATATCAAGAGAAGTCATCTCGAATACCGATAAAGGGGTCATCGCAGATCAATTCTATGCAGAAAGACTTTACACAAAAGACGAAATTAAAGATCTTATGACGAAAGCAGGTTTCAAGGATATTCAATACCACGGTGAATTGTCCCCAAATTCCCAGAGAAATCAGGATCTGGGCATGATGGAGCAATGTATCATTATTTCAGGAAAAGCTCAAAAAGACTGGGCACCTATAAAACGAAAGCCCAAACAGGATATCAAAGAAATATTAGTCGTTCTCGGAGATCCAAACCTCCCTGACAAGATCAAACCTATGTCTATATTTGATGAAGACGATCAATACACGGTTGACCAGTTAAAAACTGCCCTACGATCCCTTACGGATTATAAATTCACATACTTAATGGACCATCACAATTTTATACAGGATTTAAAAAAATATTCAGGAAAGGTACAACTTGTTTTCAATCTCTGCGATGAAGGTTATAACAACGATCCCAGAAAGGAACTCCACGTTCCAGCACTCCTAGAAATCCTCGACATGCCCTTTACTGGATCTTCCACCCAGTGTTTAGCCTATTGTTATGATAAATCCCTTGTTCGCGGTATCGCCAAAGAAATGAATATCCCTGTCCCAGAAGCATTTTTCATAAATCCAGATGACACAACATTCGATCTCCCCTTTGATTTCCCGGTTATTGTGAAGCCTAACTTCGGGGATTCCAGTTTTGGTATTACTCAAAATAGCGTTGCACACAACCTCGACCAGCTTATAGTCGCTATCTCCAAGATACGGGATACACTCGGATATGACAAACCTGTTTTAGTAGAAGAATTCCTTCCTGATAAAGATATTAGTGTTGGTATCGTAGGGAATCCACCGGGATCTTATGTTATCCTGCCTATTATAGAAGAAGATTATTCCTCATTACCAGAAGGATATCCAAGAATATGCGGTTATGAAGCGAAATGGCTTGCGGATTCCCCTTATGGTAAAATAACCTCAATACCAGTCCAACTTCCAGAGAGAACTAAGACACTCATTGAAGAGTGCTGTATAAAACTCTTTGAAAGGCTTGAATGTAGGGATTATGCCCGTTTTGACTGGCGGATGGATAGTGCAGGTAATCCCAAGTTGCTGGAAGTGAACCCCAATCCAGGGTGGTGCTGGGATGGTCATCTCGCTAAGATGGCTGCAATTGGTGGAGTGACTTATAGAGATCTTTTAAGAGATATAATTCAATCGGCTGAACAAAGGATTGAGTTTCAGAAGTTATCAAATCCAAATTCTACAGCAGGATCTAACGGTTCATCGTAAATTCTTTAGAACGATCATACCATTGGTATACAGTATACTATAAAAAATATTAATTTATTCAGTTCAAGGAACATAGAAGGATCAACATCGGAATCAAAAATTTTGGTTCCGATTGTCCTTAGTCCCTCAATCTTGACCTCAATAGAGAACCCTTTCAAGGACAGAATCATAATTCTATCCTTGAACTTTTTGTTTAATAAATAAATAGAAGGATAATTACTCTCTTTCGTCAGCAAATCTTCATTATCAATTTCCTTTGACGTATTTTTTAACTAAATTCATTGGAAGAAATATCCAAGTTAAAACAGGAATATCCATGGAAAATAGAGAATTACCGAAGGTTTATAATCCAAAAGATTTTGAGGATAAGTGGTATACGTACTGGCAGGAAAAGGGATACTTTTCACCCAAGCCTGATCCAAAGAAAAGGCCTTATACCATTGTCATACCCCCTCCCAATGTGACATCACAGCTTCATATGGGACATGGACTCAATAACACGATCCAGGACATATTAATTCGCTGGAAACGGATGAGTGGCTGGAATGCATTATGGATACCCGGTACCGACCATGCTGGTATTGCTACGCAGAATGTCGTCGAGAAGAAATTAGCTAAGGAAAATAAAACAAGGCATCATTACAGTCGGGAGGAGTTTGTCAATGAGGTATGGAAATGGAAGGAGCAGTATGGATCTATTATCATTGACCAGCTTAAAAAATTGGGATGCTCTTGTGATTGGAATAGAGAACGATTTACTATGGATGAAGGATTATCACATGCTGTGAGAGAGGTATTTGTACAATTTTATGAAGATGGATTAATTTATAAGGGAAAGTACATTGTGAACTGGTGTCCTCGTTGCGGTACCGCTCTCAGTCAAGAAGAGGTGGATCATGAGGATATCAACGGATTTTTTTACCATATTAAATACCCTGTGAAAGGAACGAAAGAATATATTGAAATTGCAACAACCCGTCCTGAAACGATGTTAGGGGATTCTGCAGTTGCTGTTCACCCAAAAGATGAGCGATTTAAACATCTCATTGGGAAGACCCTTATATTACCCCTAATGAATCGGGAAATCCCTGTGATAGCCGATGAATATACAAAGATGGAGTTTGGAACAGGGGCTGTAAAAGTTACTCCAGCTCATGACCCCAATGACTTTCTGGTTGGTAGACGACATCACCTTCCTCAGATTAATGTGATGACATCCGATGGCAAAATGAATGAGGAAACTGGAAAATATTCTGGTATGGATCGTTTTGAGTGCAGGAAGAAGGTTGTGGAGGAGCTTGAAAATCAGGAACTATTCATCAAGAAGGAATCACATCTTCATAGTGTAGGTCATTGTTACAGATGTAATACCATTATTGAACCATATTTGTCTGATCAGTGGTTTGTTAAGATGAAACCGTTAGCCAAGAAAGCTGTTCAGGTTGTAGAAGAAGAAAAGGTACGTTTCTATCCTGAAAAGTGGAAGAAAGTATACCTGCACTGGATGGAGAATATCGAAGACTGGTGCATAAGTCGTCAGATCTGGTGGGGGCATAGAATTCCTGTTTGGAAGTGTCAGTCCTGTAGTGAGGTTCTTGTCTCGAGAGATGATTTAAAGAAATGTTCTAAGTGTGGGAGTGATCAACTGATCCAGGATGAGGATGTGCTGGATACATGGTTCTCATCACAGCTCTGGCCTTTTTCAACCCTAGATTGGCCTGATGGAAAGGAAGATTTAAAGTACTTTTATCCTACGAATGTCTTATCAACAGCACCTGAGATTCTGTTCTTCTGGGTAGCCAGAATGATTATGGCAGGAATGTATTTTATTGGGGATATTCCTTTTTCAGAAGTCTATTTACATTCTACTGTCCGTGATAAGCAGGGTAGAAAAATGAGCAAGTCCTTAGGAAATGGGATTGATCCTCTGGAAGTAATTGACAAGCATGGCGCAGATGCCCTTCGATTTACTATAGTAAGCTTAGCACCAATTGGCCTGGATATTAAGCTGGGATTTGATGATCAGCAGAACGACTTTCTTGTGGGAACACGATTTGCCAATAAAATTTGGAATGCATCCCGATATCTCCTCATGAACTTAAATACTGATTATATCAAGAATATCCGATCAGTGCAATGTGATTTGGGGGATGGATGGATTTTATCGAAACTACAGAAGACAATTGAGAAGATTACACAAGATTTAGGAGCATTTCGATTTAATGATGTCACGATGACACTGTATGATTTTTTCTGGCATGACTTCTGTGACTGGTATATAGAAATATCCAAGATTCATTTATATGGAGAGAATGTTCAGAAGAAAGAAACTGTTACAACAACATTAATTTACGTCTTATCAGAAAGTCTTAAATTGCTCCACCCCATTATGCCATTTATCACTGAGGAGATCTGGCAGAAACTTCCTCACAATAGTGAAAGCATTATGATAGAAACTTTTCCAATTGTTCAGAAGGACTTAATCAACATTAAATCGATGGATCAGATGAATACTCTTCAGGAAGCGGTGTATCTAACAAGAAGTATCCGTGGTGAAATGAATATTCCTCCAGATAAGAAACTCAATATTATTATTCAGACAGAGAATAGGGAGATACAAGCTTTATTCGAAACTTATCAACACTATATATTAAATCTGGGGAAGCTGGAATCCATCAAAGTTTTGGAGAACTACACGAAAGATAAGAAATGTGCATCTGGGATTGGGAAGGATTTTGAAATGATTATCCCATTGGAAGGGCTGATTGATGTGAATAAAGAAAAGGAGAGGTTAAATAAAGAGCTTTTGAAAATCCAAAAGGAATTAGATAGAGTAAATCAGAAATTAAAGAATGAAAAATTTCTATCCTATGCAGCAGAAGATATCGTTCAGAAGGAGAAAGATAAGTTAGAGCAATATAACCAAGCCCTTGAGAAGATTGAAAAGAACCTTCAGATCCTTGCTTAGATTGCCTTCTGACTAAAACAACATACCATCAAATATTCCCTTCCTGGGAGAATGATGGAAAAAGTATGGGAAAAACACAATCAAAACTCATATTATTCTTAACTTTTTGAACTAGCCAGCTAACAATTTTACAATAATTCGACTAGCTTAGTGATTCTAGTAACTGTTTAGAATTGCTTGATTTCGTGGTGCATTCCATTTTCTATGATTTCTGTAACCTTTTTCTTTACAGATTTTATATAATTTTGATATTCATTGTCGAGGGAGATCTTTGTGTAAACGATGATATAGTGATCCTCCTCCCCATCTATTGGGTTCAGGGTGATTTGGATGTCATCTTTTTTACCTTCAAATGAAGTTCCCGATGATTTTCCGTTGTATTTGTTTTTAAGGTGTATTAACAGTTCATTTAAAGATTCTTTTGTGAGATTTAATTTATAGAGGACTTTGAACAAGTCATCATTGTAGAACGTTAATTCAGCAAATTCAATCAAGCTATTGATTTTCTTTACTGGAAAATTACGGTAATGATATACCGGTCTTGGGCTGTAGACTTCTGATTTTGATACATCGGTGTCTGAAAAGACCTTGGTATTATTCAAACTAGTATTTAATCCTAATTTATACCCAAATACCTTTTTTAATTGGACTTTCCCGTTTATTATTTCCTGATTGGTGCTAAGATTTTGGGTTATTTGGACATCACTATCACTGTGATAAGAGTATTTTTTTTGGTATTGATAGAAGTATCCGACACTTTTTAAAATAGCATTTAACTTTTTCTTTTCATTGGTCAGGATTGAAGTTTTAAGAATATACGGCTCGTCATCCTTTGCGGAATAGGAGTTTGAAAGTAATTCCTGGTCATCCGTTTTTTGGATGGACTGATATATTTTTATATACTCTTCTCTACTTAACTGGGAGGGGATATGTTCGCTTAATAGAATGGAATATCTGTTGATACTGTAATATTCTGCCTTCTTTAATCGGGGATTGTATTTTAGGAGAACTTTTTCGGTTTCTTTATGATTTTTCCCGAGGATGATATTTTGTATACCCTTTTGTAATTCTTTAGAGAAAAGAGTATAGCTTAATGATATAATGATAGATAGAATAATTACGTAATAAAAAAACTTCCTGTTCATGAACAACTCCTTTCAATGTATCTCGGAATATCTCGGTATAAATTTTTATATATTTTAAAAAAAACATTTGAATATTTTCTACTGAAATTTCTTGTCATACTCTATAAATCAATTATCTTTATAATCTTAATAAGATTTTTCAAAACACATTACGTAAAGGTATTTTATGTTATTAGAGAACATCCATCAGTATTTTCGACCTTCTGTAGGGGGAATAGAAACTGATGTCAATATATATCATCAACATATCCTGTCATTTGCATTGAACGGTAATTCTAATAAGAAAATTGCTTTCTATGGACAGCCTGATCAAAGGACTATGGATATTTTTAAGAACGCTGGATATTCCTTTCTTGATCTGGATATTGATTTCAAGCATCCCAAGGAGAAGATTGTCCCTGAGGTCTATTGCCATATCATTAGGGATATTATAAATAACGCCATTTATTTAAGGGATGAGATTGAGTATGTGGTCTGCACTACTGGGCAGGATAAGTGTGATCAGGGTCGTAATGTGCGTGATCTCTTGTCTGAAATGGATTTCAAAGTAATTGACGGATCTAATTTAAATCCCACCCCATTAAGAAAACCAATTATATCTCAATCCCGTGGGCCATTAAAACATCGAGTGATTCGTATCATGGAACTTATCTATAATCCTCTTACATTAGATGAAGAGCAACATTATCTTGAGAATCAGTGCGAACCTTCATTTAATTTTCACGGAGTTCCCCCACAGGATATTGATCTCTTATCCCTATTCCCTGAGGATACTCACATACAGGGATGGACAAGACTTGTTGAAATGGGGATTCCTTCACGTGTTGATTTAGAATGGAAAGTAACTAATGATATGCCGACGATTTATTTCTCCCAGTCCTTTTGTAATAAACAATTAATGGCAGAGTATTTATCCAACAAAAATAATGGTTTATATATCGATGGACATGGCGCTGTCACAGGGAGTATACGAGCTAAATTAGAGGCATTTTTAAGACTCAGAAGAAATAATTCAAATAATTTATCACAGTATAAAGATTCAATCAGGGTATAGGCGATGCTATTGTGTGATGGAGGGTCGACGTACAGTAAGATCCTGGATACTGAAATCAATGATTTAAGAATTATCCCAACCAAAGATCTGGTGAAGGATAGTCAACGGCATTTTCATTATGCTACAGGACATTCAAGCAAGTCACACTGTGTGCATTATGTGAATGAGCTTATTGCATTAGCTGAAGGAGGACTCCAATTAGTGGATGAGAGCAACTTCACCATCCTTGATATCGGTAGTCGTGATATGAAATATGTCACATTTATCGACCGTCAGCCTCAAAATATGGACTGGAATAGCTCCTGTGGAGGGAACATGGGATTTACAGTGGAAGTCTTGGGGAATTATTATGATATCGACTATTCACTACTGAATCCAGTCAGCCAATCTATCCCTGTAACCTGCGGTCTTCTTGGTGTGGAAAAGGTTTTTGACGAAATTAACAATGGTCTTGATCCTGAGATTGGTGTGGCGAAGTTTCTGCATGGAATGGCGAAAATAAGTTATTCCTTCTCCCAGAAGCCTGGTGTGGTCTACTTATCTGGTGGATTTGTGAATAACCAATGCTTTATAAGAAGTCTTGAGGAGTATTGTGACGTAAGGCTGTTGGGACGTGACGTTCTGATAAATGGGTTAGTAAAAATAGCTCAGGAAAAGAATTTTAATTAACCTTCACTTCGGATAAGAACTGTGGGAGATAGTGTTTTGCTTTCTCACTTTTGAAAAGGTGGATCTGATCTAAGGCGAGCTTCTTTCCGTTTTCACTAAAATAGTTTAAATATACTTCCATCAAGAGTTTTTCATCCCTAAGAAAATAATGATCATCCTGAAAGATTTTCTGGAACTGATCTTTAGCATCATCCAAAGCAGATAACATTAATGATCTGTTATCTATCATCAGGAGATATTTGACTAATCTGTGATCACTTGGGTAAAAGAACTCGAGTTTCTGAAGGATTCCAAACAGGGTATTTTTAATGGGACAGCTTAGCTTATCTTTATTCACATTTATTTTCAAATATAAATTCGCTATAAAAGCCCCTTCAACACGCTTAAGCAAATCAACAGCATCATTATTATCAAGACCATCTACTTCCTGAAGGGTTTCAACAAGATTTTTCACTGCGTAATAGTCTTTCCATTGAGGCATTCCATTTCTACCATAACTGATATAATCCTCATACTCATCTTTCTGATCATCCGATAAGACATTATCAACCAACAGAATTGGATATTCATCATCAAATTGAGGATTCATTTGCTCTGAACTAATTTCAAGACAGTTTAGACGAAAAATCTCATCTCTGTACTCGTCAGACATGTCATTTCCAAAAGACATAGCAACTCCACCCAATTTATTTATCAGTAGTTTTAAATATAATGAATTTTACTATAAATAATTCATTTTATATAATTTTTTATTCAACGGATGCAAAAAAATTATTTATTGAATATGTTCACGATAAATACGGTGATCAGGAATCTCAATAAGGAGTTGGAGTGTGAATCGGGTTTCAGAACGATCATAAAATCCCTGCCATCCTTCAAGCCCCATACGAACACTTTGATAGAACTGATAAGCAACCATACCACCAGCACGCGAGGAACTGTAGGTGTAATTATTCTTAACAGAACTGGGAAGAGTTCTATAATCACCAAAAATAGTAAGAGTGAGAGGATATTTTTTTGAAGTAAGCCAGGACAATTCCCAATGGAAAGCATTTTTTGTATAGAAATTATCATCATCTTTCAATCGGAATATACTTGAGAAGAAGAATTGAAATCGGGAAAACAGCTCAACCTTCATTTCAAATATTAAAGCACCGACCCTAGTCTGAAAATCACTGCCTGAACTGTTCCTGTAATTTGTTCCTATCGTTGTATCTCCAAGATGACTAAGCCATCCCAGATTTAAAAAAAGATTAATATTCTTCCACTCTTTCTTGACAGTCGCATACCCAAAGAAGTTATTAATATCATTGGATTTATTAGGTGAACCCAAAGGAGTTGATTTGGACATATAGAGTCCACCACCAAGACGTAACCACTCCCAATGGAATCCAAGTTCACCAGCGACAGTATCTATTTTTCCAGCCTCCAGGACATAGTTATCTGTCACAAGTACTGTAATTTTTTTCCCCTGAACAGGAAATAATTCCCATTTACCAGCCTTCAGGAAGATAGGGACACGTTTTGAAAAAAATATTTCCCCAAATACATACCCAGGACCAATATTATAACCATCGTTAGGATTTCCATCCAAAAGTATATCTCCATGAAAAGCAATGAGTTCACTCACCTTCCAGTGTAAACCAGTACGTATCTCTGCCAAATTAATTTTACTGTAATCATTAGTACGAGATGATCTGTTGTAAAGCCCCTGAAAATCTCCCAGCATGACAAAACTAATGTCTCCAAGGGGTTTATCTTTGGCAAAACTTCTAACACTTATTATCAAAAGAAATAAAATAATAATTATAAAATGTTTCATAGAATTATATCCAATATAGTAATAATAAACAGTTGTAACAATAAATTACTTATCTCCAAACGTCCCCTTCATGGGAAAACTCATAGACAGATTACCCTTTAAGTTAAAATCATTTGATCTCATCACTCCATCAGTCACAGTTTGTTTGCTGAGTCTAAAGATTGTTACGACTTCTTGTTGGATAAGACTATCAACTTAATTGATACGTATTCTCAATAATTCTATAATTATAATTAAATCATAAAGGATCGACAACTTTTATATAATTTTTCAATTCTACCCGTTTGAATAAGAAATTGTAAATTCATTATCATACTTAACCATCGTGTTTATAAAAAGGAGTTGTATTCCATGTTATATATTATAATGGACTTATAGATTTCTGCTGACAAGATAAATTATTATTTATTTGATCTGAAAGAAATTCTATTTTAATATCTTTACAAACATTTTGGTTCGTAAAAATTATCAGTATACAAATAATAATTCTTTAATTGATCATTTTTTTTAGATAATTAACATATTTATCATCCATCCAATTTCTTCCGCCAATAATTCTTGTCTGAATAATACCTTTTTTATCTATAATATAAGTTGCAGGTATACCAGTACTGGGGTAGTATTTAGCTAGAGAACTTGTTGGGTCATGGAGAACAGGGAAAGTAAATTTATTAGTATTTATATAAGATTTCACTGTAGATAATTGCCTGTCAATAGAAACTGCAAGGATTACGAAATCTTTATTCTTGAATTTTTTATAGAGTGATTCCATATAAGGCATCTCATATCGGCAGGGAGGACACCATGTAGCCCAGATATTTAGAAAAATAACTTTTCCTTTAAATTGGCTGAGTGATACATTATTGCCTTCAAGGTCTTTTAAAGTAAAGTCAGGTGCAATCTTGTTCATTATTTCAAATCCAAGTGTTTTTAAGAGTTCATTATTATAATCTTCCTGACTGAGTTTACCCCCTTTTAAAAGATCAATCATTTTTTTATTATCCATTTTTTCAGCAATGCTTAGGGGAGTGAATCCTGAATTATTTTTAATATCTGCTTGTGATTTTCCTTCAATAAGATATTGTACAATTAATGGCTGAATTGTTTCAACAGCAAGGTGTAGAGGAGTGTTTCCGTCATTATTTTGAGAACTGGTATTGACACCTTTTTTAACAAAAAATTCAACCATATCAGCTTTTTTAAATTTAACGGCAATATGAAGTATACCATTTTTATCTGGGGTGTTGTGGTGGATATTTGCATTTTTTTCTACAAGATATTTAGCAATTGGGAGAAATCCACCAATCGTTGTCATAAAAAGGGGGGTAAATCCTTTATATTCCCCTGCTTCAACCTGCATATTTAAATCAGCATTATTTTTTATAAGGATTTTAACAGCCTTGAGATTACCACGTGCAGATGCAAGGTGCAGCCCTGTCATCCCTTTTAATATACCACTTTGTATTTTTGCATTTACTTCGGCGCCGTGTTTTATTAATAATTTTAACATTTCGTGTTGTTGATAAACCACAGCATGGTGAAGCGGGGTTATTCCCTTCAGTCCCATATCATGAGTGGCAATATTGACATTTGCACCCTTTTCAACAAGATATTTTAATATGGGATAATTTGCAGATCGTGCAGCCATGTATAACGGGGTAAATCCTTTTTGATCTTTTTTTTGAACATCTGCTTTGGAGTCTATTAATATTTTTACAATTTCCATCCGATTATAGGCTACGGCATAGGTGAGTGGAGTAAAGCGGCGATAATAGATATTATTGATATCAACCCCTTGTTTTATCAGTGATTTTATTTTGTTTGTATCATTTAAAGCGATGGATTTGAATAACTCTGAGTTGTTATCAGCCCAGGTAATGACAGGGGTCAACAGGATAAGGATAAGTAGTAATTTTTTCATTTGTTCTCCAATTATTTTTATATTTATTAGTTATGTCAAATGTCAAGTGAATAACCTGGGATGACATATCGATTATTCATACTAACACCGTAAGATTTAAAATCAATTAAATACTTCCATCTAGGATTTGAACGTCTTCTTCATCAAGATATTTCTTTACTTCTGCGGTAGAAACCCATGTAAAATCAAAGTTTTCACTTTGGATAGGAGGGAAATCCATGGATAGTTTAAAGACCATTTCGTAGTGGTAATGAGTCTCTAGGAAATGCTTTTGCTCTGCAATAGGTGTCAGTGTATAGATAAGATCCTTTGATTCTTGAGAAACTGGAGGACAGATGAGATGGAGTATACGTAAAAGTGCATCTTTGGGTGATTCATTTTTGAGAACGTGTCCACCGAGAATTTTCCAATCCGATGTAGGGAAGGGACATTTTTGTTTTGTTAACATTATTTGATGGGAGGAATTAAAGATTAGTGGTTTGACTATATAGTGCAGTATGGAGGAAGGGGGTTGTTGGATTCGATATTGATTTCTGGAGATTTCAAACTGGATGATGTTACAGAGGTCTTGGGAACTTGCTTCTATGTCTTTATTATATATATAGTAATCGAAATGATATTTGTATTGCATTTCAAAATCGGTACGTTCAAGTCGTTTTTTTATCTCCTCTTCTGTCCAGGAACCCCTTATTTTAATCCTATTGACTAGCTCATCAGTACTTCCTGCATCAATAAATATCGATACACAATGATTTGGGAATTGATCAATAATATCCACTGCACCCAGGACTTCAACATCTGTGATGACATTTTTTGATTGCTCTAGAAATTGTTCTAATTTGTCCTTACCCATGCCATAGTAATTATTTCCGTGGACATATTTCCATTCAATGAGTTGATGTTCTTTTATTTTATTTTCAAAATCTTGTTTTTCAAGGAAATAATAAGGGTTTCCCTCGGATTCACCCTGTCTCATGGGACGAGATGTATAACTTGGGAGGAATTTTAAATTATCCGATTTCTCGAGGACTTTATTAATCAGGGTATTTTTACCGACCCCCGTTGGACCAATGATTAGAAAGAATAATCCATTCAAATGACATTCCTTTTTTATTTAATGCTAGGAATTAAGTATACTAATATAATCATTTCAAGGCAAGTTAAGTTGACTAAATTATGGATATATTGAGGATTATTTTTTATTCTTATGTGTTATTCAAATTCAAAATATTCCATAAAAAATATTGTTTTTACAATCTGTTTAAAATATATTTAAGGGTAATAATATAATATATAATCATAGTTTCGGGTCTGAAGATGTTTAGAAAATTAATTCAAAGAATAGCTTATTTAATATTTATGTTAAGCCTTGTATCCTGTCAATTTTATAGTGTTTTAAAACCAGAAGATATAAAAAAAGTTAATCCTGATCTCCCGAGCCAATTCAATGAAATCCAATCTGATAGACAGAAGATTATAAGTAGCGAAGGACTAACTTCATTTGGATATCAGTTCCACAAATATTTTAACGTCAAAACCCATTTAAATAATATAATGGATGATGCTGATATATCTTGCAAAGAACAGGCTATACAGCAAAATATCATCGCATATAAAACAATTGCCTATCCAAAGGAGCTTATTATACCCAATTATGAGAAGAATAAGCCTCTGGATAAGGTCAAGATCATAGGAATAACCATAAAATGCTTTATGAGATAATAAAACTAATCCTTTTTAGAAATCATCCCATCCACAGATAGCTTTCCCCCACCCCAAATCATTAATACTACTGCCATAGCGATGGTGAGTATATGGAATTCAAAACCCTCTCCTGCCTGTTTCCCCATCCAGTTCATAAAAAATCCATTGTGAATATGTAATTTTAATGCCGCACCCGTCATCACCACTGCTATCCCCAGGGCTGAAAGTCTGGTAAAAAATCCAAATATGAGTCCCAAAGCCCCAAAGAACTCTATTAATATAACCAGAACCGCTATGAAATAGGGTATCATACCACTTAAAGCATTAGCAGTATTTGTAAATCCAAAACCCCCAAACCATCCTAACATCTTTTGAGCACCGTGGGGAAACATCACGATCCCAAGACCCAGTCTGATAATTAAATTATTTACACTCGTATCGGTTGCTAATATTTTTTTCAACATATTGACTCCACAATTATTATTTTTATATCATTATTAGTAATCATTTTTATAAAATAGTTTCAAAATCTTATCATCTTTTAGGAATATATAGGAAAATTCTATGATACAATCAAAAACACCAGTGGATCAAGATATTATAAGCCTTCACAGAGAAGGTAATCGGGAAGAAGCCATTAAACTATTGATCCAATTATATCAGGATCGAATCTATTCCCTATCCTATAAAGTCCTTAATAATCATGACGATACCCTGGATGCCCTTCAGGAAATATATATCCAGATCGATAAATCATTACCCGATTTCAGAGGAGATTCCCAATTATATACATGGATCTATCGACTCACCCTAAATGTTTGTATTAACTTCAAAAAGAAGAGAAAGAAATGCGATAAGATGGTGGAGTTATCTGAAAGAGTTATCCAGCCGATGATTAATTTAATATCCCGCCCTGTAGAAGATCCTGATAAATTGTGCGAGGAGAAGTATCAGCAGTTATTATTTCAAAAAGCCCTTACTAACCTGCAAGAGAGCCAGAGAATACCAATAATCCTCCATGATCTTGAAAGAATAAAATTATCTGAAATATCAAATATTCTCAATCTCCCTCTCAATACCATTAAAACAAGACTATATCGTGGGCGTGAGAGCCTGAAATCTCATATCCATAAATTATCTTTCTATCATAAAGATTAATATCCGTATTTTATCTAAAAACAAATCATCTTCCAATCAATTGATTCAGACAGGCATATCTTTGCTTCACTTCTAAATGGCTTTCCGTTAATTATATTTTAAATATAAAAAAAATTGTACCTTAATATAGAAATATATTAAATTTCTTTTTATATTAAACAAAGTAATAATAAAAACATTTGTATTAAATATTGAACAATTCTATTTATTTTGATATAACACAAATCATAATGTTCTGAAACATATCAAAATATTTTTATGATCTTGAGAATTCAGCTAGGGTGATACGATAGGACAAATAGTTTTCATGTTTCATTTAAGGAGGTAATAGATGGAACGTAGGGAATTTATTAAGAAGAGTGGAGGGATGATTGTAGGGGGACTCTTATTGGGAAGCGGGATAATCCAATGCGATGACTCCCACAATATTGAGATCCCCAGCCGGTTTCTAATCTATTCAAACAATAGCTATACTTATTCATCGGATGATGGGATGAATTGGAAGCAAGGAGGACAAGTAAATTCTTCAGCTGGTGGTGTGTCATTTTGTGTCTCTGATTACAAAGGAAACTGGATTGCTGGTTGTTTTGGGAGTAGTACTGTTTCTTATTCCAGTAATGATGGACAAAGCTGGACCCAGGTAAATATTCCATCACTGAATAATGGTTATTCAGCTTGTACTGATGGGAAGGGACGATGGGTTTTCATGGGAATGAATGGTACAACAGGAACAACTTACTATTCTACCGACAATGGAAGATCGTGGACAGCAGGAACTATAACCCTTTCTGGTGCCAGTTATGTTGTTTATGGGGTAACAACAGATGGAAATGGTCGATGGGTAGCTGCTTGTGATGATGGATATAGCTATTATTCAACCGACAGTGGTCAGAGCTGGATTCAAGGTGGCTTGATCAGTGCAACAAATTTTCCTTATGGTATAGCTACGGATGGGAACGGTCGTTGGGTAGCAGTTGGGACTTCAGGTTCTAGTGGTTATTCTCTGGATGGGGGTTTGAGCTGGTCTACAGGAAGTGGTTTAGGAACAACAGGAAATTATTATGGTATTGCAACCGATGGGAATGGTCGGTGGATTACAGTGAGTAGTACTGGAAATATTTATAGTTCTATGGATGGAGGAGCAAATTGGTCTCTATCAGCGGGTTATAGCGGTTATATATTCAATCTTATAGCTACCGATGGAGCGGGGAAGTGGGTTATTGGTGGTCGGTATGGTGTTTTGGGAGTTGTCTTCTATTCTAAGGATAATGGGTATAGTTGGTCAATTATAGCAACGTCGTCGAGTCCAAACTATGCCGTTGGGGTAGGTAAACGATGAGAAATATTAAGATTTATAAGTTATTTTATTTTATAGGTCTGGTAATTCTAACCCAAATGTTATCGACACACTGGGGTTTTGCACAGGATTTACTGAAGTTTTCAACAGAACACAAGGAGAGGGTTTTTTTAAGTGAATACGACGAAAAAATAAATTTCAGTAATTCTAAAATGCCGTTTGACAAGTTCTCTTTCATCAATATCCGTGTGGGTTATGCCTTTGTAAAACTTTCCACGGAAAAAAATAACACCATCGAAAAAAAATACCCCTTCAATACCTTAAGCCTCAGTTATAAACACAGTTCTTTTAATAGTAATAAGTTCTTTTGGGAATATGAAATCAGTTATATGTATTACGAATGGTCTCTCGAGAATATTCCAGTAAAGTACATGGTCAATAATATCCCTATCATGATCTACTTTGGTTATCAGAACCCGGGTTCAAATACAATTAAGTTTATGCCAAGAATTGGACTAGGCTATGGATTAATTATCACGAAGGCAGAACTTCAAGGAACACTATATAAACAACTTAATCAAACATCAGTTTCTTCAGCCTTGATGGCATCTCTGGGTGTTGATATAGCTTTACGGATAACAAAACAGATCTTTATTAATCTCGGACTACACGTCATGGTATCAAAAGATTTAAAAACATCAAATGGTACTGATACTTATATTATACCTAAATTCGGATTGAATATGCAATTTTAAAAAGGTTAGAATATTTATATGAAGAATAAGAAAAATTGGTTTATTAAATTATTTTAACAATTTAAAAGAATATGATTATCTTATAAAAATGATTCTCAAGGCCGGATATATATTATTAATCCTGTTATTTCTCCTGAGACCCTCTGTCAGGCACTACGCAGAAAATTCAAATCCCGGTAAACACAATAAAAAACCCCTCATCATTGCGAGTACAAACAGCTTTCCCCCAGTAAATTTCCTAGATAACAATAAGGAGTTGACAGGTTTCGCAAAGGATATCTCCACAGCTGTCTCAAAATCCATTGGAAGAGAAGTCAAATACATCCACTCACCCCACTGGACAGAAGTTCTAAGCTGGCTTAAATCAGGTAAGGCGGATATCATCCACAATGCTGCCTATAGTCCCAGGAGAGCACAATCTTTCAATTTCTCGGAACCCATTATAACCATGTCAGAAGTCATTTTTGTAAGAAAAGATCACCTTACTATCAATAATTTTAACTCTCTGAAAAATAAAAAAGTCTCTTGTGTTGAGGGACACATCACTCATCAATACCTCAAACAATTTCCTGATATTCAATGCGTTATAAATAAAACCCCTAAAGACGCACTCTATCACTTAATGAGCGGTCGTAGTCAGGCTCTTGTCTATCCCAAAGAGATTATGTTATATCTGGCGCAAAAAAATCAATTATCTGAGAATCTTAAAATAGTCGGACAGCCAACTCGTCTATTAAAATGGTCTATGGTAACCCGAAAGGAGAATCAAGACCTCATAAAACAATTAAACAAAGGGATTCACAATATAAAACAATCTGGGGAATATGATAGGATCTACAATAAATGGTTTGGTAAAGAGGTATTATCAGGGTACTCCTGGACTGAACTTATCTCCATTGTCACTCTAGCTGGTATGTTCACCCTGTTTGGGGGTATCGGCACAACACTCTTCATTACCAATCGCCGTTTGAAGCGCAGTGAAGAATCCCACAGGGCTCTCATCGAACAGGCATCGGATGGTATTTTTATTATCGATCAACAAGGCAATTTTCTAAACACTAATACCAGATTCCGTGATATGATGGGGTATAGTCAGAAAGATTTTAAGCAAATTACATTTCCACAGATCTTCGACCCACTGGATACAGAATCAAGACCTCTTCGCTTCGAAGAAATCCTGAAAGGTAATACAATTGTCAGTGAACAAAGAATGATCCGTAAGGATGGTACTGTCATTGAAACAGAATCC
>DKAT01000110.1 GCA_002450905.1 Spirochaetia bacterium UBA6919
AATTATGCAATGACTCTAATATAAGGCGGGGAAAAAGTTAAATTATAGGTATTAATAATAAAAAATGAAATAAATGAAACAATTAATTGGAAAAAAGTTAGAAGAATAAATTTTAAATATTTAGTCCTATATTCAAAACTTTTATTAGATGAGAATATACGAAGGTTTCAAAAGTTACAGATCAATATAAATTCCATATTATTAACAATATTAAGCTGATTTTTATATTTATATGACTTGTTTAAGTAAGTAATAATATTAGTGTGAAATTAAATTTGATAAAATACATAATCAGTTGCTAGATTTTTTAAAAGTTACCAAGAAATTTAATTATAGATTTCTTGGTAAAAAAAAGTTATATAATACACAATAGTATTATTAATTTAATCTTCTTTAGCATTAGCCATTACCATAGTTATACAGTTTCTATCAAGTACATCTTTACACACATAGACACAAATTGCACATCCTTTGCATCTGTTTTCATCAACCCAAGCTGATTTTTTGTGATTATCGAACATTAAGGTATTTGCCTCAGGACAGTAATCTGTACACATTTTACATTTATATTCAGCACATTTTTTTGTATCTACATTTGCTACATAATACATTTTCTACCTCTTTTAAGCTACTTTAGCTGCAAGTCTAATTACTAATTCAGTAGTATTGAGATCAATAGAATTTGCCATTTGAAATGTTTTATTAATTACTTCCATGTTTTTTTCTAGCAATTGTTCTTTTTTCTTGAATTTTTTCTCAATTGCAGAATCCAGTGAAGCAGTTCCACCTGAAGTAACAAAAGTTTTTCCTAAAAATCTTTCTCTAACAGCTTTTTCAATATCATCTTTATTCACTAGTTTAATAATTCCTAGCAACATACCCATCATTGCCATATTTGTAGCTAACTCTGTACCAGCTATTTGAATAGCCAAATCTGTTGCGTTAAACTGTACAACTTTAGCATTTAAGTTTTTTAGAACTTTAATATCTTCGTCTTCAAGAATATCACGATCAGTATTTATAATGACGAGGCTATTTTTTTTAAGGCCTGTATAAAATGGCATCGTATAGGATTTACCATGTGTTATAACTTGTGGATGGAAGATCATGATGATATCTGGATAAACTACTTCTCCTACTTCATAAATAGGTTCAGTAGATGCTCTAACATATGATTCAACGGGAGCCATTCTTTTTTCAGAACCAAAAAATGGCACCAAAGATGCATAATTTCCAGCATTATCCATACAAGATCCGAGGATATGGGCAGTGGTAACAACTCCTTGTCCCCCTAACCCAGAAACCCTCATGTTATATCTTTTTTTCTTTTCCATTAATATAAAGTTCTCCTTTTGTTTAGTTTGCTACGGCTTTCTTTGCTTTAGCAGCTTCTTTTTCTTCTGCTTCAATTTTTTCTAAATATTCTTTCACCTCATCTGTCATGTACTCTTCAAATGCAAATCTACTCTTCTCTTTCTCTTTGGCATCTTTAAACACTTCTTCAGTAGGAATTGAGTATTCGATGTTACAGGACGTATATGCGTGGATGAAAGTTGGTCCAAATTCTCTGGCTGCAAATATAGCTCTTCTGATAACCTTCGATGCTTTTTTAATATTTGTAGGGGATATTTTTGCAATATATACGCAACCAGCAGCTTTTGCAAGTTCAGTTGCAGGCATTTTATCAAATTTTTTACCTGTAGGAGCCATTTTTAATATTGCACCCTGTACAGACATTCCGCTTTCTTGTCCCCCTGTATTTCCATAAACTTCATTATCAAGTAAGATTGTAGTAAATTTTTCACGACGGATCCATGAGTGCATTGTCATACTAAATCCAATATCCATAGTACCGCCATCCCCTGCTATTGCAACGACATCTTTCTTTTTATCTGGGAATCTTAGTCTGAAAGCACGGGATAGACCAGATGCAACAGCATTTTGATCTCCATAGTTTCCATATATAAATGGAACAGCCGCTTGCGAAATTGCTAAACGTCCACAACCCGCTGTACCAATAGTTACTGTTTCTTCGGGATTAGGAAGAGAGGCAAAAAATGTTCTGATGTACCATGCCATCCAACAACCAGCACACATAGGATGCTCTTCTACTAGTTCTTTGAATTGACCCATATTATTTGCGCCGGCTTCATCCTGAGATTTTCCAAATGGACCGTAATCCACTAATTCAACATAATCTTTTGGCAAATATCTTTTAAAAAGTTTTGCTGGACTTATATATTTTAAACTCATAGGTATCTCCTTATTTAAAGTTTTAAATCAGACTCCATGCCAAGTGCATCATAAATTTCTTTCATGATTAACTCAACAGGAAGAGTCATGCCGCCATATACTCTTGGCCCTTCAATAACAATTCCGCTATTTGGAATTGCTGCTTTAACTTCTTTACAAAGCCAGCCAATAATATTATGTTCAGGAACAATAATATGTTTGGCATTTTTAGTTGCTTCCCTAATTTCTTCGATTGGGAATGGTCTGATGCATCGGACTTTTATGAAGCCTACACTCAAATTTTCTTCCTGAGCATATCTGTATGCTTCTCTGGACTGGGCTGCTGCACATCCAGAAGCAATTATAAATACCTCGGCTTCAGGATAGAGAACTTCAATTGGTCCTCCAAGATAATGATAAACATATTTCATAGCACGCTTATTTGATGCCCAAATCTCTTGTTGCCATACAGCATGAATTAAGTAGCTCATAAAGTTTGATTTCTGAACAGGGGCATCGCGTTGGATTCTTGCTGGTGGAGTTTCATTATCCATTGCTGGAACAGCTGCTGCAATTGGATCAAATGTATTAAGTGCCATATTTTCTGGTGTCATTTCGACATACCCTTTCGCATGAGTAACAAAAAATCCTTCAGTTGAGACAGAAACAGGTATATAGACGTCAACTTTCTCAGCGATAGCAAATGCAGCTATGGTCATGTCAAACACATCTTGCTGGTTTTCAGCATGAAGCATTACAATTCCACTATGCATTAAATAAGCCATTTCCACATTATCGGGTTGAATAGATAACGGAGCATTTACAACTCTGGTTAGTACCCCTAAAACTACAGGCACTCTATGACCAGGCCAAGAAACGATAGCCTCTAAACCTCTTAAAAGTCCCGGACCAGAAGTCGCTGTAAATACACGGACAGCTCCTCTTGCAGCACCTGCGATAGCAGACATAGTACCAAGCTCTTCTTCCGCCCTGTAGTATTCTTTGATGTGGCCTTGAGCATATATGTCACCGACAAGGTGCATAACCTCTGATTGTGGTGTGATAGGGTAGGCAATCGCCATATCCACACTTGATCTTTTCACAGCTTCAGCCATTGCCTGGGCACCTGTGATAAAGAATTTTTCACGTGGAGCTTCTTTTAAAAGATAAGTAGCATCCACTAATTTTTTTTCTATTTTTGTATTTGTTGTTGTACTCATTTTTTATCTCCCTTATTCGACATCAGCTACATGCTCACCTTTTTTCGACATTATAAAACTTCTGTATTCGCCATAATCTTGAGGATTTAATGATTCAAAAGTTTCATGTGGTAAAGAAGGATTTTCAGGAGGTAGAGTAGGCTTCCATTGTATTCCTAGTTCATTTCTAACTTTAATCAGAACATCTTTGAATTTTCTAATGGTATCTGCATGTAAATCTCTTATGGATGCCATGGCTTCTTCATGCCCCATATAAGCACATAATGCGATAGTATAGCAATCAGTACCTGCCCGGATCATTCTAAGCGATAGATTTGCATAGTGGCAGTGTACACCAATAAATATACAAGCTTTGATTTTATTATCTAATATAGTTAAATTGGGGTGATTTGGATTAATCTCAGCTTTGACATCAATTTTGGGGTATTTTGGGCGGTAATCAGGCATTGGGATGATTTTGCAGTTTGGAATTTCTGATGCAAGCTCCAGAAGAGCATTTGCTTTTTCAGCAACATCTGCTTTCCAGTCCCAAAGGATTTGAGGGCCAGGAAAAATAGTTGGATTTTCTTTTGTAAGCAGTTCTTTGGCAGCATCTCTCATTGCTACTTCTTCATCTACAATATTACCATAGAGCAAAGCCTTTCCTTCTGGTGCAATTTCAACACCCATAGAGGATGCTGACTTTGGCATATAACCAGCAGGACCTACTGTTAACTTATTTGACATGCTACACTCCTTTTCTCTAATTAATCTTATTTGAAAGTTTTTGTTTTATAAAAACATTAATGAAACATTTCTTTTAATTGTATGTCTATTAAAATATTTTGATATATCAACTTCTGTTATAGGGATAATGGATGTAATTTAGAAATTGATCAAATTATAATTATTTTCTTATTACGATTTAAAATTAATCTATAATCCAGAGTATTGTCTGATAAATTAAACAGATTAATATATTTATTAAATGTTAGTAAACGCATAGAATGGTAAGTATTAATGTATCCTATGAGTTTGCTCAAGGAATAGTCCTGTTTTTCTTAGATTCCAAATATATTAAAAAAAGTATTTTTCGTCAAGTTCTTTGATTGTTTTGCTATAATAAAAAATATTATTTTATAAACTTATTTCTATATTATAAAGAATTAAAATTATCTATTCAATTTAGAGGTTATATTAAGAATAATTTATATTTAGGTGTATTATATTTTTTTAGGATTGAACAAGATTTGGAGGAATTTCACCAGATAAACCCTTTATGATATTATCTGTTACCATCATGCCCATTTTATTTCTTGTTTCAATAGAGGCACTTCCAATATGGGGTAATATAACAACGTTCTTCAGATCTATTAATCCGTTGGTCATGATCGGTTCATTCTCAAATACATCCAAACCTGCACCCCAGATTAATTTATTTTTTAATGCCTGATACAAGTCATTCTCATTTATTACTTCGCCACGTGATGTATTTATAATTATCGCAGTCGGTTTCATAAGGGAGATTTCTTTCTCAGTAACAAGATGATATGTATTTTGAGTGAGAGGAGTATGTATAGAAATAATATCAGAGGTTTTAAATAATGTTTCTTTGTCAACATATTCTGCCTGATATTTATTTTCAATATTTTTATCTAATCTATTTCTATTGTGGTAGAGTATTTTCATGTCCAAGCACTTTACTTTCCCAGCGAGAGACTGACCTATCTTGCCAAATCCGAGTATACCAATTGTCTTATTATGGATATCATAACCCTGGAATAAATTAATTTCCCATCCTGTCTTCCACAATCCATCTCTTACATATCGATCTGCTTCAACTACACGACGAGACACGGCAAATATCAACGCTAATGCCAGTTCTGCTGTAGTATCATCAAGTACACCAGGGGTATTTGTAACCATGATTCCTAAATCTTTAGCCGCTTTGATATCAATATTATTATATCCAACACCAAAATTAGATATTATTTTAAGATCAGGATTGCTTCTAATAATCTTTTCAGTAATTTTATCATTTAAAAGGCATATTAATCCTTGTTTTCCTTCTATGTTTTGAATTATTTCATCTTCTGATAGTTTATTATCATGAATATTTACTGTAATTTCCAAGTGTTGCTCAAGATATTTTAGAATATTATCTGGTAATTTTCTAGTAATAAATATTTTATTATTCATAGTTGTTTGTCTTGTGATATTAGAGTCACTGCATAATAGT
>DKAT01000033.1 GCA_002450905.1 Spirochaetia bacterium UBA6919
TCTTCTGTATTGTTGAACATGATTAACGTGATCTTGGATAATTTTCTATTTGATTTTGAAATGGATTTATGTTGTGATGAATTGTCCTGCTTAATTTGCTTTGCTGGACTGCAGGAAGCGAATAACAGAATTGTAATGATCAGAATAATTGATGTTTTCATGTTTTCTCCTGATTGATCTTCAATGGGTCTTGCAATGGCTTTCGGGTTCGAGGTTCAGGTCTTTTAGCATTTTGAGATCATCTTCTACAGATCGTCCTGAGGTGGTGAGATAGTTTCCTAATAATAGACCATTGGCTCCCGCTAAGAAGATCCACGATTGCATGTCTCCAAGAACTTTTTCCCGTCCTCCCATGACCATTACATCTTTCTGGGGAAAGATAAACCGGTAGATGGAAACGATCTTTAAGGCTTCAAGGGGTTTCAAGGGTTCCAGATATTCTAAGGCTGTGCCCTCAATGGGGTTTAAGAAATTAATGGGGATAGAATCGACATCCAGTTCTCTTAAATCAAATGCCATTTCCAATCGTTGATCCCAGGATTCCCCCATACCGAAGATTCCTCCACAACAGGTTTTCAAACCCACTTTCTTCGCATTTCTAATAGCATCCAGCTCATCGTCATAACTGTGGGTACTGATTATATTCGGGAAATAGGATCGGGAGGTCTCCAGATTGTGGTGATAGTGATCCATGCCGTGATTTTTCAGGTAGGATAATTCTTCTTCCGTCATTAAACCCAGGCTGGTGCAGGCTTCCATATTGGTGTTCTCTTTGGTGTATCGGATCACTTCTCCAAGGGTCTTGAGTTCTTCGGAGTTATTGATCTTCTTGCCACTGGTCACAAAGGAATATTCTGTTGCTCCATTTTGATAAGCTATATCCACTGATTGTTTTAAGAATTCAATATCCTTCATGCGATAGCTGGGTGCAGGTGTTTTAAACTGGGAGGATTGGCTGCAGAATCCACAGTCCTCAGGGCAGTATCCTGACTTGGCATTCACGATGGAGCAGATGACTACGCGGTTTCCTAAAAAATGCTCCCTGATTTCATTGGCTCCTGCAAAGAGATAGGGTAATTCTTCTATTTGGACAAGACTTTCAGCTTCCTGTCTTGTTATTTGTTCACCGGATAAGATTTTATTTTTTAATTCATCGATAACTTTCATTTTTTCACCTGAAATGGTTATTTTATAAGAATATATTGAATTTATTCAGAAAATCCAAGTATTAAATAACCTTTAGAAAATCTTGTGAATCCTATGGAAAAACCCCTTGTCAGTGTGATTATCCCTACATATAATCGTGGAGATATTGTAATGGAAGCCATTGATTCAGTTATTCAACAGACTTATCGACCGTTGGAGATCCTGGTCATCGATGATGGTTCTATGGATAACACCTTTCGAATTATACGGAATCGATTCTTAATTCTAAAGAGTAACTTAACCATAAGATATTTTTATCAAAGTAATAAGGGGGTTAGTTCAGCACGTAATCTGGGGATAATGCAGAGTCACGGGGAATATATTGCCTTTCTTGATTCGGATGATTTGTGGGACAAACAGAAATTGGAGATTCAGATGAATTTTTTATCTCCTCATAAAGATTTTATGGTATGTTATACCGATGAGATCTGGATCAGAAAGGGAGTCAGGGTGAATGCCAAGAATATTCACAGGAAGTATTCGGGGTATATCTATGAATATTGTTTGCCTCTGTGTATCATTAGTGCTTCATCTATTCTGCTGAAACGAGATGTTATTGATGATATTGGCTTATTTGATGAATCTTTATCCGCTTGTGAGGATTATGATTATTGGTTGAGATTATGTTCTGAGTACCCAATTTATTTTGTTAATCAAAAACTCATTACAAAACGGGCTGGACATTCTGATCAGTTATCATATAAATACCCTGTGATGGATCGATTTAGGATTTTTGCTCTCTTAAAAATCTTATCTGATAATCATCTCAAACAAGATCAATATCATAAAACTGTTCAGATATTATTAAAAAAATGTCATATTGTAAAAAATGGTGCTCACAAAAGGAATAATAAGGATGATGTTAAGTATTACTCATCGATTATCCGTCAATATGAGGGAAATCTCTCTGGATAAAATCTTTCATTATCTGGTAATCCTTTGTGATATCACCAATTTTGGGATGCTCTTCATAATTATTTAGTATTGAATGGATCATTGATACAAATGAAATATCCAGGGAGTGTCCAGATCGGTATATATAAAATTGGCCGGTCAATCGATAAGGTAGTAAGGATAATCCAGCCATAAAATCAATGATCTTATGTCTCACAGGTTCATCAGAAAATCTCAAAGGAGGGTTTAAACATTTTCCCTGATCAAAAACTATGGTATTATCATAATTCGATCCCAGGGCAAAGCCCGTGTGCTTTAATTTCTCCCAGTCCGATAGGAAACCATATGTTCTAGCAGGAGCAATCTCTTTTACAAAGGTATTTATATCTTCTCTATAGGTATAAGTTTGGCTTCCAATCTGTGGATAATAAATTTTATAGTGAATAATCAATTCTTCACAAGGCATATAAACAATATACCGATGATGATCGATAAGTCCAATAGGAAAGGATATAATATGATAAGGTATAGTCTTATTCTGTTCAGTTATTCCTGCTTTTAATATCTTGTTTACATAAGGATGACAACTGCCATTGAGGATAGGGATCTCTATGGAATCAGTTTCAATCAAACAATTCGATATGCCCAATCCATATAATGCAGATATGAGGTGTTCTATAGTGGATATTGAATTATTATCAATCCCTAGTGTAAGCTGGTAAGTTGACTGGATAATATTCTGGATGGAAGATGGTATATAGAGATTAGATTTTAATGCAAATTGGATACCGAAATCAATATCAGCTGTATGAAGGATAATATTTGAACGGGCGTTCGTGTGTACCCCAGTACCCTGAAAGGTTATAGATTTGCTAATTGTACGCTGGTAGAATAATTTCACAGTAAATTAAAATTATAAATCATTAAATGCAGATGAATCAAAGCTTCAAAAGATGCCTGTACAGGAAATATCTGGTTATATTGAGTTATCCCTTAAAGATATTATAAAAATTATATCCAGACAAGAAAATAATTTTTTAAGAATTAGAATAGATACTGTTAACCCTTATTCTGTTGAATGACGAAAAGAAATCTCAGCACTACAAATAGTATTTTAATTTTGAAATAATAACTTCTGTTTTAAAACGTTGACTATTTCTTATTTCATTGCTGTATTAATTGAGTAAATGAGGAGATTTATGTTTAAAAAAATTACTCTTA
>DKAT01000037.1 GCA_002450905.1 Spirochaetia bacterium UBA6919
TTTTCCCATCTTTCTCCCATGAAGCCCCTTTTTGTTGTTAGCTTGTCATTTTTTAACATCCTTTATGTTCTTTTTGATTAATACAGTTCCTCTATTGTAATATCAATATTATATTTATAATATGTAGTAATTAATCATCTTACTCTATTTCAATTTGTGGATCCATATAAAACAGGGGTTTAGAGTCTGAACTTAAATTGTAAGATTCAAATAACAAGGTTATCAGAGGATTAAATATTTTGTTATCCTGAAATAAATCGTTAAATTGTATACGAAAAGGTTTTTTAGGATAAATCTGGTATTTGATTCTATCTGAATTCTTAATTTGTGTAATGACTTTTAATTCTTCGATGGCCTGCATAAACCCACCTAATCTGTCTATGAGTTTATTTTCAACGCCATCCTGTCCTGTCCATACCCTTCCCTGTGCATATTGTTCTAAAATATCTTTTTCCATATTACGGGATAAAGATGCCTTCTCTAAAAATTGTTTGTAATAAAAAGAAATGACTTGTTGTTCTAATTTATCCCTTTCCTCTGGAGTGAATGGTCTTGTTATTGAATTGAGATCAGCGTACCTCCCTTTTGTTATGATATCGCGATGGATACCTAACTTTTCTAAAAGGATTTTAGTATGCATTTTGCCTGAAATAACTCCAATAGATCCAGTAAGAGTCATATCCTGAGCAAAAATACTTGTTCCTGCCATGGAAATATAATATCCACCTGATGCAGATACGTTTGACATGCTAACAACAACTGGCTTAACTTTTTTTAACTCCATCACTTCATGCCATATAATATCCGATTCAAGGGCAGATCCTCCAGGACTATTGATTCTCAATACAATCCCTTTAATTGATTTGTCCTTCTTAATTCTTCGAAGTACTTTGATATATGTTTTAGACTGGATATTATTTTTAGAAGGCTGTATCCCTTGTTGTCCTTTTTCAACAATATTTCCAGAGGCATAGACAATACCTAATTTCTTTGAAGGTTTAATGAATGTCCATGATTTATTGAGGTTTTCTTCCAGTTTGAGAGGGATTTTAACACATTTTAATGATTCTGAAATCTTTTTTAAATGATCTTCCAACTCTTCTCCATAAAGCAATTGGTCTATCAGATGAGCATCCTGAGCTTCCTTGGATGTATATGGGGCATTATCTATCAATTGGAGAAATGATTCCTGTAATTTCAATCGTGATTTATTAATATCTTGCGAGATCTTATCCATCATTTTATCTAAAATATGATTTAACATCATTCTGTGTGCTTCGGATATTGATTCCCTGGTAAACATATCAGCAAAGGTTTTATAGTCTCCAGTTTTTATAAAATCTGCTTCCACGCCTAGTTTATCGAGTCCATTTTTTATAAAATAAACCTCAGCCTTAAGACCCGTGACATCCACAGTACCCATAGGGGATAAAATAATTTCATCTGCAATACTAGCTATATAATACTCCTTCATATCATAACCCTTGGCATAGGCTATGAGAGTGGTGGATTCCGATTTCAACTCCCCAAGAATATCTCTGATTTCCTGTACTACTGCCCAGCCCATTGTATAGAGTTTATCAATGTGGATCAATATTATTTTATATTTTCTTTTTAAACATGACTTTCTAATTGCAAACAAGAAATGTCTGAGGGCAATCTTATTTTTAGAAAAGAAATTAATATTAGTTTCATCTTCTATAATATTATCATTAATATTTATATAAAGATATTTCAAAATACTTTTTTTCGACATGATATATTAAACTCCTTTAATCAGTGTAATAACAGATATTTCAGGTCTGCAAGAAAATCGGATAGGAGGGGATATGACACCAATACCCCTTGTCACATAGAGAAATGTATCATTTAAATTATGTAAACCCTCAGCATATCTTTTTCCAAAACGAGATGGAACAAGAATAGGTCCATAAAACGGGATCTGAATCTGACCTCCGTGGGTATGCCCTGATAACATAAGATGGATAGAGTGCTTTGACGCTTCGTAAATCATATCAGGATTGTGGCTCAGGAGAATTTTAATACTATCATTCGATAATCCCTGGATTGCTTTACGAATATCAGGGTTTCCCATAGTATAATCTTCAATACCTACTATGATCAACTTCTCACTATTCTTATGAATCTCTCTGGATATATTATTCAGCACTGGTATATTAATTTTCAATAATTCACTTTCTACAAACTCCTGGCCAGACCAATAATCATGATTCCCCAATACTGCATAAATTGGATATTTATCTCTTAATCGACCTAATACACTGGTTAATTCATGAAAAAAACGCTGATCTTCTTTATGAGTAAGATAATCTCCAGTTAATACGACTAAATCCCCTTTTAAACTTTGAACCTTCTTGACAACCCTCTCTAAATAATTTGCTCTTATAAAGAAACTTGTATGAATATCAGATAATTGAATAATCCGATAGTTATGAAATGAATCGGGCAATCCTTTGATGGGAACAGAAACTTCTTTAACTTCGAAATCATGAATCTCATTGAAACTCATGTAAGATCCAAGGAATCCAAGAAAAACACTCACCATCGTCATTCTGGTAAACATTTTTCGACGAGATATATCGAAATGACTTAACTTCGACGATATTCTATTCTGAATGATATGATGTATTATCACGTAAATTGAAAATAGGGAACTAGCAATCACGAGAGATGCAGACAAGTATATGATATAAATAAAATAAGGATGGTATAAAATATTATCTATGAATGTTCTGTACAACATGAATCCACAGGAAAGACAGATTACTATGAACAGATATATTAACAGATATTTCTTATACTTCAGATGCTCAGGAGATTTATTGATATGTTGATATATTATTTTTATTGCTATTCCATTCACAAGAATATAAACTATCGAAAGAAATAGTAAAGATATATAGACTATGGGTATCATTGTTTTAACGTTTAATATTTTAAAGAATTCATTAATAAAATATAGATTTTTTTGTCCAAATAATAATTTTTATGTAATTTTTAATAAATAAATTTTATCAGGAATTATTTATGAAACACTTCATCCTATTATTCATATTAATAACTATCACTACAGAAATATACTCCTTTAGAAATGTAATATATCGTGATGCTGTACAAAGTTATAATCATGGAGTACATTATTCTTCCCGAAAGCAATACGATAAAGCAATCTATTCATTTACTGACGCGATCAAGGCAAATAAAAAATTATATATGGCATATTATGGAAGAGGGCTTTCATATCTTTTTTTAAATCATTACCAAAGAGCAATAAAAGACTTTAATTATTTTATTAAG
The DNA here is from genome assembly GCA_002450905.1 of Spirochaetia bacterium UBA6919. Classification (GTDB taxonomy): domain Bacteria; phylum Spirochaetota; class UBA6919; order UBA6919; family UBA6919; genus UBA6919. The sequence goes on from DKAT01000037.1 coordinate 3,319, forward strand.
CATAATCAATCCCATTATTACTCAAGATTTTACAGAGGTTTAGCTTATTACCATCTTAAAAATTATCGAAATGCCATCAAGGATTTCAATATCGTTACAATCCTCAACCCTAAATACATCAGTGTATACAACATTCGTGGTATAGCAAATCTCCGTCTGGGTAATTATTATAAGGCAATAGAAGATCTGACTTTCTATATAGCTCATCAACCAGATTATGCCCGTGCTTATCTTACCCGAGGACTGGTTTATGAGAAGGTGGGGAATAATCAGGAAGCTGTTAGAAATTACATTATATTCACCAGATTATCCAGAGATCAGCGTACGATAAGAAATATTAAAAATAAGATAAGGCAATTACAAACTAAACCTGATAATACGGATTCTGACAATACAGAGAAAAATAAATCCGATGACAACGAAGATTCTGAGGACTAAAATATCTTCTGATAAAGTTTCCTGGATCTACTTCCCCTTCAGAACTTCATCTAATACGTGCGGGAGATCTGTAATAATCCCATTCACCCCTATATCCATTAAATCTCTCATCCCCCTGATATCATTGATTGTCCATACAAATAATAAGATATTCATCTGTTTTAATTCTCTAACTAATCTTTTATTAACAAGAGGAAGAATCCAAAAACGTCTTGGAATGGATAAAATAGGATACCTAGGTTTAAATAATGGTGTTAAAAAAAATAAATGATACAAAAAAAATCGTATAACCTCCTGGACAGGAAAATAATAAATATTATTCTCATTATCCCAACTATTCTTAACAATCCTCTTCCATACACTCCACTTTATACTTCCAATAAATGTTTTAGCTTCTCTATTATATTGTTTTACCAGGTGAAACACATTTTCAATCAACTGGATCGAATTCTTCTTTATATCAATATTGATAAAATGATCAGGAAACCTCTGAAATACCTCTTCTAAAGTAGGTATTTTAACACCTATCCCCCGATAAGGATATATCACTCCCTGTTTAAATTGATAACCCCCATCGAATTCTTTGATATTCCTTAATAAATACTTATTAACCAATCCATATCCGTTACTAGTCGCATCTAGAGTATCATTATGAATAACAATCGGTATCCCATCAAGAGTTTCCTGTACATCCAATTCTATGATCTCACAAATATCCAGGACCTTTTCAAATGCAAATAAAGTATTCTCAGGAGCTTCCAAAGAACCACCCCTATGGGCTATATTATAAGTCCGCCCACTAAACTTATTATATAAGTTACTATTAATTCGTCTATAAGGAATGATAAAATACAAAACAAATCGGATCATTAAATATAAAAATCCAAAAAAACTTAAAATTACAAGACCATAAAATAAATTCAAAGATAATCACTCAATAATTTAAAAAAAATATCGACTATTTTTAGGAAAAGAATAATTTATACTATGATTTCAAAGAATATTATATTATATTTTGTTTTGAAATTCATCAAGAAAAAATACTAATAATTATTATAAATATCACGGAGTACTCAATGAAACTTGTTAAATTATTAATCTTCATACTCGGCTTAATGATCTTTTTCAATTATAAAACTACTCATTCTCAAAATTATCAGTCAAGTAATTATAAATATCATCAATTTCTCGTCCAATCAGATGACAACGAGGACAAGGATGACAACGCGGACAAAGACGAGGACAAGGATGACGACGCGGACAAAGACGAGGACAAGGATGACAACGCGGACAAAGACGAGGACAAGGATGACGACGAAGCTAAGAAAAAAGATGACAAAGACATAAAAGACTCTGATAAGAAAAAAGACGACAAAGTTGAAACTAAAGAAAAACCCATTGTTCTATCAAATCAAGATTTAATTGAAATAAATAAAATTAAAAAGGGTAATGGAAAATATCTAGCTACCATTCGATTCCATATCATTGAAAGATTAGTTAAAATTATCAACAGTGAGGCAAAAAAATCCAATAAACATCCTTTGGATTACCTTGGTACTCTTCCTACAGAAAAAATCAAATTATTAAAATCTTTTTTGGGTGGCTTATACAATTCTGATCCAAGAATTCGTATGCTTAGCTCAAACTCAGTAAAATTATTAATTATCTCCTTAAAAAATATTAAAATACCTGAAAAAACAAATCTTGGTATCGACTTAACTGAAAAACAAAAGCAAAAGTTAAAATTACGATATAATAAACTATACATCGACACAGTCACAGCAATTCAAAAAATTACACGTCGTGCATGGTACATTGAAACTGTAAATAAAAAAATATATCTTACTCTTAAAATAACCGGTGAACCTGTAAAATTAAACACTTATAAAGTAATTAATAGTCTTGATCTATATGTCACCCGGGAAATAGTCCTAATTAGATTAAAAAATGGCACTATTCAACCTAAAGATTTTATAGATGCAGATCCAAGAATTTTTGCTACCCTTACTGAAAAGATGGATGAATCAGATGATGTTCCCATTTATTCTGTAGAAAAAAATCTTGAAATCCTAATGTACAGCCTGCAAAACGAGGAACCGAAAGTAAAGATTAAAGCATCAAATCTATTAGTCCTATTGTATCATAGCCCAGGTGTCGATAATCAAACAAAAAATAGAATAGATAAGGCTAGAAAAAAATATCCAGAGCTTGATAAAAGTTTTAATGATTATGTTAAAAAAGAATTAGATGAAATAAAAAAGAAAGAAGATCAGGACAAAAAAACTGCTGTAACTGATAAAAAAGATGAAATCAATAAGGATTCTGACGACAAAGAAGACGTTGACAAAGATGACTCAGATGATAAGGGTGATGATAAAGACTCAGAAGATAAAGATGACGAAAAGGAGTCGGAAGATAAGGATGATGAATAAATAATATCAACATTCTAATTTTATATTATGTCAATATTAAAAATAGCTAGGCTGGGGCATCCTGTTTTAAAAAAAATTGCTGAACCACTAGAAATAGATCAAATCAATACTCAAGAAATTAAAATACTTATAAAAGATATGTTTGAAACAATGGCAGAATATGATGGTATTGGTCTAGCCGCACCTCAAGTTCATGTTTCAAAACAAATTATTATCATGGGCGGAAAAGTTAATCGCTACAAAGATTCTCCAGATATCCCTAAAATGGTTTTAATTAATCCAAAAATCCAAAAACTTACAGAAGATAAAATAGAAATTTGGGAAGGATGTTTAAGTTTACCTGATTTAAGGGGAAAAGTACCAAGAATTAAAAAAATAAAAGTAGATTATGTAGATCAAAATGCCAGCCCTCAAACTATTGAAGCAGAAAACTTTATTGCTATTGTCCTACAACACGAAATTGACCATCTACTAGGTAAAACATTTGTTGAAAGAATGAAAGATATGTCAAAACTTGCATTTCAACATGAGTTCCAAAGATACCTTGAGGGAATCCATAACTATACTTCTCAATAGCCCTCCTTTTTCCACATTTTACTTGTGTTTTAAAAAAATCATAAAAACATTAAATCGTTGACTGCCTTCTATGTTCTTGTAAACTAAATATTTGATAAATTATCATTTGATCTTAATAACAACAAGAGTGTCTAGAATTATTATCGAGACTGGACGAACACAGGAAAATCATGGGAATTCTATTGAGTTAAACTATTTTCAACATATCATGGATTGAGTAAATATTCTTATATTTTTGCATTCAAACTTGTTCGAATTGTCATGCTGAGGGTGGCCGAACTATTTTTAAAACTTAATTTATTTACCGAGAAATTGAAACTTTAATAGAGAATAATAAATAATTAAATAAATGCCACGTTAATATAATTTATTGTAAATATAAATTGGGAGGAAAACCTCAATGATAATTACACGAATTCGTTTAATTTTGAAGGAATTTACTCAATATATAAAATAATCTCTTATTTTTCTGTTATTTCTTTTTTGAAACTTCTTTCGCACGCTGAATTATAGGTTTCTTGTTCCCTGTCTTTTTCTTAAACGATTTTAAAATGATTTCTGCATCGGAGAAAGGAACTGATATAAACGAATAACTATCATATACTTCTACATCTTGTATCTTTCTTTCATCTATTTTCGTTTGTTTTTTAATCCTTTGAATTAAAGATTTTATATTTATCCCGTTTTTAACACCCAAGGATACGAATAATCTTGTCTTCCCACGTTGATCAATACTTAAATCTTTAATTTCATTATAACTTGTAGCATATAACTCATCCATAAATGTATATTTAATGAATGCAGACAAGAGATCCACTGGTTTATGATCTTGTAACAGTTCTTCAGCAAGATTCTGGTAATCAATATTTTCTTTATTTTCAATGATATACTGCAGATCAGATTTTAATCTTGATTTCTTAATTTGAATTAAGTCAGCGACATTGGGTAATTTTTCACTGCGAATATCTGTTTTAGTCATTTTTTGGATATACATTAATCTACGATATTCATCTGGAGTAATAAAGGTAATCGCCGTACCTTCCTTGCCAGCTCTGCCCGTCCTTCCAATTCGATGGACATAGGATTCTGCGTCCTGGGGAAGATGATAATTTATCACATGACTTAGGCCCTGAATATCTATACCCCTTGCCGCGACATCCGTTGCTACTAATATATCAATTTTTCGCGATTTAAATCTCTCAAGAGTCTTTTCTCTTTGTTTCTGAGTGATATCTCCATGGATTGCCTCTGTTTCATATCCTCTATCATTCAAACGATGCGTTATATTATCTACATCTTTTTTTGTTCTACAAAATATGAGAGCAAAAAAATCTTCTTCAATATCAATTATCCTACAAAGTGCTTCGAACTTTTCTGATGCTAATACCTCAAAATAGATTTGATCCGTCAATCGGGTTGTTAGCTGGACTTTCTTGATTTTAATGAATTCATGATTTTTCATGTATTTTTTTGATAGATTTAAGATTCTATCTGGCATAGTTGCAGAAAACAACAAAACTCTTTTATCATCATTTGTTTCTTCAAAAATAGCCTCAACTTCTTCAAGAAATCCCATATTGAGCATTTCATCTGCTTCATCTAATATAAAATATGATAATTTATCCAAATATAATTTCTTACGGTTAATATAATCTAAAACTCTTCCAGGTGTCCCTACTATGATATCCGCACCATTTCTTAATTTCTTTAATTGCTGATCAATAGATTGCCCACCATATATAGGTACAATATGGAGCTGTTTATTTCCTTTGAGGGAATTGATTTCTTCGGAGACCTGATTTGCGAGTTCTCGTGTCGGAGTAAGAATGAGAGCTTGAGGATGCTTTGATCCAGTATTCAGCTTCTCTATAAGGGGAAGTCCAAATGCAGCTGTCTTTCCTGTTCCAGTTTGAGCCTGGGCTATTATATCTTTATCCTCGTTTAACAGCACTGGGATGGTTTTTAACTGAATTTCTGTGGGCTCCTCAAAACCTTTTTCGATGAGTGCTTGAACTGTATTTTCTGATAATCCAAGTTTTATAAAATTATCAAGTGATTTTATTTTTTTCATATTTTATTATGATTCCTTATTTATAGAGAGATATTTACAGGTATGTCACGAAGATCAGTAAGATATTATAAATCTTTTGAAAATATTTTATTAGAAGATTTTTTATTGAGAAACAAACTAGTGATATTCCTTTATTAATTACCAATTAGAAGAAAGATAATCTATGGATGTGATTTAATACTGATGTTCTTTTCTAGAATCCATTTTACAGTACTTTACGTTATTTAAATAATCTAACTATCAAAATCAGTTTTTTGAAGTTTAAAAATAATTATATTTTAATTAGTTGTCAAGATATATTAAAATAATGATTAGATTTGATATTTAAACAAAGGGTAGGTATAAATACTTTCCTGGCTGTTTTGTTGGGCAAGATCAAATAATTCATCTTTAAAAACTTCATCTGAAATAGAATTTATTTTTATTTTTAAATTATTAACATGATTGAGATATGATTTATTTACTTCCTGTGATTTAATGACAAAAATATCCTTAAAATAAGTAGTTCGGGTGTCTTCCTGGCTTGAGGATAATTCTTCAGTGAGTTTTTCTCCCTGTCTGAGTCCAGTAAAAATAATTTCAATATCTTTATTTATATTTGGACTATATAATTGAATCATAAACTTTGCCAGATCATATATTTTAACAGGTTCACCCATATTCAAAACATAAATTTCTCCACCATTTGCCATACTTCCAGCTTGTAATACTAATTGGCAAGCTTCAGGAATGGTCATAAAATAACGTACAACATCAGGATGAGTAACTGTTACTGGGCCTCCTCTCAGGATTTGATCCTTAAAGTGTGGTAATACGCTACCCCTACTCCCGAGTACATTTCCAAATCGGACTGCACAGAATGTTGTATTGCTGATATCGTTATATAAATTCATGATGTTTTCTGAAATGCGTTTCGTGGCACCCATGACTGATGAAGGCTCAACTGCTTTGTCTGTAGATATCATGATAAATCTTTCGATATTCCATTTATCAGAGAGGGACATAACATTTTGAGATCCTATTACATTATTTTCAAATGCTTCTTTAGGATGGTTTTCCATTAAAACAACATGCTTATGGGCTGCTGCGTGGAAAACCACTTGGGGCATGTACTTTTTAAAGACTTCTTCTAATGAATGATAATTAGTGATATTCGTTATACTATATATCGTTTCGAGGTTAGGAAATAAGATTTTAAGTTCATTGTATATATTAAAAATACTATTTTCACCACGCCCCAGAAGGATTAATTTTTGTGGTTTTACGCTTGCAATCAGCTTACATAACTCAGAACCAATGCTTCCACCTGCTCCAGTAACCAGTACAACTTTATTATTCAAATAATGTGCAATACTATTAATATCGAGTTGAACTTGTGGTCTCCCAAGTAAGTCTGTGACATCGACATCCCTTATTGGATAATCGATTTTAATGTCTTGATCAAGGATATGATAATAACCTGGAACGATTTTTACCTGTATATTTGTGTTTATAATTTTTGATATAATATTTTTAATTATTTTTCTGTCGGCACTTGGAATTGATAGAATAATCTGGTGAATACTCAATTGGTCAAGAATTTCTGGTATAAGTGTTAGATCACCAATAATTGGTTTACCATTAAGTATTTTTCCTTTTTTTGCAGGATTGTCATCAAGATATCCAAGCAGATTTACTTTATCCTGAATTTCTCTACCGATTATCTCACCACTAATTCCAGCGCCGACAATAAGAACGTTCTTTTTCAATGTTCCTCTCCCAGTCTTATAAGATTTATCGGCGGATATTAATTTTCTTGTAGGGGTTTCTAATTAAGTTTATTAATAAATTATTATTTGCTGTTGATCAGTTTTTTATAAAATCTGGATGGTTTAAGATATTTTCAATTTGGATTATGTGTCTTTTTTCGTGATTAATAATGAGTTGCATAGAATCATCAAGACGTAATTTAATTAATTTACTGAAAGGTGATGGTATTTGGATTTTTTGATATTCAATTTGTTTAGATTGATCAATTAACGCTATAAAATTTTGTTGATACTTTAGAAACTGGTCAATGATACCCGATGAATTATGATTTATAGGGGCAAATACTTTAAATGACTTGATTTTAATTATTGGAACAGGTCTTACAAAGGATAGGAGAAGTCGTCCAAGGAGGTTTGATTTTTTGTAGTTTGTGTGATTATTTTGAGAATAATTTAATAATTGATAGTTGATTAAATCGTTGTATTTTGAACCAAGAAGGTAAAGATGCTCAAGACACTGTGCTATACACCATGATTTATTATTTATTCGCCAATTTAGCTCATCTGGGGAAAGATTCACAATTTTACTTTGAATAAATAATTCAATTTCCTGGGCATCTTTTAATAGCTCATCCAGATTACGTTTATTTACTTGTTGTAACATGGATTATTTAATTTTGTATTTTTTCTTAAACTTCTCAACACGACCAGCTGTATCAACAATTTTTTGTTTACCTGTAAAAAAGGGATGGCAGCTGGAGCATATTTCCACGTGTATATCTTTTACAGTAGATCTTGTTTTAACTTCGTTTCCACAAGCACATTTAATTACTGTATCATGATACTTTGGGTGTAATTCTTTTTTCATATTTACTCCGTATAAATTATTTATGTATTACTCATAGACTTAAGGAATGCGTTATTTGTTTTGGTTTTGCCCATTTTATCAAGGAGAAGTTCCATCGTTTCTATATTTGTCATGGGGTTAAACACCTGGCGTAGAATCCACATTTTCTGGAGTTCTTCTTCTGTGAGAAGCAGTTCTTCTTTTCGTGTTCCACTCTTCTTAATATCAATAGCAGGGAAGATGCGTCGTTCTACCATCTTGCGATCAAGATGTATTTCCATATTACCAGTACCTTTGAACTCTTCAAATATCACCTCATCCATTCTACTACCCGTGTCTATAAGGGCTGTAGCTAATATAGTAAGGCTTCCTCCCTCCTCAGTGTTTCTTGCAGCACCAAAAAATCGTTTTGGCTTTTGTAGAGCATTAGAATCAACACCACCTGAAAGAACTTTACCGCTGGTAGGAACAACCTGGTTGTATGCTCTTGCAAGTCTTGTAATACTATCAAGCAGTATAACCACATCTTTTTTATGCTCTACCAATCGCTTAGCTTTGTCCAGTACCATTTCTGCAACCTGGACGTGTCTTTGTGCAGGCTCATCAAAAGTAGAGCTTATGACTTCCCCTTTGACAGTACGCTGCATATCTGTCACTTCTTCCGGACGTTCATCAATTAATAACACCATGAGAATCACTTCCGGATGATTTGCAGTTACAGAATTTGCAAACTCCTGTAATAAAATAGTTTTTCCTGTTCTTGGTGGAGCAACAATGAGACCTCTTTGTCCCTTACCCACAGGAGTGAGCAGATTAACAATTCGAGTTGAAAGACGTTCAGGATCCCATTCAAGATTAATTCGGGATTCAGGATAGAGTGGTGTTAAGTTATCAAATAATATACGCTTATTGACAGTTTCCGGGTCTTCAAAATTGACTGCTTCAACACGTAATAGCGCGAAGAAACGCTCATTTTCTTTTGGGGGACGAACTTGCCCAGCAACCGTATCTCCTGTTTTGAGGCCAAATAAACGGATTTGAGATGGAGAGATATAAATATCATCTGGTCCTGGTAAATAATTGTATATTGGAGATCTTAAGAATCCATATCCTTCTTGTAGGACTTCCAGAACACCACTGGCAAATAATAATCCGTCTTTTTTTGTTTGAGTTTCTAATATAGAGTATATTAAATCTTGTCTTGTTTTACTATTAATGCCTTCAATACTCATATCTCTTGCAAGATCGATTAGCTCAGAGATAGTTTTCCTACCCAGTTCAGATATATCTAATTTTTCATCTTGTGCAGTTTTCTTGACTCTTGTAACTTTTACTGGCTCTTGATTTTGATTTTCTTTAGGCTCTTTTTTGGCAGTAGTAGACATTTTAACCTCTTTTAATTAAGTTAATTAACATAGGATGTTAATGGTGTTATTATACATTGGGCTTTATTTAAATTATTGGGATTTATTATTCGTTGATACAAATTAACATTAAGTTTTTTAAAATAAAAAAATCGATCGTTAGATTGACATAAAATAGTTAACTGATAATATTTTATCATTCCAAGATGACAAACATTTGATAAGCGTTTAGAGAAGTAATATTAATTAAATAATCATTTATTTATAAAGAAATAATCTTCTGCGTTAATTATAATTCTTTTTCTTTACGATGACAATCAATTCTTTAAAAATTCTTTGATATTTTTCAAGTTGACCTATTAATTCATATTCTAAAAGATCACCTAGTAATACAATATCATTTTTTGTAAATGCATCGGAAAGTTCGTTTAACAGGTCATTGAATTTTTTATTGGCTTCATTTACAGACATTTCATCAATAATGAGTTCTGTGTAATTTACTTGTATTAATTTTTCGAGATGACTTAGATTATAGACGAGATTTTCCATCATTCCTAAAATATTTTTAATATTAACATAGGCTTCTAACTCTTTTCCAGTTTGCAAATAAGTTCCTATATTTGGGATAATTGGTAAAAATGCACCTATTGTGAGGATAATATCATCAAGATTTTTTATAATGTTGTCCGATTCAAGATTCTGTGTGGAGGAGTGATGAAAAACAGCCTTCTGTATAATTTTAGGAATAAACGATTTGATTGATTTTATATTATCGATGATTTTATTTTGGATTAATTCCAAGAAAATTGGTGGGTTATGTTTGTTTGTATCAAGTTCAACTAATAAAATATTATTTTGAGCAGTAATATCAGACAATGGTTTGTCATCAATAAAAACAAGATTCATATCAATCAATAAGGTTCTGCAGACTGTTAATATCATCTCGTTAGTCCATTTTAAGCCGTCAATCAACTCTTCCCGGGATTTTTGGTTGAAGGAATCTTGATTAGATAATTCATCCAGGATATTATTTATGTAAGTATTCATTTCAAACAAGGAATTAATGGCGTATTCTTCTTTATTAGAGACTTTAATTTCAACTTTCTTTGTTTGAGAGATTAATCGAGTCTTTAGATTTTGTTTATCTGTTGGGAAGATAAGCTCTCCATCGATTATAATTTCCTCAATGAGGCCACTGTTTGTCGACAGCCAGTTTTCAATACCCTCTACAACCTGTAGGACAGTGTTTTCATTTTCTAATTCATAATTTAACTTGTTTCCATCGAGGATAATATCCATATTTTATCTCCTATTTTTTATCCATGCTTCCAAAGGTATTATTTAATCTGTCACGCATCTGTTTTGCCTTTTTTTGGGCAGCAACCATTCTTTGATACTTTCTTTTCTGAGAATCCAACTGCCATTTCGTTCTTCGCTTTGCCCAGGTAAGTCTTGAGTCAAGGAATTTCTTTTGTCTATCGAGGCTTTGTTTTTTTACTTCAATAATTCCCTGTTGAGCCTTTCCTTGTTTATCCCTGGTACTTCTTTTTGCGTAGCCATCGATTAATTTAACTAAATCTACAGCAATACCACGTTCTTTTACAAATGACTTTCCTATTGAGTAAGCGAATAATTCTTTTATTTGTTTAAAGTGTGTTTCTAGCTTATTTCTTAATTTTTTTTTATCGAGGAATAAATATCCAGCCTTGAAATTTTCATTATTGATTTGTTCACCTACTTTATCAGGATCACGAATACCAATTTGGAAGAGGAATTTAATGTCTTTTTTAATCGATGATTCATAGGGGGTATATACCATTCCTTGTCTCAATTTAACTTTTAATGATCGTACTGAGAAATCGCTACTGAGAACACCTTTGTATAACTCCCCTGATAATTCTGCATATTTTCTTTCTTCATATGATTTTCTAGAGAATCTTTCCTCTTCCGCATCCAACTGCTCGAGATTTTTTCTGGGAGAATAAGTGGTGACATTTTTTATATATAGCATAACATTATTGTATTCATCAACAAACTTCTGGAGTTCTTCAACTATTTTATCCATTTCTCTTGTAATTTTTAAAATACCTGGGTTTTGAGAGGAGGAAAGTAATTTTAAAGTAACTCCACGTAACAAGTCGCTAACTTCATTTTTATCTCTTGTAATCGTTATTTTATTGAAAAGAAATTTTGCATCCTGTGCCTGATCCATATAATTATAATCCTTTCTCAATTTATCAGCCAGAGGGTCGTATATTTTAATATTTTTAATGGAATAGATTTTATTAATTATGGGATTAGCAAATAATAATTTTGAGACAAGAGGACTTTTAGGAAGAAGTTTTCCTAGTTCTATCCTTATTTTAGTCCATTGAGATTTGAGATTTAGCAAATTGTATTGTTTTAAACCTTTGTCATTTATACTAATAGGCTGTATAAACTGATGCTGTATTTTTGAAGGATTCGATTTTGCGGAAAGATTTTTCTTTTTATTAGAATCTATATCATCAATAAGGGGATCAGTATAGATTTTTATTCTGTCCACTTCAACTTTATCAATTGTACCTAAATCTTTTCTTTTTAATGTCTTAGGTTTTACAGAGGTATCAATTTTTTTATCTGCTGTCATGATCTCCATTTCAAGTATCATTGAGGGTGTAACTTTTAAAGATTTCGGAAGTTGGATCATTAGTTTCGATTCTGTATCCATAGTTAAAATATTTTTTTCTATTGAATAATTCCCATCGATTACGTCTTTTTTAATATTTTGTAAATTATAAAAATCATCAGATTTAACTTTAGGGGGTTGTACAAAACCAATGTCCATAAAAAATTGCCTGCTTCCAAGAAAAGCTAATTTATATTTATCACCAGTTCTTGCCCCCTCAATAACAAGCATCTCATTTTCATCATCCACCTGGGTGAGATAAGCTTTAATAATGTTTTGTTTTTGATCTGTAATTTTTTTGTACAAATCATTCAATGTACCACCCTTTGAAAAATCAATTTTAAGTTTCTCCTTCCCTGATTGGATAGTAAATACAGATCCGTTTAATTTTTTTTCACCTTTTTTGAAGGGTTTTGAGGCGATTTTATCACTTTTGGCGATTTGTAAGACATGGATTTTATAATCTCCAACAACGCTCCCTAGTTGAGTGGTGGCTGTAAAACTTTCTGGAGTACTACTTGTTGAGGTAGTTATATTAAAAGGAGTTGCAGTAGGATCGTAGAGTTTTTTACAGATCTCACGGAATATTTCCAGTCTTCCTGAAAGACCTTTCCAGCTTTCAATTTCGTAATGATTGAGTTTAATTCTTAAGAGGATGGGATTTTCATTTCTTATTTTTAGGGCTTTTTCAACTTTTTCAAGTTCTTTTTCGATATCTATTTCTTCTTTAGCAAGGACATGTGTAGAAATTACCAGGATAATTACAATTAAAATAAAACTTTTTATATGATATTTCAAAACATCACCTCAAAAAATTACTGTTTTAATATTTTAACACAAAAAAATATATTTATATTAAATAATTTATTTTATTTTATGTATTCATCGGCAGGTTGTATTAAAGAATTAAAAAAAAAATTAAGCCATTCCACAATGTGAAATGGCTTCAAGCTGATACAACATATTCAACTCGCTTTTAATTAAAGTTCAACAGAATGTCGTGATTCTGTTTATAGAACAGCCTATGAAAGACTGTTCAACAATAGCACTCATTATCCTAAGATACGTAACACAACTTGTGGTCGTAAATTAGCCTGAGCCAACATAGAAGCAGAGCTTTGAGAGAGGATTTGATTTTTAACGAAATCGACCATCTCTTTAGCCATATCAGCATCACGTATTTGAGATTCAGCTGACTGCAAGTTTTCTGAAGCATTATCCAATGCTTTCATAGTGTGCTCAAGTCTGTTCTGATAAGCACCAAGATCTGCTCTTTGTCTTGAGACTATGTATAGAGCAGAGTCAAGTTGAGCTATGGCTCTATTAGCCCCATCCTGAGTGAGGTAATTGAGAGTAATTTCTCTTGCCTCAGCATCATGTTTATAGGGACCTTTAGCAAGTCCAAGGGCGTAAGACGACATGTTCTCAATGTAGAACTGTTCTCTGTGATCCATGTTTGCACCGATGTGGAAGTACACGCCTCCATCATTTTTATCTGGTGCAGCATCACCCGATATTTCGTTTTCAGTTTGTCGAACAGTTTTATGCTGAGCTCCATTTTTAGTGACCTCATCTGGTATATTCACAGCTTTGAGACCTGGAAGTTTACCATCTAAAGGTCTTACTCTTGGATTTGCATCAAGCTTTGTTTTTTCGTAATCCCATGGTATATAACCTTTACCACCAGATTTAAGATCAGATTGATAACCCAAACGATATTTTACCCAATCAGCGTCAGGTCTTCTTCTAAAACCACCTCTTAGAAGTTTTAGAGTATTAAACTCTGCTGAAGAAGAGATTCTGTCTACTTCATCAACGAGTTGTTTAATTTCCTGTTGAATCTGAGCACGATCTTCATAGGTATAAGTACCATTAGAAGCTTGTACTGCCAGTTCACGCATTCTGTGGATCATTGCCTGAGTTTCGTTCAACCATCCATCAGCAGTTTGTAGTAGAGAAACTCCATCCTGAGCATTTCTACTAGCTTGATTGAGACCACGAATTTGAGCTCTCATTTTTTCAGAAACAGCCATCCCAGCTGCATCATCTCTTGCACGATATACCCGCAGACCACTTGACAAGTGTTCAATATTCTTTTTTGTTTCAAAAGTATTTAGCTTGAATTCGCGGTGTGCGAACATCGCGCTTAAATTGTGATTGATAATCATTATCACCCTCCATGATTATAGTTTCATCCAGTCCTTTGTTGTTGGTTGTTATTAGAAAGCTTTTTTGGATAAGGATTAAGGTATCCATACTCAAATAAAACCTTTACACGACTAAGAGTATTTTGAGTAATACTTCCAATAACAATATCATGGGCCTTAATATTAATCAAAGCCCATGTTATGGTTATTGGACATCAACTTAAGAGTCTTAGTACCATTTGAGACTTGGCATTCGACTGTTGTAATACCATGATACTTGACTGAGACAAGATTTGTCGTTTTACAAAATCAGTCATTTCTAGAGCCATATCGGCATCCCTGATATGAGACTCCGATGCCTGCATATTTTCAGCACCAGTCATAACACTTTTAACGGCGAACTCTAAACGATTTTGAATAGCACCCAGATCAGCTCTCTGACGTGATACCCTGTATAGTGCTGTATCTAGTGTTGCCAGTGCTCTGTTAGAATCATCCTGTGTTCTTAGACTAATGATACTTGCAAAATTAACGGCTTTGACTCCAAGTGCAGCTGCTGTCATTGTACCTATATATATTCTTTCCCTGTGATCCATGTTTGCACCAATGTGGAACCACATACTGGCTGTTGCAGCACCTTTTCTTCCTGTGGCAAAACGACCTGTAAGCATGTTTAAAGTATTAAATTGTGCATGAGAAGCAATACGGTCGATTTCATCCACTAATTGAGAGACTTCCACCTGGATTTGGTAGCGATCTTCAAAAGTATAAGTACCGTTTGCTGATTGGACTGCGAGTTCTCTAATTCTGTGAAGAAGATCCTGGCTTGATTGAAGATATCCTTCCGTTGTTTGTATGAATGAGATATCATCACCGATATTTCTTGTTGCTTGATTGAGTCCACGAATTTGAGCTCTCATTTTTTCAGAGACAGCAAGACCAGCGGGATCATCCCCTGCTCTTTCAATTCGAAGACCACTGGCTAGTTTTCTGATGTGATCTTTTAAAGAAGATTCGTTAATTGTAAAATTACGGTGTGCATTAATAGCACTAATATTATGGTTAATTACCATGACAGCGTTCCTCCATGAATCTTTAAATAAGCATCCTTGCTTATTTTGTGAATGAGAATTACTTGTAGCAAAGTAAACTCTTTTTCATTCTGAATAATATATCGGTGATAGAAAATTGATACTTTAATTTGAATGGAAATTAAATATAAAATAATGGGATAGTTTATTTATTGTGTTTCGTTTGATTGTACAAATTGTTTGAGGATTTGACTATCTTGAGGTAATTTATATTCAAACTCCAAAGCGGTTTCATATAAATTATCTGTAAAATCAGATCGTAATATCTCACCCTTTAAATATATTGGTGTATTATGATTTGGGAGAATTAATTGTACTTCTATAAAAGATTTTGGAGGGATTTTATTTTGAGTTGTGAATAATAATCCACCTTCACTAAGATTTATGGAATGTGCGCTACCCTCCCCTTTCTGTAGATTAATTTCAGGGCTTGAGGAGTAAATAACTTGATATTTAAGAACTAAAGATTTGTTTAAGCGAGTAAATTGACGTCTATTATTCATACTTCTATATCAATGAGACTTCCAAGATCGTTATTCTGGTACTTATGGATTTTTTTATCTTTCGAGGATAGATTTGATTGATTTTTTTTACGTGCATCTTTTCTTTTATTATTTAAATATTTGCCAATTATATTCCCTTCTTGATATAGATTATCAGTTGGTTCAATAACATCACTATTAAACATGAATCCCTCCGAATATCGCATTTACCTATTTGTTTGATATTTATCTGAAGTAACTTAAAATCAGACAAATAATATTAACAATTTTAACTTATATAAAATATATAATTAAATATAAAATCGGACAAGTTTTTTTTAAAATTATTAATTTTTTGATATAAAATTCCGAGAATTATTTTTTTAATTTTTATCTAAGAAAATTAAATCAGCAATAGTGTTTAATTGATTTGTAATATTTGACATAAAATAATTCGCTTTATTAACTAAATAATTATATGCCGTAAGGGAAGGGATTGCAACAAATAAACCAGCAGCGGTAGTTATGAGGGCTGTCCAAATACCATGCAAGAAATCAGTGCCGCCTTTCAGATTACTTAACTGTAAATTGGTTTCCATACTTTGAAGGGCATCAATCATACCCAGAACAGTACCAAGGAGACCAAGGAGTGGTGCAACACTTGCTATAGTTCCGAGGATTGGTATTTTGGATTCTATTTTATGAAATTCTCGATCGATTTCTTCATTTAAAATACTTTTGGCTTCAGTTTTATTTAACTTTGAATTTATTATAAGGGATTTTATAATTCTGGAACTCAGTAAATCTTGAGACTGATCACAGATATGATCTATTTTTTCAAAATCATTTTTAGAAACTAGTGGATTTATTTCGGAAAGTAGAAAAGAATTAGAGTTTTCAACTTTTTTTAAGAATAAATACCTTTCAAGAAAAACAGCTAAAGCAATGATAGATGACAACCCTATTGGGATCATCAAATATCCACCTTTAATAAGATAAGACCATAACATAAATTAATATCAATCCTATATTGTTATCGCCTTTTCTTCAAGAGACTTATCTTCTTTATCAGTATGGTTTTGGACGGTAAAAATTAATTCATTGTTATCAATAGAGACCTTAATGATATCACCGTTTTTGAAAGTTTCTTTTAATAATTCATTAGATAATTTATCTTCCAGCATTTTTTGAATAGACCTTCTCAGTGGTCTTGCACCATATCTTTTATCAAATCCTGAGTCAGCAAGGAAATCTTTGACCTGATCATCAAGAATAAGTTTCATTTCTTTATCTTTAAGGAGATCATATATTTCTTTTAACATGACATCAACAATTTGTCTGATATGAGAACGATTTAGTGAATGGAAAACGATAATTTCATCAATTCTGTTTATAAATTCAGGATTAAAAACTTTTTTTAGTTCATTTAAAGCTTTACTTTTCAGATCATTAAAATCTTTTTCCTGATCGTCTGTACTTGAGAATCCAAGATAAGTTCCTTTAGATATTTCTCTTGCACCAACATTACTGGTCATAATGATAACAGTGTTTCTAAAATCAACGGTATGCCCAAGATTATCAGATAACTGACCCTCTTCAAGTATTTGTAACAAGATATTAAACACATCTGGGTGCGCTTTTTCAATTTCATCCAACAAAACAACGCTGTATGGTCTTCGACGAACCTTTTCAGTAAGTTCTCCACCCTCATCATAACCAACATACCCCGGTGGAGCTCCGACTAGACGAGAAACAGTATGTCTTTCCATAAACTCACTCATATCAATTCTGATTAGGGCCTCTTCGTTTCCGAACAAGAATTCAGCAAGAGCTTTTGACAATTCTGTTTTCCCTACACCGGTAGGTCCTAAAAAAATGAATGATCCTGTTGGTCGTTTCTTTGATTTAAGGCCTGTTCGACTTCTTCTAATGGATCTAGAGATAGCTTCAACTGCTTCATCCTGTCCAATCACTCTTTTATGGAGTTCATCCTCCATTTTCAGAAGTTTTTTAGACTCACTTTCGTTTATTCTATTTACAGGTATACCAGTACTAAATGAAATTATTTCACTAATATCCTCGCTATCAATTACTGTTATATCAACATTGACTTCCTTCTTCCATTCGTCTGTCATATCTTTTAATTTTTTCTTGAGCTCACTGACCTTATCTCTCATTTCTGCCGCTTTTTCATAGTCCTGAGCTTTTACGCACTCATCCTTAGAAATAACTAGTTTATTTATTTCTTTTTCAAGTTCAGTGAACTTCTGCGGTCTGGTTGTATTTTTTAATCTAGCTTTTGCACCTGCTTCATCAATCAAATCAATGGCCTTATCAGGTAGAAAACGATCACTAATATATCGATGCGAAAGATTTGCTGCAGCAACAATACTATCATCGCTATATGACACTTTATGATGACTTTCGTAAGATATTTTCAAACCTTTTAAAATTTCTATTGTTTCTTCCACACCAGGTTCTTTGACAATAACAGGCTGGAATCTTCTCTCCAAAGCAGCATCTCTTTCTATATATTTTTTGTATTCATTTAAAGTAGTGGCTCCTATACATTGAAGCTCTCCTCTAGCAAGGGCAGGTTTCAACATATTTGCTGCATCTATAGCTCCTTCAGCTCCACCAGCACCTATCAAAGTGTGAAGCTCATCTATAAAGAGGATAATGTTATTTGCCTTTCTAATTTCTTTCATAATATTTTTTAATCGTTCTTCAAATTCACCACGATATTTTGTACCTGCAACTATAGAAGCCAAATCAAGAGTTAAAACTCTTTTTCTTAAAAGAAGCTCTGGTATATTTCCAGTAATTATGTTTTGAGCAAGCCCTTCCACAATAGCTGTTTTCCCAACACCTGGTTCTCCAATCAGAACAGGATTATTTTTTTTACGTCTGCTGAGAATTTGAATCACTCGTTCAATTTCTTTTTCTCTACCAATAACAGGGTCAAGTTCATTTTTTTGGGCAAGTGCAGTGAGATCTCTTCCGAATTCATCAAGAGTAGGTGTTTTAACACTAACTTTCTCCTTGGATTTCATAATTCCTGTGTGCCCAAGTAATCTCAGGATTTCATTGCGAACTTTTTCAATGTTAATATCTTTGCTTTCAAGAATAAGTGCAGCAGTACCGCTTTCTTCTTTTAAGATCCCAAGTAAGAGGTGCTCAGTGCCAATATATGTATGACCAAGATTTCTCGCTTCTAAAGAACTTAATTTTAATATTTTTTCTATACGAGGAGAGGGAGGGACTTCGCCGAGGAGTAATGTACCCCCACTTTTTTTTATCGCAACTTCAATATCACTACGCAATTGATTTAAATCAACTCCTAAATTAACAAGAGCTTTCACAGCGATACCATCTCCATCTCGGATCAGACCCAGTAGTATGTGCTCAGGTGTTAATTGGTCATGATTTAGCCGTTTTGCTTCTTCTTGTGCAAGGATATGAATTATTTTATTTGCTCGTGGAGTTAGATCTTCAAACATAATGTACCTTTAATTAAATTATGTTGATATAATATATCAAATTATCATTGTTAAATAATAATATGTTTTTCAGGAAAAACAACCTTTTTTTAAATAGATTTAAATATTATCATATAATAAAACAGAAAGGAGCAATAATTACTTACTGCTCCTCTCTGTTAGTTATTTATTTTTTTATTAATTAATGTTTTATTCTTCATGACGTGGAATTGGTGAATCACTTCCATCGCCTTCTCCACCTTCTTTTATACCTGCTTGTCTTTTTCCGCCACCCGAAGAAATAATTTTTCTAATTCCAGTTTCAGCACTAACTTTTGTTTTTGGAGGTAATGTATCGACAATAACATCAAGTTTTAACGTATTAACATTCCCTACATTATCAGTAGCACGTACTTCTAATGAATGTTTACCTGCGCTTTCAAATTTAACTGGTTTTTTATAAGCAATCCATTTACCACCATCTATTCGATATTCAATTGAAGCAATACCGCTTTCTGTATCAAAAGCACGAATATGAAATAAGTTTTGGATACTGGTAAATCTAGGCTTATTCTTTTCTTCTTCAGCCTTTTTATCTTCATCAGCTTTTTTGTCATTTTCTGATTTTTTTGAATCTTTATCATCTGAATCTTTATCATCTGAATCTTTATCATCTGAATCTTTATCATCTGAATCTTTATCATCTGAATCTTTATCATCTGAATCTTTATCATCATCTTCTTGACCGGGTAATAATTTTTTAGGAATTGATTGACCTATTTCTTCAATTGGAGTTTCTTTATCAGCCTTTCCACCTTTATCATCTTCTTTATCAGAATCAGTTTTCTTTTTAGTTGAATCATCTGATTTTTTTGTACCTGACTTTTCATCGTCATCATCTTTATTGTCATTCTTTTTTGGATCTTCTTCATCTTTAGGCTGATCATTACTTTTAGGTTTTTCAGTTTCTTTTTCACCTTCACCAACAAGGAGAGCATATTTTGGGATGATTTCGATAGTGGGAGGATTAACATCCACATAAATATTATAAACGTTTATACTAGATTCATTTAAAACATTATCTCTAGCCTTGACTTTGATGACATTAAGTCCTGGATTAGCAACTTTAAATGTGTCACCCACTTTGTATCGAACAAAGTTTCCATTGTTTTGAGAGACCAAAACATTTTTAACACCAGCGCCTGTATCAGTGGCATAAGCAACAATTTTATGTTTTTTAGGAACATATATAAGATTTCCCTGTGTATAATAGCTTAAAGGAACAACAACCTGATATTCTAATTCTGGTACGGGAGGGGTGTCGTCTACAATAAGCTGGATAGATTGTGGTTTACTTTGATTATTAAGATTATCAGTTGTGCGATAAGTAAGATTATGTGTACCTTGAATTCCAACAGAAAACTTTTTTGTTTTGTTACCGATGTATTCGTAGAAGTCACCTTTATCTATTTTTACTTCAATTTTCTTGACACCAACACCTACTCTTGAATCTTGACTTTCATCCTTTGCTTCAATCCACAGTTGTTGTCTGCTTGAAATATAAAAACGGTTATCACTTGTCTTATAGATAAGACCATCGTCTGATTTTAAAACGATTGAACCATCAGTTGCTGAAGTTGTTCCTTTCTCTTTATCAATGTCATCTTTTTTTTCTTTGTCGTCTTTCTTTTCAGAACCATCATCTTTCTTTTCTTCATCGCCTTCTTTGTCATCATCTTCTTGATAGACTAAAATTGATTTGTCCTTATCAAATAATCGTGTTTTATCATAAGAACGTAGATTTGATGGATGTATATTTATCAGAAATATTGAAAGAAATACTATTAATAATAGCGTAAATATCCTTTTCATCAAGATCATCCCCTTTTTTTAAAATTATCACTTTAAAGCTGTCTCCAACTTAGAAGTCATTGAACATAGTATAAGTTTTTTTAATAAAAAGTCAAGTAAAAAAAAGAAAATACAAGATTTTGATAAACCTTAGGAGTATACCATAGATCATCAATTTAGTATGTATCCACTTAACTATTTAGTTATTTTACCCTTATATCAAGTCCAAATATCTATATTAAATATAACTAATTTTTTATCCACCTATAAATTTTTTTTGAATGTGGTAGAATAATCCATAAAAAATAATATATGAAGATCAAAAAATTGTTTATAAAAAGATTATCGATATATGAGTATGATAAATTAGCTAGATTTTCAGATATTTTTATCAATAAATATAATAATCCCTGTAAAGTTGTTGAGAAGATGCTTAATAGATAGTCAGAGAATGAAAGTATGGGTAGAATTATTCCAATGGAAACCGAGATTTGAGTTATGGGGACTATAATAAGATTTGATATAATAGAGATAATAGAAATCCCATTGAAATTATATATAAGGATAGGTATAATAAATATTTGTGCTGTGATTGTGAGAGAGAGGAGTCCTGTAAATAATTTTATAATCCAGGCAAGAGTTTTGTTTATTGGGAATATCCATTGTCTTGTCATAAAATAATTGTATGGTGTAAATTGAAGTAAATAATTCATAAGTGGTTTTATGTATAAAATTATTCCAAATGTTGCTAAAAATGATAATTGAAAACTGATTGAAAAAAGATTTAGAGGGTTATATAGCAATATAATAGAACAGGCAATGAATAGCGAGTTTAGGTATTCCCGATCTCTGTCCAGAATAAATATTATTGCCATGCATATATACATAATAACTGCCCTTACTATCGGCGGACGAAATTCGGCAATAAATAAGTAGAGTAGAAGTATTATTGAGGATAAAATTAAATTATATATAAGAGGTATTCTGAAAATGGATAGCAGTATAAATATAACTAATGCTATGGTAGCTGTATGCAAACCGGATAAGGCTAGGATATGGATTACTCCGGCCTTTGTGAATATTTTATACGTATCTTCACTGATTTCATCCCGTTTACCGAGAATTAGAGCTGTTAGTAATATGGAATTATCATAGGATAGATTTTTTTTATAAATCTCGATCAAGGAGTAATGTATTTTAGTAGCAAGTTTTTGGATTATATGCGAATGATCACTGGAATTATACTTAATAAGTGATTTATTTTGTGGATAGGATAGATATTTGATATTTAAAACTTTTAAATACCTTTTATAATCAAACTCTTCGCATTGCCGAATACTTTCTCTTAGATGGAGACTGCTTTCTATGGATATCAAATGTCCAAGTTTAAGATCAGAAATAATATGACGACTTTTAATCAAGACAATCCCCTTTTGAGGTTTAATTGTACCATCAGATAATTGAATATATTTAAGTTCTAATCTATATTCCTGTCGTTTAAATGGTCTTTTCCTCAGGATTCTCTTACAATTCATGTATCGATACTTAACATAATTAATAGTAGGATAAGTAATGATCTGTCCAGAGAAGCCAATAATATTTTCTGATACAAAACTCCTTGGATAGTTATCCTGATTTATCCTGTACTGTAAGTATGCTAATAATATTAAAACAATCGAGATGATTAATAGAACATCTTGAAATGATTTTTTTTTGATGAAATAGAGTATGATATAGATAATTAGACACGATACTCCGATGGAAAGATAAATAGTCGATTGATAATCAATAAAATAAGTTACAAGCAAAATGAGGGTAATAATAATTATAGTCAGGTAGTATGATGGATATTTAAATGACCTAAACATTGAAATATATATCGATAAAAATAAATGAATGATTGATATACAAAAATATATTAAAAAATATTTATAATAAATTACTAATTATTTTAATTTTTAATTAAATTTATTATCAGATTAAGTTTTATTATCTATAAAAAATTATTAAAAACATTTAACATATATAATTAAGGAGTTCCAATGAAGAGAAAAATTGCGCTAATCATGTTTTCTTTAATTAGTTTAAGCTATCTGATATCCTGTATCCCCTCTCTCCCTAGTAAACCAAGTGTTTCTGTTCAATTTCAAAGGATTAAAAAGATTTCTCTTATTAAAAAGAGTATTACATTGGACATGTTGTTAAATATTTATAATCCATATCCTGTTGGTGGAAATGTAGAATACATCAAGGCAAATTTATTTATAGAAAATAATACCCTTACAAAAATTCGTCTTAAAAACCCTAAAATTGTAGCCAAGGGAACAGCTAACAATCCTTTTACTTTAAAATTAAAATTCAAAGACTTATTAAAAATATACAAAGATATGAAAAATAGAGATACCGTAAGATATACCGTCCAGGGTGAAGTTGGTGTAAAGATTCCCGGATATGGTGTATACCCATTAAAATTTAATCATAACGGCACTCTCCCTGCAATATATATTTCACTTTCTGTAAAGCGATTTAAAGTGAGTAAAATCCGTTTCTCAGCCTTGAATATTGATGACTCATCAAACATGTTCCCAGGTATAAGTTTTGGTAGATTAAAAAATAAAGTTCACGATCGTGTGAAAAAACATATTCCACAAGCAAGTATCGATGTATTTTTTGATCTTGTATTAACCAATAAAGCTAAATCCCTGTTAAGATTCAGTAATCTCCAGTCGAATTTTTATATAAACGGATATCATATTATTGAAGGAGCATCAGGGAGTCCGGTTGTTCAAAAGGATAATCAATTTATTTATAGAGTAAAAAATACCTTAAAGATTAACAATACTGTAAAAGCATTATTCAGAAAACGACGTGGTAATTACAAGTGGGTAGGATCATTTATCCTTCACCTCCCTGCACCTTTTGGAGATCATAAGGTAGAATTCAGCAGAAAAGGAAAGCTATCTTGGTAAATTAAGCATATTCATCAATATGAGGAGCATTTCCATCTGATTCCGTTTCTAAATCTCCTGTATGATCATCTTTATGTCTTTTATCATGATCATTCTTTTCGTCATGGATTTTTTTAGGAAAACGTGAATTCTTAACATTTTTATGTATATATGTAATATATCTATAATCTTCGTGGATGTCATTCATTACATACCTCCAAAATACAAAGTGGGTTTCATCAATTAAAAACTCAATTAATGTATTTATCGTAACATTCAGGAATTTATAAAGTTTTTTATTTTCATATATTGATTTTTTGGGGATTACTCAGTATTTTAGAGTAATTCTTTTTCGAATAAATTAAAACTAATTTCCAAAAAAAAATATTTTTTACAATAAAAAATTAAATCGGGAGATCAAAATGAATATATACTATGACAAAGATGCTAATCTTGATCTGTTAAAAAATAAAACCATCGCTATTTTGGGTTTCGGTTCTCAGGGACATGCCCATGCACTAAATTTAAAAGACAGTGGATTAAATGTAATTATAGGACTACGTCCAGGCTCACCTTCTGCAAAGAAAGCAGAGTCACAGGGACTAAGTGTATACCCAGTTCACGAAGCAGCTAAGAAAGCAGACCTCATGATGGTTGTAATTCCCGATGAATTGCAAAGGGAAGTTTACGAAAAGGAAATTAAGGATAACCTGAAAGAAGGAGATACCCTACTCTTCGCCCACGGATTTAATATTCATTTTGAACAGATTAATCCTCCTAAAAATGTCAATGTTTGTATGATAGCACCCAAAGGACCAGGACATACCGTTCGTAGGGAATATCAAACAGGTGGTGGAGTTCCCTGTCTCATGGCCATATATCAAGATGCAACATCCCATACAAAGGAAATTGCCCTGGCTTATGCAAAAGGTATTGGTGGAACAAGATCTGGAGTTATAGAAACTACATTTAAAGAAGAAACAGAAACAGATTTATTTGGTGAACAGGCTGTTTTATGTGGTGGAGTTACTGCTTTAATGCAAGCTGGTTTTGAAACACTTATTGAAGCAGGGTATGCCCCTGAAATGGCATATTTTGAATGTATCCATGAAATGAAATTAATCGTCGATCTCATCTATGAAGGGGGTATAGCAAATATGCGTTACTCCATCAGTAATACGGCAGAATACGGCGATTTAACCCGAGGTCCCCGAATTATCACAGACCAGACCAAATTAGAAATGAAAAAGATTTTAACAGAAATCCAAACCGGAGCGTTTGCTAGGGAATGGATTCTTGAAAATCAATCCCACAGAGCCCATATCAACGCACTCCGTCGTATCACAAAAGAACACCCTTCTGAAAAGATCGGTGGACAGCTACGGGGAATGATGAGTTGGATCACAAAAAATAAAATGGTAGACAAGGACAAAAACTGATATATTTATCAGAAACAGTTTTTCATTATCCATTTTCTAATACATCTGGTATGCATTACAATATATTGTATCAGATATTCCTGAGTATTAATCAATCATCTAGGGGTAATTCTCGAGTTACCCCAAAATCAGGTTAAAAAAACAGGAAGTGAACCTATAATCCCCTACTCTACACCTTTGTCAGTACCATACATAAACAAATCCTTTGTATAACATTAAATATTTAATAGATTTAACATGGATTCGTCTTTTCCAGACACCACTTACTTAATAATCCAAAGAAACTTACTCCAATTTTAATGGTTATTTAGAACGAAATCAACAAAATAATTCATCTTAACTTGAATCACCCTGAAAATCTTTACGCCAATACCCACGAGACAGGAAAAAGACAGGACAATGACAGGAAAATCATGAGAAAATCTCTTGAAGCAAATTATAGCTGTTATATCATTAACATTCCCTCACCCCTATGGGGAGAGGGCTAGGGTGAGGGGATAAAACAATTCACAGTCCCTAAATAGAATTAAAACGCTATGCAGGAATTTATCGTAGTACAAGGCTTCAGCCTTGCATCACCCCTATCACCCTGAATTTCCCTATTCTTAACACAATCGAAGTTTAAAACAACCACTGTAGGGGCAGGTTTAAAACCTGACCTTATGGACTCTCTCAAACAAACATCATAAGGGACTGATTCATTTAACCCCTTTGTCCATAAAACCCTGTAGAAACAAACCTATATATTTGTCCTAGCTTTCTAATCACCACTGATAAAGATATATTCTTGGTACACCTGTGTGTTTTACTCACTACACCCATGTCATTGTACAAAACCAAGCCATACAAGGATGGGTTACCACAAGCAAGGGTATAATCTCCTTCACCCCATCTTATACCAGTTTGTTATAATTTTTTGTCATTAGAACTAGGCAATTGGACAATTTGATTAGTATTAGATAAGTTTGATGTTTGGTGGTTATTATTTGAACCTGATTTCTCAATACTAACAAGGGTATTCAATTGATCCACTACTGCTAATAAGGATAGGGCTTGGGCATTCATCACTTCACTAGCTGCAGCACCTTCTTCAGAACTGGATGCATTGGACTGGGTAACTTGATCCATTGATGACATTGTGATAGTGACCTGACTAATTCCCTGAGCTTGTTCCTTAGAAGAAGCACTGACTTCGCTGATAATTTCTTTTAATTTGTTAATGATTTCAACAACTTGTTCAAAGGATTTTTCAGTATTTTGTGTTAATTCACTACCTTCCTTAATTTTTTTAATCGAGCTGTCAATCAATTCTGCAGTACTTTTAGCCGCTTCAGCAGATCTTCGGGCAAGATTCCTTACTTCTTCTGCTACTACAGCAAATCCTAAACCTGCTTCACCAGCTCTGGCTGCTTCTACTGCCGCATTAAGTGCTAGTAAATTAGTTTGAAAAGCTATTTCATCGATTACTTTAATTATTTTGCTCATCTCAAAGCTAGAATCTGTAATTTCATCAATAGCCTGTTTTAATTTTTTCATGGAATGATTTGAGTTATTTACAATTTCAACAGTTTTTTCCACCATTAAATCAGCTTCTATTGAGGAATCTGAATTACTTTGTATCATAGCTGAAATTTCCTCAAGAGATGCAGATGTCTCTTCAAGGGATGATGCTTGTTCTGAAGCACTGGAAGCTAATTTTTGGCTTGACTCAGAAATTTGTTGTGATCCAGTAACCACCTGATCAGAAATTCCTTTTATCTGATCCACAGCATCTTTTATAGGCCTTATAATAGAATTCGATATGGAATTAGACATAAAATACGATACCACTAAACAAATTAAGGTAAATATGAGAAGAAAAAATATTGCCTGGTATTTTAAAGACTGAGTTTTATTATAGATTTTTGTTATATTTTTTATCACAAATACACCGCCTACCTTTCTTTTAGCGGCGTCGTAGAGGGGAAATATCCCTCTGACATACACAGAACTATCTTTTGTTATTTGTTCAAGAATAATTCCTTCATCAGAAATATCTTCAATTTTTTTATTTATCTTGATTAACTTATCATCTTTAAACGTTTGATCTACAAGAACAACATCCTTGTGATCATTCCAATTATTTGCTAATCCTTTAGTTTTCCTTATATTGCCCCAATTTTTCCCGTCAAGATATTCTTTTTTTATCAGTAACCCAAAATCATTGCCACTTTGTTCTTTCATAATCTTAAAAAAATGATCTATTTCTTGCCCCAATTCCATATAACCAATTAACCTGCCTAAATAATAATAGGGGAGAACGACACGTAGGGCAAATGCTGTTTGTCCGAGTTCTTTTCCAACTCCAAAATCTTTTTTACTAACCGAATTATTATAAGTAAAACGATTAACTTCATCACCAAATATCTTGGGACTGTGGACTCTTAAAAATACCTTCTTTTCTGGTTCGGGGCTGATAAAGTACCAATGGGTAATTTGATATCGCTTTTCTAAATTTTTAAACAGAGGGGAAACATGATGAAATAATATATCACGATTTCTTCTCAAGAAAAACATTTTTATTTGTTCATCTTGAACAAGAACTTCCAACGTCGAGGACAGCATTTTAATATCATTCATTTCAAGATCGTGAAATGTTTTTTGCGATATTTTAATCGATTGATCGGCAATGACTTCTATTTTATCTCTTGCAGATCTATCTAAAAGATATATTGCCAGTCCTGAAGTTAAAAGTAATGCCAAAAAGACAATTATGAAAACTCTTGCTATTATTTTCCAATTTTTATTTTTGGATATTTTGTTTAATACCATATTATTTTACCTTTAAAGATGTTAAGCAAATCTTAGAAATATTAAAATAAAAAAATTACATACCTCAGAATTTGAACTTTCTAAGTATAATAAACTAATTGCAACATATTTTCGTCATTCAATAAGAAATTATTTAATAGCATCAATATTTAATTATTTAATCTTAATCCTGGTCTGTAAATAAGATTTGATGATATCTTTAGAATAATAAAAAATTATTTATCAAACATGATATCCTTCTGAGCTCCTCTTCAGAGAAACAGAATATATACATCCCTAACTATTTGCAATTACTTACAATGATACTGGGTAGTTATAAAAAGATTGATCAGTTCTCTATTTTACAATTTGGCAAAGCTTTCTTCAGGTCTGCAATTTGTTCCTTAGATACTTTAGTCCTGTTAACGTAGAGCCACCCTAAATTCTTCAATTTACCAAGGGGAATAATATCTGTTACATTTGTAAATCCAGTGTAAAGCCATTTTAGATTCTGCAGATTCCCCAGTGGACTAANNTGGACTAAGATCCGACACCTTTGTTTTACCAAGATCCAGTTCGACCAAGCCCCTTAAATTCTTCAGGGGGGTGATATCAGAAACTTGAGTATTACTCAGATTAAGCACCCTTAAATTCGTCATGTTCAACAATGGTTTCAGATCAGAGACTTCTGTTCTGGCTAGGTACAATTTCCTCAAATTCGTCAGATTCTGTAAAGGAATGAGATCTTTAACCTGAGTGAAACCAAGACCAAGACTCCTCAAACTGGTTATATGCTTCAGGGGAGTGATATCAGATATTTTTCTATTCCCCAGTTTAAGCTCTCTTTTGAAATTTCTTAATTCCTTAA
>DKAT01000044.1 GCA_002450905.1 Spirochaetia bacterium UBA6919
AGAGTGCCTACATAATAGGTATCCTGAGAGCCAAGATAACCTGGAAACTCGGTTTCAATCTCCCCGTGAGCGACCCTTTCTTCTTTAGCTTTCTCAAGGGCTTTGAGCTGGGACTCAGTTAGAATGAGATTCTCCTTAGCCATCTTCTCTTCCAGTGCTTTAAGACGTAAGGACATCTTTTGAAGATCATGTCTCATCCAAACACTTCTCACTCCTCCCGGAGATATGAAAATCCCTTCTTTCTTCAGTTCGTTACTCACTCTAAGTTGACCATAGGCTGGATTATTGATATCAATTAGATTTTAATTGTAGTGGATAACTATGTTGTACAGATCCGTTAAGAATAAGGCTCAGAGTGTGAATACCGGGGTAGTGTTTACGGGTGCTTCGGTCTTGAAAGGAGTGTTTTTTTTGGATGAGATGAATCCCCGGATCAAATATCTTTTCGGTGATCTGGAAAACCTTTTTGGATACTTTATTATTGAATTTTTGAGAATCAATGGCATATTCTACTCTGACTTTACAGGGCTCATTATCCATATTATGCAGTTCAAAAGAAAATATCAGATCCTCACCCATGGATAAAGTATTATGGGAACAGCAAAAGTTTTTAAGAACACAGTGTTGGGATGCTTTAAATCCAAATAGATTTAGAGCTCGCGGATTTCCTTTTTTTAATAAACCTCTACAAGCATGTTTAATTAACCAATCCGTATTTTTATTTTTTCCAAACCATCGTTCACAAGTTTGTAACATGAGATCATCATAATCTTTTGAAAGGTCATTTAAACTATTCGCCACACTTTTAAGGACATACATCTCCGGATCATCTTTCAGGGCTTCTAATATGGGCAAAATAACTTCAGGATTTGTTTTCAACTGAGGGACGGACATTCCCCAGGGGAGTCTTAATCGGGATCCTTCACTGGCAAAACGCCTTACATGGACATTCTCATCTTGAGTGCATTCATACAGAAGATCAATGCTTTCCTTAAAATATTTGTTTAAAAAAGGCCTTATAGCGAATTCAGAACTCCCAAATCGGGTAAAATATTTTAGGGAGGACAAGGATAATTCCAGATAATCCAATCCATAAACTTCCACATAATCAGGAAATACCATACCTTCAAAATCACCAAATTGTGGTGCAACCTGTTTTAAAATATGGATACTTTCTGGATAATCATCGGGTAATAATTTATTAAGACACAAAGTGATATGCCTCATCTTCTCCTTGAGCTCTTTATTTTCCCAGCCATCATATAGGAATGATTGAAATGACCCAGTATCAAATGGGGGATAGACCTTCTGAATGGATTCGGATAACTTTTTAATGAATGCATCTTTAAAATATTTATTCTTAAGCAGTTCTGGCATATTAATTTCTGATCCCTGTATAATCTGTTTATTAACCAATTATGGTTAAGTAATTGTCAATCCCATCCAAAATCATCACCCCCTACACTATTAAAACTCCTTAACAAACTTATAATGACTATTGATAAATCCTTTCGAAAAATAAAACCCGTGGGCGGATGTCCTGATCTGATTACAAGCCACCTCCACCTGGACACATCCTTCTTGATCAGCCCATTTCAAGAGATCATCCATGAGGAGTCCCCCAATCCCCTGATCACGATAATTGGAATCCACCACAAGTTCCTGAATCTCTCCCACTTTCCCGCAGTGATGCAACAATTCGTTGATATACAGACTCCCAAATCCAATCACCACCCCATCCAGTTCCGCACAGATATATCGAATCGTTGGGTTATCCAGATTTCTTTCAAACAGAATTGTGATCTTCTCCCTGTCGAAGGTATAATCTTCCAACTGACAGACTAACTGATAAACAGCCTCCCGATCATCCCATTGTGCTTCTCGGATAAACATTCAAAACCTTTACCCCCTCATCAAGATTTCCCAGCCAATTCTTTTATCATAAACACCGTATCCTTATTCTGATAGATAATTCTTTCCAATTCTACCCAACCCTTCCTTAAGTACAGCTGTTCAGCCGTATTGGTATATAAATAATATTGACTGATATTCATTTTAAATAGTAATCGATCCATATAATCCAGCATGAGACCCCTAATACCCCTAGATCTCATCGATGGAATGGTGTATAATAAAGATAACCAGGATTGATATTTTTTGTATTGGGGTTCAAATCGCAAAAGATTCACTTCATTGTAGATACCCGCAGTGACAACGGGTTCTTCATCGACGAATCCTACTATTTGTAAGGGGATAGAATGAGTATATTGATTTAATTTAACTGATGTTTGAGAGATATCAAATCCCCAACCTTCAAAATACCACCGAGCAATCAATGGAATAGTCTCTTGGCACTCAATAATGTTTTTAAAATGGATTTTCATATTTGATGATTATTTAGTACTGGAATTTTGAAGTAATGTAACATAAATACACCTTTGATCATCATTAGAGTAATACCAACATTGAATATCTGCAAGAATATTTCTAACTTGCCAGTGCTTCAAAATAGTTTTCTTATCTTTAGATGGATAAAATTGAATGAGATGATCATTATACATCATCTGTAGTGAATGAGATGCCTTTGTCCAAGGGGTTAACTCATCGCCTTCATAATTTCCGATTCTAAAAATATCAATAATTGTTTTTAAGTTAACATCTTCTGCTTCTAAATAATCAATCAATTCAAGTTCAGGCAACAAATAATATTACTCTATATAAAATCTTGTTATAATAATAATTGAATTAAATTTAATCCCACTCCTCAAGAAAGTCAAAACGCTTATCGATCAATAAAATGTCTTTCAATAGATCATCAATGGATTCTCATCAGACTCCACCATAGGACGTGATTTTAATATAACCCTCGGAGTCTTTCTCAATAGTTAAATCAACATGGATTGTTGCCTGTGGATTGGAGTAGAATTGATCCTTCTTATTGAGTGAAAAGGGCTTTTTCCTATAGATATTTTTACGATGTTCGTTGGCACAGAGTCTCCCGATTAAGAAAGCCTCTTCTAGGGTGATGTCCTTGATTTTGAGGATATACCAGGATTCTTCATATCCCATGTGTTCTTCATGAATGACCTCAAACAACTTATATTTTTGAATGGAAACAACATCCATATGCTCACGATTTTTAGTTATAACAGATTTGTCTATTTTTTGGAGAGATCCAACAGGGATTAACTGGCTATCGGCATAATGTTTCAGACTTTTACAATCCTTTGGAGGAGCTGGGAGAGGACTGAGGTATCCATCAAATACATATCCTATTTTATTACCAGTGCTTATTCTCACCCAATTTCCTTTGATTCCTTCTGATTGATACGCCCATTTTGTTTTATGAAGTATTTTTATCCGTGCACCATAAGGAACTGAGCCGATTACTTTCCCTTTGATAGACGGTTTCGACCTTATATTTAATCTGGAAGCAAGGACATTTAAATATGAGCCATTTTGATATTCTACAGTATAACCACCACTTATTGAGAGAATCAGAGGTATCCCACCCCAAATTAGAATCCATAATATACTTTTCATGATCATCTCCAGAAATCAATTGATATATACAAATATACTCTCATGATGATATAATTCAAGACAGATTTGCAAGTTTATTTATTTTTTCCGATAAGTACTCCCTAAATCATCTTTGATCCATCAACAGGTCTTAAAGGACAAGATAAGTTATTTTTCTGATTTCATCTGCATCTTTGAAAGCACGCTATTCTTCCTTCCATAAGTAAAATAGATAATAATACCAATGGCAAGCCAGATCACCAGCCGATACCAGTTCTCAGCAGGGAGTGAAAACATCAGTAGTAAACAAAGGAGGACGGATGCAATGGGGATATAAGGAAATAGAGGGGATCGAAAGGGACGTTCCGCTTCTGGGTGTATCTTTCTCATTACGAGAACCGCAATAGATACAATGATGAAGGCAAATAGTGTCCCGATATTCACCAGTTCAGCCAGTACCCGAAGGGGTAGGGTGCCAGAACATATTGCTACAAATATTCCTGTAAGAATTGTGGATTTCCAGGGTGTACGATATTTCGGATGAATCGCACCAAAAAATCCTTCTGGGAGAAGACCATCCCGTGCTATAGCAAGTAATATTCTTGGTTGAGAGAGCATTAGTACAAGAAGAACGGATGTAATTCCTGTAATAGCACCCAGAGAGATGATAAACTGTGCCCAGGGAAGCCCTACCTGACTGAATGCTTTGGATACCGGTGCATCGACATGGATCTGGTTATAAGGAACCATTCCTGTAAGAACAGCAGAAACAGCCATGTAGAGAAAGGTACAGATAACAAGAGATACTAAGATTGCAATAGGAACATCCCGATTAGGTTTCTTCGCCTCTTCGGCATGGGTAGAAATGGAATCAAACCCAATATAGGCATAAAATATTGTTGCTGCACCAGCGATCATTCCAAGGGGTATACCACCAGATCCAGTCTGGCCGAATAAAGTTGACCCAAATACACTTATTCCTGTGTATCCAAAAGGTGCAAATGGGAACCAGTTTTCTACTTTAATGTAGAATACCCCAAGTACGATTACAAATATTACAACTGCTAGTTTTACAATTACCATGAGAGTATTGAATATTGAACTTTCCTTGATACCCTTGACAAGCACAACAGTCACTAATACTGATATGAGAACAGCAGGGAGATCCAAAATAGAACCTGTCGCCACCAGCTTTCCTGTACTAGGATTAAAATCAAATGGTGAGTTAGCAATTATCTTGGGGAGCTTTATTCCAAGAAGACCAATGAAATCCTGAAAATAATGTGACCAACCATGGGCAACCGATGAGGAAGCCATAGCATATTCCAGGACAAGATCCCAACCAATGATCCATCCAAGGAATTCACCCATCGTAGCATAGGCATAGGTATAAGCTGATCCTGCTACAGGAACCATAGAAGAAAATTCCGCATAACAGAAGGCTGCAAATATACAAGCAAGACCAGATACCCCATAGGATAGTATGATCGAAGGACCTGCCTTATCATGTGCCGCAATTCCTGTTAAAACAAAGATACCCGTACCAATAATGGCACCAATTCCAAGACTGGTCAAGGCTACTGGTCCCAATATTCTTCTTAAACGGTTATCACTTCTCATTTCTTCGAGTAACAACGATAACGGCTTCTTTCTAAAAAGATATTTCATGATATCCCTCTTCTGCTCACAGAAATCTTTAAATCTATGACCACTTGAATCAAATAAATTTAACCTCAATTATTCAGAAAGTCAAAAAACCCATCGATAATTATCATATATTTCTTATGAAGTGAATCAATAGTGTGTTGAATGAATAAAATTTATTACATAATATTTATATTACTACTTATAAGTCTTCCAGATCAACTTTACGCCCACGGTGGTCTTGATGTCATACCTGCATACTGCTTTATTCTTCTCTTCACTATCGTTATCCTTCCAATAATCATTTATTCGATTGGTCAATATGTTTCAAAAGAAGGAAATGGAAAGCCCTGGGCTATTCTAATAGGGACTATTCTTGGTCACCTCATGAGTATAGTTTTCATTATTCTCGATTTAGAATACGATATACTCTTTCTTAAAACATTACCGATCAAAATGGACTATTTTGTCATAGCACTGATAGTCCTTATCTCATCTATAGGTGGATTATTTGGATTAATATTATCAAGACGTCGTGGATAATTTCCTAACAGACTATTCTATCTGAATAGGCGATGGCAAAAATACCAGAATTCAATGACCTTAATTGTCCAAAATTTCGTAGTCAATCATTGATACTCAACACCATCGGAATCAAATTTTTTAGTTCCGATATTGATTTATTTTAATGCCTTGGGTATAGTATTTTATATTTTTATAAAGGTTTGATAACAATTAATTATCATAAGATGTTCATCAAATCCAATTGGTTTAACTTATCGGCAAACATATATTGCATCTGTGTAGATCTTTATGGATTATATCCCTTTGTGAGCGTAGCAGAAATCATCATTAACGTACTAAACTACAAAATATTATCAGTATAAAATTAATTTATTTTAAAACTGCTTTCTGGTATGTCTCTAATAATTTGGGATACTCAATGGATCCGTGGTGATGTACCTGTTTCCAAGTTCCATTACTCATTTGGAAAATACGACTGGTTCGAATGGCTAATTGAATCTCCTGATGATTCTTTTTAAAATATCCTCTTTCCCTGCCTACCGCATAAAACATCGTATCCGTTTGATGAATGGTATAGTCATAATACTCCACATAAACTTCTGCCTGTCCATTGAATATCCTATCATATACTTGTTGAATTTGATCCCAACCTCTCTTCACTCCACCCAGGGGATTGCTCATCGCAATATCATCCGATTGATCCCAGTTCTCTGACATCAGTTGAATATTCCGATGATTAAACGCCTTATAAAATTGTACCAGAGCTAGATAGGGTGTTGATAAATCCCCCATGTCCTCTTGACCCGTAATAGCTTCTTGAGTCGTTTTCATTAAATCTCCTTCCATCCATTCCCATTGGACAATTTAAGAACCCTTGTTGAAATGGATAATTGAATGGTCAGAAAATATACTGAATTTTAACGGAAAATTAATATACAAATCATTATAGTCGGTGTTCATAAATTTTAGTAGAATATATTTTCGGGGGAAATTATGGCAAAACAAACCGTTACTCTTATTGATAATCGCACAGGGAAAACTATCGAACTACCCATCACTCAAGGTTCCACGGGTCCATCGGTTTTCGATATCAGTACCATTTATAAAGAACTCGGTTTATTTACCCTCGATCCTGGATTCGTCACTACTGCAAGCTGTGAAAGTAAAATAACTTTTATTGATGGCGAAGAAGGAATATTACTTTATCGCGGATACCCTATAGAACAACTTGCCGAGCAGAGTAATTTCCTTGAGGTAGCCTATCTCCTCCTCCACGGTGAGCTTCCTGATGAGAAGACCTATAAGCAGTTTGAATACAATATATTGCACCATAGTATGTTCCATGAGGGACTCAAAAGTTTTTATAACGGATTCCGCCGAGATGCCCATCCTATGGCGATTATGGTGGGTGTTATAGGGGCATTGTCTTCATTCTACCACGATTCCACTGATATCCATGACGAACGCCACAGAGAAGTCTCTGCCCATCGGATGATTGCCAAGATGCCGACCATTTCTGCCGCCAGTTATAAGTACTCCATTGGACAACCGTTTAACTATCCTAATAATCGTATTGGCTATGTGGATAATTTCCTCACCATGATGTTCTCCGTCCCCTGTGAACCTTATGAAGTGAATCCTGTTGTGGTGGATGCTCTGGATAAGATATTAATTCTCCATGCTGATCATGAACAAAACGCAAGTACTTCAACGGTTCGACTTGCAGGAAGCTCTCAGGCCAATCCCTTTGCATGTATTTCTTCTGGTATAACTGCCTTATGGGGACCAGCCCACGGTGGAGCTAATGAAGCCGTTCTTAAGATGCTTGCAGAAGTTGGGGATGTTAAGAATATTCCTAAATATATAGAAAAGGCGAAGGACAAGAATGACCCGTTTCGCTTGATGGGATTTGGTCACCGCGTCTATAAAAACTACGATCCCCGGGCTAAGATCCTTAAAAAGAGCTGTGATACCATATTAAAAGAATTGAAAGTTCATGATCCCCTTTTTGAAACAGCCATGCGACTTGAGGAGATTGCCTTAAATGATCCGTATTTTATAGAAAAGAAGCTCTATCCAAATGTGGATTTCTATTCAGGAATTATTTTAAAAGCCATTGGGATACCCATTAATATGTTCACAGTGATTTTCGCTCTCGCCAGAACGGTAGGTTGGGTTTCACAGTGGATTGAAATGATAGCCGATGAGGGGCACTTCAGAATAGGACGTCCCAGACAGCTATATACGGGATATGATACACGAGATTATGTTCCTATGAACAAAAGATAATCTACCACGCCCACAACTTATCAATGGGAAGGTATTTTGCTATAAATCGTTCTACATCGAGGGGTAGGTCTAATAATTTTAATTTCTCTATAAATCTCTCCATATCATAGAGTACTCGTCTAAAAACTATTCGTCGTGTGTTGGGATCATACAAACAATAACTAGCATACGGGTCTCCCCCTTTGTGAAAACCAACACTACCTACATTAATAATATATTTTCTTTTTGGATGAAGATTCAATGCGAATAGTTCATGGGATTCTCTATTGGTTATACGATCTTTCAGAATATCAATCTCAAAGCCCTTATCTGAAGTACTGTATATCACCTCTTTATGGGTATGACCCACGAAACACACATCACATCCTGTTCCATCCAATAAATGATCAATCCCAAAATCTTCAATCATCGCTCGAATATGGGACATAAATTGATTAGGCGGGGATGAGTGGACAAAATAACAACCATACTCCTTTCTAAACAGCGGTAGAGATGCTAAATACTGCAGATAGGGTTCTTTAATCACATCAAGAGTATATCGTGCCAGTAATTCCTTCGTGTGGTGGATATACTTCAAACCTTCAATAGGATCAACAACAGAATAATCATGATTCCCATAAATACTCTTCACACTCTGATCCATCAACATCTGAATCACTTCATTTGGCTCAGGACCATAGTTCACAATATCCCCAAGACAAAATATCTCATCCACCCCATGATTTCGGATATCTTTCATTACTGCAGTTAACGCCTCAACGTTGGAATGGAGATCCGAAATAAGTGCAAACATCAAAACACCTTACTATAAAGCGATTTTATTATATCCATAACTTCTAACATCACACTACACTTCATTAAATAATAATATTCCATCCTCCTATCGACCATCCATAGAAAAAATATTTATAATTGATAAGAATAATTTTCTGAGAGAAGCTTTCAAGGAATAAATATTTCAGAACATCAGTCGAAGGCCTGATAATAGCATATAATTTATTTCTAAAAGAATAACAAATAATTAATATCTCATATCCCATAATATTCTCTACGAGCCATCCCTTTCTCATACGGCTTAGTGGTTTTTGAAGAAATGAATTGAGTTGTAAGGAGATTGATTAAAACTTCCTTGTTTGAATATATGATGCGTCAGACCAGTCATAAACAACAGGGCATTCCTGGAATCGTCCATCTCCTTTCTAGCTAAGATCTGAATAGAAAATCTTTTCAGGGGAATGTACGGCCCACCAGATAATATCATACTAAAATAATTATTCGCTGTACCAGAAACTCCAAACGCAGGCCCAATTCCAAATTGAAACGTTAATATCCAAAATGTTAATTCACCCACGACTAAAGTTCTAAAATAGGATTCATCATAAAGTTGCCCTGATTTCGAATCGATTAATTTAAATTTACTATAGGAGAGATCCAGCCCAACACCTAAAAAAACATTTAAAGTATGATAATTCATATATAAGGTGTTATGTCCTCTCCCATAAAATATTTGTCCACCAATACTAGTTTCGTTATTCACAAAATTAGAACTCCCTATAATATAATTCCCATTAAGAGATACTTTCATGTCATACTCGAAATCAAAATCTATAATATTAAATTGATTTTCGGTGCTGTCTAATTTCGTTTTATCTTCTGAAAATGCTAATTGAGTTATGCTAATCAATAATATCAGACTCAGTAAATAAATTATAACTCTCTTCATAATAAGAACCCCTTTTAGTCAAGTAAAATGTCCTTTAAGAAGTAATAAATCACCCATAAATAATACTATAGAATTTATATAAAATGAATTAATTATCCAAGTCGTTTAATAAGCCCAGGTTCTAGATATATTCATTACAAAAACCATTAGAACCTTCTAAAGGATAATAATTATCATTCGATTGCGATAAATTAAATATTCACCATAAAATGTTTTTTTCTAATCACAAATGATGTATATTATCTTATATTAATTATAAAATATCATATGGAAATAACATGGAAGAAATCTTTGATGGAAT
Source organism: Spirochaetia bacterium UBA6919 (assembly GCA_002450905.1). GTDB lineage: Bacteria > Spirochaetota > UBA6919 > UBA6919 > UBA6919 > UBA6919. The sequence continues at coordinate 10,005 of DKAT01000044.1, forward strand.
ACAGGTCTGGACAGTAAAGGAATTTACCTATCATGTCCAATCAATCTTAGAAAGCGAGTTTTCCGACGTTTGGATCAGCGGAGAGATATCCAATTTTACAGATCATAAATCCAGTGGACATGCTTATTTCTCTCTCAAAGATGAAACCGCTATAGTGAAAGGTGTAATGTTCCGCTTCAATCGGTCAAAAGTTAAGTTTGATATAGAAGATGGCTTGAAAGTCAAGGTTCATGGAGCGATATCCATTTATCCGAAGCGGGGAGAATATCAAATCATCGTTGATTTCATGGAGCCAGAGGGCATCGGTGGATTACAACTGGCATTTCTTCAATTAAAGGAGCGACTTGAGAAAGAAGGCTTATTCGATATGGAGCACAAGAAAGGAATTCCCCCCTTTCCTGAACGCATTGGTGTTGTGACTTCTCCGACTGGTGCTGCAATTAGAGATATATTAAATATATTAAACAGACGGTTTTCCAGTGTAGATATACTGATCTATCCCGCTCAGGTTCAGGGTGATTTAGCTGGGCAGGAGATTGCAAGACAAATTGATCTTGCAAATAATATGGATCTGGTTGATGTCTTAATCGTAGGGCGGGGTGGTGGTTCTATAGAAGATTTATGGCCCTTTAATGAAGAAATTGTGGCTCGAGCCATTTATAGAAGTAAACTACCCATTATATCAGCGGTGGGACATGAAGTGGACTATACTATTTCAGATTATGTAGCTGATATGCGTGCTCCCACTCCATCTGCTGCTGCTGAATTGGTTGTTACAAACAGAGAAGAAATTCTTGAATATATTCATAATCTGACAAAGCAGATGACAAAAAATATCGATAATCAGATAAAGTATATTACAGATCAATTAAACCGCTTTCAATTAGATACATTAAGTAGAGGTCTTATCCAGAGAATAGACAGAGAGAAAATCACTCTTGATCACCTGAATGACAGCTTAGCAAGTCATATTATAAAACAATTTGATAAGAATGAAAGCAGATTTAAGGTACTCTATGAAAAGCTCCTTACCCTGGGACCTTTATCCACACTAAAAAGAGGATATAGTTTAGTTTATCTTTTGAATCCTGATGGGTCAAAAAAAATAATCAAACGTGCAAGAGATTTGAAGCCAAATGATCTTCTCACTATACAACTCCAGGAAGGGAATACCAAAGCCCGTGTCGAGTAAATCTGTATTTATTCATTTCATTCTAACTATATCTTTAATAATATCATTACCGTCATAAAAACATAGATGAAACAAATTCTTAAAATCAATTAATACAAAGTATACTGACCGGAGAACAATCGGAATCAAAAATTACAGTTCCGATACTGTTCTATCAATTAGCCAATTTAACTATATTCTTAATTTATATTTAGTATTTCTTGTGCAAAATAAGATGATTCAATTAAAACAAAAATCTTTGTCCTTATAGTTTTTTTTTAAATGTTTTTTAATATCTTTCCATAGAATTAGAAATGAATATTGGATATATTTCGGATGTTTAAAATCAAGAAGCTGTTATATATATGTATTTTTTTATTTGTTGTGATTTTAATCCATAGAAATAATCTTCAGGCTTATTTGAATGAAAAAAAAGAAATGCCATATCAAGCAGAATATTCATCATTTAACATGGCTATTACTTTGAAAGTAGGGATGGGACTTTCATATTTACTTAATCTCAATAATGCTAAATCGAAAACTGTGTTTTTTAGTGGATTGGGCTTTGCATTTCATTTAAAAGATCCTTTTTCTATAGACTTCAGCAGCAATTTTCAGTTAAAGGGTGGTCAGGGTACTCTACAGGATTATAATCTAAAGTATTTTTCTTTTTTATTATCAGGGAAAATAAGAATAATAGAACATCTTCATCTACTTTTAGGTCCTGAATTGGCTATTCTTCACAGCGCTAGTGTTAATGGTCGTGATGTAACTCAATATACGAATAAACAAGATTTCAGCATAGTATTTGGTATGAGTTATTATTTTCTCATAGGGAGAGATCGATTGGTATTTGATTTCCTTATTGACGTAGGACTTCTTAATACGATTAAACAGAATCACCCTTATACAAAACTGGAAGTTTATAACCGTTCTGCATATGTTACTGTTGGATGGGAGTTTTCATTATAATCGATTTAAATCATTTTGTCTTTTTCGGAATGAAATATTAATATAAAACATATAGAAAATTAAATGAAATCAATTAAAATAGGTCTGGCACAAATTAATCCGACTATAGGTGATACCATTGGCAATGCAGAAAAGATTATTGAGTATTTAAAGAGGGGTCGGGATGATGGTGTTGACGTGATAGCATTTCCTGAGATGGTTACTATAGGTTATCCTGCTCAGGACTTATTATTCCGATCTGAAATCATTGAATCGAATCTTGAGTCCCTTGAGAGGATTAAGCATTATACTCAAGGATATTTAGCTGTAGTTGTTGGGTATTGCCAACCCGCGATGGATAGTTCCAAATGGAGAATTGATCGTCAGCATCTCTATAATGCCTATGTGGTCTATCAGGATGGGAAGATAATTGGACGAGGTGAGAAGATTTGTTTACCTAATTATGGTGTTTTTGATGATTTCCGATATTTTATTCCTGGTAAGAATGCTAAGATATTCAATCTCAATGGAATTAAGTTGGGTGTAGAGGTTTGTGAAGATTTGTGGTACACCAACGATGAGGAGGAGCATCCGATTTATCCTTTGAGACCTACGAAATCACTGACTGAACAGGGTGTGGATTTTATACTAGTGATTAATGCTTCTCCCTATCATGCGGGTAAGGAATTGATTAAAAAAAATCTTGTTAAGAAACAGGCTGTAGACAATCATGTCCCGATATTCTATGTCAATATGTGGGGGGGGAATGATAAGATTATTTTTGATGGGAATAGCTTTGCTTCGGATAAATTAGGGAACATCATTGCTTATGGAAAGAGCTTTTGTGATGATCTGGTTATTTGTGATCTTGATTTGGTAAGTAAGATTGGCATTTTAATTCCTGAAACGATTTATCATAAAGAAGAAAACCTATTTAATGCACTTGTATTAGGGAAACGAGATTATCATAGTAAGTGTGGTATCAGTCGTTCTGTTGTTGGGGTATCGGGAGGAATAGATTCAGCCACTGTATTAGCTATTGATGTCCATGCAATTGGTTCAGAGAATGTACTGGCTATTATTAGTCCGTCGAGGTATACATCTAAAGAGACATTAGAGGATGCAGTTTCTGTGTGTGTTCATTTGAATGTAAAATATAAGATCATACCCATTGAAGAGCAGGATGAGAATGGAGAATGGTGTGGTGTGATTCCAGAGAAGAACCGTCGATACGTGAAGTACATGAGTGAACCTAATAATCCTGTCGTCTTTGAGAATCAGCAGGCGATTGATCGGATGAGTATTCTAAGATCTATTGCAAATGAAGAAAATCGGCTTATCTCAGGTACTGGGAATAAATCAGAATTAGCTATGGGGTATGCTACAGTTTGTGGTGATCTTCAGGCTGATATTTTAGTTATTGGTGATCTTTATAAAAGGGATGTATACAGTGTTGCACTATACATAAATCACCATTATCAGAAGGAAATTATACCAGAATCTATTATCAATCGTACACCCTCTGCCGAACTAAGTGAAGATCAGGTTGATCCCTTTAATTATGAACGACTCGATGAATATATCCAGATGAAGATCGAAAGTTATTTATCAGACATAGAAATTATTCGATCAATACCCAAAGATAACATTCCATTCACTCAAGAAGAGATAAATCACTATTCAAAATTAATTGATCAAAATGAGCATAAACGTTTTAAATCAGGGTATATATTAAAAGTATCTCCAGTAGCTTTCGGAGAAGATCGTCGGATCAACACTGCCAAGAAAATAACTTTGTGGGATAATAAAATATAGTTCTAATTGGAACAAAAAATATATATGAATTGTTTAATAATAAAAAAATTATTGATAATAAGTATTGAATGTATATATAAAGGAGTCATTGATGGAAACAATTGATGAGAAACAAGCTAGATTAAAGGAATATTATGGAAGGGTATTAAAGGGCAGTAGTGATTTGAAAACGTCTGCCTGTTGTACACCTGAAGATGCATTTCCAGTATATCTCAGGCCTATTATTGGTCAAATTCATGATGAAATATTGGATAAGTTTTATGGATGTGGATCTCCAATTCCTGATGAATTAAATGGGCGAATGGTATTGGATCTTGGATGCGGTACAGGTCGGGATGTTTATTTGTTATCTAAACTGGTGGGGGAGTCAGGTTTGGTTATTGGGGTCGATATGACAAAAGAACAGATTGATGTGGCTAAAAAATATGCTGATCACCAAATGAAAGTATTTAATTTTCAGAAATCTAATGTGGATTTTCGTCAAGGGTATATAGAAGATTTAAAATCATTAGGTATAGAGGATAATTCCATTGATGTGGTTATCTCTAACTGTGTAATTAACTTATCCCCTGATAAACAATCGGTGTTCTCTGAGATATTTCGTGTATTGAAACCAGGTGGAGAACTTTATTTTTCGGATGTCTTTTCGGATAGAAGAATTCCTAAGGAGCTCATGGATGATCCGGTGCTCCATGGGGAATGTTTATCAGGTGCTCTGTATATTGAGGATTTCAGAAGATTGATGCGAGATCTGGGATGTCTGGATTATCGTGTGGTAACAAGTCATCCTATTCAACTTGATGACAATGATGTTCATAAGAAGATTGGTATGGCTGAATTTTCTTCAAAGACTATTAGGGCTTTCAAGTTATCTAATCTCGAGGATATTTGCGAGGATTATGGACAGGTTGCAATTTATCAGGGAACAATCGATCATCATCCCCATTACTTTGATTTGGATGACCATCACAGGTTTCATAAAGGGAAACCTCTTCTTGTCTGCGGGAATACGGCATCCATGCTTCATGAAACACGATTTACAAAGCATTTTAAGATATTAGGAGATCGTTCTATGCACTATGGAGCTTTTGATTGTGTGAGTCCAACAACTCAGGGTAGTTTAGACATTTCTGGATCTTGTTGTTAATTAATAATTTGTATTATTGTCATGACTGATATTGGGTAATCTGTAACTTCTCCGAATTATTGTGAGAAGTTATACTGATCTAATGATTTTCAAATTTCAGGGGTTGATTTTTTAAAAGATTTTCCTGATATTCTCCTGTCTTGAGTCAATATATACGTTTATACTGATAATCTTTTAATATGAAATGGTAAACGGATGGTTCGACTCCGCTCACCAAAACTTTTTAAAGGATTTAACTTCAAATTTAAAAGATTTTTGGTATATCAATGGTATTTTGTTTGGAAATCATGTTATGGTGGATTTATTCTTATTTTAATGCATTTATGGTACAGAATAATAAAATGTGGTGTGTGTATCGTCTATCGCTTCTTCAAGTAATGCTTTTTGTTGTCGCCATTTAGGACTTACCAAAACATCAAACCCGTCGATTGCTTTATTTAAATCCAGAGAGACAATTATCTTTTGACGTTGACCCGATTTTTTTATTTTCCGAACAAGGGATTGAGCTAAACCTGCATTGTTTGTGACAGCAAAACGGTCATACTTGCTTCCTGGATTGTTTAATAACAAGAATTTAATATTGGTTTTTTTTGCTGATCGAGTTTTGTGGTTATATCGATATTGAACTTTTATTTTGATATGTTTTTTTAGACCATTGAGCTTGCTGCCTTGCTGATAGTCATTATATTTTGTAAAGCTAACATTCTGGAGTATTGATCTGATCATTAAAATTATTGTATTAAACCGGTGAACTCTCTCAGGTACACGGGTACTATTTATTGCGGCGAGAATATATTTTTCCAGAGCGTCACTTAGATATCCTGTGTTTAAGTATTTATCACCAGATTTGAGGTTATTATCAACGGATGCGATTTTTTCTATAAAAATGTTTTCAAGTCGTTTCATTTCGTCATCCAGGAGTTGTTTTTTTATTTTTAACAATATATAATATTTATAAGTATGATTTGTTTGTAGTTTGTAGTATATTTTATCAACCAGGACTTTTTTAAGGGTGGCAGAGCTTTTTATTTTTATTTCGGATGAAATAGCTTTCTGAGAATAGGAAAAATTTTTTGTTTCAACAGATTCATAAAGTGATTTTACTGTTGAGGTGATTTTACTTTCAACAATTTGAGCTAGTTTTGACTTCCCATCATAAATAGCTTCTGTGTATGCATCACTCAAATTATTTTTACCTTCTGAATAACCTACAGACCAGTAAAAACCCCCACTGTATGATGGAGTATCGATCCATTTTGGGTAATAATTATCTTTTATATTCTTATCTGAACAAGCTAAACCTATATTTAGAGTTGGAATAAAAATAAGAAGAATTATTTTTTGAAATATATTTTTTTTATTATATTTATTCATGATATTTAAAGTTGTTATCCTTTAAAAAGTTTAATTTATTCAATAATGTGTCCAAAGATTTAACGATTCAGTGATGTTATACGAAATTGGATATCGTTTTTGAATTAGTTATATTATAATCAAATTAAATTTACTGATAATTAAAACTTTTAACAAGTTAATTAATTTTATACTCTTTGAAGATACCAATTTTTTTCAAATCAAATATCGTAGGGGTTTTATGTTTATAGCTAGAGTGAATGGAAGGGTCGTATCAAGCCAGAAAGATGAGAATATATTTAACCTTAAGATGCTTTTGATTGAGAAATTAGATCCCAAAACATTAAGTGGTAAAGGAGAATTTCTTGTTGCTATAGATGCTGTTGATGCAGGGACAGGAGAAATAGTCTTATATGCCAGTGGATCATCAGCAAGGATGACAGAAATAACTCATAATAAGCCTTGCGATTGTGTGATTATGGGAATAATTGATCATTATGATATTGATGGGGAAACGATTTATAGAAAAGATTAGAAATTACTATCTTAATCAAATTGCTAAGATAGTAATCACTATGATTTTATTATTTTATATATACAACTTTTTCTTTAATTCTTTCTTTTTTAGCTTTATTAAAAAGTGATTTTGAATGTTTGTCAGAATCACCATTGTTGATAACAACAATTTTTGATGCATATATTTTTTTGTACCAAATCATATTTGGGTTTGATACTTTACCTTTTATCTCTCTTTCTTCTTGGATATTAGCAAAATATGATTTTTTTATAGCATATTTTTTTGCGAATTTATCTAACTTTCGTTTTGATGTTATGGATTCAAGAGCTGAGACTCTTTTTTTAGAGACAAAGAAATAGAATTTCTCAACACCTTTCTCGTCACCAAAGGTCATCCATTTGTTTTCATCGTTAGGCATAGTGTAGGGAGTATCCGCTTGTATTGGATTTTGTGTATAGAAATCTTTATTTGTTGGGAATAGTTTTTGGACCTCGTTTTCGCCATTAACTCTATATGCATAAAAATACATATCATCATTATAACTTTTTACATTTACTGCAAATTGCTGATTTTCAGAAACAACAGCCATATCATTTTGTAGACCATTGAGTTTTACAACTTTTGACTGGGTTGAATCATAGGAATATAAGTTGACTTCAATCTGACTATAATCAGATTTTACTTGTGATTTAGCTTTCTCCAAGGTGACAGGTTGTGCAATAGCTCTTTTTGAAGCAAATGTTAAAGTATTATCACCACCTTTATCTGAGCTTAGATCATCTGCCTTTCCAATGTTAAAAAAGGACAGGCTGATAATTAAAAAGAGAGCTAATATTCCATATTTATTAATAATTTTCATTTTAATACCTCCGTATATAAATTTGGAATTCTTCTTCTATATTAAGATAACACTTTTGAGCTATTTTTCAATCAATTTTTGTAATTTTTTATTTTCAGATTGAAATCTTGAGTCGTTGATATTTTTTAGTAATTTTACAGCAATTTTTTGGTATTTTATAGCATCATTATTATTTTGCAGGGAAATATAACATCCTGATAAGTATAAATAACATGTTGCAAGTTTACTATTTTTGACACCTGCTTTTATATGATATTTTACAGCCATTTTGAAATAGTATATTGCTTTATTATATTTACCTGTTTCATAATAATTAACGCCAATGTTAAAATAACTTATACCGATTCCAAGGTTATATCCATATTTTAATTTTATTTTAAGAGATTTTTTATGGTATTTTATAGATTGGTCGTATTTTTTTTGACTGTGATACGATACGCCAAGATTATTATATGCCACAGCGATACCAAGCTCATCTTCCCCTTGATTATATTTGTTTTGTGCTTTTTTGTAATATTTTTGTGCTTTATATATTTTTTTATTTTTGAAAGACTTGTTTCCTTTGGAAATGAAATTATCAGCTTGCTTACGTAATTTGACATTTTGAACTGTTTTTGCTAGTCTTTTTTGAGTTTTTTCAATGATTTGTTTGTCGTTAGAAGTTTTTGTTAATTTATGGTATGTATCTTTGGCTTTCTTCCCATCACCCTGGCGTTCGTAAGTTCTTGCCAAATTGTACATAGCAGTGGAAGAATTGGGTTTATATTTTAAAGATTGTTTATACATTTTGATAGCACGTTTAGGATTTTTATTTCGCTCATCGTTTGCTAGAGCAAGGTAACATTCAGCGAGCCGGGCTTTTGTATTTTTAAAATCACCACCCTTTCTTTTATTGAGAACACCAAGAAATAAATTTACAGCAGAACGGTAGTTTCCTTCATTTTGTAGTCGAACGGCTTTTTTGTACATGGCGCGAAGGAGCCGATCTCTCTCAGACAGTCTTTCCTGGAGATCGGATAGATTTTTAAACAGGATGATATTATTATTTTCATTGATGAATTTTGAGCTGATAATTGGGATTTTTTTGGGTCTGCGGATTTGTAAACCGGACTCTTCAAAGGTAGAGATTTTAGTATGGATGTATGAGTGCACTTTTTCAATAGTGACTTCTATATCACCTCCTGTAATAGCGAATTCGGCGAAGTAGGAGAGGATGAGGAGTGTAAATATGCTATAACCACTATCCTCGTCTAGACCCATTTGATCCATCATGGCAAATGTATTGAATAATCTATGTTTATAGAGTTGATGAGTTTTGTAGACACCTTCTTTAATGGCTTTGTGGGATAAATTACTGTATACACGTGTTATATTAGGTCTGATACCTTCTTCTTCAGCGACGTTTTGTACCTTTGTACTGGGATCTCCCATGGACAGATAAGAAGTATCCATGATCATGAGGGTATCGTTATTGAAAGTATTTAGGAGTTTGTAGAAATTTTTTGGGGTAATATCTTTCATATCGGTGAAGATTGGCATACCATTGGTACGACCATTACCAGAGTAATAAATAAGGATCAATTCGTCTTTTTGAATGGTTTTTGCAAATTGATTAAATTTTTCATTAAATTGATCTAGCTTTAGATTAACATGACTGGTAATTCTTTCAGAGGGGGTATATAGAACGAGTTTTAGGAATTTTTCCATGAGTTTGATATCATTTACGGTGTATTTTAAGTCATAGGAATTTTGGTCATATTCAGCATTTGCAAACAGGAAAGCTCGGATTTTTACTTTTTTATATTGGGTAAAGATTTTGAGATAATCATCAGGGGGGATGAATTTACCAGGGGCATTGAAGACATATGCGGTGAGCTCAGTTTCTTCCTGATTTGTCATTTCATGTTCAAAATAATGTTTATTAATATTTTTTAATCTTTGGTCATGTCCAGAAGTTTTTAGTCCATAATGATTTTTATTTTTTTTAGTTCTTTCAATTTCATCGGGTGCAGTACTTAATCCGTATTTATTTTTAAGGATTTTTGAGCGATTTGTGGATAAGTTATTTTTTAAGCCATATGGGTGTATAGTTTTAATAAGTTCTTTTGATTTTTTATCTGAAATGCTGTATGGGTTTGTATTTTGTTGTTTTCTATTTTTATAATTACTTCTTGTATCTTTAATAGTGCTTTTTAATCCGTATCGATTCTGAGTACTTTTTTTGAGTTCTGCTTCTCTTGCGGAACTTAATAGACCATAACGATTTTTTAGGGATTTTGATTTATTATATTCTAAGGTAGAACTTTTTAATCCGTATTTATTTTTGGATTTAGATTGATCAAGTTGTTCTTTATGGGAATCTCTTAAGGAATAGCGATGCTTTGTCTGAGATTTGGCGACAGTTTCTTTATAGGAATCCTTCAAGCCATATCTATTGCCTGTTTTATAGTTAGTATTTATAGATCGGCACTGGGTGATGATTAGGATACATAATATAATATATAATAAATATTTAGACATAAAAATATACTTTATAATAAATAATTAGAACCTCACACCCAAGGTAGGGGCATTGATAGTTAGAAATCTTTCATTACCAAAGTAATATCGAACAGCTAATCCAACATAAATGAATTTATAGATATAGAACTCAGCCCCTATACCTATTCCCATAGCATGGCCAATAGATGCCTGTCCATAACTATCATAATTTGATTTAGTTAATAGAGTGTATCCGAGATCAGAATAGAAAGCAAACCAATCGGGCATTATAGAACTACCAAATATAAAACGAGTTCCAATGAAGATGGGCACCATAACTTTTGTAGAACCTGCGGCTGAATTTTTAAAATCGTGATATGTAGCATCAAAACGCAATTGTAACATAATGGAATCGCCAATTCTTGTTAGATCAATACCCATACCAAAACCACCACCGAAGGAGCTTGAAATATCTGATTTGGCTCCTTGAGGAGTTGATGCGAAGGATCCGAAGAGTTCTAAATTTAGAAGACTATACGCATTTTTTTGCGAGATGATAAATAGAGTTGTAATTATAAGAAGTAGTGTTGATATTTTTTTCATATTAACCTGCCTGTAATTTTATAATAATAATTTATTGATCTTTTTTACGTGGGAAGATCCAGAATTCAACCCAATCGACATAAGTATAATCATATCTTGAAACATTTCTGATAGCGGGATACAATTTCTTTGGTTCTTTAATTTTTGTTGTAGGATCAAGACTTAAGATTGCAGTGACGATATGCCATTTTTTAGAACGAATCCGTACTGCACCCCTGAGATCTTTTGATTCAGGGCTCATAAATCCGACGAAAGCCCGGAATGGATTTTCAGTTTTGACTCTAGCGCGGACCATATAGGATTTATTTGGGATTACAGAAGTATTTGATTTATGATAAATTGTGCCACCATCTTTACTATATCCAAATTCTAAAACACCATTATCAACTTTGATGAAACCTCCGCTATTTAATCTTGTTATGGTTTCATGATTCCAGCCATCAAGTTCATTATAGAAATCCCAACGTTGTATAAGTCTCCATCCTTTGGCAACCATATCTTCAGTATAAGTTGGAGATGGGTTTTTTTTAGCGAATGGGTTTATACAGGAGGTGATCATGACTGGGATAATTAAGGTGCTTAGTAGAGAGAAAATTATTTTCATAGAGTGCTCCAAAAGATTATTATCAGTTGTCTTCAGCTTGTTCTTTAATATTTTGTAAATTCTTTATTTGAACTTTTGCTTTGGGACTATTTATAGATTTTAGGTAATTAACGAATTTTTTTTGATAATATAAAGCATTTTTATATTGTTTGAGTTTCATATAAGATTTAACGACACCTTCATATGCTTTTTCGGTGGAAATATCTTTGAGTTTTATTTTAAGAAACAAGTTTAGGGAAATTTTATAAAATGTCATAGCTTTTTTGTGATTATTTCCAGAAAAATGATTATCGGCTAAATTCATGGCTGAAATTCCCATATTTCTACTTGTTTCTTTTATAGCTGCTTTGTTGGTTGTATATTTTTTATAGTAATATAATGCATTTTTGAAATTTTTATAAGCATTTTGAAAATCATTTATTGAATAATAAGTGCTGGCGATATTAAAATAAATGTCAGGATAGTAATTATAGTCTTTGTTTTTTTTAAATAATTCCAGGGAGATTTTAAAATAGTGTATAGCCTGTTTGGTGTTTTTTAGGTTACTATATAGAGAAGCAATACTTTGGGCGGTGGCGGCGGCTGTGGTATATTCTTTTATTTCACGGGAAATTTCAAGGGATCGGTTAAGATATTTAAATGCTTTATCATAATCTTCATCTTCAGAATAGGAAACGCCGAGGTCATTGGATACTCTTGCAATCCAGCCCAGCATAAATTTTGATCCATTTTCATCTTCAGATTTTTGGTATAGATTGAGAGAGATTTCAAAGAATTCAATAGATTTTTGTAATTGTTCCTGACGAAAATAGACAACACCGATAAGCCCATAAACTCTTGCGATTGAGAGTTGATCATCGACTTTTTTATAGATTTCGATGGCTTCGTAAGAATATTTGATACTATCCTTATATTTCTTTTTTTTCAAGGAGTCCTGAGCGATACTTTCATAGACTTCCATCAGATTTACAAGGACTTTAGCTACACCATCTGCGGATCCCAGTTGTTCATTTAGCTTTCTTGAAAGTAGTAAATATTTTAATGCCTTTTTATATTTTTTCATGGTGTTGTATGCAATACCCAGATTGCTGTATACTTCTGCCAGGACAATACGATCTTTGATTTTTTTATTTAATTTCAGGGATTTTTTTAAATAAGATAAGGAGCTTTTATATTTTTTCATTTTAAGAGAAATCATACCTAAATTATTGTAGGACTCGGCGATTCCCCGATTATACTTTTCTTTTTTATATATTTTATAGGCGAGGGAATAATATTTTTTTGCAGTGGAATATTTTTTTAATTCTTCGTATACCATAGCGATGTTGTTATAACAGACAGCAACTTCTTTTGTACGATTATATGATTTTAGGATTTTTAAGGATGCCATGAAATTTTTCAATGCAAGTTTATGATTTCTTTTAAAGATATAGATAATAGCGATGTTATTCTGTGCCGTTGCGACCCCGAGGACATCGCCACTTTGTTTACTGACAGCGGATGATTTTTTGAAATATTCTATTGCTTTATTGGGTTTACTTTTTCTGAAATAAAATCCCCCTATGTTGTTATAAGCTGTGGCTTCACCGGTGAAATCATTAATTTTTCTACTAATTGTGGCGGCTTTATTGAAATGTTCGATAGCTTTGTTGTCTTCCCCTTGTTTGGTATAGACAGCACCGATATTATTATTGGAATTAGCAACCCAGAAAAGATTTTGTGATCGTTCAGACAATTCGGCGACTTTTTTAAAATATTTTAATGCTGTATTGTAATTTTCTTGATGGAGATTGATTTGTCCCAGTGAGTTGAGGGCTTCGAGCTGGTTTTGATTGTTTTTAAGAGCACGTTCAAAGAATTCTATGCTTTGATTTATATAGCTGAAGCCGAGGGCTTGTCCTATTTTTGTATAGCATTCAGCCAGGCGGATTCTTGTATCTTTATAATCCGTATCATCGAGGACTTTTTCAAATAATTTGACAGCCTCCTGATATTTTTTTTGGNNTAATATAATTTTTCAGTGGGAGAGAGTTCAATTGTTTTATATTCTTTTGCGAGGATAAAATAGTTTTTATTATTATTAAATGGAGACTTGTATGGAATCATTTTGGGACGTTGGGAATCGATGCCATCGTTTTGCATAGCAGAAACTTTCACGTTGATATACGAGTTAATACTATCAAAAGTATATGCTTTTTCGTTGAATTCCTGATCAGCAAAGAAGGATGCGAAAGTTATACTAAATATTCCGTTGCCATCCCCATTATATCCTAGTTCTTCAAGGAAATTATAAGTTTCTCCCAAATGTTTTCTTACCTGAGGGATTTTTTTATAGCGTGCTTCCCTGGATTGCTGGTGAGCAAGGCTGCTATATATTCTTAAAACATTTTTCCTATAGCCCTTTTTTTCCTGAACTTCTTTCCCACTCCCAGCTGGGCGTAATTTTTCTGTTGACTCATCAACATTATTGGATGACAGCATATTGCTTTCAGCCCCTTCAGCACCGGAGTAACAGGAGTCCATAATAAGAATGGTGTCATTTTTAAAAGAGTTCATGAAATGGAAGAAATCTTTAGGGGCAACAGTTTTTTTATCAACAAAGATAGGCATTCCATTGGTGTTACCATGTCCTGTAAAGATAATTACAATGAGTTCATTTTTTTTAATTTTATTTGAAAATTGTTTTGTTTTTTGTAGAAATTGATTGAGGGAAAGATTTTTATGAAACTCCAAGCGATTTTTTGGAACTTTTAAAACTTTTGAGAAAATCTTTTCGAAGACGGTGATATCGTTGATGGTGTAACGTAAATCCATGTCATTTCCGCGGTAGTCCTGATTTGCTACCATGAATATACGAAACTTTGGTTTGGTAAACCCATCAAATACAGATAAATCTTTTCCAGAGATGATATTTGAGGTAAATAGAAATATAATTAATAAAAATATTTTTAATATGGAGCTCTTATTCATAATATTTTTTCGTTTAAGCTATAAACTTTGACGCAAGATAAGTTCTATTGTTAATATAATATTTTTTTTTACGAATGGTATTTTATTTTGTATTTTTTTGTATTGAATTTTATATTTGATAATTGCGTCTGTTTTGAGATTAACTTAGTGATTCAAGTGCATGCCGATGTAAATCTTATTCTTTATTATAGTTTGATTTATAATTTGAAGGGATTCAGGCATATTTTTTACTATATATTCTATAAATAGATTCAGTTGGGAGAGTTGATCAATTATCTCTCTCATCTTTGATTTGTATTCCCTGGGATTCTTTGTGAGACTATGAGATTTTGCACCTTCAGTTTGCAGCAGTGCAGATTTACGAATAAGAGCCCTTAAATCACTTTCAATACTTCCATTATCATAGAGTAATTTTTGAAGGACGTTATCAACAAAGGATTTTGTATTCGGATCACTGGATTGCTTGTAGGAATCAAGGAGTTGTTTAACCTTACCCATGAATATACCTCAATGTTTTGACGAAAATAATCGGATTAATTGATTAAATAATTAATCCCATATTGACCTTATAATAGACAAATATATCAACTTTAAATTATTTTAGCAAGGATTAAAAATAGTTTTAACAAAATAATTATTTTATTATTTTTATCTGAAGGGTATTGACTTGTTGCAAAAAAACCTTAATAATCATCATATAATAGAACTATTTTATAATAACTACCATGCCTGCTTTGCATTACTTGATAAGGATTTTAATTTTATCAGGGTTAATGAAGCGTATGCACAAGCGGGGGGTAAGCCTGTCGACTTCTTTCCTGGAAAAAATCATTTTGATCTCTATCCATCCGATGCCAGGGAGATTTTTGAATCAGTCAGGAAATCTAAGGAATCTTATATTGCCATGGCACGACCGTTTGTATATATGGATCAACCAGAAAAAGGCGTTACCTACTGGGATTGGAAACTGGAACCCATCCTTGATGAGTCCAATGAAATAGTATACTTTGCTTTCTTTCTCAGTGATGTCACAGAAACTATAAGGGCCCAAACAGATCGAAAGAGATATATCGAGCTCTCGGCTAACATGGTATGCAAGGCCAGTTTTAATGGATATTTTACCGAGCTTTCCCCTGCGTGGGCCAAAGTTTTGGGGTTCACCACAGACGAATTAATGGCAAGACCTTATGTTGAATTTATTCATCCTGAAGATATTGATAAAACAATTCAGGAGGCCGGCGCTTTAGCAACCACATCCAATGAAACGGTTCAATTCATCAATCGCTATCAAACGAAAGATGGCAGTTATAAATGGCTTTCATGGAATGCCCTCTCCGATTTAGATACTAAAATAATTTATGCAGTTGCCCATGATATCAGCAAATTAAAGGAGTCTGAAGAAGCCCTCCAGAAACACAAAGAGATCCTTGAAGACACCGTCAATAAACGAACACAAGCCCTTCGGCTGAGTGAATTCCGTCTATCCACGATTCTCAGTAATAGCCCCGCAGTCATTTATACCTGCAAAGCTTATGGCGATTATGGAGCCACATTTATCAGTGATAACGTCCGCTCGGCATTTGGGTATGAGCCGGAACAATTCACAGAGGATTCAGAATTCTGGAAGTCACACATCTATCCCGATGATGTTGATAGGGTGATGGCTGATCTGAAAGATCTTTTCGAACATGGATTCCACACCCACGAATACCGCTTTAAAAATGCATACGATCAATATATATGGGTTTATGACCAGTTGAAGCTCTTATATGATAACGAGGGCAGGGCTCTTGAAATCATTGGATACTGGGTGGATATATCAGAACGCAAGGAAATGGAACAGGATCTCAAGACCAAAGATGATCGCTACCAAAATCTATTTAAGAACATGTCTGAGGGATATGCCCTCCAGGAAGCCATTTTCGATGATTACGGAATCCCCTATGATTATCGATATCTTGAGATCAATTCATCTTTCGAGCGTATCTTAAATATGAAACGTGATGACGTCATTGGCAAATCAATTCGGGAAATCATGCCCAATGTGGAGGAATACTGGATTGAAGCCTTCAATGAATCAGCTATTCATGGCAAGAATGTCCGTTTAGAGGAATATGGAGGCACTTTCGATCTCTATTTCGAGATATTCACCTCATGTCCTGCCTATGGTTATGTTGCAGTTTTCTTCAGAGATGTAACTGAGCGTAAGAGGGCTGAAAGAGATTTAGTTGAAAGTGAAAAAATCCTCAAACAAGCACAACAACAGTTAATTGCTGAAAAAGAAAGAGCAGAAGAGGCTAATCAAGCGAAATCTGATTTTCTTGCCAGTATGAGTCATGAAATAAGGACACCATTAAATGCTATTCTTGGATTTGCCCAGCTCCTTTCCATGAAAAGTCATTTAAAAGAAGATATTGAAGATATTAATGAAATCATTAATTCGGGAAACCACCTCTTGGAACTCATCGATGATATATTAGATTTATCCTCCATTGAAGCAGGCAAATTACCCATCTCTCCTGAAAATATTAGTCTCAATCAGGTCTTAGAAGATTGTTTTTCTATCATATCCCCACTAGCCTTTAAAAATGGGATTACCATAGTAGATAATATCACTCCTAAATCGGTATTGATTGTTTGGGCTGATTATACACGTTTCAAGCAGGTCTTGTTAAATCTATTGTCCAATGGGATTAAATACAATTCAAAATCGGGTAAAATAACTTTAAGTGTTCAGGAGTTACCGGATAAGAAATTAAGGATTTCTGTCAGCGATACTGGTACTGGAATTCATCCGGAGAAACAATTAAAACTATTTATGGCTTTCGAAAGACTTGGCAATGAAGGGGGTAATATTGAAGGCACAGGGATAGGTCTTGTTATCTGTAAAAAATTAATTGAATTAATGGGAGGGTCCATTGGTTTTGAGAGTCAATATGGAGAAGGAAGCACTTTTTGGGTTGATATCCACCTAGGGGATGTTCTTTCACAAAGAAATAAAACAGGATCATTGATTAAAAGTATTTCTGGAGGAGTAAATGATTCATTAATAAAATCTAAACTCATTTTATATGTAGAGGATAATCCGGCAAATCTCCGTCTAATTGATAAGGTATTGAGTAATACGCCCTATCAATTGATATCTGCTCATAATGGTTCACTGGGACTTGAATTAGCAGAAGTTCATAAGCCGGATCTCATTCTACTGGACATCAATTTACCCCTGTTGAATGGTCACGAAGTAATAAATAAACTCAAATCAAATGAAGATCTCAAAAATACTCCTGTAATAGCGATTAGTGCCAATGCAATGAAACGCGATGTAGAACATGCCTTATCCAGTGGTTTTGATCGCTATTTAAAAAAACCCCTGAATATTACAGAATTCCTTTCTACTGTTGATACCTATTTGAAAACATAAATTCCCGTCTCAAAATCCTATTACTTATCTATCAATAGAGAGGAATGATTCCCACAGAGTACTCCAGAGCCAGGTCACCTTCTCCTGAAATTATTTCCCAAACCCATAAAGATTCTCGACCCCCCAATCCGAAATCATCACCTGTGATCAAAATGTTTTCCTTGACACCCAATAAAATCAGAAGTAATTTTATAAGATCAATGGACATTATCATATGAAACCGATTTATAATTTTTCAGTACTGTTTGTACTCACCATTATATTTTTCTTAATTTCTTTTCGTGTGCCAATCAATATACCTTTAAGGAAACCCAGAGATGGCTTAAAACATGTGATGAATATTATGAACATAATTATACTATTAAGGAACTTAAGCAGTTAAAAAACCTTGATCTTAGCGATACAAACATAAATAACATTACACCATTAAAAATACTTACTAATTTAGAATCTCTTGATCTAAGCGATACTAAAGTGAAAGACATAATCCCACTCAAGTTTCTAAAAAAATTGAAATATCTTAATCTTAAAAATACACCGATAAAAAAAATAACCCCCCTAAATGCCTTATATCAGTTAGAGAGTTTAAACATCAATAATACTCTTGTAAAAGACATATCTCCTCTCAAAGATTTGATTAAATTAAAAAAACTTGAACTCAGTATTGATATTAGTGATATAAATAATCTTAAAAAGCTCACAAATTTAGAGTATCTTGATCTCAATGAAACAGGTATCACAGATCTATCTCCTTTAAATAATATGAAAAAATTAAAATATCTCGATCTTGTTCGATGCAAAATAAAGACTTTAATTCCCCTGAAAAAATTATATAAATTAGAAAAACTTATTTTATACAGTACATTTATAAGTGATTTATCCCCTTTAAAAAAATTAAAGAATTTGGCAGAACTCAACATCGGGGGCACAGTTGTCAGGGATTTGTCTCCTCTCAAAAGATTGTACAAATTAAAATATATTAATTTCCTGAATACAAGTATCAGTGATTTAAATCCATTAAAAAACTGAAGAATTTAAGAGGAATTTATCTGAATCATGCCAAGGTGAGTGATATTTCACCCTTGAAACATTTAATTAATTTGCAGGAACTTGATTTAGATGGCAATCCAGACAGTGATATATCCCCCCTAAAAAAATTAAAGAACTTAAAAAAGCTTTATCTCAGAGGAACTCATGTAAAAGAAAACGCTGTAGATGAATTACAAAAGTCTTTACCTAAATGTAAAATTATTTATGGAGATGGGGCACCTTATATCGATTAAATTATTTCAATATGTATATTTTAAATTACCTTCTTCACCTCAAAAGTCCCTGTACCAAATCCTTTAGTCCCAAAGCCCCCACCGGTGATCTGTTCATAGGGTGGAATTATCCCCACGTTATACCACAGATCGTCGATGACCTTTCCCGAATCCGGTAGAATCCCATACCGCGTGACATTCAGCCACTGATGAGTATCCAGATATTTCAGACTCCGACCTAACTGTCTGTAAAATATTGTATTCTTCCGATAAGTAAATACCGCCTTGATGAGGTGTCGGTCTCTTTCTTCCATCATGACTTTCTTTGGGGACTCCTGATAAGTAATAGAATTTGAAGCATTCGAAATAAAGTCCAGTGCTTGGGTGTGATTCCCTAATTCTGATAATTTCATCCGATACGTTACGAGAAACGAGGATAAGAATGCCATATATCCATCCCTGAATCGATGATCCACAGCAATAAGATCCCAGTATTGTTTATTAATAAGTTTCTCAAAATTCTTCCACCGTAAAACCCCTTCAGTCAAAGCACTCCTCTGCTCCTGTTGAATTAGTGTCCTGGGATTGGATGGGGGAACCTTGATTTTAATATACATCTTACCCAGTTTCGTTCTTTGGATAACATGCTTCCCAATCTTCCCCCACATCACCGGGCTGTGATCAACTCCTTCCAAGATAATTGCCATGGACAACCTCCTTATAAGTGATAATTTGAAAATAATATAACGTCATCCTGATGCTCTCCAAGGATGTTTAACGGTCATGGATTCCGAGAGCCTCACCATGACAGGATTGACTGTTCAAACAAAATCGACAGGGAAATTCCAAAATCTTGAGACCCTGATAGTAAAATTAAACACAATCGGAATCAAAATTCTTAGTTCCGATGGTGTTCAGTATATTCACTTTGGAATAGTAATTTGTATAAAAGGGGATTATCGCATGAAGGATATAAAATAATAGGAATTTTAATTTATTTGTCTTCGTCTGAAATATATGATTTGTTCAGCAAGTTATAGCCAGGAATTTTTTTATATAATCACCGTAGGAATAGATTTATTATTTGATTACAAAACAAGAATTAATATTCCTTGATGCTTGAATCGATTTTTCTTGCCCACTCGTTGATCCCACCGGAAATATTTTTTACGCGTTTGAACCCCAGAGAACTTAGGAGTTGTGCCGCTTCAAGGCTTCGCTCTCCCACTTTACAAATGATCAATATCTCTTTAGACATGTCTAATTCTGATACACGATCAGGTAGCATCGCCATAGGAATCAGTGTGCTATCCTTAAGATAGGTAATTTCATATTCGGTAGGCTCCCGTACATCCAGTAAGAAAACATCATTTCTATGATCTGATAATTTTTTATGGGCATCTTCGACCGAAATATTAAAAGTCTTTGTGATTGCCTCAGTCTCGACATCACTTCTTATACCACAGAATTCTTTATAATCAATGAGCTTTGTGATTGTAGGGTTATCCCCGCACATAGGGCAGTTTGGATTTCTATCAATTGAAACTTCGTTAAAAGACATGTCCATTGAATCGTAGAGTAATAATCTTCCAACAAGGGGTGATCCACTTCCCGTTACAAGCTTAACCACTTCCGTAGCTTGAATGACACCAATCATTCCAGGGAGAACACCGACCACACCACCTTCTTCACAACTGGGAATAAGTCCTGGGGGAGGGGGTTCAGGGTATAGACAGCGATAGCAGGGCCCTTCTTTGGGTTTAAAAACAGTTGCCTGACCATCGAAACGATATATCGAGCCATATATATTTGTCTTTCCAAGCATGATACAGGCATCATTCACAAGATATCGTGTAGGGAAATTATCTGTACCATCGATGATATAATCGTAATTTTTAATAATATCCAGTGCGTTTTCAGAAGAAATAAAGGTATGATGTTTTATGACTGTAACGTCAGGGTTAATTGCTTTGATCTTTTCTTCTGCTGAATCGAGTTTAGGACGTCCAACATCTTTAGTGAAATGAATAATTTGTCTTTGGAGATTACTGTGTTCCACAACATCGAAATCAACTAGACCTATTGTACCGATACCTGCTGCGGCGAGATATACCGCGAGGGGAGAACCAAGTCCGCCTGTCCCGATGATGAGGACTTTTGCTTCTAATAATTTTTCCTGACCTTCCAGACCAATCTCAGGTAATATTATATGCCGACTGTATCGCTTGATTTGCGCCTGGGTTAATCCAACGTGCTGGTTTACCATATTTGCTCCACTCAATGAATTATATTCTATTTCCGCCAGCTACAGCAGGAATGATAGTAATAGAATCTCCCTGATTGACAGAGGATTGCAAAGATTCTTTTTTCTTAATGTCAACCCCATTGATATATAAATTAACATAATGACGGACATTTCCATTTTCATCACATACTTTAGAGTAGAGTAAATTATATTTGTTTGACATGGAATCCAAAACTTCTTTGACATTAGAACCTTCGAGTTCGATTTCCTTCTGCTTGTCGCAATATTGCCTTAAGGGTGCTGGTACACTTACTTTAATAGACATGATTTCTCCTCATTTATTATATGATTTTAATAATTTCTTCATCAAATTGCTGATTTTCATTTAATACCCAGGATTTTGGAGCTAGATCTACTCCATTTTGTATACCAACAATAACATAGGACATTCCTGCGAAAGCCCTTTCTCTGTCGTATTCTGAGGGTCTATTGGGATGATCCGGGTGAGAGTGATAATATCCTATGACATCCAGGGATAATTCCCGTGCTAATTTCTCTCCTTTGAAGAGGTCTTCGGGTTTTATCTCATAACGATCTGCCATTCTATCTTTTCTGGTATTTTCTGCTTCAAATATTTTTTCTACTTTTCTTGTATCGAAATCACCAATGAGAATTCCGCAGCATTCGTAGGGGTAATCCTTTTTACAGTGATTAAATATTTGATCCATCAATGTTTGGGGTATTTGGACTGTTAAACTCATTTTATTATAACTTTAAATTATTATATCGTATTTTGTCTGATTTACCTTGTAGTATGACAATTTAGATTTATTTTAATATGGTTATTTTAGCCAATTAAAGTTGAATGAATATTACCATAATTTAGAGCTAAAATATTTTTCACCATTATCAGGAAAGATAGTAACAACAACACCTTCAGTCAAGGTCTTTGCATAATTTAATGTACCTAATATAGCTGCGCCAGATGACAGACCGACAAATAAGCCTTCTTCCCGTGCCAGCCTACGTACCATATCATAGGATTCATCTGTGCCTACGAAGATGGTATTTTTTTCAAAGGACATTTCGTATATTCCCGGGACTATGGAGCTTTCGATGTGCTTTAGTCCTTCCAATCCATGAAATGGGTCTGAAGGTTGGATGCCAAATGTTTTTATATCAGGGTTAAAATCTTTTAATCGTTTACTGTTCCCAATGAGAGTCCCACTTGTTCCGACGCAAGCCAGGAAGTGTGTTACTTTCCCGTTTGTATCTCTGATAATTTCTTCTGCAGTTCCGTAGTAGTGTGATCTCCAGTTTTCTGGGTTGTTATACTGGTCTGGAACAAAGTATTTATCGGGATCTTTCTTGCGAACTTCTCTTGAAAGGAGGATAGCGCCATCCGAACCGTCGAGAGGATCTGAGAAAATACATTTTGCTCCATAAGCCTTTAAAATTACTTTTCTTTCATGGCTGACATTGTCTGGCATCACCAGTTCCACGTTATATCCCTTTGCTGCACCGATCATAGCCAAGGCGATACCGGTATTTCCAGAGGTTGCATCAAGGATAGTTTTATCGTTAGTCAATTGACCACTTTCTTCCCCTTTTTGAATCATACGAAAAGCGGGTCTATCTTTAACAGATCCGCCTGGGTTGAAGGATTCCATTTTAGCATATACCTTAACACCCTGTGAAAGACCTTTTGAAATATTCTTTAGCTCGATCAGGGGGGTATTCCCAATTTTCGTAAGAATATCGGGCTGATGATCTGAAAGTTGTGTATGGATTGGAGATGCAATATTCATTATAAACACATAATTATAAATTTGTTAGATATATAGATTAACTGGACAAGATTAGTCCATATTCTTTAAATCTAAGATAAATAAACTTTTTTTTCTTGTCAAGGTCTTTAATAAAAATTTGTGAATGATTAGTGGAACGGAAGATGGATGATGTTATCCTGCTTAGATTTATTGATTTGATTAATGAATAATTTATTTCATTATATCTTGACTATTTGAAGGATTTTTCATATTTTCTCAATATAAAATAGAATAAGATTTAGGAAATTATATTTGATGAAAGATCAATTAAATAGATTAATAAATAAGTATCCTGCTGAGTATATGGAAATACACTATGAAGATAGGGATTATAACTATGTATCGTATAGTGGAAGAGAACTTGAGGATGTAGGGTCGGCGAAAAGCTCTTCAGGAAATGTACGGATATTTAAAAATGGGGAGTGGTCATTTGTCTCATTTAATGATAAGGATATAGAACACCACATTAATAAAGCTTTTGATAACTTAAATTACGAGAGCAAGTATTCAAAAAAGAATGGTAATAAAGGATTGTTGAAATGTGATGCAGTGGATATTGTATATAAAAGCAAGTATGTTAAGAATCCTATGGATGTTCCTCTTTCTGATAAAGTAGAACTCATGAATAAGTATAATGAAAGGATCTTGAGTACTAAAAATATCCAGACGTCTCGAGCTACATACCGCGATTCACATAAGAAATCTTATTTTGCTAATTCTGAGGGCAGCTATATAGAACTTGATAAAATCTTTACTGGTCTTGGTTTATTTGCAATGACACGGGATGGTATGAATGTTCAGAGGGGCTACTTTAGTGATGGTGGGTATTATGGCTATGAAGTGGTGGAAGGAAGAGAGCATGAATGTGATAACATTTGTAAACAGGCTGTTGATCTGTTAAAAGCCGATTCTTTTGAAAAGGGTACATATAATGTCCTATTAGATCCTCGTATGACAGGTGTATTTGCTCATGAAGCATTTGGGCATCTATCGGAAGCTGACTTCCTGTACGAGAATCCCGATATGCAGAAAATGATGTCCCTTGGAAGAGTATTTGGGTCCAATGAATTGAATATTATCGATGATGCAACCCTTGAAGGTTTGGCGGGATATATTCCCTTTGATGACGAAGGGGTTCAGGGTAAGAGAAAGTATCTTATTAAGAATGGAAAACTTAATTCAAGACTGACATCACGGGAAACTGCCTATCAACTTCATGAGGAATTATCAGGGAATGCAAGAGCTTTATCGCCTCTTTATTCTCCTATTGTTAGAATGACAAATACCTTTATAGATCGAGGGCAATATTCTGTTGATGAACTCTTGCAAATGCTTGGGGATGGTGTATATTGTGTCAATTATATGGCGGGTATGACGAATCTTGAGATGTTTACTTTCACTGCTGGTAAGGCTTATGAAGTGAAGAATGGTAAGATTGGTAGACTTCTTAAGGATGTTGTATTAACTGGGAATGTATTTAAGACTCTCAGTAATATTAAAGCGATTGGAAATGACCTGCATCACTTTGGAGGCCTTGGGGGGTGTGGAAAGGGTGGTCAGAATGGTCTTCCTGTAACTGTTGGGGGACCTCATGTCCTTGTTGAGAATGTTGTGATAGGCGGGAAATAGGTTACTATGAATAATGATCATTTAAATATATATAATAAAGCAAAATCTGTTTTACATAATGTAGAAATCTATACCAGTAGTTCAGAATCCCACTCTGTCTCCTTTGAAAGTGACATATTTAAGAAGGTAGAATCTACTCAGACCCAGGGGCTTGGACTCAGAACAATCTATAATGACAGGATAGGCTTCTCATTTACTAATGATACCAGTGATTATAATGTGATTGATAGAGCTAAAGAGAGTTCTCAGTTTGGAGAAAAAGCTCTCTTTCAATTTGCTGAAAAACAATCGACTAATCAAATGAATTTGTATGACCCTCAGATTAAGGATACATCTATAGATTCCATGATTAAAATGGGTGAAGATGCTATTGATAAAATAAAATCATTTGATGATAACATTAAAATTGATGTGGGACTTGAAAAAGAAACATATTCTGTTCATTTGATGACTTCCAACGGTTTTTCTGAATCATATCAGAAGTCTCTTTTCTCTGTGAGTGTTAGTGGACTTATTGCAAAGAATGACCAACTATTAAGTATACACAAATCCAAGACACGTTTATCACCATTCTCAGGTATGGATGATATTATCGATCCTATTATAGAAAAATTTAAACTATCCAAAGAAAGTTCTACGATTAAAACAGGTAAATATAAAGTTCTATTCACCCCAAGGGCTATTAAATCTCTGGTTTCTATTCTCACTTCAAGTCTTAATGGGAAAGCAGTCCAGAAAGGAATGTCTCCCCTTACAGAACGACTTGGAGAACAAATTATTTCAAAGAATATAACACTGATCGATAGCGGTATACTTGAAAATGGTATATCCACAGCACCTTTTGATGGTGAAGGATCACTAACCAGGGAAAATATCCTATATGACAAAGGGGTTCTAAATACTTTTATTTTTGATAAACAAACTGCAGCCCTGCTTAAGAGAACATCAACAGGAAACGCTTCGAGGGGTTATGCTTCTACACCCTCACCTGGACTCCGCAATATCATATTCAAAGAGGGGCAGTATAGCTACGAATCTTTGCTAGCCCAAATTGATGATGGGATCCTCGTTGATCAATTCATTGGTGCAGGCCAGAGTAATGTAATGGCAGGGGAATATTCAATGAATCTTGAATTAGCATTTAAAATCAATAAAGGTTCATTATCAGGTAGATTAAAGGACGTCATGATGAGTGGAAATGTATTTGAATCACTCAATCATATATGTGGTATTGGAAATACCTTATTTCAAGAGGGAAGTGGATATTTCCCTTATATATTATTGGACGATATTGCAATCTCATCAAAATATTAATTAAAATACTGTTTCAATAAGGAAAATCAAATGAATATTCTGTATAATTATACTTCTAATAAGCAAAGCATAATATTTTATAACTTAATTTTTTTCTGTATTCTGGCAATTTTCTCAATTTCAATTTCCAATTGCAAAGGAGATAAAGATCAGAAATCTTCTAAAAATAAAAATAATAATAAAAAAAATAACTATTCGATTAAATATTTTGCAAATATAAAACAAGACTTTCAGGGTGAAACACAATATTTAGAACCTCTCAACAATGAAAGTCTCACTGGAAAATCCTTTTTTAAGATTTTTCTTAATAAACAGGGACAGGTGGTCAGGGAGGAGCAATACGATAAGTCTAAACATTTAAAAAGATACAGTAAAATATTTTATAAAAATAATTCAAAAGAAAAAGTAGAGCAATATACTGGTGACCATGAATTGGTAATTATTTACAAGTATGATAAAAATAATAAAATCGCTGAAGAAATTAAGTATACTTCAGGTGAAATTGAGCACTTTTCCATATATATCTATGATCAGAGTGGATTATTAACCCGGGAAAATTATCTCACCCCTGATAAAAAGCTGAAATTTTATAAAACATTTAAATATGATAACAATAATAACAGGACTCAAACATTATTATATAGTGCTAATGGTAAATTTTTATACTCCCATAAAGAAAAAAAAATTGATGATGAGGATTATTCTAAATCAGATAAGAATCATAAAAAAATAAATAATTAATTCTCGATACTATTATAGCTTTCCACAAAATTATATCTCTGAACCTTCAAAAGTACTAAGTATTCGAAACTTTCTGTCGAATTATTAGAAGTGGAGGGGATATGAAAAATCTCGAAGAATTTCTAAAACTCAGTAATTATTTAAAAAGTTATAAATTATATCAAAGTTTCTCAGAAATGGATCAACGTAATCGCCGCGCGATCTCAAAAGTAGAAGAAAATTTAAGTAGATCTGGACAGTATTCCCAACAGGAAGAAGAGGAATTAAAATTATACTATAAAATATTAGAGAAGGTTGACTTAAATAATAAAGTCCTTGAAAATACTTTTAATAGCTATGAATTCACCGACGAAGTCCTGGAGCAGAACATGACCGATTATAAGGTCTATGTCTATGAATTTATTACCGATACAATCATGGAATCCATGAAAAATAAGATATTTAAGGACAAAAAGTCATTTATAAATCATATTAATGCAGCCCAGCAGGTAATCCACCGCCACTTTACTAACAAGTTCTACATTCCAGAAGACTTAGATAAAATATTTGAAAAAGCAATCGAAAGTATATACGAAAAAGTATATCCAAATCAAGGATCACTAGATAAAACCAGTTTAGAATCCATAAAAATTATTTAAAAGTTTCACTAAGAAATTTCTTCATTTCATCCCAGGATCTCATATCCGCATCCTTATCATATGCCGAACCCGATTTAGGATTATTGATACTAGGTATTGTAAATGAATGCATAGCCTTTGGATAAATTATTACTGAGTATTTGACCCCTCCTTTCTCCATCTCTATATTAAAGTTTTCTACATCTTTGGGTGGAATCTTTGGATCACTTCCTCCATGGAGTATCAATACCCTTCCCTTAATATTCTTAGCATCATTTTTATGAGGAGTATCCAGACTGCCATGGAAAGTTACAATCCCCTTTAAATTAGCTCCAGATCTTCCTAGTTCAAGTACTGTCGCACCTCCAAAACAATATCCCACAGCGACTATATTGTTTTTATCCGTTAATGAATGATTCAATAATGCATTTAAACCTGCCTTAGCCCTATTTCTCATAGCTGTCCTATCCTTATCATTTCTGTAGAACTTGGTTAATTTCCTTGCTGTCTTGTGATCACTGGCTTTCACACCCTTTCCATAAGTATCCAGAGCGAAAGCAATATATCCCATCTCAGCAAATTGCCTTGTGCGCCCCTTAGTATACTCATCCAATCCCATCCAGGGATGAGCTACTAAAATACCCGGCCTCTTTCCCTTAATCGATGGATCATAAGCCAAATATCCTTCCAATACATCCTCTCCATCTTTATATTCAATTGATTTAGTAATCAGTTTATGAGCATTTTTTTCTGCATGATTCTCTGATTTAGGTGTATTTGGAACAGATTGACTTTTCTTACACGAAAATCCAAAGAAAATTAAAAAAATAATGATATAGACGAACTTCATTTCAATACCCCATAGATTGATGATTTATAAAAATTAATCAACAAAAATATATTCATACTTGATCGTTTTGGCATTAAATTATTTCTAAAATAAGATTTTTATTTCAAATCCGTCAAGATTGTAAAAAAAAATATGCTTACAAGATCTTATCAAAGGACATAGATTTAATGGGGTTTCTGGACGGTGACCAGGGATTAGTTGATTATTCTCAAGCTGGATGGATCTATTTAATATACTATTTACACTCCAATTATTGAAAATAATCCAATAAAATGAAATCATCCTGCCAATCGTTTGTATAATATGAATAAATAAATCTATTTGGAGGATTTTATGAGTATTTATAATTTACCGCTCTAGACGATGATGAAGATGAATACGCTTATTATACAGATTCAACTTTCTTAGGTTACCAGGTGAGCCTTGATTTAAATATTGAGGGTTCAAAACTTACTGAGGATCTTGTACTTGAGATGAGAAAATATATTGACCACCTTCCTGACTTAGCTAAAAAGGCTTTTGAATATCTGAGTGAGGATTATCAAAATGAGAATCAGACGGATGGTGTGCAGCTGTTTATGGAACATCATCTTGAAGAGCTCGACGAGGATGAATTGGAGGATTTATTTGGGACTCTGGATATTGATATAGATTTATTTTTATCGAGATTGGTTTTAAAATGAATTGGTATATATCCCCGAATTGAAATGGAATATGCAGTGTTTGATATAACTTTACCCGATGATTTAACAAATTACGTTATAGCTGTATCTTTTGATAGAGAGGGGCAGATTAGTCATTTGACTATGGAAAGTTAATTTATAATTTTATGCAATACGCTTATATGGGGTGATGATTTTGATGTACACTGCCGAAATGACATATATTAGTTTGATACAATGGAGACAATATGAAAGGAATCATTATAGGGGGAGGAATTGGTGGATTATGCACGGCATATGCCCCTTCAAAAAAAAGGATTGGATGTGGAGGTCTATGAATCTGCTGGTGAATTAAAGCCTGTGGGGGCTGGTCTACTCCTTTCACCCAATGCCATAGCGATATTTGAAAAGTTAGGTATTGTGGATGATGTAATTGAGAAAGGTATCGTATTAGATCACATGTATATTAAGAATGATAAGGGAAAAATCATTCAAAAAGTTTCTATGGATCTTATCAAAAAGCATTTCAAGTATCCAACCCTAGCTATTCTTCGTTCTAATCTTCATCAATTATTATTCAATCAATTAAAACAAGGTACAGTTCATCTAAATAAAAAATGTATTAGTTATTCTCAAAACTCTGAAGATGTTGAAGTCCAATTTATTGATGGTACAAAGGTACAAGGACAGTTTCTGGTTGGATCTGACGGAATACACTCTGTAGTACGACAACAAATGATACCAGACAGCTCATTACGTTATTCTGGACAAACATGTTGGCGTGGGATTGTTCATTTTGATTTAAATAAAGATATTCAACATACTGGTGTCGAATTGTGGGGTTATGGAACACGATTTGGATATTGTCAGGTTTTTGAAAATATCATCTATTGGTATGCTACGAAAACAATAGATCCGCAATTTAAATATGAGAATACGAAAGAATCTTTAATGGATGTATTCAGAGGTTATTCCCAGGTTGTTCATGACATTATTCAAAACACCGAAGCCAATAGGATTATCCAGAATGATTTGTATGATTTAAAACCCATTTCAAAGTGGTCTGATAGAAATATTACTCTCCTTGGTGACGCCGCACATGCCCCCACACCAAATCTTGGACAGGGAGGAGCACAAGCTATTGAGGATAGCTGGATGATTGCTGAGTGTTTAGGTCAAAATCCAAATGTAAGTCAAGCCTTTCAAAAATATGAAACCCTTCGAAAACCGAAAGCTCAGCAAATCGCCCAATTGTCCTACCAACTAGGAAAAATAGCGGGGCTTCAAAATAATTTACTCTGCCAGATTAGGAATTCCATCCTCAAATATACCCCCTCTTCCTATCAATTAAAACAACTAAAATCAATTTATTCGATAGATTATGACCTATAAACCACTCCAAACAAATGTTTCTGTTTCAAAGAAGGAGGGATGGTTATGAGAAAGACTCTCATGTTACTAATTAATTCTCTATTTGTAATTGAACAATATCAAATTACAAAGTTCGATATTACGATAGATTTTCTATGGAAAAAAATTTGTAATTTATCTCAATATTTTTAAAACAACTTGACGAGGAGAGTCTAATTTATTAACTTTCACAAGCTCTATTAGAGCAATATGTTAATGATGGACATATAATATTTTAGGAGGGAGTTCAATGACTAAAACAGCTATAGCTATTAGCTTATGTTTAATGATCCTTGTGGGAATATCCTGTAAGAAACCCGCAGGCACCGAATCAAAAAAAGATTCTAAAACTGAATCTAAAGCAGATAATAAAACATCTAGTACACCAGCAAATTATGATGACAAAAAACTTTTTGAAGGCGATTATATCGCTGGAGCTCCAAAAGAACATAAAATCCCAGATAAGTTAAAGGATTTTAAAGCAGACCCAGAAATTGGTAAAATCATTTATAATAAAGTTGGAATGGGCAAGAAAGGTAAAAATCCTAAAGATAGCAAGAAATTACCAGCTGGAAATTGTGCAGCTTGTCATAGTGGCAAAGGTGTGAAAGGTGGCGGAGATGTTGGACCTGAATTTAGTGCTCCTATGGTAGCTAAATGGAAAAAAGACGGTGACGCATGGCTCTTTAAAAAAATCGGTGATGCACGTACTGAAAATCCAAACTCAAATATGCCTCCAACTCTTGGAATGAAAACAGGAAAAAAAGGTATTGAGTGGAAACCTGAACACATCCTGCATCTTATTGCATATTTAAAAACATTTAAATAATCTGATACAGGCAGGAGATTATCAATGCTTCTGCCTGAATTACTTTTTTGATGAGGGTGGAAAATCAGAAATCTGTTTTACATCCGTTAAAATAATTTCAGGACGTCCTTTGTGCCCGGTTACTTTCCCACTCACATATGCATATCCCCTACCACCATTACCATAACGTGTTTCAATTAATCGTATAATTTTCATTCCCATCTCACAATATCTATCTTCTATCCACAACTTAAACTTGCAATACTTTGATCCGGCATAAATCAATGTCCCCTTTCCAGCTTTCCTTTCAACTCCTTCTCCGATATCACAAAATATCGTAATATCCTTTCCAGACTCCATAGCTTCTAATATCTTCTTATAATTTTCCCTGGGGTTAGGAACTTTGTCTCTATCCACCATCCGTCTATAGTGCTGAATTATACCCGCACGAAGAGACCACCAGGCAATTAAATAGGGATAATTCCGTGATGCTCCACCCATATTTGTTAGTGGATTCCAGATAACCAGTTGTTTAGACTGAGCTTCAAACTCCGCCTCCATAAACTCCCTCAGATATACCCTGGAACGACCATACTTTAAAAAATAGGGACTATACCCCTCTTGAACCACCTTGATATTATAATTGATCCCCTCTTTATGAACATAACACAATAATCTACCATAATTATCCCGACATTCCCTCAAACAATCCTCTTTCGGATCCTTCCTATCGAATTCTATGTCCACCTTATGAAAACTATTGGAATCCTTCATAAAAAAGGTCTTAGCATATTCCGTAGCCAGATGGCCTGCTTTGGTAACAGGTTTGGAGCCATACAACTGAGATTCTTCTGTATCCACACAAACCAGACGTAACATCTCCTCCCGATCATCTATCAGTACATACAAAGTATCCCCATCAATAACTCTTGTAACCTGTAAATCTTTGATGATTGTACCCATATAATTCCTGTTCTGACCTATTTGTTTTAAATATAATATAATGTTACAGGATGAAAAAAAACACATAAAAAAATAAATGCCCCACCCATAAGGAGGACAGGGCAACAGTTAATAGGAACTAACTGGGAAGGGACGACTCAGGTGTTTCTGAATCATAATATTCTATACAAAAGATTTTTCGTTTCATGACAAAAATATTTATTCCCAATAAAATGCATCATACCAACTTTAAATACAATAAATTCTTATTGTAAAATCCTATAAAATTATTTTTAAGTAAACCAATAACTATTTAAATTTCTTCCAAGTTAAAAAAGTGTTTGACAAATCCTATCAGTTTTTTTAACTTCTATCCAATCCTGAAAAAATCGTTTTAATTGGATTATTAAAAAATCCATATGAATACTATTTAATCGATCTTATTATAAAAATATACAATAAAAACAAATGGATGAGAATGTTCAATAAGACTTATTACCCTGTTAAACTATCCTCATCTTTAAATTATTCTTATAAATAATCATTGTAATCCAATCGTTTCTAAAATGTTTTTATATTTTTTTTTAGGAACTTTGGATAAAATGGAACAATAACTATTTTATTGTGTTAATCTTTGTTGAAAACGAGGCCAATTTTGGACAATCACTTTGGAGAGGAAAGCGATGAATTACTGATGCTCTCCTTTAAAGCAGGTGAAGATAAGGCTTTTGAAGAATTAGTAAAAAGATATAAAACTAAATTATTCAATTACATCTACAAATATATCAGCGACGTCGAAAGAAGTGAGGAAATCACCCAGGAGGTGTTTATAAGAATATACAGAAGTAGAGAGCGATACAAAATAAAAGCTAAATTCTCTACTTTCATATATCGCATAGCCCTGAATCTTGCTTTCAATGAAGTGAGAAACAGAAATAGAAGAAAAACAGATTTACACAATGAATTCGATGACAAAGTATTTGACGACAAAATCAGGGAGCACAACACCCCTGAAAAAATATATGAAAAAAAGGAAATTGAACATATCGTCAACAGAGAAATAAGTAACCTCTCAAGTAAATATAAAGATGTTATTTTACTCTGTGATATTGAAGGTCTTTCTTATAAAGAAGTTGCACAAATCCTGGATATCTCCATTGGTACTGTGCAATCTCGGTTAAGCAGAGGACGGGTTCGATTAAAACAACGGCTGGAAAATGTTTTAAACATTAAATAATATAACAAGGGTAAGGGTATGAAAAAAGAAAAAATTTATCAGTTATTAAATCGGCATATTGATGGAGAACTCGATCATCAGGATCAATTTAAAGTGATGCAAATACTAAAAGAAGATCCATGGTGGCAACGGGAGTTTGAAAACATGAAACTCCTGAAATCCTCTCTCACCTCTTTCTATTCGCCACTGCCTGTTTCCACTAACTTTGAACAAAATCTCATGACAAAAATAAATGACTACCAAACACACAAATCAATCTTTGATAAATTATCTGACTATGGTATCATTAATAAATTATCCTACGGACTTGTAACAACTTCCATCATCTTCATGACCTATCTTGGTGTCAAAGTCTATTTCCCAAATGTTCAGGATATCTACAAAAATGAATTAACAACAAGCATTCTTTCCAGTCCATTCAAAGCAAAAGCAGTTTCCACCACTTCAAATGTTAAAGATATGGTGGTAGTCAATGATAGCGGTCACGCCACCATTGTAAAAGGCGATCAAACCCTCACCATAAATCTCGGCGATGAACAACCCCTTTCAAACATAGATCCCCAAACAAAAGAACTTTTTAATGACATCCTCACAGGAATAGAATACATCCAGGCTATGTATTACAAACAAAAAGGGGATTATAACAAAAGTGCTCGGTTCTTTAAAGAATGTATAAAAAAACATCCTAAATCAAAACTGGCTCCTCTGTCAAAAAAAGAACTCAGCCAGATTCATCAGGTAACCGCTGTAAATGAATAACTTGAAGATATTTGTTATTCTAACAGTAAGTATATTTATACAACTGATCAATCCAGCATTATCAATATCTCAAGATAACCTGAGAAAAATAAATCAATCCCTTGTTGAAATCACAGAACGAGTGATGCCAAGTATAGTTTTTCTCAAAGTCCAACAGGAAATCAGCCCCTATGATAATGCAAAAAATCC
This sequence comes from Spirochaetia bacterium UBA6919, assembly GCA_002450905.1. GTDB lineage: Bacteria > Spirochaetota > UBA6919 > UBA6919 > UBA6919 > UBA6919. The sequence continues at coordinate 44,391 of DKAT01000044.1, forward strand.
ATTCCAGTTCAGAAATCCCAAAAAAAATCATCAATTTGCTTTCCAAATCGGTTCAGGAGTCATCATCAATTCCAAAGGATATCTGGTAACTAATTATCATGTCGTCAAAGACGCGAAGGAAGTTATCGTAACCCTGAATAACAATGAAGAGTACCCCGCAAAAATCATTGGTGCCGATCCCTTTTCAGATATAGCCTTGCTAAAATTAAATACGAATAATAAGTTATACCAGCCAGCCAAATTGGGTAATTCAGATAAACTCAAGGTAGGAGAATTGGTGCTGGCATTGGGAAGTCCATTTGGTCTAAGAAAAACTGTCACTCAGGGTATCGTCAGCGCAAAAGGACGTAAAAACGCCTACGGTGTTAATTTCATCCAGACTGATGCTGCTATAAATCCAGGGAACAGCGGTGGTGCACTGGTTAACGTTAATGGAGAAGTGATCGGAATTAATAGTTTGATTGTTACAAGAGCAATGTATAGCGGTTCAGCAGGTTTTCAGGGCATAGGTCTGGCTATTCCTATCAATCTCGTAAAAAAAATCGTCAAACAATTATTAAAACATGGCAGAGTTATAAGAGGATATCTTGGTATTCGACCTGCAAATCCAGACGAAGCTTCCTCAAAAATCCTTAATATAAAACAGGGTATCATGATTGTACAGGTTATTCCGAAATCTCCTGCCCAACAAGCAGGTATCAAAACATGGGATATTATTTTAAAAGTAAATAAAACCACCATCAAGGATTTTGACCACCTGAGACAGATTGTTTCCGAAACAAATGTAGGAAAAATCCTCCACTTCACCATAAAAAGAAATTCCAAGATTATAACTCTGAAAGTTAAAATAGGTGATCTTGATAAATTTCTACCTCAAAATAAACCAAAAGAAAAAATTAAATCTAAACCTCTTGATTTAAATGATCCGTCCTTTGGGATATCTGTAAGAGACTTGACAGAAGAAGAGCATATTCTCCTTGAAAAAACATTTAAAGAAAAACACGGAGTCCTTGTTATTGATATAAAAAATCATACCCTGTCAGATAATTCAATTCTCACAGCAGGTGATCTGATACTAGACATTGAAGGAGAACCGGTTAAAGATAAACTCGATTTTCATGCCAAAATTCAAAAATACTATAAAAATCATTTTGTCAGACTGCGAATAATTAAAAGAGGAATCATCCTCATTATTCCCATAAAAAAATAATCTCTTGCATTATAAAAGACTTATCGGTATTAACCCATCATCTAAAATGCCAAACAATAATATAAATAAATTTACTTCCTTCAAAATATCTAACAAAATGAGATAGCCGATATTATAATTATTTATTAAATATTTATTCCATAAAGAGGTAAACCTATGCGAGATATATATACACCACCTTCTGGTCCCCCACAGGGCGTTTCACCAAGCAGAGAAATTTATTCCTTGATGGGTGAAGAAAATATTTTTAAAATGATAGAAGATTTCTATATGGAACTTGAAAAATCCTCTATACGTAATTTGTTTCCAGAGGATATGAAAGAAGCTTCGAAACGATCATCCGCATTTTTTGTTGGAATATTGGGTGGACCTCCTCTCTATCAACAACTTTATGGCTCACCTCAAATGAGGGCAAGACATCTAAAATTTCCCATTGATGAATCAGCAAGACAAGTTTGGTTAAATTGTTTTTTACATATCCTTGAAAATAGCGTTCAAAAATATAATTTTCCAGAAAAACACATAGCAGGCTTTAAACTATTTTTAGATGAGTTTTCCAAATGGATGGTCAACACAAAATCGTAATAAATATTCATCAGCATTAAAATATTTTAAACATAGTTCCAAATATAATGCTATGGTTTCTTGTTCTAATCACTTCACTAGTGCCTATATCCGTCAATCCTTGTTCATATCTCCACTCGAAAATAAAATCCGTTTTATCATTGCCTGAACTTAACTTTATTCCCAATAAAATCAGAATAGAGACATTCTTATTCTTTATTGTAGAATCTCTATTATTCCCTGATCTTGCTGAGGATAAAAATTGTGTACTTATACCAAGTCCCAGTATTGGAGAGAGTATCCCAGAATCACCATTCTTCCCTCCTAATATGGGTTTAGAAGCCTTAATTATCACTGGTACTGCCCAGAAATTCAATTCCCTTGTATTATCGGATACAATCCCTCCTCTCTGCTGGTACATAAAATCGATTTCAAGTGATACGATCTTCCCAAAAACAAATTCCATAGCTAATCCTCCCTCACCACCATTAAAATCACTTGAGTTACCCGAATTATTTTGTATAAATGATAAATTCAATCCCCCTTTAATCCCTGCTCTAAATCCTGCCTCTTCACCCGACTTATCCTGAGGTTTCTTTTCCTGGGTAAATGAAAATACCTTGTATGGATTTATTATTTGTAATAAAATACATAATATAAAAATACATCGAATCATCTTTCCTCCAGTACTCATTTTCTCAAATATACCAATAATCTTTAATAATTGAAGTTATAAATTTCTAAAACGGTTGGTGAACTGAACGAATCATCCTTTGATTAGTTCAAATTAAGATGATTATCGGTATATATCAGATTTATCGAAATGATTTTATTTTCCAATATACTTAACTAAAAAAATTATTCAGGTTATTTTAGAATTTTGTGTTATAATCTTATTCAAATATTTTATCAAGGAGTTCTGTTATGAAAACAATCATTATGACATTAATAACAATGCTCACGCTAATCGCTTGCAGTGATTCAAACACCAAACCAGATTCAGATTCAAAGGGGATTTTCAGGGATGGCTCATGGGTACTTGTATCAATGAACGGCAGTCGCCCAATCAAGAAGACCACCATCACAATGAAAATCACAAAAAAAGGTATCCACGGATACAGCGGATGCAACAGCTATTCAACAGTCAATCTGGAGAAAGCATCCTCAATCAGACCATTTTATGTGGATACAGACAAAAAGATTATCAACATGGGTGTATTCATGCAAACCGAGCGAGGATGCAGAAAAGCCATTTTAAAGCAGGAAAGCAGGTACATGAAATTATTAAGAGGTGAATACCATTACAAGACATCAGAAAATAATCTCATCCTTACCCAGGGTAATAATAGCCTCACCTACAAGTTTGCCCCCACCCCCAAAAGTCCTCCACTGTTAAACACAAAATGGTCGGGACAGTCCATCGCGGTGAAACTTGTCCCCACATCTAAATTTACTGGATATCAGACCACAAGAGGATATTATTACAAAATCCGATTCCATAACGGCATTGTATCCGGTAAAACCACCTGCAGATCATTTAAAGGTAAATATCATCTTGATGGAAACAATATCATCCTATCCCATTTTAAAATCTCAAAATCCCGATGTAAGGTGAAATATAGTAAAGAAACCGACAAACAATTTTTTAAAATCCTAAGAAATATCACATCTTATAAAATTGTAGGTCAGAATCTTCTCCTAAGTGCATCCAATGGTGAAGGTCTTATGCTAAATCCAAAATAATACCTTATAATTAAGCCTTGTCGTACTTTCGGCAAGGTAAATCCCCTTTCATTCCTTAAGATAATCTATAATATATCATTAAATCAACAATAAAATAAAGAATCACCTAAACGATGAGAATGCTAAATACCCCCACATAGGAGAAAGAAGGGAGAATCATGGGAAAAATTGAGATACTAATATATATTTTTAGTTTGAATTTCTATATTTCAAAAAATGATCCACCACCTGATAAAACTCCTCGATCTTGATTGGCTTAGTAATATAAGCATCAAAACCAGATTCCAAGCCCTTTTTATAATATCTTGTTCCATGGCGTTGGCACTAATGGCAATGACAGAGATATTTTGAGTGGCTGGTTTCTCCAGAAGGCGCTTCAATATTTCAAAACCATTCATTCCTGGTAAATTAATATCCAGTAAGAAAAGATCATAATGATGGATCTCTATTAATTATAAAAATAACTGTGGATTATGAGTTGTATGGAGATTGATCCAGGGACGTTTCATAAAAGTATGTTGAAATAATTTTAAATTAGCCGGATTATCTTCTACATAAAGTACATTATATTTATTCTCTTTCTCCTTTGAGAAGGGATCTGTCAGGGCATTTTTAACACTTTTTTGTTTTTCAATTTGATTTGTTTGTTCTGCATAGTGTAAAGAAATCCAGAAGACACTTCCTTTGCCGGGGGTACTATCCAATCCAATTTCACCCAGCATCATTTCAATAATTTTTTTAGTTATGACATGACCAATCCCGGTACCTTGTATATCAGTATTTTCAACACCTAATCTTTCAAAGGGTTTAAATAGATGTTCCTGTTTTTCTTTAGTTAATCCAGGTCCTGTATCTTCAACCTGAATAAACATTTTATCTTGTCGCTGTTCACAACGAACGATTACTTCACCCCTTGGCCGATTATATTTTATGGCATTGGATAGGAGATTTAATAGAGACTGACCCAACCGCATTTCATCAGCTAATACTATATATTCATTACAGTTATTTTCAATCAATAATCGAATATCATATTTTTTAACAAGTGTGTGGATCAATTTATAACAATCATCCAGGACTTTGTCTAATGATACCGGTTTGATTTCAATTTTTAAATGACCTGATTCAATTTTAGCGAGATCTAAAACCTCATCAATAAGTTGGAGCAAATGTTCACCAGCTTTGTGGATCTCATTGATATCAGCCAATTGTCTTTTTGATAGATCTTCGAATTGGAGTAACTGGCTGAATCATAATATAGCATTCATAGGTGTACGAAGGTCGTGACTCATGCGGGATAGAAATTCTGATTTTGCTTGATTAGTCTTTTCAGCCTGTTCCTTAGCTTCAATTAATTCCCGTTCAGCTATCTTTCGCTGAGTAATATCAACAAAAGTCGCCAGAACATAGCCTTCCATAACTTTACCGGAGATCTTAACAATGCGTTCCTCACCTGATTTACATGTTACCCTATATTCATGGACTTTAATGGTAGAATTAGACTCTATAGCCCTCTCAATTTCTGCATTCCATGTTTCAAGAACTTTTTCACGGTATTCAGGGTCAGCCTTGTTGTACCAATTTTTAATGAAGGGGATAACCTGTTGGGTATATCCAAAAAGATTTTTAAAGTGATCATTTAATTCTGAGATGATCCCCAGAATAGTGACGATGCCCATAGCGATGGGTGTGGTATTGAATAAGTGAATAAATCGCTGATCACTTCGACGTTTATTTTCCAGAAAGCGTCCTAGAAGATACAATGGTAGTATTATCAGGGTACTAATGACTAACAAACCAAGGCGAAGAGACCACATTGTTTCTGATACCTGCCAACCACCCTTGGGTATAGCTGCCATTTGCCAGGATCCGTTGGGTAGGGTGATATTAACCAGAACAGGATTGAAAAATATTTTTACTTCCATAGAATATATCCCCATGTTTACCCAAAGCATCTTGACCTCGTATTCCCAGTTCAATATCTAGGTTGATATCCATCATTCCACTTGCCTGATAAAGCTTTTTTTCATCAATCACAGCTGAAACGATACCCCAAAACGCATTTTGATTGAATTCTTTATTAAGAAATGCTGGTATTCTGGCTATAAATCTACGTCCCCCCTGTACCAGATTCACCGGTCCTGCCAAAACAATTTTACCCAAATCACGTGCCCGTTTAACGGCTTCATATTGTCTCCGGGAATCTTACGATAATCCAGACCAATAGCCGATTTGTTTCCTTCCAAATGATACATATACTGAATAATTAGATCCGGTGCGACACCTATATTGCGGAGTTGGGAATGTCCATACTGATCCTGTTCTAATAGTTTGCATAAAAGAATATCCAGTTTTTCAATTTTTAATCTAACTTTTCGACCCTGTTTATCAACCACACGAGTATTTTCTTCAGGATCTTCACTGTCAAACCATTCTAATTCACAACAAGTTTCTAATTCATTATATATATTATCCTTTCTTAATTATCTTCAAAATAAGTTACTGTTAATGGAAATTCTGGATATAAAGGATTATTCTTAATCAATTCATTTCTAATCTGTGTACTTATGTCATCTTTTTCTTTATATTGTATAATTTTAAAATGTGGTTTGAGTAGTCTAAACTTCTCTCCATTTGGATCGCGATAAAATATAAGATGATTAATGTAATTTATATACTTGGTTGATATTACGATGGATAATATAGCTAATATTAATGTTATTATGAAGATAATAAGTAAGATTATGATAATTAGTTCCATATCAAACTTTTTGAGATCATTTTCAATTATTTCTTTTCATTTATATTTCAAGTACAAATAAACCAGTGTTTAACACTTAAATAGAGTCTACATCATATTAAGCTCCTATCTGGCTAGGGTAATGAAACTTCATAGAAAAGTCAAGATAATCCCAAATGAATCATTCTTAAAACACTTATCGGAAGGGCAATCCCATTTTCATTACTCCCTGTCCGTAATAAAATAACTTACTGGGATACGGAATCTATAAATTAAGATTATCAGTTGTCTAACAAGTATTTATCATTATTTGTTTTAATCAATCAGGATATTTATAAAAAATACCTTATTTAATGATTGTCTTTTTAAAAATTATTATTATATTTGACAGTTAATTATAAACGATTAAACTTTTTACTATAATTTTTACAATACTTACATAATTAGTTTATTTTGGAATATCAAATCTTTTTTCAAAGAAAACTAATATCCTATCAAGTAATTATATATCTTAAATAAGGGGAGAATATGGTAATTGGTGTTCCTAAAGAAACATTTCCTGGAGAGAAACGTATAGCTCTTGTTCCTTCAAAGATCAAGGATCTTAAGAAGTTAGGTTGTGATATTGTCGTCCAGTCTGGTGCAGGTGAACTAGCTGGATATCCTGATCAAACATATACTGATCAAGGTGCAAAGGTTGTCTCAGACCGTGGTGAAGTCTTTAAACAAGCGGACATAATTTTCCAGATTATGGGTCCTGGTGCTAATCCTGCAAAGGGATCGGAAGATTATGGTCTGATGAAGGAAGGGCAGATATTAGTTGGGCAAATTGAGCCTCTCACCGCTAAAGATTCGATACAAGAATTATCGAAACGTAAGGTGACAAGTTTCTCCCTTGAATTATTACCCCGTATTACCCGTGCTCAGAGCATGGATGTGTTATCGTCTATGGCGAATATAGCAGGATATAAGGCGGTAATATGGGCTGCGGATCATCTTCCCCGTGTTCTTCCTATGATGACCACTCCAGCAGGGACACTTATTGCAGCTAAAGTATTTATAGTTGGTGTAGGTGTTGCAGGATTACAGGCAATTGCAACAGCTAAACGTCTTGGTGCTGTTGTTCAGGCTTATGATGTTCGTCCAGCTGTTAAGGAACAGGTGATGAGTCTTGGGGCTAAGTTTGTTGAAATGGAACTTGATGCCAGTCAGTCAGAAGATAAGGGGGGGTATGCAAAAGAAATGGGTGATGAGTTCTACAAAAAGCAACGGGAGCTTATGACAAAAGTTGTTGCAGAAAGCGATATTGTTATAACTACAGCATCAATCCCTGGTAAGAAAGCACCAATCCTTGTTACTACTCAGATGGTTGACGGTATGAAGCCTGGCTCAGTAATAGTAGATCTTGCAGCTGAGAGGGGGGGGAATTGTGAGTCAACTAAAGCTGGTGAAATTGTGAATCATAAAGGTATATCCATTTTAGGTCCTGTTAATATAGCATCTACTGTACCATATCATACAAGTCAGATGTTTTCATCAAACCTTGTTTCGTTTGTTAAATCATTTATAAAAGATGGTAAGGTAGAACTTAATATGGAAGATGAAGTGGTACGGGATACCCTTGTCACAAAAGATGGTCAGGTAGTAAATACCCGTGTAAAAGAAGCTCTGGGTATATAAAATAGATTAAAAATCATTTGGAGAGTAAGAAAGATGGAAGAAATAGTTAAAAATCCGGCCTTAGCAAAGGCTTTTATATTTTTAATGGTATTAAGTATATTTGTCATAGCAATATTTGTTGGATATGAGGTTATACTACGAGTCCCACCCTTATTACACACGCCTCTTATGTCAGGGTCGAATGCTATATCAGGTATAACTGTTGTTGGTGCTATAATGGCTGCAGGATTAGCTGTTACGGACAAGGCTAAGATCATAATGATTTATGGTAATTATAATCTGGCTCACTTGCTTGGGTTTCTTGCGGTGATCTTTGCAATGATCAATGTGGTGGGTGGCTTTCTTGTTACTCATCGTATGTTAGATAAATTTAAACGAAAGGATTAATACAATGGTAGAATTAGTTATAATTAATTTATCCTATTTATTTGCTTCTGTCCTCTTTATTTTAGGTTTAAAAAAGTTGTCACACCCAAGGACAGCAGTACGCGGGAACTTATATGGTGCTATTGGCATGCTCATAGCCATCGTTGTAACATTGTTTGATAAAGATGTATTTCCTAAGCAAACTTGGTGGATTCTTCTATCTGGTGCAGCGATTGGTAGTTTAATCGGGGCAGTGGGAGCATACAAAGTCAAAATGACATCAATGCCTGAGATGGTAGCTCTTTTTAATGGTTTTGGAGGCCTTGCATCAACTCTGGTGGCAGGTGCGGCACTTCTGGATGCTGTGGATAAGGGAATGGGTAACGATCTTCAAGTTACTATATCTTCGGCAGCTTCAGGTCTAATTGGTGCTGTGACCTTATGGGGAAGCTTAGTTGCATTTGGAAAACTCTATGGATTAAAAATTGTTCCTGATCGTCCAGTAAGATATCCTGGTGAACAGATCGTTAAAGTAGCCTTACTGGCACTATCTATCTTTCTTACCGTGATGATTGTAAAACATCCTGAAAACATGAATTATTATATTTGGATGAATGTTGTAGGTTCCTTATTAGGAATACTTCTTGTAGTTGCTATTGGAGGAGCAGATATGCCTGTGGTTATTGCCCTGATGAACTCTTATTCAGGGATTGCGGCTGCAGCAACAGGTTTCGTATTAACCAATAATGTACTCATTGTATCTGGATCTCTTGTTGGTGCATCAGGAATTATTCTGACCCAGTTGATGTGTAAGGCAATGAATAGATCCCTTGCGAACGTATTATTTGGAGGATTCGGTGCCGTCTCAGAATCAGCCAGCGCCGATGAAGTCTATGGTGGCAAGATCAAATCAGTTTCTCCCGATGATGTGGCTATATATCTTGATACAGCCTCAAAAATATGTATTGTTCCTGGTTATGGTATGGCGGTAGGACAGGCTCAACATGCAGTAAAAGATCTTACAACCTTGTTAGAAAGCCAAGGCAAAGAAGTTGATTTTGCTATTCACCCGGTAGCTGGTCGAATGCCAGGACACATGAACGTATTATTAGCTGAAGTGGATATTCCATATGATAAATTGAAAGAAATGGATGAAATCAACCCGGCTATGGGTTCTTATGATGTAGCAATTGTGCTTGGAGCCAATGACGTGGTTAATCCTGATGGTAGAACGAATCCTAAGAGCGTGATTGCAGGAATGCCAATTATAGACGTCGATAAGGCAAAAACAGTTATTGTTATTAAAAGAAGTCTCAGCCCTGGATTTGCAGGAATTCCAAACCCATTATTTGCTCTGGATAATTCTTTTATGTACTTTGCGGATGGTAAGAAAGCAATTTTAGATCTTGTCGTTGCTCTCAAAAATCTTGTTGCTGTTTAAATGGATGTATTGCCAAGGGATTTCTATCTACAGGATACTCTCACAGTAGCTAAAGATCTTCTTGGTAAGCTGATTGTTCATATCGATAAGGGTTCACGTCTCAGTGGAATGATAGTCGAGACAGAAGCTTATTTAGGTGAACAGGATGACGCTTGTCATGCAAGCAAGGGCAGGACCAAACGTACTGAAGTTATGTACCAATTGGGAGGACACGCCTATATTTATCTTATCTACGGGATGTATGAACTGTTTAATGTAGTTACCCGTCACGAAGGTTATCCTGAAGCTGTTTTAATCCGTGCTGTAGAACCTATTGATGGTATCGATCAAATGACGGAGAATTATAAACATAGTCTTTCCTCACTCAAACTAACCAACGGACCGGGCAAGTTCACCAAAGCAATGAACATCACCCGTTCTCTGAATTGCAACGATCTAACCACAAAACCCCTTTTCATCGAAGAATACAAAAATATTTCGAATACTGAAATAACCGTATCAAAACGGATTGGTATCCACTATGCTAAAAACTGGAAAGATAAGAATTTCCGTTTCTACATATCCAATAGTCCATGTGTTTCAAAAAAATAATTAATTATAAAAATTGCTAATTTCTTTCGAAGTATTAATTATTTAACTATAAGTATCGTTATATCGATAGATCAATAGGAGATATAAATAAAATATGCTTTCAGGTGATTTTTGAATTATATCAATTCCTATCATTGTACTGTGAAGGGTATACAAACTATTTACAGATTAAAATAACCGACAAAGATATGGTACTCAAGTGGATGAATAATTATACCAATAATTTTATAAAATTGAAATCAAAAACTTTTAATATGATTGGTGAGTAGAGTCGAATCATCTGGAGGATTTATCATTTCATTTATCATATCCACTCTATCTGTGGTCTACTATAGTTATTTACTGAATCGAGGTCGGGAATTAATATTGAGTACAGCTTTCACAATGTTTATCTTCCAATTTATGTTCTCATTAGCATTCTTCTTCCCTGAACACACAGGATTCATTATCGTAATTGGCGCAATCATATCTCTCTTCGTCCTTATGAAGATGACAACCAAAGTAGACTGGAAAGGTAAGTTCTAACTTTCTCCTGATCAATAAAATCTATTAATAGAAATTATTAATTAGCATATCATAAATATTCTACTGGTCATGGAGAAACAATAAGCCAAACGAAACATTATCGGAACTGAAATTTTTGATTCCGATATTGTTCCTTCTCGTAATTATTGTATTTAATGAAATATATTATTCATGGATGATGTGATCTTATCTAATAAGAGATATAGTGAAATCTCAACAGTTTGATTTTAGAAATAGAACTCCATTTTAATATAGATAATAATTGATCAGTTTCATTTATCGTTATAAAATTTGTGTAAGAATATCTTTAGCTTTCTCAAGTACATCGAATGTTGAGACACTAAAATAATTCCCCAGTTCTGTATTAATGGTTATACCTGTTATAACTGCTATTTTTCCATTAAAGAAGTTTTTAAAATTCTGAAGTATACTCTTCAAATCACGATCAACCTGCACCATCAAATATTTAGTACCTTCAATTACATTCGGAGCCTTATTATCTTCATTACATGTTTTTAGATATGGTAACATGAGTTGTTCAATGGTTTGCTGCTGTCGATCAAGGTGATCAGATGGTTTATTGATAATCTTCTCATATCCGGCTGTTATTATAGCTGATAAGGAACCACATGAGATGGTGATCTCCTTTTGACCAGGTCTTGGAACCTTTCCCCATGAACCATTGTGATATCCAATATGAGGCCCTGCGATGAGGAGAAGATTTTTTTGTCCATCAACCTCAGGAACATGGTGAGAGACTGCATTCAATCCTGTCCTTCCACCATGACAATAACCTGCTAATCCTCCAAATTTAAAACGAGCTTTCCAACGGCTTTCCATAAACTGATATTCTGGTTCATTTATCTCATCACAGCAACCGCCTTCAGCAAATCGGGTATTTTCCGGTGTGAAGCCGTATTTTTCCTCAAGAAGAATACTTTGTTTTGCAAAGAAGATTCTTCCAATTTCTGCATTTGGAAATGTTTTATTTATTTCTTCTTTCAAGATATCAGAATTCATAATTAATTGCTCCCTTTGTATGATTATTTAATTTTTACCAAGTAGGAGGATCGATGAGAAATTATCCAGAATCACTTTATCAGTAGTTGTAGAGATCAAGTCACTATTGAGCCATCCGTTGTTATTCATAATAATCAGATCATTATTCATTTTAGAGGCGTATTGTTCAATCCTTTCAGCGGGGTCACCATCAATGATTTCTGATTGGATAGGAATTCCCCTTTGCTTGCCTACAGGAATTAGCTTATCAAGGGTCTTTTGTGCATCATGATGGAGAGTATTTTGTATGGATTTTGTTTTTACGAAACCCATCATACCCATAAATCCTTTTTCATATTGTGGAACAACATAGAGTAGAGTAATATTTGATTTATCCTGGTGAGCGAGGTCACAGGCTTTTTGAATAACTATATTTTCTGTGGGTAGGTTGTTAATGGGTACTAAGATTGATTGGTATTGGCCGTGACATTCGGTACAGTGTTTTTTAACGATTAGAAAATCACAGTTAATTTGGGAGAGGACTTTTAGGATTACACTTCCCAAGACCCATCTTTTCAGACGCTTACGGCCATAAGTACCCATGGCAATTAAATCGATATGGTGTTCCTTTGCTGTTTGGATAATAATTTTGGATGGATCTCCTTCGAGAATTATAAATTCTACAGGGATATTCCAGTGATTTTTTAAATCATCCTGAGCAGTCTGGCAAATTTCTTTAGCTTGCTTCCATCGTTTGTCAAATTCGTCGGTGTTTTTGGCAAATTCCTGATCAGTATTTTCGATTACATGAAGAAGTAATATATTGCCTCCTCTTATTTTAACCCAGTTTGCGACTTCAATGAGTGCGGATCGACTGAACTCTGATCCATCATAAGCTACTAAAATATTTTGATACATAGATAACTCCTTGTTGAATTATTTTTTAATCTATCAATTTTTTATAAGTCCATGAATATTATCGTTTGTTGAGGACGAATCCTACGCCCAATCCTAGTATCAATGATATAACTACCGCTAAAGTACCATACAATAAAGCGTTTTTGATTGCCATTTCACTAATGTAATTTACTATACCGACCTGTTCAACGGTACATGTACCCGATGCGGTTTCATCGATATGGTGGTCTTTGACGGAATAGACTGTGACATTATATACCCCTGGAGTTGCCTGGTATGGCCAGGGAATATTCGTAACATAATCATCAGTTTCACTGGATTTATGGGATATTTTGAATACCCCATTATTACGATTTCTTTCATAGAGGTGATTTTGTTCTTTGTACTTAATAAATTCCTCTTTCCAGTCCTCCTTATTTTGATCAGATTCTACCTGCATATTCTTTTTGACAGCGGAATATCCTAGGGAATATTTATTTCTATCATCCTGAGAAAGGATTTTATTCAGTGGTTTTGTACTATACACCATGTAGAGAGGATTTGTATTCCTGACCTTAACCTGTCCATTACTCATCCAGAATGCATGTGCGATTTTTTCTGTCTTATTAAAGGATTCTGTTTTAACAGGGGATGTAATTTTGACGATGAGATCGTGATCTGAACTCACCAATCCCTTAACTGATATTGTAGATCCATGATACATAATATCAATTGGAACATGGTTTTGATTAACCTTGGTTGTGAGAATTGGGTACGTCATTGAAGGGATCAGTATACCCATTAAAATAATTATATATTTATATAACTTATTCATAAGATTTTTTTTAGTATTCATAATTAATATCCTCCTCCGTAGGTTAAGTGAACTCCAGGGTTAATCAGTAGTTCCAAAGTTATTTTTACTGATACTGAGAGAATGATCAGGGCTAATAATATTTTAAGCCTTTCTGAATTGATTTTTTTACTGATGATAGCTCCTAATTGTACGCTGGGTACGGATGATATTAACATAATTAGTGCTAAGACAAAATCCACACTATGATTTGTGTATGCCTGCAGGAATGTTACTTCAATAACAGTAAATAATATTTGAAATAAGCTAGTTCCTACAATAATGTGAATCGGCATTTTAAGCAAATAGAGCATTATGGGTATCATAATGAATCCCCCTCCTACACCCATGATTGCAGCTAAGATTCCTACCAGAAATCCTATAATCAAAGGGAGGAGAATGGAGTGTTGTACACCAGATTTATCAAACATTGTTTGGAATGGCAATCGGTTTAAATAAGAACTGATCCAAGAGGCATTTTCTCCGTTTGAAACAAAGTTTTCTTCTCTATATTGTTTATTTTTTCCCATTGATCTTATGCTTTCTATGAGCATGAAACCACCGAATATTCCTGGCATGAAGATATAAGTTAGTTTAATAACGAAATCAGCGTTTCCAAGTAGTTTTAGGAGTTTTATCGCCTGTACTCCAATTATTCCACCAACAAATCCACCCACTAGGAGATAGAGACCCATTTTAATATCAACATTTCCTAACTTCCAGTGTGTGTATGCTCCTGAGGCGGAGGCGGCAACCATTTGATTAGCACCGGTTGCTGCAGCTACAGTAGGGGAGACTCCCATCATCATAAGGAGGGGTGTTATGAGGAATCCACCTCCTACTCCGAAAATACCTGACAATAAGCCGATACCTATACCCAGTGCAAGGATTAGAGGTATGTTTATGCTTGTGTGTGCAACTGGAAGATATAAATATAAACTTTCCATATTAAACTCCTTTGTAATGTGTGATTCACTTGCGAAACCATTCTATGATTGGCAGTGGTATTTGTTTTATAATATGTTTTGAGATTTTATCAATCTTTATCAATATTATATCAAGAATAGTGCCATGTTAATATTTTGCTAATTATCAAAGAATAAGAGATATTTCGGGGATAATATGGGCGTTTCAAAATTAAACAGGTTTGAACGGTGTTTTAATCAGATTTTTTTAGGATACGCCACAAGCTTGTTCTGGAGATGCCCAGGACTTCAGCCGCATGTGTTTTATTGCCTCCAACGAGGTTTAAAACTTTTTCTGCGTACTCTTTGTTTATTTCATCAAGGGTTTTGATTTGGTTGACATGATTTGTTTCAATTTTAAACGTAGCGAGACTGTTGGGGAGGTTTGATGGTGTGATGAGTTGTGTATTTTCAAGTATAATTGCCCTTTCTACTATATTTTCAAGTTCACGGACATTTCCTGGAAAGCTGTAATCCATTAAAATATCCAAAGATGCTTTTGAGAAACCCGTTATATTTTTTTTGTATTTCGGAAGATGCTTTTGAAGGAAATATTGACTTAAGATCGGTATATCTGATTTTCTGTCTCTCAAAGGGGGGATACTGATTTCCATGATATTCAGACGGTAGTATAAGTCATTTCTGAACCTGTTTTGAGAGATAAGATAATTTATATTTTGATTACTGGCAGAAATAATACGGACATCGACTTTCATTAACCGTGTTCCTCCTACCCTGTAGAATTCTCCTTCTTCAATAACTTTCAATAATTTAGCCTGGATGCTGATTGGTGTTTCTGTGATTTCATCGAGGAATAGAGTTCCCTCATCGGCAATCTCCATCAGCCCTTGTTTTGTTGAGGTAGCTCCTGTGAATGCTCCTTTCTCGTGACCAAATAATTCGCTAGCCAACAATTCTTCAGTGAATACGGCACAATTGATAGCAATAAATGGGTGATTTTGTCTTGTACTAGAATTGTGAATAAATTTTGCAGTGAGACCTTTTCCTGTACCAGTTTCACCAATTAGAAGTATATTACAATTAGATTCATTCAGGCTTAAAATAGTCTTCTCAATTTCTTTCATCCTCTGGCTATTGCCTATCATTGGGAGTCGGTTATTCATTCCCAAAGATACTTTGAGGGCATGATTCTCCTTTAACAATTTTTTATTAGAAATGATTTTATTGATTTTGATAATTAGCTCATCCACATTAAAAGGTTTCGTAATATAATCCTCAGCTCCATTTTTCATAGCGAGTACAACAGATTCAACACTGGCGTATCCTGTAATCATAATGACATTGAGAAATGGATATTTATCTTTTACTTTCTGAAGGAGAGTAATCCCATCCATGCCAGGCAATCTAATGTCTGAGACTATAATATCGAAGAGTTGCTTGTTTATGATGTCCCATCCATCGTTGCCGTTGTAAGTGGTTATGGTGTCGAATCCTTCTTTTTGCAGGGAATAAGCAAGATGGTTTGCTGTAATTTCTTCATCATCAATGATTAGTATTTTTTTAGATGATTTTGTCATTCAGAAATCCTTTTTTTGGGGAGACTGATTATTAATTTTGTTCCACTGGTAGTATTGGGATCTATATGGATGTCTCCTCCATGGTTATTGATAATATTATAGACGATTGATAGCCCTAATCCTGTTCCATTATGTTTTGTAGAAAAAAATGGTTCAAAAACCCTTTCTCTCTCATTTTCTTGTATTCCTGATCCTGTATCTATAATTTGGATAAAGGTGTTATTATTATCGGACGTTAAAATAACTTTCAATATACCTTGATACGACATAGCATCAATAGCGTTGTTGAAAAGATTTATGAAGACTTGTTCCATTTGTTTACCGTCTACATATGCAGTTTCAATACCTTCTATGGTGAAATTTATATTAGTTAAGTGATAGAGGGATTCTAGCTGGCTATATACTTTATCAATAATCTCTTTAAGATTTCGAATTCCTAATTCAGGCTTTCTACCTCGAGCAAATTCTAATAAATTGCTGACAATCTTTTTAACTCGTACAGTTTGAGAGTTGATATCATTTATTGATGTTCTGATAATCGGAGGGCATTGATTCTTATTTATTTCATTCATTTCACGGGAGATAGTTTGTGCAGCGAGATAAATATTACTGAGAGGGTTGTTCAATTCATGGGCAACCCCTGCAGCTAGTGTACCCAAGGCAGCGAGTTTTTTATTCTGGAGTAATTCCTGTTCCTTTCTAAATAATTCTTCATCACGATTGATTAATTCCTCTTCCATTCTATTAAATGTTCTTATTAATTTGCTTACTTCATCGTCTTGTTGAGGAACTGGGAGCATTGGAAAATCTCCTTTAGCACTCTGCTCAACGGTATTCATTAGAAGTTTCAATCTTTTAACTACATTTTGAGATATAATAATCAGAAGGAATAAGCCAACAATAAATGCAATTGGGATGAGAATAAGAGCACTTGTTTGTGAGAGAGATATAATATTCTCCATTCTTGTTCTAGCATTGACATTGATTTCTATAGATATTTGAAGAATGTTTTCTCCCAAGGATCTTAGGGATTTTATTTCTTGATTTAAGTGATTGAGTAGACTTAGAGTACTTTTGTTAGGATTAGCCATTATAATAAGATTTGCCATACGTACAGGATGTTCAAGGTATGTGGATTCTGCATAGTCCAGAATAGAGATGAGAGATTTATTCTTTTTTTTTAATATATTAATGTCACTGTGAAACTGTTCTCCAATGGTTTTGATCCTGTTAATATTCATCTGGTATTCGTTAATTTTCTTTTCCAGACGGTTTAATCCTGTTTTCAATCTCTTATGGCTCTTTTTGGATAGACTTCTTAATTTATCTAAGTATCGATAGATCCACTGAAGTTCATTTAGATCAGTATACAGAAAATAGTTTTTTTCATGACGTCTGAGCTGAAGTGAGTTTGTACGAATGATCTCTGCGATTTCGAGGGATATCAGTTCATCTTTGATCTTATAGAAATCGAAGTAAGCGGATATACCAAGGATTATGATAATAGAGAAGCTCAATAGGAAGCTCAGAACAATCTTATTTTGAATTGACATATTTATTTAATCCATGGGTTAATTTCTAATCATGTCTAAATAAATATACGAATTTATACCCAAATGATAAAACTTTTCAGAGCTATTTCTAAGAAAATAATATATATAATTTTTTTGAGAGAAGTCAATTATAAGAATTACTGGTTTTAGGATTGCTTTAAAAAAGTGTTATTATTTTATACAAAATGATGGCAAAACTTGAAATAAATCCTGAAATAGGAACCCAAATAGGGATATTGAAAGGTGCTTTCTGGTTTGGATTTTTCAACTTCACACGCACTAGGGATAGATTAATTAAAGAAAATACACTTAATAAGAGAAAGTTGGTGATATTTGCCAGTTCTTCTATCTGAATGGATACAGCCAAGATGATGGTAATGATAACAACTAATATNNAGGATAAACCTTTCCAAGGAAGCTTGGAAGCCACTTTTCCTGACTCATGCCGTATAGTAATCTGGAAGCCATGATGATTTGGACAATTGCCCCATTCACCACAGCGAATAAGCTTATCAATGAGATGATTATCGCTTTCTCCCCTGTACTTTTTTCGTATAGAAGGGCTAGTGGAGCATTACTATTTTTTAATTCGTTGATTGGAAGAGATAATATTGTTACGATCGAAACCAACATATATAGAATTGTCCCTACCACAATGGATAGTATGATTGCTCTGGGAAGATTTTTCTCAGGATTTTTGACTTCTTCAGCTATATTTGCCATGTCTTCGAATCCTATATAGGCATAGAATGCCAGGAATGCTCCAATAATTATTCCAGACCAGACATCCCCTGAGAGGTTAGGTATAAGATCTATTTCTGAAATAATTTTCAATGATATTTGATTTCTTGCGACCCAAAGAATATAGATTAGACCCAATACTTCGATGGCAGTTATCACTCCAATAAGCCATGACGAGAGATTAATACCAATAAATGCAATGATACCCATAATCAGAATAATTAGGATTGTTGATATGATAGGGTCCACCTTGAAAAATACATTTAAGTAGGCGGAAAAGCCCTTAGATAGTACACCCGTGGAGACAATACCCGATAAAGCTATAAATAAACCAATAATAAGGGAAAGTTCTTTCCATTTAAAACTGGCATGTACAAAAACAGCTCCTCCAGCACTTTTAGGATATCGACTTGAGAATTCGGCGTAGGATAAAGCTGTGAGTATAGCAAGGACTGATGAAACCATGAATGATATTGGGGTGAAAGTACCAGCGTGCCCTGCGATTTTTCCTACAAGGACATAAATCCCAGCACCAAGGATTGTTCCAAGTCCAAAAAATATTACTATTGGGAGAGAGAGAGTTCTTTTAAGTTGTGTTTCTTGATCCATAAATCTCCTCTTAAGAATATAATTTTATATCTTTACTATATAAATTAAAAGATGTCATTCCAATTTTGAGATGATTTTCTAAGGTTGATTTCATTATATCATCTAATTTATCTAAAGTTCCTATCATCGATAGCGGTTCAGGAAGTTTTTTTCTCAGCAGTTCATCCTTGTTAAGAGCTTCAAGTAATTCTATCCATGTTTGCTGGGAGCGTCCTGTAAAACCGCGTACCGTGATTTTCTTGTTCTGATAATTCATTATAAATTCTTCGTTATTAAAAATGATTTGTGAAAAGTTTTCTCCGTGATCAATAAGAGCTTCGTGGCTGGGTAGCCCAAAGAGGATAATCAATCCACCATCCCGAACACTATTTTTACATGATTCTACCACGGAAATATTTCCAACCATATCAATTGTTACGTCAAATCCTTTTCCATTTGTTAGGTCTAAAATTTCTTGAGGACTAGTTTTAAAGGGATTTAGAATATGATGAGCCATATTAAATTGTTTTGCGAAATTGAATCGAAATAGATTTACTTCAAATGCAATAATATTCTGAATACCAATGTGGCGGGCAAATAATTGCATATTTAATCCATGAGGTCCACATCCATAAATAGCTATATTATTTGGTAGTCCTCTTTTCCTTATATATCGTATAATTTCCCAACTATTTCCAGCAGGTTCCATTAAGGATAAGGGAATTGTATCCTGGATTACCTCATTTATTTTATGACAACAATAAAATGGGATGGCAATATATTCTGCAAATACACCACCAATGATTCGATTACTCTGGGGAGAAGTTGTTCCGTGTACGCCGATAATTCCATAATGAGAGCAATTATCAGCAGTTAACCCTTTGCTTTCACACTCTTCACAAGCATAATGAGATTCAAGTGCTACAAAATCACCTGTTGATATATTTTTTACATTTGATCCTAATTGAATCACCTCTCCACATCCTTCATGGCCAATTATCGTACCTTCAGAAATAGTTTCTTTAGCCCAGTCGTCATTTTTAAAGATATGAAAATCACTTCCACAAATGGAAACTTGTTTAATCTTTACAAGAACATCGATATCTCTGATTTGTGGGACAGGAACTTGTTTTTTTACCACCAGATTATTTTCATAGACATAGGCCCACATTGTATTATTTGATGATGCCATAATTTTTTCCTATTTTGACAAAAGCATTAATCGCTAGATCAATTTGATATTTTGTGTGGATTGCTGATATCTGCACTCGTATTCTTGCTTCATTTTTTGGAACAACAGGATAGCTAAATCCAATGACATAGATTCCTTCAGATAGTAAATCACTAGCCATCTGTATTGATATTTTTTCATCTCCAAGCATAATTGGGACAATAGGATGTATTCCTTCTTTGATTTGAAAACCATTTTTCTTCATCTTATTTCTAAAATAGTTTGTATTACTTATTAAGTTCTTTCGTAATTGATTGCCTTCTTGACTAGTTATAATATCAATGCTTTTAATAGCTCCTGCTACTAATGATGGGGAAAGACTATTGGAAAAGAGATATGGTCGTGATGTATTTCTAAACCAATCTATTATACTACGATGTCCAGATATATAACCACCTATTGCCCCTCCCAGAGCTTTTCCAAGGGTGCTAGTATATAAATCTATCTTGTTCTGAACACTGAAATATTCTGGAGTACCCTGTCCATTTTCACCAATAAAACCTGTGGCATGGGAGTCATCTACTATAAGTAGTGCTTGATGCTTTTCACATAAGGAAACAATTTTATCCAATGGAGCTAATTCCCCTTCCATAGAGAAGACTCCATCTGTTATTACTACTTTAATACGATAATTCTTAGACTCAATAAGCTGTTTTGAAAGATCGTTCATATCATCATATCGATAAACAATTTTCTTTGCCCGACTTAGACGGATACCATCAATGATACTAGCGTGATTTAAGGATGCACTGATAATAACATCCCCTTCTGATAAGAGATTCTGAAATAATCCACCATTGGCATCAAAGCAGGAGTTGAATAGAATTGTATCTTCTGTTTGGAGAAACTGCGAAATCTTATTCTCAAGTTCTTTATGAATATTTTGAGTACCGCAAATAAATCGTACAGAGGACATTCCAAATCCATATTTATCCATTGCCAGTTTAGAAGCACTTATAATTTCTGGATGATTTGATAAACCAAGATAGTTATTAGAGCAGAAGTTTAATAGAGGTTCTTTTTTATTATTGATATTGATTTGCGATGATTGAGGGGATGTAATTATTCTTTCTACTTTATAAGTTCCATTATTTTTTTTCTCAATAATACCCTCATCAAGGATATTTTTTAGTATTGGATGGAACATTGTATTCTCCCACAATTGTATATAATAAATTTAAGAAGATATCGGTCTGTGGAAAGTATGTTAGATTGATTGGTATATATTTAATTATTGAGTAATGGATAAAAGTTTAATATCAAATGTAAGATCTTTTCCTGCCAGTGGATGATTGAAGTCGATAACGATATTCTCATCATGGATGTGGGTGATAACCCCTTGCATCTGATTTCCATTTTGATCCTGGAGGCTCATAATTATCCCTTTTTCAGGGGTGAAGTTCTCAGGGAGAGCTTCATTAGAGAATTCATTGACAAGTTGGTCATCATAAATTCCGTAAGCATCATCCGATGGTATTATAACCTTCTTTTCTTCGTCTATTTTCATGCCTAAAACAGCACTATCGAAACCTGGAATCATTTGTCCTATGCCAGCAACAAATTCAAGAGGCTCCCGGTCATAGGATTGATCAAATATAGAACCATCCTCTAAAGTACCTTTGTAATGTACTTGTATGGTATCCCCTTTTTTAACTTCCATTTTTTAATCCTTGAATATGATAATTAAATCGAATGCAAGATATTATCCTGAAAACAAGACATATCCTACATTCTTTCAACTAATAAAAGCGTTTTTTAATATAAAATTAATGTCTCTTATTATATTGTCCGCCACCGCCGCCGCCGCCGCCACTTCTTCTTGGTCTGCTGTTATGATCTTTGCGTGGTCGTGCTTCGTCAATCTTAAGTGCTCGTCCTTTAAGTTCCTGTCCATTTAGTGCTGATATAGCTGCTTGTCCTTCATCATTTGAAGCCATTTCTACAAATCCAAATCCCTTAGATTGTCCGCTATAAAAGTCTTTGATGATTTTAACAGAATCTACTTTTCCGAATTCCTCAAACTTTGAACGTAATTCTGCGTCAGTTAAATCATGATCCAAATTTCCCACATAAATATTCATGGTAAATACCTCCAATTATTTAGATTATTCATCGCTGGGATACCAAACTAATTCTTATACTTAGTAAATATGTATCGTGAAAATAGGATTGATTTTAACGTATACAGAAATAAAAGTAGGGTGAATAATGAGGTAAAATTTTTTTGAAAGAAATGAATAACCATAGATAATTGAAATTTATTATGAAGGAATATTAAAGTCAAGTTTATTTTTTAAAAAACATTCAGTTAATTAAGGAAAGTTTGTGTGTTGTTGATTCCAATGGATTTTTAAAGAATATTTTTTTATATATATTATTTAAAAATAATGTTAAATCGATATTCATATGGATTGATTATTATCTGACCATTATAATACTATGAAATAAATTGATAAGTAAATGGTTCAATTAATTTTGTAGGCAAATATATAAAAATATAAGTAGTGATAGAATTGCTTAATAGGATTTAAGATGGCTATCTATCCATTTAATAAGATTATTTAAAATAAAACTTTTCATTGCTGATTGAATGTGGTAGATTTAATTGAGTTTTATTATCCAAATTGATTTCTTCATTTGTTGAGAGGATAGATTGAAAAAAAGATTTGCGTTTTTTTACCTACTAAAGAATGATTCAATTAACATACAAAATGCAATCCCGCACCATATTGGGTATTGGATGAATAGTAATTTTGAAGATATTGCTGGTGGCCCATTCACAGACAGAAGTGGGGGTTTAATCACATTTATAGCAAAGGATTTAAAAGAAGCAGAGGGAATTGTATCTCGTGATCCCTTTGTCCAAAAGAAGGTACTTGAAAAATACTGGGTGAAGGAGTGGCTTGTAGAATAATTCACTATATCGGATATTCTTCAATTATCTGCCAATATTCATTTTTGTCCCTCATTATTAAGTTTATCTGACTTGCAAAAAAATGATAGTTTAAATCTTCTTCCTGTAGAGATTGGTAGATGTCTTCAGCGGTTTCTATGTCCTCTTCTCTGTAGATTAAGACTCTCGGGATGTATTCCTCATCTATAAATTCTTTTAATACTGAGACTTTCATGAGTTTTCTCATGACTGAAATTAATGAATTGCTTTTCTCAATTGAAAAATAGATTAATGATTGCCCTGGAATATCAGTTCCTACCTTGGAAAATTGCAACTTGAAACGATTTATTCCGTGCAGTAGCGGGGGAATTTCTTTTTGGAAATATCGAAGATTCATGAAGGTTTCTATTGGAGGCATGAACTCAACCGCGGGTTCGCATATTTTAAGAAGTTTTCGATCGTATTGAAATCTGTATTGATCAATTTTTTTTTGACCTTTCTGATCTAATGGGATGACGAGATTGATTTCCATAATTATTCATTTTATTTATAAAAATTATTGTATGTTTGAGAATAAAGACTTATCGAATGGTTATTAAATTTCATAAAATATTTTAAATGATCTTATGTATTTACGACGCAAGTTGGTGAGGACTAAAATTGTTTTTCTGAATTGTAAAGTAATCTTCTATGGAGTTGAAAATATCATCTATAGAGCTAAGCTGGTTGATGATTGCCCTGAAAGAATTACCCATTGGGAATCCCTTGGTGTACCATGATAGATGTTTTCTCATCTCCTTAATCCCCTTCACATCACCGTAGAATCTTATGGAGAGATCAAAATGTTTTATAATAACAGATTTTATCTCATCTATAGAAGGATTATAGTTTCTATCACCAGCTAAACGAAATATCCATGGGTTACCCATAGCTCCTCTCCCTACCATTACAGCATCACAATTTGTTTCGTGAAGCATCTTATCATAATCTTTAATGGATACAACGTCGCCATTTCCGATAACAGGTATTCTTACTGCAGATTTGACTTTTCGAATCAACTGCCAATCCGCTTTCCCTGAAAAGCCCTGTTTTTGAGTCCTGGGATGAATAATGATCGCATCTACGCCAGAATCCTCAAGAGCTTTAGATACTTCTACTGCATTAATTGTATTACCCCATCCAGCCCTAATTTTAACTGTAAAAGAAGTATCAATCTTTTTTCTCACCGAAGATACGATATTTTTTATCAGGGGAATATTGTCTAATAGAGCAGAACCAGCATTAGTTTTCACGACTTTTTTTACTGGACATCCCATATTGATATCAACGATGTCAGCACCTTTCTCTTGAACAATCTTAGCTGCCTCTCCCATAATATAGGGATCTGAGCCAAAGATCTGAAAGCCGATTAGTTTATTTCCTAAGCTTTCTTCAACTCCTTTATATAAATATCCCGATGTCTTTTCACTCCCTCTCACAAGACCTTCTGAGCTAACCATCTCGCTATACGCTAAGTCACAACCATAATCACGGCATATCATTCTGAAAGGATAATCTGATACACCTGCCATGGGCGCAAGGATCATTTTATTTTTAAGATTGTGTCTTCCAATAAGCATTTTAACAATTACTCTTTTATAAATACAAATATCAATTACGAGTTATTAAAAATAATCAATATATTAGATTTTTGTAGAAAAATATTTAGAAATTTACAATATACTGAAAAGATCTTTGATGCTGTGAATATAGGAAACATCATCTCTAATTTCTTTTGATTGTAATGATTTAAGGAGATAGCAATCCATATTCATTTTCTGAGAGGGTAGATAATCGTCTTCATAATCATTTCCTATGTATAGAACATCTTGAGGATCTTTTTTTAATTGCTCTAAAACATGATGAAAGATTCGGATGTCAGGTTTTTCAAGTCCCACTGCATATGAGATAAATTGATAATCAAATAACACTGATAATTTCAGAGATTTTAATAGCTCGGGTAAGCGAAAATCCCAGTTAGATAGTATCCCAAGGATATAGTTTTCCTTTTTTAGCTTGGATAAAACATCATAAACCTCCTCATCTACTGACCATACTTCTGGATAAGAAAATAGATTAAATAGATAATCAAATAATCCATTCATATCGTGTGATCCGTTATAAGAAGAGAATGTATTGAATACTATTTCCATCCAAAATTTACGGGCATCATCAACCCCTGTACCATAGCATAAAGGACTTTTCCAGGATTTCCTCACAGTTTTCCAGGCACTAAAGAAAGATTGACTTGCTGTATCCTCACTCATTTCAATACCAAACTTCTTCCCAGCTTGAGAGTAGACTGCCCCTACCGATGGATAAGGATGAATTAGGGTTCCGCCGACATCAAATAAAATCACTTTATATTTCATAATAAGTTAAACACACTTAATTCTTCTATGAGATAAATAATTTTTATACCTACCACACTAATAATCCTTTAATATTAAATATAATACTTTTGGGTTGCCTGGTGAGCGAAGTCGAACCATCCGTTAATCATTTCGAATTCAGATTATCAGTGTACATCCAGAATTCATCTTATAAAATTAAATCGATCTATAAATTGACATTTAAAATGTAACATAAAATCATATTTACAGGTAACCAGAGAATGATTATATTGTTCCATCCAGCTTTAAAATAATTTGTTGATTGTTAGTAATTGTCCAAAATCCTTTGAGATATTTCGCTAAACGATAACCAGTTTTTCTTGTTCTTATTTCCAAACGATATACCGCTTGACCATTGGACTGTAGTACCAGTGTCCTTGTATTGACAATACTAGGTGGAACATCCATGGTTCTTATTGTCTGAAACCATGTACCAATAAGTTTTTTTCTAAGATCATCATCCGCATTGATTCGACGATAAGCATTAAGACATAATATATAATTCTTCTTATCCTTACCATAAATACAAATATAAGAATTCATTTCCCCAAAAAATAATTGCACAGAATAAGGCATATATTTCTTTGAATTACTTCCAAATACTAACCCTTGAATAAACAGCATAAGGATGAATAGAAACATTAAACGCATACGAGATACCTCCATGGAATAAAGAATAACACAAATAAAACTGATTTCAAATGTTTATATTAGGACTTACTTACATTTTATTAATATCAATTGTTAATAATCATCATTAATAAATCCTCAATATGAAATCTTGATAATAATTACCACAATTAACTTCCCTAATTAAAATCCATTTAAGAATATCCATCCCAAAAATTGAATTAAGCAGAATACTTTATGGGAGAAGCAAGGGAAAATTATGGGAAAAACTCATTGAGAAATCACCCAGATAAGTTAAAATATTTTAATCTCACCATCCAAAAAATAACAATAATTTAATTTCTCTAAAATTATCACCGCTACTTTATTCCGGACGATATCCTAATTCAATGGACCTATCATAATCTTTTTTTGCAAGATCATTTTGATTAGTGATTTTATAGACTAAACTCCTGCTGTAATAAGCTTTTTCATTATCTTGTCGGAGAGTGATTGATTGAGTAAAATCCTCAATAGCTTTATCATACAGGTTTAGTTTAAAGTAGATTTCTCCTCGATAGAAATAACTATCTTCATGATCTGGGTTGATCTGAATAGCTGTGGTGAAATCGTGTATGGCATTTTCGTATTGTTCAATATTGTCGTGTACGTGTGCTCTCAGGTAAAGGGCGTCAAAATATCTGGGATCTTTTTCGATAACATAATTTAAATCATTAATAGCTTTGTCATAGTCCTCTAGAACATTGTAAACCGCTGATCGGTGGTAGTAAGTCAGTAGTTTATCAGGATATTGGAGAATTATCTTGTTGAAAGTATCAATTGCATTGTCAAATTCTCCAAACTCGAGTTGGCCAAATGCCTGGGAGTATTGATCATCAATGGATAATTTATCAGAAGACATGTTAATTTATTTTTTACCGACCTTTGAGACATTTCTATCCGATTACTTATAATATAAATTATTTTTGCAGAATGTTAAGAAAATTATTTTAGGAATCCGAGGTATACAGTGATTTATTTTTATATATTAATCATTGAATGATATTTAGTTTATAAGGTATCTAATTTATGATTTCAATCAATTACGAAATAACTCTTGAAGATATTCTCCAGTTTAATCTCTATGTACAGAAACAATCACCCAGTCAGCAACGTTTCATTTCATTTATTCAATATTTTTTTCCAATTATAATAATATTTCTTTCATTTTACTTAATTTACATGGTGGGTCTGCAATTACAAAGCATATTATATATTATTTTTAGTATATTATGGTTTGTTTTTATTCCAAAATTAATAAGAATTACAACGAAATATCAAGCCAAACGATTATTGGGTGAGGGAAAGAATAGTGCTATGCTGGGGAATTTTATATTGACCCTTAGTGAGAACAGCATCCATTATAGATCAGATAGTGGTGAGTCAACTACCCATTGGAATGGAATTAATAAAATTAGTGAATCCAATCAGTATATTTATATATTTTTAAGTAGTATTTCAGCTTATATTATTCCTAAAAAGGCTTTTGCCAAGGATGAAGAATTGAATAATTTTCTTGATTTCGCTAAAAATTGCTTTCATCAATCCAACCCAGATTTGAAGTCCTAAAAAATTAGTGTCTTATAGATTAATATTCATTTTTTTCATAGTCAGGGGGCATTGCGGTTTTAGAATAATATTTACCTTGAGAATCTCGGAAAAGGATTTTTATTGCCCCTTTTTTGGGATAAGGGATTTTTAATGCGATATAGGGATTTTCACTGAGATTTTCATTGGTTTGGATGCGGATCACTGATCTGTTTCTGTAGTATAGGAATATATTTGTTACAAAATGAGGTCTTTTTCTTCCAAAACTTCCGATAATTTGTGGATGGATAATTACAGCCTGGATCTTTAATGGCTGACCCTTTTGAGGAGTACCTGGTTTTAATATTACAGTTCCTATTTTTGCACAAGGATTTTTTGAACACCCTCCTTTATTTACTTTTACAAAGCTTTTTGAGATGACCCTCTTTCCCTTTCTTGTGCTGGCTATAGCTACAACCTGGGAAGATTGTCTGAATCTTATTCTTGCAGCAAAGTATGCATTCTTTGTGACTTGGAGGTATTGAAGTCTTGCTACAAGGGGTTTTGTGTTCTTTTCTATGAATATTTCAAGGGATGTATAATAATCATTCTTGGATAATGATGAGGAATCAAAATCTGCAGTAACAGGGACTATGGCTCCATTGTATGCTATTTTAGGGGCTATAATTTTACATTGATCTTTTTCATTAATCTTTGATGAACTCCAGGATTGTGACCAGGACATTGTTGTAGTGATAAAAATAATGAAAAGGGCGATGAGCATTTTCATAATAGAGAACTCCTTGTAAGTATGTTTTGTTATTGAGATAATTTAACTACATAATACTTTTTTTTCAAGGAATTTATCGGAAAATGAATTGTTTTTCAACAGAGTTGGTTATTAATAATTTCCTCAATTTACGAAAATCCATTATATTTTTTAAATAGTATTTTATATCATTTCGTCCATAGGAGGGATCATGTCTCAGGAAGGAAGCTCACCCCAGTCATTTTTTAGCGATAGACCTGTCAGCAAGAAAGAAGAGGCTTTATTATATCATTCTGAGGGGAGGAAGGGAAAAATAGAGGTAATACCATCTAAACCATGTTCGTCACAAAGGGATTTATCCTTAGCCTATACTCCTGGAGTCGCTGTACCCTGTCTTAAGATTAAAGATAACCCAAAAGATGCTTATGAATATACGTCAAAAGGAAATTTAGTTGCAGTAATATCGAATGGAACAGCAGTACTGGGACTTGGAAATATTGGAGCTCTTGCGGGGAAGCCTGTGATGGAGGGAAAAGGGGTATTATTTAAGAAGTTTGCAGACATCGATGTGTTTGATATTGAGGTCAATACCACAGACCCCGATGAATTTATAAGAACAGTCAAGCTATTGGAGCCAACGTTCGGCGGAATTAATCTTGAGGACATCAAAGCACCGGAGTGTTTCTATATAGAAGAGCAGTTGAAGAAGATTATGAACATTCCAGTATTCCACGATGACCAGCATGGCACAGCTATTATATCATCTGCAGCATTATTGAATGCACTAGACCTGACTGGAAAGAAAATAGAGGATATTAAAGTTGTGTTTAGTGGAGCTGGGGCAGCTGGTATTGCCTGTGCACGGTTGTATATTTCTATGGGAGTACGTCGGGAAAATCTTATTCTCTGCGATAGTCAGGGAACAATCTATAAGGGAAGAGCTCATGGGATGACACCAATTAAAGAGGAATTCGCTATAGAAACAAATGCAAGAACTCTTGCTGATGCTCTTAAGGGGGCTGATGTCTTTGCAGGAGTATCTTCAGGTGGTCTTGTCACTCCAGATATGGTGAGAACAATGAATCAGAACCCAATAATTTTTGCTATGGCAAATCCTGATCCTGAGATAAGCTATCCAGATGCTGTTGAAGCACGTCCTGATATAATCATGGCTACAGGTCGAAGTGATTATCCAAATCAGGTGAATAACGTTCTTGGATTCCCATTTATATTTCGAGGGGCACTGGATGTCCATGCTACAGCGATTAATGAGGAAATGAAGTTAGCTGCAGTTAAAGCAATAGCACAGTTAGCCAAAGAACCAGTGCCTGATAGCGTCTTAAGAGCTTATGGACTAAGCGATATAGAATATGGAAAGGAATATATTATTCCGAAACCCTTCGATCCTAGAGTACTCACTCATGTAGCCCCTGCTGTAGCCAAAGCGGCAATGGAAAGCGGTGTCGCCCAGAAACCTATAAAGGACTTTGAAAAATATAAAGAACAGCTGGAAAAGATTCATGGCACAAGGGAATTTGTTGTAAGACAGATTATAAATAGAGTGAAAAAGAAACATCACTGGATAGTCTTTCCAGAAGGTGCTGAGGAAAAGATTTTAAAAGCCGCACACATTATTAATGAAGAACGCATTGCAACCCCTATTTTATTGGGAAATGAAAAAAAAATCCAACAAATTGCAGAAGAAAGTGGAATTGTTTTAAAGGATGCGGTACTTATTGATCCTCTTACATCCTTTCGCCATGATAAATACGCGAAAATCCTTTATGATACAAGAAAGAGAAAGGGTGTTTTTTTAAAACAGGCTTATCAATTAATGAATCAAAACATATATTACGGGATGATGATGCTTGAAAGCGGGGATGCTGATGGTCTTATCTCTGGGTTGACGACTCATTACCCTGAAACCATTAGACCTGCTCTTGAAGTTATTAAAATACGTGAAGATATTTCATCCGTATCCAGTTTTTACTTTGTGATGTTCAAAGAGAAATCATATATATTTGCTGATACTACTGTGAATATTGATCCTACAGCGGAACAACTTTGTGAAATTGCCATTGCCTGTTCAAATGCAGCAGTAACTCTCGGAATGGTACCGAAAATCGCAATGTTATCATTCTCTAATTTTGGGAGTGTCAAGCATCCATCACCACAGAAAGTAGCCAGAGCTGTTAAACTTGTTAATGAGAAAAGACCTGATCTGGTTATCGATGGAGAGATGCAAGCTGATACAGCGATTTCACCCACAATAATGGAAGAAGTATTTCCATTTTCAAGGATTAAAGGAGGTGAGGCGAATATCTTGATATTTCCAGAACTTCATTCAGCAAATATATGTTATAAATTAATGGAACATCTTGGAAAAGCAGAACTTATAGGGCCTATACTACTTGGGCTTCAGAAACCAGTAAATGTTTTATCAAGGGGGTGTTCTGTTGAGAATATCGTCAATATAGCAGCGTTTACTGCTTTGGAAATCGATACGAAAGCATTTTAATCTGAATATATCAGAAGTTAATAACTAAAATTAATATAAGCCTTCAAAATTGTGATAATTAACGATCAATCACTCTCTTTATGGGAAAAACATGGGAGAAGTAAGGGAAAAAATATAAATGTTTAAATCAATCTATTCCTGAGAAGAACATTGAAGTACAAGACTTGGGGAAAATGATTATAAAAATAAATAAATTTGTACTCAAAAAAAAATCATAACATTAGCATTTTATAAAATTGGAATATCATCTCTATTAGGTTAATGAATTTATGAATCCATCATAATAGCCCCTTTGAGAACGAGGCGTTTATTTTCGTGTTTTGCTAATTCCTGAATTTTATTTCTTTGAACATCATTTAGCTCATTAAATGAACATCCCATTTCGATGAGAGAATCGTCTTCGTGGATTTTTGTCCAGACCTGGTGTACATTCATATCAATGGGTTCAAATTCTATTCCATCAGGTGGTTGCAGGATGATATTGAAATCTTTATCATCAAAATTTTGATTTTTATCAATCCATATATTGATGCCTGTCTCACTGATATTTAACAGATACCCCAGGGCATTAATACGTTTATCCTGTGGATTTTTTTGAATGATCGTCCAGAATATTTTGTGACGAGTGTTATTTCTTTTTTCAGAGATCCGATCGATGGTATTTTCCTTATTCATTAAAATTAACCCTCCATAATATTTACCCATGCATCTAATGTAGCGGTTAATTAAAGAAGTTGATTATCTGTTTATCAAAAAATGCATGTCATTTAATTTAACACCTGACATTCTCAATTAAATCTTAGATTTAATAAAATAATAATTATTGAAAGATCGTCTATCAGATTTTTTGATAATTTTAAATGAGACAGTTCATATATACTAATAATCTTTAAAATTTGAAACCAAAATCTTCTAATTCAGCAGGTGTATGGTGGAGTCAAACCACCCGTTTGCTATTTTAAAATCAGAAGATTATCAATATAGAGTTAATCATTTGAAATACAACTCAACTAGCTTGGTATTATTTAAATCTTTATAGATATTTACAGAAACAAAGACACCAACTTAACTTTAATAGGTTGTGAATCTTCTGAACATGAACCAGTGCTTTTTTCTATTAATTCCAAGATACATCAAATCATTACCTCGAAATATACATTTGATGTAATTTGAACCTACAGATGGGATGGTGTATTTAAAAATATTATCTGAAACATGTTCCCAATACCAAATGGATTTACGATTTATCACGAGCTTTCCATCGGCGCGGAATTCCCATAATTCACTTAATACTCTTTTTTTATATGTTTTATCGTATGCATAGAATTTTCTATACCATATCCCAATGATAGATGATTTAGAATCAATACTTGGATTATGGGATATTGGATCTGGCGGAAAATTATAATTAGTTGCTGTACCACAGGAAAATACTCCAGTTGTAATGATAATAAAAATTAATAGCTGGACATAAGATTTTTTTGTAATAAACATAACATCTCCTTTTGATAAAATAATAAACCATATCTATTATAAAAGTAACTGATATTATATCTATAGTCAAGGATAACATTTTATTGTTTTGTTATTTTGGATAAATTGCCATAAAATATTAGAATAATTTGTTTAAGGAGATTTAAGGCCACTTTTCATATGTGATATTTAAAAATTATAATATCAAAGAGATTTATTATATGAGTTTAAAAATTTTTTAAGATAATTATAAGCTTCCGTAATTTTTTGAAATTTGCTGTAAGCATGCGGGGAGTTATTAATATCGGGATGATATTTTTTTGCCAGGATTTTATATTTTGTTTGTACTTTATCAAATGAGGAGCCGTTTTCAAGATCAAAGATATCATAATGTTTTTTTAATTCTGGATAATAAATAGCAATATTTTTAATTTTATTTGCTTGGTCAATGAATTCAGGGTATTCTGCATTTAATAAATCGAAGTTATTACCATCTAAATAGTATCCTGAAATCCCTTTGTGTTTTAGAATTTGTTTTTGACTTAATTTTTTTTCTTTGTTTTGATGATATGGGCAGTATAATTCTTCAATGCTTTTTTCAGAAAGACAAAATCGCTTGTTTTTTTCATTAAAATATGGACAGAAAGTAGGGTCAGGTTTTTTAAAAAGATAAATATAAATATAATATATATGTAAAAAATAATCAGATTGAAGGAGAGATAATGCTAGTTTGTGAAGGTTATGGTATAAAATAAAATGTATTTGGACGATTGTTAAATCCAGATCTCTCATGGAGCGATCCTTAACATGAGGGAAAAATTCCCTTATGAGGGTACTTTCAAGAACAGGGGACGTTTGTTCTTTTAAATACTGAAATAATATATCTTCATTGATGACGGATTTGATTTTCACCATTGCAACGCTATGAGAGGTATAGTATTTTTTGCCCTTTAAGGATGGTAATTTTATACTTAGTATAAAATTATTTATAGATTGAAGATAATTTTACCCTGAAGCAGAGCCTCCAGGGTAAGATTATAAATAATTATTCATCTTCGTCTTGAGACCATTCAATCCTTCTTTCAGAAGTAAGACTATTTGGTTTATCAGGTGTATTTCCATATTTTACTTGAGTTTGTTGCCCTTTATTAACGAGGACTTTTGCATCTTTGGCTGAGACTTCTACTTTTCCTTTGTATACCTCAACTTTCATAGTCTTTTTTTGATCAAGACTGACAAAGAATTTAGTACCCCGGACACCAGCAACACCTGAGGCAGTAGTGACTCTAAAATTGTGTCCTCTTCTTAGACGTCTGACATTTGCGTATATAGAACCGTTTTGTAATCTGATATCTGCATTTCTACCTGTGTTGGTACGATTATATTGGGAAAGAGAGATTGTTGAGTTGCTACCGATTTGCACAAGGGAGCCATCATCAAAGCGTAATTCTACACGTGAATTGGAACCAGTTTTGAGGTAATCATTTTGGGTAAGGACACTGCCTGGTCTATAAATTTGTGCCCAACGACCGTTTATTGTTCTATAAGCTGTACCTTTGACGTAACGTATTGAAGCTGTTCTTCCACATGTATCATTAGAAGTTAGGGAGCCTGGGATTAGAAATAAGCAGCCCAGAATAATTAGTGATATTTTTTTCATAGATTTACACTCCATAAAGTATTATTAAATTATTATACAAACGTGATTAATTATAATTTTATAACATAAAATATAATTCAGCAATTATTTAGCCGTCGAAGTTTCAACAGGACTTCCTGAATCATCTATTTTAATGGTTTTGTTGATGGTGCCATTATTATTGTATTTTTCTATCTTAAAGAGTTTTCCATTTTTATTGTAGGAATGGATTTCAGCGAGTTTTCCATTTTTGAAATATTCGACTTTTTTTAGGATACCATTTTTATTGTAAAAGAATTTTAAAGTATATTTATATTTATTATCATCGTACTTACCGTCTTCCTGGATGAGATTACCATTAGTGTCATAAATTCTTGTGATATCCAGTTCATCACCGGAGTAGATAAGTGTTTTGACTACTTTCTCTTTTTTATAATGATTTACATTTATTAATTCACCATATTCATAATTATTGGTTTGAATCAAATTATTATTTTTGTTAAAAATTGCTTGTTTGGTGAGTTGCTTTGTCTCTTTATCATAGTGATTTATAGAATACCGAATCAGGACGCCATTTTTAAAATATTCGATTCTATTTATTTGTCCTGTTTCAGGATTATAAATTTGCTTTTTAAGGATGATACCATTTTTATAAGTTTCAATGATGGCGATTTGTTCTTTTTTATTATAAAAGACTTTGTAGGATTTAAATTTTAGTTTTGAATCTTGTTCAGTGATTTGATCGCGATCGCGGAAAGTGAGGACTTTATTTCTTAAGTATCTATAACGGGTGTAATATTTTGAAGTTAATTCTTCCTGTGGAATGGGTTTTTCGACTTCTTTGATATCTTCTTTATTGTCTTCCTTGTAAACCTCTATGACATTTTCTTTTCCTGAACAAGACATTAACAATATAAGAAATGAGAAGATAGCTTTAAGAGTTATAATTGTACTTTTTTTCATCATATTAGCAATTATATCACATTTTTGAGTGTTTTCAAGTAATTTTTTAATTTTTTTTATAATTTTTTTATTTCATCCAATAATCGGTAATGAAATATATGAATATTTATCCCTTAACTATTTATTTTTAACGAAGTCATGTTCATTGTGCTTTACTGTAAGGATAGGACAAGGAGATTGTCTTATCACCCGCTCAGTAGTGCTGCCGAAGATAGCATGTTTAAATCCACTATAACCATGAGTAGCCATTACAATAAGATCGATATTATTATTCTTAGAATATTCTATTATGCCTGAGAATGGTGCGTCGTCTTTAATAACATCCCATTTTGAGTTGAGCTCAGAGGGTACTTTCTCCTTTAAGACCTTTAGCAGTTCTTCTTTTGCAGTAAGCAATGCTTTTTCTTCCAGATCCAAGATATCGTCATGATAGTGATAGGGAACCTGGCTGAAAGGTAGAGTAGGTAAGATGTGTAACAAATGCAGCGTGGATTTAAATTGCTGGGATAGTGTTTTAGCATAATTTAGAGCATGAAAGGAATATTCTGAAAAATCAATTGGGCACAATATATTTGTAATATTAATAGATTTATCACTCATAAGCTCTCCATGTTATAAAATATAATCTTTTTTTTCATCTTTGAAAATCATTAAAATATTTTTATGAATCAAAATTAATTGCATGGTGACTAAGGATAATATCATGCAGTAGAAAAGGAAAATTAATTCTCCAATTAGGTAGATGTGTAGCCAGATATGACTTTTAACAAGAATATTTTTGTATTTATCATATGTAATAAAGGGCTCAGGGTATTTATATAGGGAATAGATGGAGTAGAATATCAAAAGCACGAATGACAGTATTGAATATCGTATTCCATTCATATTTTTATTGTATATCAATATTGATAAAATAAAGAGAATTAGAAAAATAACAAGTTTAGAGAGGAAGGGGTAAAAAATATTTATTTCTTTAAAGACCATCCAGTGGGTAATACTGAGGGTAAATGAGTAATAAGCTCCAATCATAAAAGAAATGAGCAGAAATTTATTAATTTTCTCTGCCCTATTAGTATTTTGAATAGTTATGTTTTTAAAAAAGGTTTTTAAGTAGGATATTACATCGAGTGAGTTGAATATATTATCTTCTGTTCTGGATATCAGGTATACACATAAAATATTTAGTCCTATCATACCGATGGACCAAGTCATAAATAAATAAATAGTAGTATGAGAAAGATCAATGAGATTTAATTGTTTGATTAATTCGGTGTCGATATTATTTTGTGGAATCATTTGCAGGATACTATGCCAAAAAGGATTTATATAGTTAGAGAATTCATTTAGCTTGAGTAAGACATCTAATTGAGTTATATGCAAGACTATTCCTAAGATGAATGCTGTAATGTATAATAATTTTCCTTTCGATCCCCAAAGAAAGATTGACAGAGTTGAAAAGACATATATAAATCCAGTTGAGAGGATAAGGAATTCAATGATGTAGATGGAAGTAATATTTCCGTGGTAGGAGTTTATTGGTATCGGAATAAACCATTGATATTTAGTGAGAGATACAATGAGCAGGACAATGCCGTATATTAGCTGGTAGGAAGAGAGGATGATAAGTATCCATCGTTGGTTATTCAAAGTGAAAGATCATTCCTCTTTTGTTTCTAATTCGCGTTCCCGTTTTTTTAAGGTGAGTGCGTACTTTTCAACGATATCAACATATTCCGTGCTGTGATTGTAAAGATAAATTGCGTGTCGTATGGTGTTTCGATTATTAGGAGTTAAACCAGATTTTTTTAAATAATGTGCTGTACTTGCCAGAGCGTCATCAAGGTTGTAGAGATCGATTATTTTGTCTTTGTTTCCATCTCGGGCTAATCTTATATAACTGGATGGAATGAATTGGCATAGCCCAAATGCACCAGCCCATGAACCATGCAGTGTATGAATATCTAATTTAAACTTATGAGCCATGATGAGAAGGCTTCTTAACTCTGTATATGCCCAGTTTATTCTGTGCTGAAGGAGCTTATCAAATTTTACTTTTAATGTTTGATAGTTTGGAAGAGCTTTATTTTTGATTTCATTTTTATTTTCAGTAATATTATCATTTTTTTGAGAATTATCGGTAGATTCGCTAGTACCTGGTAAGGTTTTGTTGTTTTGGGAATTAATAACTATTGATGTAAAATTTAGTGGTTGGATGAATGCCATGAAGAGCGGATCTGTCCAAAATGTGGTATTGTAATTGTTTTGAGAGGGAAGTTTATTTAATATAGGATTCAGTGTGATCATACGGTCATAGAATTTCTCTTCATCAAAGTGATACAATGAATTGTAAACACTAAATACATGATAATCACCAGTGATTTTACCAAAACGAGTTTCAACAAACAGAATTGCCGTGAAGTATTCATAGGGCACATCATATTTTTTTTCTGTCTTGTCCAATAAGGATTTATGTTTCTTTACGAATTCAAGCCCTGTTTTATATGAATCTTCTGAAAGAAATAAGGAGTAGGGATTCACCCAGGCGTTTTTGCTAGCAGGTCTTTTCATAATTTTTGCATATTTTGTGAGATACCATAAATCTTTTGGGATCAGGTTATAAATATACTTCTGTGCTTCCATATCCACTAGTACTTCAGAAGAACTATCGTCATTTCGTAATGTATCATCCATAAAGAATAATTGGACATCCAGAGGGCTTATCTTATGGTTTATAACAACAGGGTCGCTCATTAATTTTTTCATAACAGGCTTATAAAACTTCAAACGGTGTTTAATAATCTCACTTGATTTGTTGATATGATTTATTGGTAGGAGTGGATTGATTCTGATGGGTGATAAGGCGATTGAAAGTAGTTTTCCGAATTTTACACCTTCTGATAAGATTTCATCATCTGAAATATGTTTGACGGGATGCTCATAGGTTTGATTTAGGTAGTGATAGTAATAAGCTATAGCAATACCTATAATTATAAGAAATAATAAGCCACTGAGTATTTTTTTATAACCACACATAAATTGAAATTTAAATAGATTTTATTTGAAGTCAACAAGAATTTACAAATTTAAATTAATATCGGCAGAAAAAGTATTTTCAAAAATATTATGAATCATTGGACATTATAAAAAAAAATATTTATATTGTATAATCATCATTTAAAAGATGATGTGTTTTGTAATCTTTAAATAGAGTTGTTGGATTAAGGAGTATTTTTATGAGATTAGTTCGGAAGTGTGTGTATGCCCTGTTATTGTCTTTCATGTTAAGTTTCATCTTTCTTGGAGTTAATGTTAGTAAAGCCAATGCAGAAAATAATACAATTAGCTCACAGAATAATTATCCACAGGTATTCAAAGCATCTGATGCAAATCATGATAAGAGTAGTCACAAGGCTTCAGGTGGGCATTCAAAATTACCCCCTATTTCAAAGCTCTGGGCTATTCCATTTATTCTCATGTTATTATCTATAGCGTTATTCCCATTATTTGCCCCGGATTTCTGGCATCACAACTACTGGAAGATTAGTTTATTTGTATTTTGTGTTCCAATGGTCATTGTATCGGTATTTTTCTTAAATGATCAGATGAGGCATCACACTTGGGAGGAATTTAAGAATTATGTATCATTTATACTTCTCCTCGCCTCGTTATTCACCATATCAGGAGCGATTTTTATACGTGGTACCCTTGTTGGTAAGCCTATATTAAATACTATGATCTTAGCAATTGGTGCTGTATTAGCCAGTTTTATGGCAACCACAGGGGCATCGATGCTTCTCATAAGACCTCTGATTCGTGCAAACCAGCATCGCTCAAAGAAAGTTCACATAATTATTTTCTTTATTTTTATTGTCAGTAATATAGGGGGGCTATTAACCCCTCTTGGTGATCCACCTTTATTCCTTGGTTATTTAAAAGGTGTCCCCTTTACCTGGACATTTAATTTGGCTTTTGAATGGCTCATTGCTTGCTCCATACTTCTTGTAATATTCTTTTTCTGGGATACGATGATCTATAATAAGGAAGTGAAGAGTGGGCTAATTAAACAGGATCCAGAAAATACAGCGAAAGAACCTTTGAAGATTGAAGGATCAGTGCAGTTTATTTTCTTGGTTGGTGTAGTGCTATCCATCTTGGGTCAGGGATATATAACAAAAGCTTTTCCTGACATCACATGGAATAAATATGTTATTGGCCCTCAGGAAGGATCTATGCTTCTTATGATGATTCTGTCCTTATTGGTGTCTGGAACTAAGAGTCAGATTAGAAGGGATAATGAATTTACTTGGTTTCCTATCAAAGAAGTGGCGGTGTTATTTGCGGGAATATTTGCATGTATGGTACCCACACTATATTTACTGGATCTTCATGGCCCAGAACTGGGTGTGACCAAGCCTTGGCAATTCTACTGGATGTCAGGAACCTTATCTTCCTTTCTGGATAATGCTCCAACCTATCTTGTATTTTTAGAACTAGCTAAATCTGTTTTAGGTACCGATGTTGCTGGAGTGGTTAAGGAGTTTAATTTGCTTGCAGCCATATCTTGCGGTTCGGTATTTATGGGAGCCAATAGCTATATTGGAAATGCGCCCAATTTTATGGTGAAAGCCATTGCTGAAGAACGCGGAATCAAAATGCCCAGTTTCTTTGGGTATATGGCATATTCCATCGGGATATTGATACCGATATTTATATTATTAACATTCATGTTCTTCATAAAGTAATAATTTATAGATTTCATGATATTTATAGATATTAGACATCGAGGTTACTATGATAAATTATAAAAAAATACTCTGTCCAGTGGACTTCTCAGAAGGATGTAAAGAGGCTTTGAACCATGCTATTGATATTGCTGAAAAGTTTGGCGGTAGTTTAACACTTATCCATGTGATCCCTCACGTTTCTACATTCAGTATGACAAGTTACTATGATGTGGATGACAAGACAGATCTGGCAAATCTCATCTCAACAATTCCTGCGAATATTCCTCACAATAGTGAGATTGTTAAAAACGACGATGTAGATGATGGAATAGCAGAATATGCCAGAGATAATAAATTTGATATTATTGTAATGGGGACTCACGGACATTCAGGAATTGGACGGGTACTTTTAGGAAGTACAGCAGAGGAAACAATTAGAAAAGCACCCTGCCCAGTCCTTGTAGTTCGTAAAACATAAAAAATTAAGATAGACCTTCCTGCGAATGGCCTGGGTCATTCTGGATATCCTGCTGATCTGTTCCTATTTTCAAGGCTGATATAAGTGGTTTTACTGTTATTCCCTGTACAATCAATGAGAAACAGACAACTCCAAAACCGATGACCAGTAAAGATGTCCTGTAAGGTTCAATGGATGGGTGGTTTGGAAGTCCTAATAACAGAGCTATAGGAATTGAACCTCTTAACCCTCCCCAGAAGATAATATGAGACCAGCTAATGGGATATTTATTTCCACCAGTTTTGTAGGTAGCAAAGAACAGTGGATACACTACTAATAATCTTCCTATGATTACTGCGAGAATAGCCAATCCAATTGCTAAAGTATTTTCTAGTAACTTCTCATGACCAATTGCTTTCAATTCTAACCCTATCAGAATAAATAAGAGAGAATTGATCAGAAAATCAATAGATTCAAAGAAAGTTTCAATGGTCATAATTGTCTTGGGGCTCATTGCTAAGCGTCGTCCATAATTACCAATCATCAATCCTGTTGCTACTACACCAATTACCCCGGATAAATGCATTGATTCTGCCATCCAGAAAGCTCCATAACAGGCGACAAGACAAATCGCGTTCTCTAATAAATGATCAGTAAGACGTCTTAAAATATAGAAACTGATATATCCTATTCCAATACCTATGATAGCTCCTCCAAAACTCACTTTAACAAACTCCAAAATACTTTTGGATATTTCTACTGATTTTCCGGATGTTCCAGTAACAATTTCCAAGATTATTGTAAAGATAACCACCCCTGTTCCATCATTAAATAGGGATTCTCCTTCAACAAGGTATTTCAGATCAGAAGGAGCACCACATTGACGAAAGATAGCCAGTACTGAAACAGGATCTGTAGTGCAGATAAGGGCACCAAATAAGAGTGCGATTAGATACGGGGCTTTTCCAAAGGTTCCAAAAATGTGTGTGAAATAACCAATAAGAAATGTTGATCCAATTACGCCTATAGTGGCAAATATTGTTATCGCTATAGAGTGTTTTTTTAATCTATCCAACTGCATATGGAGGGCGCCTTGAAATAACAAAGGGGGAAGGAGGACATAGAAGACAAGGTCTTTGCTAAAACCCGTGTGTTTAATATCTATTCCAAGGGGAAGGACTGCTAAGGCAATTCCAACCAGAGTTAGAGCAATGGTATAGGGCAATTGGGTGAGCCATTTGGTAATAATTCCAACTAAACAAGCTATCCCGATGAGTAGAATATAGATTCCAACGGTGTGTTCCATAAATTCCTCTTAGTTTGTAAAGATAACTTAAATAAAATAGTGAAACGGA
Source organism: Spirochaetia bacterium UBA6919 (assembly GCA_002450905.1). Taxonomy (GTDB): domain Bacteria; phylum Spirochaetota; class UBA6919; order UBA6919; family UBA6919; genus UBA6919. The sequence continues at coordinate 86,035 of DKAT01000044.1, forward strand.
ATGCTTTATACAAGTCATTTTTATTATTTTCTGTAGGATAATTACTAATAACATCTTATGTGTTTTTAATATCCTTATAGTATTAGCCAATTGTTGACACGAAACAGTACCGGAATCAGAATTTTTAATTCCGATTGTTCTTCATCTTAGTGCCTATAAATTAATATTTTGTCTTTTTCTCAAGATATCGCTTATTGGATATAATTTGAATGGGATTTTTCTTCATCGAAATTTTTTTTAAGATAAAATTGATTTTCTTAATTGAATAGAATATTATTTAGGAGAATAGCAGTATTTAAGCATTTTAATAAGGATTTTGTAAACATTTTATGGAAGAAAAGATTTTAAAACGACCAGCATCCATCACCGTATTAGGCTGGATATTTATATGATTGTATATTCATCATTTTATTATATTACAATTTTAAGAATTATAATATATTTATCTCCTATTTATTTTCTTTTCAGAAGCATAGCAAGAGAATATTTTATTAATCCACAATTATTTAAATTACAAAAAATAGGCATTAAAGAAGAAAATGGATTTTACAAATTCTTTAGTATCTTTTTATTTATCTACTCAGGACTTTTTATAGTAGCCATTAATTTTTTATATTTATGTCAAATATAGATTTAGAAAATAAATATCTTGTCATAGGATTCATAATTTACTTAGCTCTTACTACTCTTATCAGTGCAATGGCTATTGTGAGATTTATAATTTGGAAACGTACTCTAGGCATATTATTATTATCTATTTCGAGTTATTGTCTCATCATAGAAATATTTATATATTTAACTGAAATTAAAGATAATTTAGAACCCTTTAGTTCAGAAATTGTAAGTAGTTTAAATGATTTCATCTATGGAGTAATATTTACGATTATTGTGATTTGTAAGCGGTTTCGTATTAATCCTCCTTGCAAGAAATAAACGGGATGAGGGTGAACACCTTGAGTGAAAGGTCGTTTTGACTAAGCTCAACGACCTTTTTTTAATTTTCATCTGGTTAGGTATATGGCATGGTTGCTCAGGAGTTTTATCAGGTTATTACGAAATGTCTTTTCATTTTTTATTTGAATATTCAGCTTATCCTTTAATAGATCAACTATTTCATACATGGTAGTTTCTGATATTTTGATTGGAACAATCGATTTTTTTGAGGATTGACTGAATGACTTTTCCACTTCCTTCAATTGAGGGAGATTTGTTTCGTCTTCTTCTGAATCCTTTTCTGTTAACTCATTTTCACTACTTTCCTGATTTAATCTTCTCTGTATATTCTTCTCATTATGGGTTGTGAGGAGTTCTCTAATTTTTCTTACAGATAAATCTTCTTCCAGTATTTGAACTAACAAATCATAGGATTCTTTATCCGACCAATGGGATGTTAGCGGGCGGAGTAATAATATTTTGCTTACTGATAAGCTTTCCAGAACTAATACCTGTTCTGGAGTTAATCTGAACTGTTTAAATCTTTTTTTTATCCCGTCTAGTATTTTGAGATAACGTAATCGGTTTTCAATGTATACTTCTGATTTTCCTATAAATATTCCCAGTTCAGCACTGGTTATTTTAAGTGATTGGATAAGGGTATATAAACTATAACATTCTTCTAATATTGTGAGAGATTCTCTTTGAATATTTTCTATGATGGGTATATAGTTTGATTGTTGGTTGTCATTAACAATACGGCATGGAATGCATTCATATTCGCCAGGATATTTTTCATTTAATAATTTATATGCTGTGAATCGTCTTTCCCCTGACATCAGTTGAAAATCTTCTGTAATGATAATTGGATTGAGCAACCCTGACTGGTGAATACTTTTTGCAAGATCATTAATTAGATTGATATCTGCTGACTGTCTTATCCTATTGGGTGTTTTAATAAGGTCAAGAGGTGTTTCTTTGATTAACCATTGATTTACAATAGGTTTTGTTTCTTTATTTAAAGTCATTTTATTCTCCTTAAAAGTGTTAAGTGGGGATGAATATGATATCCCCTGTTGAGATCTGCTATCGGATAAGGAGTTATGCTTTCAACAGATGTTGTATAATTTATTATGAAATTTTATTGTATTCTTTAAACCATTGTACAAATAGAGGTATACCTGTTTCGATCTTTGTTTTAGGAGTGTAGCCAAGAATTCTTTTGGACTTATCGATGTTGGCATAGGTGATGGGTACATCTCCTGGTTGCATTGGGAGTTGATTGATTTTGGCTTTCTTTTCCAGTGAGGATTCTATGAGGGAGATAAGGTATTTTAGTTCAACAGTCTGGGATTCACCAAGATTGAATGTTTCATAAATTGGATGATCTTGCCTTATTACCCATTCCATTGCTTTAATTGTTCCGTCAATGATATCATCAACATAGGTGTAATCTCGCTTTGTTGTTCCGTCGCCAAAGACCGGGATTTCTGTTCTTTCATAGATAAGACGGGTGAATTTGTGGATAGCTAGATCAGGTCGTTGTCTGGGTCCGTATACTGTAAAGAATCGCAGGCAAGCGATGTTCATTTTATAGAGATGATGGTATGTGTGACAGAGGAGCTCCCCTGATTTCTTTGTGGCAGCATAAGGAGATATAGGATGATCTACAAAATCTTCTTCTGAAAAGGGGATTTTTTTATTTTCTCCATAAATAGAAGAAGAGGAGCCAAACAAGAAGTTTTTAATGTTGTGATCCTTAGATAAATCAAGGAGATGGAGAGTTCCTTTAATATTAACATCATTATATAGCCTTGGATTCAGGATACTGGGGCGTACGCCGGCCATAGCGGCTAGGTGAATAATGACATCAAAGGAATATTGGTTGAAAATCTTTTGTAAGGCAGGGTAGTCAGTGAGATCGTTTTCGAACAATATGAATTGATCAGTTTTTAATAGATTATTAATATTTTGACGTTTAATGGTTGGGTCATAGAAATTATTAAAATTATCAATACAATATATCTTATTATTTTTATTCTGACAAAGTTTTTCAGCTAAATTAGAGCCGATAAAACCTGCTGCACCCGTAATGAGAATATTCATTGGAACCTCAGTATTTTATTGAATAGCAGAAGAATTATATTATCGTTTTTTTTCAATGGGTAGAACAGCATCATTATACTTTCTTTCTTTAATTTTTAAATGATTTTGGTAATAAGCCATATAAGCCAGTCGTCCATTGAGACCATATCTTTTAAATAAACCATGTTTTAGTCCATTTTTCCATGGCATGATATATTTTAAGCGTCCGTTAGGATAATATGACTTTTCAACGCCATGTTTCTTTCCAGCACGATATGGTACTATTATCCATTTTTTTCCACTCTTGTAGAACCATTTTACAAGACCATGAATTAAATTATTTTTGTATGGGATATACTTCCAAGGCTCGCCATTGTCATAATACCATTTTACAGGAGCAACACGCTTTCCTCGTTTGAAACGCTGTTCAATATGTACCTGTCCATTTTTATAATAGGATTGTGCCAATCCAATCAGAAGGCCATAGCGCCATTTAACGATATATCGAATTTTCTTATCAATATAGTAACCGATTTCCTTTCCATGTGGCTTGTTATCTCTGTAAGGAATTTTCTCTCGAATATTCCCATTATTATAATAATTTATGACAAAGCCATGACGTTTACCTTTACGCCATTGAATCGTATAAGTCTGCCCTTTGCTAGGACCATAAATAAATTTTCCTTTCTCAGTACCATGAATAACCTCATCAACATAAGGAACATACTTATAACCAATGATTCGATCTCCCTGGGTTATCTTTTCCTTTTTGATAAGGGTATTTCCCTTTTTAACTGGTTTTTCTTCCACGTATTTTTCAGGTTTTTCAGGAGATGTAGTTTTATCGCTGCAAGAATAGATGATAATAAGGGATATAGCAATAATTAAGAAATATCTCATGGGAACTCCAGCCGTTTTTTATTTAATTTTTTATTAAGATAGTATATTCATATCTACTTTTCAAGGTAAAATATACTAAAAAACATTTAATAGTTTAAGAATTATAGCTTTCTGGACGTGTAACCTGTTCTCACTCTGGTCAAATATAATAGAACGATCGCTTTCAATCATCTCACGCGTTATTTCGTAGCCTTCGTGAATTGGCATATCATGCATAATAAGGGCTTTACTCTCTATTAGGTTCATTTTATTAATCTGACATGGCATCATCGTTTTGATTCTTCGCTGTTTTTCCTGTTCAAATGCTGGATCATTAAAGTATTCCATATCAATCCAACTGTCTGTGTATACGATATCGGCATTTTTTACAGCTTTCTTCAGGCTGCCCATCTTTGTTATATTAGGATTATTATCCATTATATTTAATACATCCTGATCCATACAAGGATTATGGGTTTCTGGTGTTACAAGGATTAGATTGATACCAACTTTTGAAGCACCTAGTATCAATGAATTACATACATTGTTGTGGATACCAGTATAAACAAGGGTTACATCCTTTAGCTTTCCAAATTTCTCTTTGATAGTAAGGAAATCAGTAAGGATCTGGCAAGGATGAAACTTTTCACAGCAGCCGTTGATCATCGGTACACTTGAATATTTTGAGAGAGTAAGGATATCTTCATTTTTAAAAAGTCGAGCCATAATGATATCCACATTTCGAGAGAGGTAACGTATTTCATCCTTAATCTCAGACAGAACAAAATTACTATTCCTCCATTCTATGAACAGAGCATGGCCTCCAAGTTGAGTCATCCCTACTTCAAATGAGACGCGTGTTCTTGTGGATGTTTTCTGAAATAACATTGCCATGGATTTTTTTGGGAGGGTATTGTGGAATTCAGATTGATGATTTTTTATATATATAGCTTTGTCAATGACACTTTCAATATTTTCTTTATCCCATTCTTTTAGTGACACAAGATTCATTTAAATTCCTTTATAATAATTTAGATAGGATATGGTCTACTTTATTATTAAATAAATCAATTTCTTTTTGAGTAATAATCAGCGGGGGAAGAAAACGGATTGTATGGTCCCCAATGGCATTACACAATAATCTTTCACTGTGAGCATTATCTAAAAAGTCTTTTGAATGAACAGACAAATCAATTCCAATCATAAGACCCCTTCCACGGATATCAATTATTAATTTATATTTATTTTTAAGGGATTCCAATGATTGAATAAGTAACTTGCTCATTTCCTGAACGTGATTCAATAGTCCATCATACAAAATATGAATGACCTCTATTCCAGCTCTGGTTGTAAGAGGATTTCCACCAAATGTGCTAGCGTGTTTACCAGGTGGCAGAAAATCTTTAAAAGATTCTTTTATATGGAATGCTCCTATAGGGAGTCCATTAGCTAATGATTTTGCAAGGGTAAATCCATCAGGGATTATCCCAAAGTGCTCATAACCAAAATAAGTACCAGTACGCCCTAGACCCGTTTGTATTTCATCAAATATTAATAGAGCGTCATATTGATCACAGAGGCGACGGACTTCTACAGCAAATTCCTTTGAAATGGGGTGAACACCACTTTCTCCCTGTATAGGTTCCATAAAGATTCCAGCAATATCATCGTTAAAATGCTTTTTCAGATCATTGATATCTTCAAATTGAACATGAAATACATTGGGTAAAATAGGTTCAAATCCTTCCTGGTGTTTTTTTTGTCCTGTGAGTGCAAGAGAACCAGAAGATCTGCCATGAAATGAGCCTGTCAATGATAATATAATATTTTTTCCTTTACTAATACTATTTCCACGATAACGAATAAGCTTTAATGCCGCTTCATTAGCCTCTGTACCACTATTACAAAAAAAAGTACGTCCAGGAAAAGATATCTCCGAAATCATTCTAGCTAGTTCAGGTTGATTTTCTGTATAGTAGAGGTTAGATGTATGGATCAATTTATCGAGCTGATCTTTAATTACCTGATTAATCCTTGGATTACAGTGGCCAAAATTACAAACGCTAATTCCAGCAAGGAAATCAAGGTATTCATTCCCTTCGGCATCATATACATATGCCCCATTTCCCCTAACCAGAGTGAGATTATAACGTTTACTATTGGGTAAAACATAGATCTGATCTTTATTTATCAAGTCCTCAGATTTCACTAATATATCCATCCTTAATTATGTACTATTTGTGTGCCAATTCCACCTTCAGTAAATATCTCCAGGATAAGAGCATGTGGAATTCTTCCATCAATTATATGAATCTTCTCAACTCCCTGTTGAAATGCCTTTTCACAGGACTCCATTTTGGGTATCATTCCTTCTGTTATAATTCCTTTCTTCCGTAGATCAGGAATTTCATTGATATTTAGTGTAGGAATAAGTGTTGTATCATCATTTTTATCAGAACAAACACCACGAATATCAGTTAGGAGCAGTAGTTTATTTGCTTTCAGAGCACCTGCAATCTCACCTGCAACACTATCTGCATTAATATTATACGTATGGCCATCTTCAGAAAATCCAATTGGAGATACAATAGGTATGAAACCTTCCCTATCTAGTACTTCTAAAATACCAGGATTTATATTTGTAATCTCTCCCACGAATCCGTAATCCTTTGTCTTGTCAATCACCTTTTTCTTAGCTTGGATAAGCATCCCATCCTTTCCTGATATCCCAACAGCTTTACCCCCATGAAGATTTAATAAAGATACAATCTCTTTATTCACTGCACCAGTAAGGACCATTTCAGTGATATCCATTGTTTCCTTGTCTGTCACACGGAGTCCATCGAGAAAAACCACATCTTTCCCTAATTTCTTCATAAGATCACTGATATTTTTCCCTCCACCATGGACAATCACAGGATTTATACCAACATACTTCATCAAAATGATGTCTTGAATTACAGTATCTTTCAATCCTTTATCAATCATCGCACTCCCACCGTATTTAATCACCATTGTCTTGCCATAAAACTTTTTGATAAAGGGGAGCGCCTCCATCAATACATTTGCTTTCTCAACTAATCTTAACATAACTACTTCTATAATTAATAAATATGCTTTTAAAGGTAAGATATAAATTTAACAAGTTCTTTTCATTTAAGCAAATTATTTTATAATAGTTTTATTAATGATAATTTATTTTCTGCCCAGTAACATTATATCTTATAGAGCTGTTAGGAAATAAAAGAATATTATGACGAAATATTTTTTTTTTGATATTTTTATTATAACAAAACATATTGATTATACAGGGAATTCGTCGATATTCTAATGAATAGTTCATTCATTGATTAAGTTATGATTATGAGTAAGCTTTGGATATATATTATTTCGATTTTCTTGCTGGGGTGTAATCTTAATTTAAAACATGGCAAAGAAGTCATTCTGGATGAAGGATTAAGTTATCGTTATCTTGATATTACCACAGAAAAATATTCTGTAAGAGATGATTTTAAAATATTCTACATCGAATGTGACCCTAAAACATATATTTTTGAACTCCTTTTCGCAAAAGATTTTAATCGTAAATCCCTTTTAGCCAACGAATATTCCGATCTCAGCAAATCACTCCTCATTACCAATGGAAGTTTCTTTGATACCAATCTACGTCCTCTGGGCATGCAGGTGAAGAAAGGCAAAATGATTAAAGGAATCCGTAATGTAGATGGAGGGGTCTTTTATTTAAAATATAATCTTCCATATATCCAACACACAAAAGATTTAAAATACGATAAAGATATCACGTTCGCTATCCAGGGACGCCCGCGACTTGTTGAAAATGGTAAACCTATTCCAATGCTCAAGGAACAAACAGCAAAGCGTACTTTTATTGCTATCACTCAAAATAATAATGTCGTTATTGGTGTAACAGAGGACAGTAGTGCCTATGCTGATGATCTCGCAAAAGTTTTAGCCATACCGAAAGAAAAGGGGGGTGTAGGCTGTCAATATGCCCTCAATATGGATGGAGGGTCCTCCAGTCAGTTATATTTGCGTTACAAAGACTTCCAAAAGAACATCCCTGGAAATGTCCCTGTACCCAACGCCCTCGCCATTTTCAAAAGATCCAGCCAAAATTAATATTCATTAGTATAAAATAGAGTCATTGCATAATTAG
>DKAT01000121.1 GCA_002450905.1 Spirochaetia bacterium UBA6919
ACTAGCAACTTGGGTTATATATAATTATTTATATAGTTAAATGTTTCGTCTATATTTTCCTCCAATTTCGTATAATACATTTGTGATTTGTCCTATAGAACAATATTTTGCAGATTCCAAGATTGAAGGGAAGAGATTTTCACCTGATTGGGAGGCCTTTTTTATATTATTTAATAGAATTTGAGCTATTTTTTTATTATTTTTCTTTAAATTATTAACATTTTGAACCTGTTGATACCTTTCTTCTTCTGTAGAACGGGAAATGGATATAGTATGATTTTCCTGTTTTTTTTCAGAAGAGATAAAAGTATTTACACCTATTTTAGATAATACCCCGTTTTCTTTCTGAGTTTCATATTCATTTGATTCTGTTTGGATTTTATTTCTCTGGTACATTGTTTCCATGGCTGGTAATACTCCTCCCCTCTGATTAATTCTATCAAATTCTTTTAGAACCTCTTCTTCTAGCTGTTCAGTTAAATAGTCTATGAAATAGGAACCTTGAAGTGTATTTTGACTCTTAATGAATCCAAATTCCTTGTCAATGATTAATTGAATAGCAAGGGCTTTACGAACAGATTCCTCCGTAGGTGTTGTGATCGCTTCATCATAGGCATTCGTATGGAGTGAGTTACAATTATCCAGAACAGCATAGAGTGCCTGTAACGTAGTTCTTATATCATTAAACTCAATGTCTTGTGAATGGAGAGAACGTCCTGAGGTTTGAATATGATATTTGAGCTTTTGAGAACGTGAATTTGCCTTGTAATAATATTTCATAGCCTTAGCCCATATGGATCTTGCAACTCGTCCTATTACTGAATATTCTGGATCCATGCCACTTGAGAAGAAGAATGACATATTATTAGCAAATTCATCAATATTTAAACCCCTCGAGAGATAATATTCAATATATGTAAAACCATTTGCCAAGGTGAATGCAAGTTGAGTTATTGGATTGGCACCAGCTTCAGCAATGTGGTATCCTGAAATTGATACTGAATAAAAGTTTTTTATCTTATTTTGTATGAAGTATTCTTCCACATCTCCCATCAGCTTTAGAGCAAAATCAGTTGAAAATATACAAGTATTCTGAGCCTGATCCTCCTTTAAAATATCAGATTGAATAGTGCCTCTGATATTAGAGAGGGTATTTATTTTGATCTGATCATATATTTCTTTAGGTATAACCTGATCTCCTGTTGTTCCTATAAGCATTAGACCTAATTGGTTATGATTTTCCGGTAACTGAGCGTTATATTGATTAGAATTGATATAATTTTGCTTCATCGAATCTAATTTACCCTGAATCTTCTTTTGTAAGTTATTTTCTATAATATACTTTTCACATTGTTGATCAATTGCTGTTTGAAAATAATAAGCTATAATGACAGGTGCAGCTCCATTAATTGTCATAGATACAGAAGTTAATGGATCACAGAGGTCAAATCCTGAATATAATTTCTTCGTGTCATCCAAACATGATATGGATACCCCTGCATTTCCTATTTTACCAAATACATCTGGTCTTATCTCGGGGTCTTCACCGTATAATGTAAGAGAATCAAATGCTGTTGATAATCTTTTTGCCTTATAATTTTTTGATAAGTAATGAAAACGGTGATTTGTTCTCTCAGGATTTCCTTCTCCTGCAAACATTCTAGTGATTTCCTCACTCTCTTTTCTGAAAGGATATACACCATTTGTAAATGGAAATTCTCCTGGGACATTTTGTAGTAGAGACCATTTTAATATTTCACCCCATGAATGGTACTTTGGGAGAGTTATTTTTGGTATTTTTATGCCTGAAAGGGATTTTGTTGAAGTAATAATCTCATGAAATATTTCTTTTACAGGATATTTGTAAGAATCATTTTGATAACTCCTGTATTTATCTGACCAATTATTGATAATATCCCAATTTTCTTTTGTAAGCCTTTCAGATAATTCATTATATTTCTGATTTAATTCTTCTATACTTAAATTATCATTCTCTAATATTAAAATAGCCTGTTTGAGTGAATATAAATTATCTGCTATAGTTGACTGTTCATTTACATCCAGTTTATAATTTCTAATAAGTCTAGATATTTCTGATAAATAATGATCTCTTTCAGATGGTATTATTTTATTTACATTCACTAGATCATCAGATGGAGAAGGTGTTATAATGACTTTCTCAAGCTTAATAGATTTGTCTATAATACTATATGCTCTATTAATACTTTCATTATTGTATTGAGACAAAATAACATTAATTACTGGCATTGTATTCATTGGCTTATCAAACAACTGATGATTCCTTTGATACTGTTTTCTGACTTCAAATACGGCATCTAATGCACCGATTTTATCTGATTTATTAATCACAACAATATTTGCATAATCCAGCATATCTATTTTCTCAAGCTGAAGAGCAGATCCGTATTCTGGAGTCATGATATAGATCATATAATCACAATATTTCACGAACTGAGAATCAGATTGTCCTGCACCAGCCGTTTCAATGATAATCTTATTGTATCCAGCTACCTTCAAGACATTAATGATCATATCTAAATTGTCTGTGAGTGTACTATAATTTTTGTTAGTAGTTAATGATCGCATAAAGACACGAGGATTATAAATAGCATTCATTCGTATTCTGTCACCTAATAAGGATCCACCTGTTTTACTTTTAATAGGATCAATAGAAATAATTGCAATATATTCATTTGGATAATCTTTTAACCACCTAAATACTAATTCATCAATAAGAGTTGATTTTCCAGATCCACCGGGTCCTGTAAACCCAACTACAGTAGATTTTAAAAGTGGTTTCTTCTCAAGAACTTTATTCAGTAAATCATCTTTAGTAATATTACTTTCTATACATGTTATCCATTTTGATACATGACCAGGATATTTGATAGAAATATTTTCTACTAATGGATTATAATTTTGAATCGTTGAATAATCTGACTCAATCATTATTTCATCTATCATACCATCCATTTTAATTTTTATAACCTCTTCTGGAGAAAATACATGACATATTCCATATCTATGAAGTTCTTCAATTTCATGGACTAAAATGACACCTCCCCCACCCCCAAATATTTTGATATACCCATATCCCTTCTCATTCAACAAATCAAAGAGATATTTATAGAACTCCATGTGCCCACCTTGATATGATGAAACTGCTATAGCCTGAACATCTTCCTGAATTGCACTTTCTACAATCTCATGAGCACTTCGATTGTGTCCAAGATGAATAACATGGATACCTTTACTTTGAAGCATTCTTCTGATAAGATTAATCGAGGCATCATGACCATCAAATATTGATGTAGCTGTAATTATACGAATCTGATGCTTCTGCTTATATTTGCAGTCATTCATAATATAAAACCATTTATTTCTATAATAATAAACACTTGTTCATTAAATTATTAAAAGATTTTTTATTATTCTATAGAAAGGTGTTTTAATTATATATACGTTATGAGTTTTAAATATGACGAGATTATTCAGAGCGTTAGTTGCAAAAGAGGATTCTTCAGGAAATTATATACAAGAGGTTGATAACAGTATAAAGTTCAGTATATTACCTTCCCATGAAGTGCTAATCTTTGTTCAATACAGTTCCCTAAATTATAAGGATGCCCTATCCGCAACAGGTAACAAAGGAATTACAAAGAATTATCCACATATTCCTGGTATAGATGCTGGTGGAATCATAGAAGAAAGTGATAATCCTTTATTCAAAATGGGTGACGAAGTAATTATAACAGGTTTCGATCTTGGATGTAATACATATGGAGGATATGGGCAATATATTCGTGTTCCATCAAGCTGGATCATAAAACGACCCAGTGGATTATCCTTAAAAGAATGTATGATCTTAGGTACTGCAGGTTTAACTGCTGCAATTTCAATTTATAAAATGGAATCGATTGGTTTGAATCCCAAAAATGGTGATATCATTGTGACAGGAGCAACGGGTGGTGTAGGAAGCATTGCTATCGCTATTTTATCCAAATTAAATTATCATATTTATGCTGTAACAGGAAAAAAATCTCAGTTCAATTATCTAAAACAACTTGGAGCTAGGGATATTATTTTACGGAATGATTTCATAGATGTATCAGATAAACCTCTTGGAAAGAGAAGATGGGCAGGAGTCCTGGATACGTTGGGAGGCCCTATTCTTGAAACAGCCCTTAAAAATACACTGGATGAAGGTGTAATCACCTGCTGTGGAATGCTTCAATCCAATGAGATCCACACATCCATTTTCCCATTTATATTGAGAGGTATTCAATTAATGGGGGTAGCATCAGCTGATTATCCAATAGATAAGAAAACAATGTTGTGGAATAGGCTAAGTAGTGTTTGGAAAATTGATTTTACAAAGTTAAATATCATAGAATCAAGTCTCGAAGAACTACCACAGTATATTAAAAAAATGTTAAACGGTAATATTACAGGTAGGGTACTAGTCAATCATAATTTATAATAATTAAATAATTTTATATATTTTCATAGCCAAATGTATTTATTAAGTGTTTTTTATTACAGAGCATTCTCAATTTTTATAGGAATGAATTATGAGTGCTGTCAACAAATTACCAAATCCAGATCTTCATAGAGGGCTCGAAGGTATAATTGTCGATAGTACAAGTATATCTAAAGTTAATCCCGATATTAATTCCCTCATATATTATGGTTATCCAATCCAGGAACTTTCCGAAGCCTGTTCATATGAAGAAATAGCCTATCTGCTCCTTCATGGAGAGTTACCAAACCCCACACAATTAAATCAGTTTACAGACTACGAAAAATCATTCAGATATCTCTCTTCTGAAGTAATATCACTTCTAAATTTATTAAAAAATGCGTGCCCAATGGATGCCTTAAGAACGGCAGTAAGTTTTCTTTCATTAGAAGACTATATCCTCAAAGATAAAAGTATTGATATTAACTATAGAAGAGCTGTTCACCTACTTTCAATTATCCCTTTAATTATTGCAACACATTATCGTATAAGAAATGACCTTAAAACAATATCTCCAAAGAAAGATGTGTCGCTAGCTGAAAACTTTTTTCATATGTGTTTTGATCAAATTCCTCCAAAAGTGGTTATAAAATCATTTAATATTTCCCTTATTTTGTATGCTGAACATACTTTTAATGCATCTACTTTTACAGCACGTGTTATCTCATCATCATTATCAGATATGTATAGTGCTGTCACAGGCGCAATAGGATCCTTAAAAGGACCTCTACATGGTGGGGCCAATGAAGCCGTGATGCAAAGCTTCTTAGATATATCTGACCCTAAATATGCTAAGAATTGGACTTATAAAAAGCTTTCTAATAAAGAAAAAATTATGGGATTCGGTCACAGGGTGTATAAAAATGGTGATTCTCGGGTTCCTACTATGAAAAATTGTTTGAAAGAATTATCGGAGTGGAAAAAAAATTGGAAATGGTATGAGATCTACGAAATAATAGAATCTATTATGGTTAAAGAAAAAAATATATATCCAAATCTTGATTTTCCAACTGGTCCGTCATATTACTTAATGGATTTTGATATGGAGTATTATACGCCCATTTTTGTTATAAGCAGAATATCTGGTTGGACTGCACATATCATGGAACAAATCGCTCATAATCGTCTTATAAGACCACTCAGTCAATATATTGGACCTGATATTAAAAAGGTGATACCACTAAAAGATAGATAATGGAATAACTTATGTCAATTGTCTCTCAATTTTCAATAGAAAATTATCAATATCTTGATGAAAATGGAAACCTAAATGGCAATTTTCCCCCTTTCGCAAAGGATAAAGAAACCCTTTTATCCCTCTATCGTTTAATGACAATAACAAGATATTTTGATGCAAAAGCTGTTGCTCTTCAGAGAATAGGAAAAATGGGAACATTTGCCTCATCATTAGGTCAAGAGGCTATATCCGTTGCAATAGGGTATGCACTTCATAAGTCAGACATATTCTGTCCATATTATAGAGACCAAGGAGCTTTGTATCAGCGTGGTGTCACCTTATCAAAAATATTTTCCTTCTGGGGAGGAGATGAAAGGGGAACGATTTTTACTGAAAATACCGAAGATCTCCCTATAGCTATACCAATTGGAACTCAGGTGTTACACGCCGCTGGTATAGCCTACGCTGTTAAGCTAAGAAAACAAAAAAGAGCTGTACTAGTAACCTGTGGTGATGGTGCAACTTCTGAAAGCGATTTCTATCAAGGTATAAATTCTGCTGGTTTATGGAATCTCCCGCTGGTAATAATTATCAATAATAATCAATGGGCAATTTCAGTCCCCAGAACAAAACAGACAGGATGTAAAACCCTTGCTCAAAAAGCTATTGCAGGCGGATTTCAAGGACTCCAGGTCGATGGAAACGATATCATAGCCGTAAAACACCAAATTGATCTCGCTCTCAATAAGGCTAGAAATGGTGAAGGCCCTACTTTGATCGAAGCTATTACCTATCGTCTCTGTGATCATACCACCGCTGATGATGCAAGCAGATATGTAAATAAATTAGATTTGGATCAGGCTAAGAATATGGAACCCTTAAAGAGACTGAAAATATATCTAACAAATATTGGATATCTTACTCCAGAACAAGAAAACTCAGTAAAAATCGAAGCAAAAAATCTTGTGGATAAAGAGGCTCAAAATTATCTAAGCATTGAACCACAGTCACCAGAAACGATGTTTCAATATCTTTACGATACATTACCTAGTCATTTAGATGAACAACTAAATGAATTAAAAGGATCAGTCTATGAATGAAATCACAATGGCTGAAGCCCTCAATCAAGCAATTATGTATGAAATGAATCAAGATGAAAATGTTGTTCTACTTGGTGAAGACGTTGGATTAAATGGTGGAGTCTTTCGCATAACCGTTGGCTTACAGGAAAAATTCGGGACAGAAAGAGTTATCGATACACCCTTGTCTGAAACCATGATCAGTGGCTTAGCAGTAGGGATGGCAGTACAAGGTCTTAAACCCATTGCTGAATTCCAATTCATGGGATTTATATATCCAGGTTTTGATCATATAATCAGTCATGCTAGCAGAATGAGAAATCGCACAAGAGGACGTCTAACTTGTCCAATAGTTTACAGAGCCCCTTATGGCGGTGGGATCCATGCACCAGAACATCACTCTGAAAGCACAGAAGCACTTTTTGCTCATATTCCAGGGATCAGAGTTGTCATACCTTCATCTCCCGCAAGAGCTTATGGATTATTACTGGCTTCTATCCGCAACCCTGATCCAGTTGTGTTTTTGGAACCAAAGAGGATTTATCGTCTTGTCAAACAAAATGTACCTGATAATGGCGAAGCCCTTCCTCTCGATCAAGCCTTTGTTTTGAAAGAAGGGAAGGATATTACCCTGATATCATGGGGAGCAATGATCAATGAAACCCTGATAGTCGCTGATAAACTCAAAGAAAATAATATTGAAGCCGAAGTAATCGACGTTGCAACCATCAAACCCCTGGATATGACCACTATGATTAACTCTGTAAATAAAACAGGTCGATGCGTTATTATTCATGAAGCTGCAAAAACATGTGGAGTCGGTGCAGAAATCAGTGCCCAGCTAGCTTACAAGTCCATAATGTCACTTACTGCACCCATCCATCGGGTAACGGGTTATGATACCGTCATGCCATATCCAAAGCTCGAGAAATATTATATGCCAAGTGTTGAACGTATTTTATCTACTATAAAAAAGGTTTTGGAGTTCTCATGAGAATATTTTACTTACCTGATCTTGGAGAAGGATTACCAGATGCTGAAATTATCGAATGGTACATTAATGAAGGGGATATTGTTGAAATTGATCAAATCCTTGTTAGCTTAGAAACAGCAAAAGCAACAATTGATATTCCAAGTCCCTATTCTGGATCAATACTAAAATTATATGGAAAGCCTCATGATATTATTCAAACAGGAGAACCTCTCATATCATTCGATGGAGAAGAAACTCATACTCAAACAAAAGATACTGGCACTGTTGTAGGAGAGATTCAACAAGGAAATACAATTATTCAAGAATCCCCTACTGGTATCCATTCACAAACTTTACGCGACAATATCAAAGCATTACCTGCAGTTCGTGCACTAGCAAAGAAACTCAATGTCGATCTAAAGAATGTAATACCCTCAGGTCCAAATGGTTCCATAACCGGTGAAGATGTAAAAAATGCTTCCCATAAAGATGAATCATCACTCATAATTCTTCAAGGTGTGCGTAGAGCGATGGCAATCAGTATGCAGAAGATATATTCTGGTGTAGTCCATGCAACCATAATGGATGATGCAGACATCAATCACTGGAAGGAACACGACGATTTTACATTACATCTTATTAAAGTAATCATCAAGGCTTGCCAGGCTGAACCTAATCTAAATGCCCACTACGATCACGATTCCTTATCCCTTAAATTATTCAAGGAGATAAATCTTGGCTTAGCAATAGATACTAAAGAAGGTCTCTTTGTTCCTGTATTAAAAGATATTGCAAATCGATCCCCAGAAGAACTCAGGAATCAGATTAATATTTTTAAGCAAAAAGCATTAAATCAATCATTTAAGCAGGAAGAACTTCAAGAATCTACTATAGCTCTATCAAATTATGGTACAATGGCAGGACGTTATGCAACACCAGTAATCACACCACCTAAAGTCGCAATTATAGGAATAGGAAGTGCAAGAAAAGCAGTTGTACCTGTTGATGATGTTCCAGCAGTACATAAAATCCTTCCCATTTCCCTAACCTTTGACCATAGACCCCTAACTGGAGGTGAGTCAGCAAGATTCTTACTCGCATTGAAAAACGAGATTGAAAAAAAATAACTCAAAGGAGGCTATATGTATAATTTTGAATTATCTGATGAGTTAGGACCTGATAAAATTATCCATATTTATAATCCTAAAACAAAACTTAAAGCTATTCTCGTTATAGATAATGTATCCATGGGTCCATCAATTGGTGGTATTCGAATGGTACAAGATATCAGTGTTGAAGAATGTTTCAAGCTTGCAAGATCAATGACTTTTAAAAATGCAGCCGCTGGACTTATTCATGGGGGTGGAAAATCAATGATAATGGGTGATTCAAATCTACCTCTAAAAGAAAAAGAAATTCTTATAAGATCATTTGCTAAAGCTATAAAGGATATCAAAGATTATATTCCAGGTCCCGACATGGGAACAAATGAAATATGTATGGCATGGATCAAAGATGAGATCAATAGAAGCGTTGGTTTACCCCGCGATATCGGTGGAATCCCTCTAGACGAAATAGGGGCTACGGCTTATGGTCTGTCCGTTGCAATTGATGTCTCCAAAGATTTTGCTCATATAAATTTAAATGAGGCAACAATAGTTATTCAGGGATTTGGGTCAGTAGGAAAGCACGCTGCAATATTCCTAAAAAATATGGGGTCTAAAATTATAGCCGTCTCAGACTCCTCAGTCTGTGTATATAATTCTAAAGGCCTTGATGTTGAACAAATTATTAATCATAAGAACAAAACAGGATCTTTGAAAAACTATCAAAATGCCCAGATCCTTGATCGGGAGAAGATTATAGAAATCAAATGCGATATCCTAATCCCTGCTGCCAGACCTGATGTAATAAATACTTCCAATATAAATAAATTAAATACAAAACTAATCGCCCCGGGAGCCAATATTCCTATGTCTGCAGAAATCGAAGAAAAATTGTTTAGTCAGGGGATAATGGTACTCCCCGATTTCATTGTCAATGCAGGAGGTGTAATTTGTGCAGCGGTAGAATATGCAGGTGGCACAAAAAATATAGCCATCAACACCATAGAAGAGAAGATCAGATCAAATATTCAGGAAGTTTTAATCCAATCGAACGAAAAGAAATTATCTCCTCGTAAAATAGCTCTCGACTTAGTCAATAAGAAAATTAAAACCGCTATGTCATATAAATTAAATTATAAATAATAGTTCGCATTGAGGTCTTATGAATTTCGAATTTAATGATGATCAAAAATTAATCCAACAAACCGTTAAACAATTCGTTAAGGACAATGTCCTACCAAACTCATCTGATTGGGATGAAACAGAACAACTCCCAAAAGATGTTCTGTATGAAGCATTTGATCTGGGTTTAATGGGAATTATGACAAGTCCTGATTATGGAGGCAGTGGACTTGACTATCTTTCACTAGCCCTTGTCATAGAGGAACTCGCTAAAGGGGATGGATCACTAGCCCTCACAGTTGCAGTCCAAAATAGTTTAGCCATAGGACATATAGAAAAATTCGGTACAAACGAACAAAAAAAAATATATCTACCGCAATTGATTCAGGGGAAAAAAATAGGCGGTTGGGCTCTCACAGAACCCGATTCGGGTTCAGACTCCAGTTCATTAAAGACCAGAGCAATAAAACAAGGTGATTCATGGCGATTAAACGGAGCCAAAACATTTATCACAAATGCCACTACAGGAGATATCTTTATTATTATGACTTTAACAGACCCAGAAAAAAAACAAAGGGGTATTACGTCATTTATTGTAGAGAAAGGAGATCCAGGGTTTACATCTGGTAAGAAATTTAAAAAAATGGGTATGAGAGCCTCAGATACAGGAGAACTCATTATAAAAGACCTGTCTATCCCTGATTCACGAAGACTAGGTGAAATAAATAATGGATTTATAAACGCCATGTCTATTCTGGATAAGGGAAGAATTGGCATCGCCTCGCTATCGATTGGACTGGCACAAGCAGCATTGGAGGATACTTTAAATTATGTCAATGTCAGACAAACCTTCGGAAAATTACTTAAAGATCACGATATGATTAAATCCATGATATCAGACATGGCAACTGAAATTGAAGCCTCAAAAATGCTTATATATAAGGCATGTGCTACAGCACAACAAGGAAAATCTTTTTCATTAGAAGCATCCATGGCAAAATTATATGCCTCTGAAACAGCAACACGTGTCTGCAACAATGCATTACAAATCCATGGAGGATATGGTTAT
>DKAT01000059.1 GCA_002450905.1 Spirochaetia bacterium UBA6919
TTTTTGAATCTTTTGATAGAATAACATACAAGAATTATGGGAAAAGTATGGGAAAAAACACGGACGTTTGAAACCTGCGAAGGACATGGAAGTCCGAGAGCAGGGATCGGGTAATCCAGAACCAAACACCGTAAGGGTTTAATTCATTAAACCCCAATAAACCATCGCAAGTGAGGATATATTCCTCGCCTATATCCACCCGTAGGGCAGGGCTTCAGCCTTGCATCACCCCTATCCATCCCGTAGGGGCGATACCCATGTGTTCGCCCTGAACTATTCAAAATAACCCAACCGTGTCACTCTAACCCATACACAGGAGAAGGACTGGAGCAACCCCACGGGGCAAAACAACACACAACAACTAAAATATCACCTCACAAACAAGATCTACCCATAGTTTTTCTTACTCTTTTATATGATACCCAAATTAAATATAAATTACTTAGAACTATAAATAACATTATAATTATTACATATATTACTTCGATACCTTTATTTTTTACTACAAAAAAATTATATAAAGATGTTACTGCTAACCATATTTGTCTAATTGTTTCAATTACAAATGCTATTAAAATAAACAATTTTAATTTATTTAAAAAATTATAATTGAATAAATATAAAAAATTAAGGATAAATGACATTCCTACATAAATTAAGATAATCGTTTTTATCATTCCAAATCGAATTGTCTCATCGCTGTTTATCATCATTTCTATATCTTTACTTATAAAAGTAATTGTTTCTGTACCTAAATAAAATAGTCCAACTAAAAGTCCCAAAATACGTACTAAAATAATAAATACTTTGTTCATTTATTCACCGACATCACTATCATCGGCAGGAAGATCTGTAGTGTCAAATTTTTCTGTACCTGCTGTACTGTTAGAATCCTTAGAGTCCATAGTAGAATTACCACCTTCTACATCACCCTGTTCAGGTAGTTTATCATACTCTTCTTTAGAATCAGTGGCTCCTATACTGTTAAAATAATTTTCAATCTGTTCATCCAAAGGGTCTCCTTCTTTAAATACATCATCTCCAAAAATTGCACCTGCCTTATTAGATGGAAGATCTTCGGGAGAAAAGCCACTCTTACTTTCCTTTAAATATTGCTCTAATTCAAGACCAAAACGTAATATTCTTGTTATTAAGTTTCCATATTTTTTAGCATAAATTGCTGCTGTGAAAAAATGTTTTAAATCGATCCAACCATATTTTTTTGTATAGATATACCGAAGACGACTTTTATCATTTCTAAAGTGATCGGCTACTTTAAGTAATAGCTTTGCAGGAGATAAATTTGGATGTTGCTTTTTAATTCCTCTAATTATTATAATTAAATCCTTAAGTGTTCCAGCCCTTCTTTTGTTAGGTGAAGTCCCTTGAAAATCAACAAACTTGATTGGATTTTGATACGTGTAAGAAAATAAGTTCAGATTTCTTGGATTATATACACCACCAATTCCCGGTAGTCTTGAATCTTTTTTCTTGTCTCCAGTGGGCAAATATGCTGCCAAAATGGGATCCGGGCTCTGCCACACAGACGTGCGGGGATCATAATAACGATGATGCACATAGTACAACCCCGTTTCTCTGTCGAGTTCCTTGGATGTAAATAGATACGGAGTCCGTTCAGTGTTACTTGCTTCTTCCACCCAGGTCTCGCCGAAGGGGAAGTACTCCATATGCTCATAGACCCCACCATCTTTATCGGTGACATATTGAGTCGACCCTAAGTGCCCACAAATAACCACCTCATGGGACAATCATGGGAAAACTATGGGAAAATCTATTGAGAAATCATAAGCAACTTACAGCCTGGTTGGTGAGCGGAGCCGAACCACACCCTAAATCCCTACCGTAGGGGCGATACCCATGTGTTCGCCCTGTCACCTCCGTCACCACGTAGGGGCGATCCTATGGCTCGCCCTATCCCCCAATCGCTCAATGAGCCCAGCTCGGTCATTGAGCTGAGCCTGTCCTGAGCGACAGTCGAAGGGTCAACGTCCACGGAGGGACTAATCCTGCGGAGTGCAGGGATGCACGAGAGCAGGGGAACCACAACAACTAAAACAGCACCTCACAAACAAGATCTGCCCTTCATTTTTCATGCTCTATTTATGATAGTTACAATTATTTACTTTTTTTTTACGACGATAATACTTTACTTCATTAATATAAATAAATTTACCTGATGGATTACCCCTGATAATAAAGGTTTTTTTTCTATAAGGAACTTTTTCTAGATAAAAATTAAAAATAACTGATCCATTTAATATATAATAATTAGATTTTTTCATCATAGAATCAATTTTGTAAGTCACAGAATCTTGTCTAAATGTTTTACAACGAAATTGATACTCACTAAAAAAATCTGTTCCGCTTTCTCCGTGTTCCGTATTCCACCAGAACCTCATAAGTAATCTATAAAATGCTTTTAATCGAACAGAACTTAAACCTTTAATATAAAAGTTCTTCAATTTTTCTAATGCCTGAAATGATTTAATCTTTCTAATATACGCGCCATATACCCATCCTTTAAATCCATTACCAGGATATAATCCTATTTGTACAACGTAGTACCAATATTCATTATAGCTACCAATTTTTTCTCGGGTTTTTGATTTATTTTTTACTCGGGATAAACAAGTATATATTTTAAGATATCCTTGTGATTTAAAGGATATACCTGGACCTATTCTCAATCTTACATTATTATGAGTAACGTAATATATCTTATTTTCTGAGCCATAAAAAAATTGAGGAAATAACAAAATTGCCATAACAGAAAATAAAATTAATATATTATTTCTTAGTAACATTATCCTTTAGTTTAATATATAACTAATTAAGTCATTTTTCAGGCTATTATCTTTCTTTTCCATCAATTAAAGATCATATTACCAATCTTGATATGATATTATATCAGCAATAAGGCCAATATTTTACAAGTCTTAAATTGAAACTTTCTAATAAATAATAGGTCGTTACTCAATTTTTTTCAATTGATCATTCTAAAAATATATTACTTTGTTAATGTATGAATATAGCTATCTTCCTCTCGGGGTATTTGTGTATGTATCTGGATTTTCTTGAACACCATTTACTATTATTTCAAAGTGAAGGTGTGGACCTGTCGACAAACCTGTGCTTCCTACTCTACCTATTGTAGTACCTTGACTTATAAATGCTCCTTGCCGTACATTATAACCAGATAGATGTGCAAATCTATCTACTCTACCATCGCCATAAGTAACTTCTACTACATTTCCATAACCATCACCACGATTACCTACAAAAGTCACTCTTCCTGCTTTAGGAGAACGGACTGGTGTACCTGTAGGAGCTCGATATTCATTACCAGGGTGTCTGTGCCATCCTATCCCTCTTACATACCTCCGCTGTGTAAAACCACTATTCATTGGATAATTTGAAGATACTGGTCTCTGCCAGACAGAGGTTCGGGGGTCGTAGTAGCGATGATGAACATAGTAAAGACCAGTTTCTCTATCGAGTTCTTTCGAAGTAAACAGGTACGGAGTGCGTTCAGTATTGCTCGCTTCTTCCACCCAAGTCTCGCCGAAGGGGAAGTATTATACATACTGCTATAACCCAATAAATATCAGATGCTTACAAGTTCCTCCTATTTCAAAAATATATTTCTATTAATATTCTAATATACTTTGATTTAACATTTTAGACAAGTTAAAATTATTGGAAATTGAGTACATTTTTTTGATGAGAAATGAGAGGATATTCTTTATGTGTAGATTGCCACAAAATAACATTTTTTAATGATTTGGAGGTAAATGGCTCTAATTTTGTCAGGATTTAATTTTGACATAGCACGGGGTTTAGCCCAACTCAACTCTTTCCTCTGTATGTATAATCAGGTAGAGTTTCCCTCTTCTTTCTCCAAAAATTAGGATCTTTAGGGTGCCCTTTGCCAGGTTTAAAATAGCAATTTATAAAATATTCTCTTAATCGTTTCTCAACTTTATAATGTAATGAATTACCAGTAAAATATATTCTTATATTTTTAGATAAATTAGATAATTCTTTGGGAATTTTATTCAATTTATTGTAACTTAAATCTAGTACCTTTAATCTTTTTAATTGACCAATTTCTATTGGTAGCTTAGTTAATTTATTACTATCTAAGAAAAGCTTAAACAAGCTATTTTTTAACTTACCAATTTCAGAAGGAATTTCTTTAAGAAAATTATTAGATAAAATAAGAAAGTGTAATTTCCTTAATTTATAGATTTTATATGATAATTTTCTTAATTGATTTTCTCTTAAATCTAATAATTTTAGATTTTTTAAATTAAATATTTTTGTAGGAAGTTTCATTAATTTATTTTTTGAAACACATAGCGTTTTTAATTTAATCAAATAACCAATCTCAGATGGTAATTCATCTATTTTATTATTATCTATATATAGACGATTTAAATAAATTAACTTTCTAATATCTTTTGGTATTTTTTTTAATTGGTTATTCGCTAGGTTTAATATTTTTAATGATCTTAGCTGTCCTATCTCAGATGGTAATTTTCTTAATTGATTATTTTTTAAGGTTAAGTGTTTTAATGAAGTTAGTTGTGCAATTTCAACTGGTAACTTATCAATTTTATTATTGTTAATATTTAAGTAGTGTAAATTTTTTAACCTTCCAATATCTTTAGGTAAATTGTTAAACTGATTGTTTTCTAAGTTTAATGATTCTAAATTAATTAATTGTATTATTGATTCAGGAAAACGTTTTAATTTATTAAGTGATATATCCAAAGATTTAATATTGATTAATAATGAGAGGGAAGTTATTTTTTTTATTTTGTTATTTGACAATGATAATATTTTCAATTTAGTAAGACGTGCAATTGTTTTAGGTAAAAATTTTATTTTATTGTAACTTAAATCAAGCTTTTTTAGGTTAATCAATTTACCAATTTCATTAGGAATTCTAATAATTTTATTATAAGAAAGATCCAATAATTTTAAATTAGTAAGTTTTCCTAATTCAGGAGGAATATTTATTATCAAGTTTCTATGTAATATTAATTTTTCTAAATATCGAAGTTGACCAATTTCAGGAGGTATTTTTTGAATTCTATTATAGCTAAGTCTAAGTTCCTTAAGATTTTTTAATTTAAATATATCTCTCGGGAAACGGATTAGCCCTTTGTGGTATTTATAAAAAGCATAATGATCTAAGGGGATGTCAATTCGCAATTTTCTAAAATCCAAATCTAATATTTCAACATTTTCTGGTTTTTTTAAAGCTTCTTCCAATGAATAATATATTCTAAGAGATTTATTACTTAATTTTTTATGTTCTAAATTATTTTTTTTATAAAATTGAACAACTGTTTTGTTATCAGTATCTTCTACTTGATATCTTTTTGAATCATTTTTACAACTAATAATGTTAATCAATAAAACAACTATAAAAATTAATCTCATACCATTTTCCTATTAATTATTTCTCCCTTTTTTTAATCCAATAAAAACGTTTATATTCTGATAAATCTATATCTTTTAGCCTGCCTTCCTCTAATACTTCTGGCTTTCCGCTACCACCTCTTAGAGGATCTCTCTCCATGAGAGCTCCATACTTAGTTTTGCCACCTTCTTTATATTTGTAATTTGGATCATAGTATATTAATGTATCATGGCCACCATCTGAAACTCCAACCTTCTTTCCTTCACCTAGTTTAGATCTCAATAATTCAGTATCCTTTGGTCCTTTAACTTGTTTTACTAATCCTAAGCTATATTTCGTATTTCTATTTTTACCAAGTGGACTGTTTACTAATTGATCAATAAAAACTTCAAAAGACATATGTTTATTTGTGCCATCTGTTATAGCTTTACTTACACCTTTATCTCCTAAAATATAAGATCCTGCCCAAAGTATATAATTGTAATTGTCGATTTCTTTATTTACAGTACTAGCAGCTTCATTAACATTTTTTAATGCACCAGCATATATTAACAACATTAAAACTACAGCACCAGTGCAATTGAAAGTAGAATTTAAATTACTTCCTTCATAGCCACTGCCTTTTTTATAAGGATAAGGTCTATCATGTTCATATTGAAAAATATGCTGAGGATCTGGTGCTTTACCATTTGGATCAATAAATTTAGTTGGACTTTGATAAGAATATGAATACATATTTAGATTCTTAGGATTTGTTATTCCACCATTAGGCTTACCAGTTAGGTAGGACGCCAGAATGGGGTCAGGAGACTGCCATACTGATGTTCGGGGGTCATAGTACCTAGCTGATATATAGTACAAACCCTTTTCTCTGTCTAGTCCACCTCAGGTTCACGACTTACGATTAAAAATTTAAATGGTTGTCCCATTAATAAAGGAGATCCTTTCGTACCATAATAATAAACTATTATCCAGTATCTATCAGCTATCACTTCAAATGATTGAAACAAAGCAGCTTTTCCTTTTTTTGTTATAAAAGTTAATGAATATGGGGTTTCGGATTTTTCTAAAATAGTAATATATTCTGTGTAGTTATGACCATCACAATTATCTAACATTTTATTTTTCACAAGTAATTTATTTTCGACACCATAGCTATTTATGATACCATCACCACTTATATAAATTGTAATATCAATAGGATTTTCACTACTATTACATAACATTATAGTAATTATAGATTTATTAGATTGTATAGTATTTATCCTTTTTTTGGATAAATTATCTGCCCCACACCCTATATTACAAGTACTAATAATAACTAAAATAAATAGAAATTTCATTTATTATACCTAATTAAAATAGAAAATAAATACAACAAGTAATAAATTGATATAAACAGTTGACTCAAATTTATTAACAAAATTGACATACTTCATTAACGGTAACCTTTCTAAGCCTGAAATCCAACTCCCTTAACCTGGTCTTTTTCTATGGTTTGATAGAGATTCACCATTTCAACAGCAGTGAGAGCCGCTTCAGCACCCTTATTCCCATGTTTGGTACCAGCCCGTTCAATGGCTTGTTCTATGGATTCCGTAGTTAAAATACCGAATATCACAGGGACACCTGAATCATAAGTTAGTTTTGCAATACCCTTAGCACTCTCAGAGGCGACGTAATCAAAATGGGGTGTGGATCCCCGAATGACAGTGCCAAGACAGATAACAGCATCGTATTTATTCATCTGGACTATTTTTTTTGCAAGGGGGGTAATCTCCAGAGCACCTGGGACTTTGTATATATCAATATCCTTATCCTCGCATCCACTCCTGTTTAATACATCCATAGCACCTTCTAATAATCTTCCAGTAATAAAATCATTAAATCTGCTCACAATTATACTTATTCTTAAGCCTTTTGCGGATAATTTTCCTTCGTAAATCTTTGCCATATCCAAATACCTCAAAATCATTTTTGCAATAATAACCCCAGTCGTCAGGAAAGTCAATATTTATCATAAAACATTTTATATATTTTCTAGGCTTTTAATATCGTAAATTATTTTTGTAATATTTTATACTAAATGATTTTTACAAAAAAAATAATAATCATTTTGCAAATTGATTTAAACATTATATTTCATTATTTTCTTGACTTTTATAGACAAGACTATTAATTTCAAATCGTCTTATGTACAAAAATTATTCCAATTTAATCTGAATGAGAGAATTAATAGATCTTATCCTGTAAATATCTGATATATTAAAAATACATTTTCTATTAGGGCAATTTGATGAAAACGATTAAGAAATTTAAAGTCAAACCAGCTATACCTGAGCGTTTAAAAGGGCTTCTTAAATTAGCCTATAACCTCTGGTGGACCTGGAATCCCAAAGCTATCGACATCTTCAGGGCAATTAATTTAGACCTGTGGACAAAATATAATCACAATCCCATTCACTTACTGGGGTCAATTCCACAAGAGCGATATAAAGAACTTGAACAATCAGAAAGCTTTTGTTCAAATATGGATCTTGTTGAAGTAGAATTGGACTGGCATTTGTTCCAACCTACATGGTTTAGTAAGACATATAAAGATAAGAAGGATTTTACGATAGCGTATTTCTCTGCTGAATATGGTTTACACGAATCATTACCCTTATATTCTGGTGGACTTGGGGTTTTATCAGGAGATCATCTTAAGTCTGCAGATGAACTGGGTATTCCACTGGTTGCCGTAGGTCTGGCATACCGTCAGGGATATTTTCATCAGTTCTTAAATGCAGATGGATGGCAGCAAGAGGTTTATCCTGAAAATGACTTCAGTAATATGTCTCTTACACTGGAAGTCCATGAAGATGGCTCCCCGATTATTATTGATGTCGATCTTCCAGGCAGAAAACTTTATGCCCAGGCCTGGAGAATTCAAGTTGGAAAGATCCCTTTGTATATGTTGGATGCGAATATCGAGAAAAATTCATTGGAAGACAGACAGATTACCGCTCAACTTTATGGTGGAGACAAGGAAACCCGGATTAAACAGGAGATCCTTCTGGGTATTGGGGGGTTGCGGTTGCTGAAAGTCCTTGGAATTAACCCATCTGTTTACCATATGAATGAGGGTCACTCAGCATTCTTAGCCCTTGAACGTATCCGAGAATATGTAATAGATAAGAAAATGACTTTTGAACAGGCTAAAGAGCTTGTTTCAGCTAGTAATATATTTACTACACACACCCCTGTTCCTGCTGGATTAGATAAATTTTCATTTCTTCTCATCGATCAGTATTTGTCACAGTATTATGAGCAGTTGGGTATTTCACGAGACTTCTTTCTCTCTCTTGGACACAGCGAAGGAGAAGAACAAACCTTTGGTATGGCAAATCTTGCAATATCACTTTCCTCGAAAATCAATGGTGTAAGCAAACTCCACGGGGAAGTCTCAAAAAAAATGTGGTATAAAATCTGGCCTCTTGTCCCATTCAACGAAATTCCTATTACTAGTATAACAAATGGTATTCACACAAGAACATGGCTATCAGATGAGTTTACACGTCTTTTTGACAGATATTTAGGTCCATTATGGATTGATGATCCTGTAAATAGCGAAGTCTGGCAGAGAGTTGATATCATCCCGGATACTGAATTATGGCGGGGTCAAATGCGTCTTAAAGAACGATTGGTAAGCTTTGCAAGGTTTCGTATGAGATTAGAATTAGAACGTGTTGGTGCACCTCAATTTGAAATTAAGAGGGCTGACGAAGCCTTGGATCCCGATACCCTCACCATCTGTTTTGCCCGTCGGTTTGCAACGTATAAGAGAGCTACATTGATATTTAGAGATCTTGATCGTCTTGAAAAAATATTAAACAATCCTGATTATCCTGTTCAGATCATTTTTGCTGGAAAAGCACACCCTAAAGATACTGAAGGAAAGGAATATATCCGTCAAATAAATCATATCCTCCGTGAAGAAAGATTCAGAAAGCATGTCATGTTCATTGAAGACTATGATATGAATGTAGCAAGGTATATGGTACAGGGTTCAGATATCTGGCTTAATACACCAAGACGTCCGTTAGAAGCAAGTGGTACAAGCGGTATGAAAGCAGCTACCAATGGAGGGCTCAACTTAAGTGTCCTTGATGGATGGTGGTGTGAAGGTTATGATACAGAAAATGGCTGGGCTATTGGGAGTGGAGAGGAGTATGATGATCTCAATTATCAGGATGAAGTGGAAAGTAATGCTCTCTATGATTTGCTTGAGCAGGAGATCATCCCTACATATTATAGAAAAGGGTCTGATGGATTGTCCAGAACATGGATTGCCAAAATGAAATCTGCTCTAAAGACCTTGGGACCAGTTTTTAACTCCAATCGAATGGTGAAAGAATATACTGAAAAACTCTATG
Organism: Spirochaetia bacterium UBA6919; assembly: GCA_002450905.1. Lineage (GTDB taxonomy): Bacteria > Spirochaetota > UBA6919 > UBA6919 > UBA6919 > UBA6919. The sequence goes on from DKAT01000059.1 coordinate 9,865, forward strand.
TACCAGCATACAATAATTATACTAAATTATCAGAGAATGATTATGAGAAAGCAAAATCGTTAATTATTTGGAAGCAAAAAATTATCAATGAATGGTTAAAAATAAAAATTATAAATATAAATTATGATGAAAATAAAACCTATGAAGTCGGTACAAATGTAGAAGTTTCAGCTACCATTGATTTAAGTAATTTAAGCCCAGAAGATGTCCTTGTAGAGCTATTTTATGGGTCCCTTGATGCAACCGGTGATTTGACAGAAGGAAAATCGATTATAATGAATTTTAAAAGCAAATTAGACGCAAATTTATACGATTATCAAGGGGAAATTAAATGCTCACAGTCCGGTGAACAAGGATTTGCAATTCGTGTTTTACCAAAACATGAGGAATTGATTAATAAATTCTATCCAGGTTTAATCCAGTGGGCGTAGGACTAAGATATTTTGCCACCCTCATCATGAGCTTCAAGAATGGCACCCGGTAAAACAGATTTCATATCATTAAACGCTTGGATTACTTTATCTTTTTCTGATTTCTCTATCATAATTTCTTGATAAATAATTATTTTCTTGCCATCTGAGCGTGGTTCATCTGCAAAAGTGCTTGCTATGTCATTAAATGATGGATTGCGACTATCCAAAGGTTTATAGGGATTACCACTCCAGCCAGAACCCCATTTTGAAATGTGTGTATCAAGGTTTTTTTGCTCGTCTGCGGATAAATCATTTTCCCTGAAACCAACAAGATAGACAGTATAGCTACCCATGATTCCTCCCCTAAATTATTCCTATAAATGGTAATATAAATTTACAAAATGATCAATATCAAATAAAGATTTTTTCTCAGATCAATCTTAACTTATTACTATTTAATTGGTTTCATATCCAATAGATTTAATTTAAATCTTTCTGCTAAATAATAATTTAACTTGTAATTAATATAATTTCTCCCCATTAGACTTCTTTTATTCAATATTAACAAAATCTTAAAATTATCTTGTATTTTTAAATAGATTCTATTAGTTTGATATTCGTACTATAATAATAATCATATCAGCTAAGGTTATTTATAATGGAACAGTTTAATGTAAAAGAAATTATCGATGAAATCAATGAATTAATGGATATCCTCGATCACACCACTCTCCAGGAAATGTTAAATGACTTTCACCCGGCTGATATAGCTGATATCCTTCACTATTCCAATGATAAGAATAAAATTACTATTTTTAAATTACTAGACCATGATATAGCCTCTGAAACATTAACATATCTTGATGATTACGTCAGGGATCATATCCTCCACTCAATGGATACAAAAAATATCAGTAAAATGATCGAGGATATGGAATCAGACGACGTCACAGATCTCATCCATGATCTTCCCGCTGATGTGAAAGAAGAAGTCCTCTCAAAAATGGATAAGGAAGATGTGGAAGATGTAAAAGAACTTCTTGCTCACCACGAAGAAAGTGCCGGTGGGATCATGGCGAAAGAATACGTCGATGTCAATGAGAGCCTAACCATTGATCAAGCTGTTCAGGAAGTTCGTCAACAGGCACAGGAGATTGAACATGTATTTTATGTCTTTGTAGTAAACGATATTGGAATGCTTGTTGGTGTTCTCTCCCTAAAAACTTTGATTATTGCTCCACCTGAGAAAAAGGTTAGCGAGGTGATGAATCCCGATGTAATTTCTGTGAAAGTTGGTATGGATCAGGAAGAAGTCGCTCATATCGTTAAAAAATATGATCTGGTTTCACTCCCTGTTGTGGATGATAGTGGAATTCTCGTTGGAAGAATTACGATTGATGATATTGTGGATGTGATAGATGATGAAGTTTCTGAGGATATCCATAAAATTGGGGGTATGGAAGCTCTCCCTGATCGTTACTTAGCAGTTCCAATAGCCACTATGATTAAAAAACGCGCTGTATGGCTGGTAGTTCTTTTCATAAGTGAGATGCTTACCGCTTCTGTTATGACTTATTTTGAAAATGCCATTGCAAAGGCTGTTGTATTAGCATTATTTATCCCTCTCATTATTTCGAGTGGCGGTAATTCTGGGTCTCAAGCGGCTACACTCATAATTCGTGCCCTTGCTGTAGGGGAAGTGACCATAAGAGATTGGTGGAAAATCATGTCCAGAGAAGTTATTTCTGGTTTAGTCCTTGGAATAATTTTGGGTATAATAGGATTTCTAAGAATTGTTGTCTGGTCATCATTTTCTCATGTTTATGGAGACCATCCTGTTTTAGTGGGATTAACGGTTGGATTCTCTCTACTCGGAATTGTTTTATGGGGAACTCTATCTGGATCTCTCCTCCCCATTATTTTGAAATCTTTAAAGCTGGATCCCGCTACGTCCTCGGCGCCCTTTGTAGCTACTCTCGTAGATGTAACTGGACTATTAATTTATTTTACATTCGCATATCTATTCCTCAGCGGAACTTTGCTGTAAGACCTTACAAATATCAGAATATTTATCAAAAAAATTCAGTTACTCAAATGAATGGCTGATATCTTGTTTTTTATGACTTAACATCAATTGACTCCCAAGCCATGTGAAGAAACAATATCGGAATCAAAAATTTCAGTTCCGATTGATCTTCGTTTCGGTGATTGTGTATCGGGTATCCATCTGTTAAACGAAATTAATCCAATGTGGCAAAAAATGTTCAGCTCAGTGTTGCTATTGATTAGATAATTTCAATTATTTTATTCCATAAAATATTATCTTTCAAATGATTTTGGTATATTAATAGGATGACAGATAATTTTCTAAGCAAATTTAAAGCATATTTTAAAATCGATGAATCAGGATCGTCCATCAAAACAGAGATTTTAGCTGGAATAACAACCTTCATGACCATGGGATATATCATTGTGGTGAATCCAGCTATTCTTAGTATTGCTGGAATACCTTTCGGGGCTTCGATGACCGCTACAATTCTCACTGCCGTTTTGGGGACATTGATTATGGGGTTCTACGCCAAAAGACCCTTTGCTATCGCCCCTTATATGGGTGAAAATGCCTTCATCGCTTATACAGTTGTCAAAGTTTTGGGATATTCATGGCAAATGGCTTTAGGGGCGATTTTTATAAGCGGTATATTCTTTATTATTTTAACCATAACGAAAATAAGAAAATGGTTGGTAGAAGCCATCCCAGATACTCTGAAACACAGCTTTACCACAGGAATTGGACTTTTCTTAACCTTCATTGGGCTCAATGAAACAAAGATTATTCAGATTGGAGTCCCAGGAGCCCCTGTTCGGTTGGGTGATTTCAGCGATATATCAGTGTTATTATCTATATTTTGCTTTATCACAATGGCAATTATGACTGTATGGCGTGTGAAAGGATCTATCCTAATAACAATTGTAATCACGACAATCATAGCCTATATACTGGGTTTAGCAAAATTACCCCAGCAATTGTTTACTATGCCTCCCAGTCTATCTGATACCTTTCTTAAATTATTTCAAGACCCTGTAGAAAAGAAAATCATTTGGGAATCGTTATTAACCTGGAAGTTCTTAAATATTGTTCTCATTGTATTTGTGATGGCATTTGTAGATACGATTGGCACCTTAATAGGTCTTTCAGCAAGGGCAGGATTTCTTGATAAAAATGGAAACCTTCCCCAAATAGAGAAACCCATGTTAGCTGATGCAATTTCAACTTCTATAGGTCCTCTTCTTGGAACAATTACCTCAGGAGCTTATATGGAATCAGCATCTGGTATTGAATCAGGTGGTAGAACAGGTTTCACTGCAGTTGTTATAGCAATCTTATTTATCTGTGCCTTATTCTTCAGCGGATTTGTAGGGTCTATACCTTCATTAGCTTATGGACCAGCATTAATCATGATAGGCGTTTTTATGATGTCGTCCATTACTAAAATTGAGTTCCAGGATTATACAGAATCTATACCATCCTTTGTTGTTATTGCACTAATGAGCTTTACATATAATATAGGAATAGGAATTACAGGAGGATTTGTTCTCTATCCCTTTTTCAAATTAATTTCAGGCAGATACAAAGAAATACATCCTGCTCTATGGATACTTACAGCAATATCTCTATCATTTTTTCTATTTTATCCGTATTGACATAAAAAAAAGGATTTAGTTGACTATGACGAGATTTATTGTTAACTTAAGTTTGCATCATATTAAGTGTGAGAAGCGTGAGGAGGCATTCGGATGAACAATCATGATGAGAAACGAGAAGTATTCTCAAGTCGTGTGCGGGCTGGTAGTCGAACATATTACTTCGACATTAAGAAAAACAGCAAAGATGATAATTATTTAGTGATCAGTGAAAGTAAACGAGTCGGTGATGAGAATGAAAAACAGCGTCACAGGATAATGATATTTGAAGAGGATATGGAAAAGTTCTCCCATAGTTTCTTTCAGGTACTTTCTTATTTTCTGGAAAACTCGGTAAACGTTAAAACTGAAGAACTCAATACATTTACAAAAGGTTTTAATGAGGTTTTGGGGCAACTAAGAAGTCTAACCCGTCATACCTCTTTATCATATAAAGAAGCAGAGTAGCAAATTATATGGCTTTGAGCTGGTTTTCCTACTTGAAGCCTTGTAAATACTCTTAATATCTTTAATATACAAGATCTTGTTTCTAATTTAATTGACTTTTTTAATAAAATAACGTATTTTCTACCCAATTTATTTACAGGTAGAAAGAAATGAATCCGTTAGCTCAGCAATTAAATGAAATCATTAATAACAAGACTCCATCCATTTATAAGTCCCTATCTAATTTTGGAAAAGAAATCTATTTCCCTAAAGGGATACTTTCCCAATCCCAGGAAGCCAAAGAAAAGGCACATAAGTACAATGCAACTCTGGGTATAGCTACAGAAAATAATCAGCCTATATATTACCCTTCTATACAGCAACACCTCTCTGATGTTAATCCAAAGGATGTATATCCCTATGCTCCAGCGGCTGGTAAACCTGAATTAAGGAAGGAGTGGAATAATAAAATATATAAGGATAATCCAAAATTAGAGGGAAAGAAAATATCCCTTCCTATCGTCACTTGTGGTATCACTCATGGCTTAAGTCTTGTGGGGGATCTATTTATTTCAAAGGATGATGTCATTCTTATGAGCGATAAGTTCTGGGGGAATTATAAACTGATTTATGAAATCGGATACCAGGCTAAGATTAAAACATATCCTCTATTTAATGATCAGGGTGGATTTAATATTACAGAATTTGAAAATGCTGTTAGTCAGGCTGGAAAGGATAGTAAAAAGATAATTATCCTGATGAACTTTCCTAATAATCCTACTGGATATACTCCTACCCCAAAAGAAGCGGAACAAATTAAAGATATCATAATTAAGCAGGCGAATAAGTCTTCTGAAATTATATTTATTACTGATGATGCTTACTATAATCTATTCTATGGAGATTCCATCCGTGATTCATTATTTAGTTATCTTGTAGGACAACATGAGAATATTTTATGTATCAAATTAGATGGTGCTACAAAAGAAGAGTACGTATGGGGATTCCGAGTTGGCTTCATCACCTTTGGACTTGGCAATCAGTCAGCTGCGGAGGATGTTTATCCTGCCTTGGAAAAGAAAGTTATGGGGGTAATCCGTTCCAAGTTATCTAATGCACCACATCTTTCTCAGACCCTTGTTTTAAAAGCGCTTCAGTCCCCTCAGCATGCTGCAGAAGCAACTTCTAAATATGAAATCATGAGGGATCGGGCACTCAAAGTACAAAAAGTCTTACAAATCCCTAAATATGACTCTGCATGGTCTGTATATCCCTTCAATTCAGGTTATTTCATGTGCCTCCAACTTAAAAATGTCAATGCTGAGAAGTTAAGATTGCACCTCTTAGATAAATATGGTGTTGGAGTAATCTCTGTTGATGATAAAGACCTCCGGATTGCTTTCTCATGCGTTGATAGTGAGAACATAGAAGAATTATTTGATATTATATTTCAAGGTGTTAAAGACTTAGAATAATCAAGATATTACATCAGAGAGTATGAAAATTGATAAGCCCTTTCAATACCTGAGGGCGGATCTTTTAATTCTATAAATTCTTTATTTTTGAAAGATTCAGTATTCTCCTTCACGGCCTGAGTAACAAGAATTTCCCAGGGCTCAGCAGTGTCTTCCCCTAATTTACTGGCTGAATTCACTTCCTTACCAAAAACATCATCATCACTTATTTTCAAAATATTTCCATATCCTAAACCAACACACAATAACACCTTCTCCTCTTCTGATTTATTTTTATTATAATCCCTACAAGACTTTTGCATTTCAATACCAGCCTCCAAAGCATTATCCACGGTCTTAAATATCACCAATAAACTATCTCCTTCAGATTTAATCAATATCCCATCCCATTTCTCTATAATAGGGAGAAATAACCGCTCGGATTCATAAATTGTCTGCAAGAAATGAATGATCCCAAACTTCGCAACACCCCTTGAAAACCCAGACAGATCCGTAAACATCACACACCACTTTTCTCCAAATAAATCCCATATTCGTTTGTCAATCGATTCCTTATTTGCACCAGGAGATAATCGATCTTCAATTAATTGATCCAGTCTGTTTTTTGAAGCACCTATCACAATTGATCTTGAAATTGACATAGTATCCTCCTTAATATATATTTAATAATATCCGAATCAATTGGAAATTAGTCAAGATTTTTTAAATACAGTTCAGAATTAATCAATACGAACTACATTCTTTGAAACCCTGATAATGATTCAAATTTTGCTAGTTAAAATAATTTTCCAAATCCATAAAGATTTTCGATACCCCAACCCGAAATCACCACCTGTGATAAAAATATTTTCCTTGACACTCAATATAAATTGATAGTAAATTCCAATACGATGGAGGATAAGTATAAGTATATGAAGAACTATTTTAAAACCCTAACCCATTTCGTCACTCATTACCTTAGAAGAATTAAAACTTTCATATAAACTAGTATCCGATCTCACACCCTTAAAAGGACTTACCAACTTGCAAACCCTTTAACTTGTTAAAACAAAAGTATCAAAGCAACAGGTTGAAGAACTAAAGAAAGCATTACCAAACTGTACAATAGGTTATTAGAATTGAATTACATAGACTTCTTCACTCCAAAAGTCCCTCACCCGAATTTCCCAGTCCCAAAACCCCCATCGGGAATCGGTTCATAGGGTGGGATGATCCCCACGACGGTCCACAAATCATCGATCACTATTCCCGAATCCGGTAGAATCCCCTCAGTCAAAGCACTCCTCTGCTCCTGCTGGATTTGGGTCTTGGGATTGCTTGGTTTGACCTTAATCTTTATGAACATCTTTCCCAGTTTAGTCCTTTGGACAACGTGTTTCCCGATCTTCCCCCACATCACCGGACTGTGATCCACCCCTTCAAGAATAATCGCCATACATAGCCTCCTTATAACTATAATATTATAGATAATCTAACGTCACCCTGAGGCTCTCGAAGGGTCTTGACAGGTCATGGATTCGAGTGCCTCGCCATGACATGATTCATTCGATAGACAAAGTCGACAGAGCAATTTCAAAATCTTGATACTCTGATAAAATAAATAAACAAAATGGGAATCAAAATTCTTAGTTCCGATGGTGATTTTTTTTATGACCTTCTCTTCAGTAAGGAGGATGCTATTAAAATAAAAATTGAAGATAGATTATGAAAATGAAAGGACTTTTTTTATATGAAAGGTCTGTTATTATTAAATACTGATTAATGATCAGGATTGATGGTTAGCTCTTGAACATCAGATAAGAAATACTCATCTTTCTGCTGAACTATAAAGTGCTCGATCTTATCCTTCAATTCGTTTAAGACGACATGGTTATTTTTAATCATGTTATCAACTTCCTTTAATGAAAGATTGACTTTTTCCGACTCCACCATTTGCTGGGATGCAGCAAGATGGATATGACTGCTCAGTCCCTCAACCGTTTGCATAGCCTGATTAATTTGTTCTCCCCCAGTTTGTAATCGATGGGTATTCTCCTGAACTTCTCCAGTAATGACTACCAGCTGTTTAATGATTTGGAGCATATTTTGAGTTAATTGAGTTTGATTTTGCATGATAGAATATAATTTCTGACTCATGTTTGTGTTTTTTTGTATATCCACAAGAATTGTATTTAAACCGTTTTCAGCCGTTTTAGCCACATTGACTGTGTTGACAATTTTTAGTACGATATTTTTAATAAGTGCAGAGATGTTTTTAGCATTGGTACCTGAATTTTCAGCTAATTTTCTAATTTCATCAGCTACTACAGCAAATCCTTTTCCATAATCCCCTGCATGGGCGGCTTCGATGGCAGCATTCATAGCAAGGAGGTTTGTTTGTTCGGCAATCCCATTGATCACACTAACGATCTCGGCAATCTCCTGGCTCGATTTTTCAATCTCTTCAATGGCTTCAATCATATTATGAATAGCCTCACCCCCTTCCTGAGCAACTGTGGATAATCCTTTTGAAAGCTCATCTGCATCTTTAGCGATTTTATTTGCATCGACAATTGATTTTTCCATTTGATGAATGGATAAATTCGTTTTTTCAACTGAATCAGATTGTTTTTCAATACTATTAGAAACCTCATTTAAATATCCTATCATCTTTTCAACGGTAGTGGCTGTTTTTTCTACAGATTGATTCTGGTAATCCGCATTATCATTAATCTGTTTTGTAGATGCCAACATGTTATGAAGTGCTAGTGATGTATTTTCCATGCTTTCCACGAGTCCTTCTGTGGAGACAATGACGTCATGAAATGATAATTTAACGTGAAAAATAACCTGAGCGACACTCTCCGCCATTTGATTAATACTATGTGCAACAAAACCAATTTCATCTTCTAATTTAGTATCCACTTTCTGAGTGAAGTCTCCGTGGGTGATTCGATCAATTATTTTGACAATATCTTTCAATTGATCAGCGAGAGATAATTTTACAACAGTGAAAGCAATAATAGCAAAGAGGACACTAGTAATGAATATAAATATATTTGACCAGATTATATAGGATATTTTTTCTTTTAATAGGGCTTCACGAGACTGCTGGAAGGAGGAAATAAGGTGAATAGAATTATATTTATTATCGGCAAATGTTTTATAGGATTTTCCCACACTATCCCACTTTTGATCGATATTCGCTTTGATCCACTGATACCCTTCATTGAAAGTTTTAATGATTGATATAGCGATTTTTTCAAGGTCATCAATATCTTTGATATTTGTTGTAGGGGAATATAACTGACGCCAGTTTTGAATAATTTCCTTGTTGAGCTTCTTAATTTCTGGGATACGGCGATTTGTACCCTCATTACCAATAGCTAAAATTGTTTCATGGATTTGTTTTTCAGATGCTAAAATACTAGAGATGAGGAGATTTTGCTTATTTAAATTATCCATAGATTTGATGTTGATATAATTAAATACGAAAGCTATAATGAATAATATTATAAAGATAGTGAAAGTGATAATAGTTTTTAGGAGGATGGATAATTTATAGATACCTTTAAGCATAGCAACCTCTCTGTGATTTATTACTGATGTATTGTAAGTAATAAATTATTTTATTGTAGCCTGATCTCTTTTCCAAGCCAGCCAACCACCACCAAGACGTTTTACATTCTGATAGCCGTGCTTCTTAAGTAATCTTCCGCCTAAGAGAGTTTGTTTTCCGACATGATCAAAGATAACGATTTCTTTATTTATAGGGATATCTTTTAAATGTTTTTCAATAGTATCAAGAGGGGCATTGAGATGGGTTCCTGAGATGGATCCTTTTTTGAATTCATCAAGATCTCGGACATCTATGAGGAAGATGTTTTTCTTGATATTGTTTAATTCTTTTGGTGAGACAACAGGTATATCGACTTCGGGATATTTTTCTCCACTGACAGGGAGTTGTTGTTTCTTCCATTCTGGTATACCTTCGTCATAGACAAGGATATTGGTGTACCCCCTTTCAATAGCTTTTTTAGCCGCTTTAGTGGACTTAGTACATTTTGGTCCATTGCAATAGAAAATGAGGAGGAGAGATTTATCTTTTGGAAGTTTGTCTGATTTAGATATTTTAGATGCGGGTATGCAAATGGCACTGGGGATGTGGCTATCATTATATTCAATTTCATTTCTTGCATCGATGAGTAAATAATTATCCTTATTAGAATCAATGAACTTTTTTAGAGTATTTGTACTGATGGTTTTCCATATTTCTTTTTGTGATTGAGATTTGTCAGGAGATTTTGAAAGGATACCTTCATTTAACAGGAAATCAATTTTCTTATTAAATTGAGTTTTTCTTAAATCGAGATTTAAAGAATTTTCTTTTTGTGAGCAGTGCAGAATGGAAATGATAATTAAGGTGATAACTATAAAATGCATCATAATATGTGTTATTATTAGGTGTTAATTTTAGTTATAATTGTACGAGTAAAATATAATATATAAAGAAAAAAAAGCAAATTTTAATTTCAATACACTGTTTCCACGAGGGTTGTAAATAAATAGTCATCCAATATATGATGTCTTGCGAGGAAATGTTTCACCTTGTTTTCTACAGGATATGTTAAGATCAATTGATCTTTGTCTATTTGAGCTAATTGGGATTTTTTGAAGGTATCCAATAAATTTCCCTTTGTTAGTTTGACAAGGGATTCTTTGGCAGTCCACAAGCGACAGTAGTGGTATTCAAGGGGATGGTGGTTTGTGGATTGATGATAATCATGGATGAGATGATCCTCAGTATTATTGATATATTTTGATTTTAATTTCACTAATTTGTCTGAAATCTTTTCCACATCCACCCCTATTTGGGATGGACTTGCGACGACAAAGATGTATTGATCCTTATGGGATATTGAAAAATACAGATCATCGATGGGTTCAGATCTTATGAATAAGCTGATGGATCCATCGTGATTTCTTGGAGTATTGATATCCAGAAAGGAAAGATCCTTATTTAATTCTTTGTAATAATTGATGATGAGAGATTTGAGTAATACCCTGCCCCCAAGGTATTCCAATTGATTCTTATCCCGCTTGTATTGATGATAATAGATTAATTCTTTGTCATTTAGTGATTTTATCATGTTATGTCTGTTTCTCTGGATGAATGATAGTTCCCAGATTCCTGAGTGGGGAAAGAGTTTTGTAAGATTATGAGAGAGGTTTTCGAATTGATCTACTTTCTGGATCCGAGATGTAATGAGATCTGTATTTTGATGGCTTTGAAAGTTCAACTGGTGAGTGTATTTTATTTTATCGTAATATTCAATGACTAACCCTTCGGTGGTGGTGATGATTAATTGATATTCTGAGTCCTGTGGGTTGTTTGTCAGGGGTATTGCTTTGACGTAGTAGTCCTGATATGATTTCAAACGATGATAAAAGTGGATGTTGGTCATGGAATAGGGAATATTGAAACCCCCTTTAAAATGATTTCCCCAGATGGAGGGAAGGTGGTAGGCTGAATCTCTTATATACATATCCCCTAACAGGAGATCGTTTGTGGGAATATTATTTTCTTGAGATTTCTTTATTAATCCCAGTGCCCCACTTGATCTGGATATTTGTAAGACATGCTCAAGGTGGTTAAAACTCTTTCCCAGTCCCACAAGATGGGGGTAAATCTCATTTTTATCGATAACGATTGAGGAATAATTTATATAGGGATTATTTAGATGTTCGTCTGGCTCCAGGGGAATTCTTGAGAGGATAAGTTCAAAATGGACTATATTTTTTTTACGTCGAATGTGGATGGATTTTTTTTCATAATAATAATATATGTCTCCCTGGAGGGTGATTTTGTCGTCATTTGTAATTTGATTTGTAAATTGGCAGAATAGGGGGATTGTTTCATCGGATTGGAGGGTGAGAGTTTGATTATAATCTATTTTATTGATGGTTGTGAGGATGTGGTCTTTAAAGAAGTGATGAGCAGATTCATCAAGGAATTCAAGGTAGAGAACTGCTGGGATGATGATCTGATGATTGAAAGCGTGATCTTTTAGTGATGGATATTCTTTTATGGAAATGGTTTTTTGGAAGAGAAGATCATCCTTTGGATTGCCAGAATTATTTGTCCGTGAGGATTCCATAACCCACTCGTGAAAAAGTTGAAATAATATCTTTGTGATCTTTTAATTTCTTGCGGAGTCTTTGAATGTGGACATCCACCGTGCGTTCTGTGACAAAGGTATCATCGCTCCAGACTCTGTTTATTATTTCGTCCCGTGTGAAATATCTTCCAGGATTTTCGAGAAATAACAGGAGGAGTTGGAATTCTGTTTTCGTTAATTTTAATAATTCGCTGTTGAGATATACCATGAAAGAATCTTTCATTAATTTGAGATCTTTGTATACTAATATATTTTCAGAATGGGTCGAAAGTTGTTCCGGGGCATTTCTTTTGAGGACAGATTTAACACGGAGAATTAATTCTTTGAGGCTGAATGGCTTTGTGATATAGTCATCGCTGCCAATTTCCAGTCCCCTGATTCGCTCCTCTTCAGATATTTTTGCTGTTAGAAAGATGATGGGGATATTTTGGAATCGCGGATCGGTTCTTAATTTTCGGCAGACATCAAATCCATTGATCCCTTCCATCATGATATCCAGTATAATTAAATCGGGGATTTCATCCGAATTGATCAGAGTATTGATTAATTGATTTCCTGATGTAAATTCTTTGGTTACGTAACCCTCTCTGGAGAGATTAATCGTCAGGATTTGGAGGATATCTTCTTCATCATCCACTAAATATATTTTATTCGACATATTCTTCTTCTTCCTGGTATTCATACTCTTTGTATTTCTCTTCCAATAGGATTTTATCGGGGAAGATAATTTGAAATTGGGTTCCAAAGCCTGTTGGATTTTCTTCGCAGATAATATTTCCATTGTGGAAGGTGACAGCGTGTTTTACTATGCTGAGTCCAAGGCCTGTCCCTCCTGATTTCCTGGATCTTCCTTCATCTATCCGGTAGAATCGCTCAAAGATACGTTCACGATGCTCGCTGGAAATACCGATGCCGTTATCTCTTATCATAAAATGGATTGAATTATTTTTTCTTTCATAATGAACACTTACGACTCCATTCATTTCTGTATAAGTGATTCCATTATCAATGAGATTAAAAAAGATGGTCTCAAAGAGTTCTGGGTTTCCCATGATCTCAATTTTCTCCTGGGATATAGTATTTTTCAACGTGATGCCCTTGGCTTCTGCTTTGAGAGAGAGAATATCCAAACAATTTTCTATTGCATCCGTTATATTTACTTGTTCTGTTTTAAAATAGTTTTTGGATTCGTCCAGCTTATTGAGGGTGATGAGGTCTTTAATAAGATTATTGAGTCTGTCAGCATTGCGTAAAATCTTTTCCAAAAATGCTTTTTGATTCTCGAGGGGGATATCATCGGTTTTTAAGAGGGTTTCGATATAGCCTTTGATTATGGAAATGGGGGTTTTGAATTCATGAGAAGCATTTTCTACAAAGGATTTTTTAATTTCTATCAGTTTATATTGCTCGGTAATATTGCTTATCAGAATAACCATACCCTCTTTGTGAGAAATTGGGATACAAATTACTTCCAGAACAACGTTATCGAGTCCAATAGGCTGAATATTCTTTGTCAATCGTTTTTTTTCAGTGTATGATTGCTCAATGAGTTCATTGATAGAATTATTCCTAATAACTTCATAATAAAATCTTCCTTCAATAACTCTATTGTAGAATTCAGGATTCGTTTTGAGGAGAGTGAATAACCCATCATTGAATATCATTATACGGAGTTCCTCATTTAGAATGATAACACCCTCGGACATATTTCGAATGATAGTTACAACCTGATCTCTTCTAAATTCAAGCTCGTCCATTTGTTTCTGGATCTCGGATGCAACGCGATTTAATTCGTATTGGAGTTTTGCGATCTCTTCGATATTTGAATAATTCAAACGGGTTTCTAAGCCTTCTTTATAGAAATTTGATAATGAGGATGTGATTTGTTTTACGGGTTTTATCAATAGGAAATAAATAGAATAGTTTGATAGTACAACGATTATAATTATTATAATAGAAAATATGATTAGTAGAAGGTCAATTTCTGCAAGGGAATTTGTAATATTATTGTATGAAATGGTGAGGAATAAGTAGAATTGTTTGAAATTCTTTGTGAAATGGAGATTTTTTTTAATGACGGAATCAGAAGTCTTTTTCAGCTTGACTTGATAGCCAATTTTATTTGGATTGTTGTTTGCCATGATGGCTTCGTCATAATATTTTAATTCATCAGCATTTATTTTTTTTGAGCAATCCGTTTGGGAGAGGGATTTATCCATGCAATGATATATATAATTATCTTTTCCAAGGATTATCAATTGATTAATGTGCATATTTTCGGTGTGCAGTTGTTTGATGGCAGAATTTAATTGTTCACTTGATAAGGGTGTTTGGATAAATGAGTTAATATAATTTGCATGGAGATGAAGTTCTTTTATCTGTAAGGAAATGAGATGATCTTTAAACTGATAATGGAGTGTGGAAGAGATTATAATAATTACTATACTTATTAATAGCGGGTACCACACTCGAACAAGAGATTGAATTTTTCTCATATCCCTGCCTTATTAAGTATCTTTCGAGGTTCGATGCTTAACAATTTCTCCCTGGGCAAGATATATGGCGTCTTCACAGATATTTTTGGCGTGATCACCGATTCTTTCAAGACATTTGGAGATATTGATATAGGCTAATCCCGTTTCGAAACGCTCGGAATTTTCATGGACATAGGGTCCGATTTTTTTTATGACCTGATCATTTAATTTATCTATTTCATTATCCTGTAAGATAACCTGGTTTGCTAGTTCGACATTTTTCTCCATAAATGCTTCCAGAGAGAGTCGCAGCATCTGACGGGTGATTTCAGCCATTTTGAATAATTCGTCTAATTTCATGGATTTATTTTCAGCAACGAGAATAATGACATCTTCAGCGATACGGGAGGCGAAATCACCAATTCTTTCAAGATCATTATTCACTTTCAGACTGGATGCGACAAAACGGAGATCAAATGCAATGGGTTGTTTTAAGGCAAAGATTTTAAGGCAGATTTGATCTACGAGGATTTCCAGACGATTAATAAACGAATCATTGCGGATGACCTGCTTTGCCATAACGATATCATGATCGACAAATGCTTTTATAGATAATCCTATAGCCTCTTCAACAGCATTTCCCATTTCCAGAAGGGTTTTACGAAGTTTATTTAATTCTTCATCTAATCTTATTTTCATATTATCCTCAATTTATTAACCAAAACGTCCTGTGACGTAATCTTCGGTTTTTTTAACGGATGGATTTGTAAATATTTTTTCTGTGGTGTCAAATTCTATGAGCTCACCCAGATAGAAAAATGCGGTGTAATCCGATACTCTTGCGGCTTGTTGCATATTATGGGTGACGATGACGATGGTGTATTTNNCAGCCAGAGCACGGGCTATACATAGTCTTTGCTGCTGTCCACCTGATAAACCAAGGGCTGAATTATGGAGACGATCTTTGACCTCTTCCCATAAGCCCACATCAATAAGGGCTTTTTCGACAATTTCTGTGAGACGGAGTTTATTTCCTTCACCATAGATCCTTGGTCCAAAGGCAATATTTTCGAAAATAGATTTGGGAAATGGGTTGGACTTTTGAAATACCATCCCCACGTGTTTTCTGAGATTGACCACATCGACATTATCATCAAAAATATTCTGATTATTGATTATCACCTTCCCCTCGATTTTGATGTTATCCACCAGATCGCTCATGCGATTAATGGTCTTGAGGAAAGTAGTTTTACCACAACCAGAGGGCCCGATGAGAGCGGTGACCTGATTTCCTTTGATGGATAGATTTATATTTTTAAGGGTTTTTTTATCCGATGTTTTGTCGTAATAGAAATTTAAGTTCTCAACATGGATTTTATAATTATCTTCCATTTCCTATCCTGTTATTTGATTATCGAATTATTACGTAGAATGAATTATTTCTTATGTAAACCATTTTAAAATAATTTAATGAAAGCTGATCACTTAAATATAACGATTTTATTAAGATTATGTAACAGAATAGGGATTTTTTTATCCAATGAAATCCTATCGATCTATTAGAAGGAATTTGATTTTCCGAATAATATGTATTATAATCCATGTCTTGGGGGTATCATGAGATATTTTGTTATAAACCGATTCATGTACATTGGACTGAAAGTTAAATATATAGCAAAACGCTTGTTATTGCTAGGTAATAAAAAAACATATCTATATGATATTATTATTTTTGGTTATCAGTGGATGTTGTGATAATAATGCTGATGGTTTACCTACAGATATTCTTCTTGATAAAATTAATCATAAAACTGGGAAAGAATATAAATCGATTAAAGATGCTATTCAAAATGAAAAATATCGATTAAAAGAACTGAATTATGTATGGTTTGCTGATCTTTCTATGGTGGAGGAAATATGGGAGTTAGCTTCATTAAAAAGAATTTATCTTGGATTTAATAAGTTAAATTTTGTTCCTCGTGATTTAATAAAATTATCACAATTAGAAGAACTCTATTTAAATAGTAATAATATAGAGACTGTTGATCCGTTGATATCAAAACTTCATAAATTGAGAATACTTAATTTAAGTAGTAATAAATTAATTAGTTTACCACCTGAAATTGGAATGTTAGAGAATTTAGAAGTGCTTGATTTAGGTTTAGACATAGATTCAAAAGGATTTCCAATACTCATGTCAAGACATCTTATTGCTCGAAACCATTTAAGAGAATTACCACCTGAAATTGGTAAGTTGAAAAAACTTCGTGTGTTGAACTTAGGACGAAATCTAATTCAAAACCTGCCTAAAGAAATTTCTTATTTGGTAAATTTATATGAATTAAACTTATATGGAAATCATATAAAGAAAATATCATTTGATATTAGCAAGTTGATAAAATTAAAAAAATTAGATTTAAGAGAAAATCCTATTACTAAAAAAGAAATAGAGCGGATAAAAAAGCTTTTACCTCACTGTGAGGTGATATTTTAGTTGTTGAGTGGTTTTTCTGCTCCCGTGCATCCCTGCACTTTACAGGATTAGTCCATCCGTGTATATTGACCATTCTACGTGGCACAGGGAGGCTCTGATCAGTAGTGAATGGGGGTTCACCCTTAGAGAGCCTTAGGGTGACAGGGATAATGCAAGGCTGAAGCCTCGTCCTAGAGTAACCCATCATCTCTTCAGCAAGTTCAGGACGAGCCTGACTTTCTCTCCAGAGTGGCGAAGGGATAAAGTGTGTGATAGAGATGCTGAATCAAGTTCAGCATNNTACTTTTCCCATGATTTTCCCTTGAGGGGGTTGTTTGGTAGTTCTTTATTATAACTTTAGCAAATGACTAAAGATTTAATCCGGGTTGTGCCATTTATTGTGTGGAAAGGATTGTTAATATGAGTGTAATTGATGTCACAATTTCATATAATGGTAATCCGATAGGCAGCTATACTTTATACATTAGTGGTATTTAATAATTTATCAAAACTAATTTATATATTTAGATAAGCAAGCAATAAGCCGGGTTCTGTTTTGGAGATCATCTATCTGATAATATCATTACTGATATTATTTTGCGATCTACCCGCAGGTAATATTAGGATAACCTGCTGCTTGATTTTGCTAAAAGCGGGGTTTACCATGCCCTCTCTGTCGCCAGAAGAGGCGGTGAGCTCTTACCTCGCCATTTCACCCTTACCCACACAAGGCAGGTGGTATATTTTCTGTTGCACTTTCCGTGGGATCACTCCCCCTGGGTGTTACCCAGCACTTTTCCTAAAATAGCCCGGACTTTCCTCTGGATATGATCCAGCGATCTCCTTGCTTGCTTAATTAGATATATAGATTCTAAAAAATCATTTTATAAGATAATACTTTTCAGAGATCTGTGATGTAGTTTTACATATTTTTGATGATTTCATCGCCGAATTCAGAACATTTGACTTCTTTGGCATTTTCAGTACGACGTGCGATATCATAAGTAAATATTTTGGAACTGATTGTAGCTTCAAAGCCTTTTTTAATTAGTTTAGCAGGTTCCTTCCATCCGATATAATTGAGCATATGTTCTGCTGATAGAATCATAGAACTAGGGTTAGCCTTGTTTTGACCTGTGAATTTTGGGAATGTATTTTGATTTGCCTCAAAAACTGCTCTCCCTGTGGTATAATTTATCTTTGCACTGTGTTCCATTCCTATGAATCCAGTACCTGCGGAAAGGACACTTGAGATAAAATCACCATTGAGATTTGCTGTGACGAGAACTGAGAATTCAGCAGGATGTATCAGTAATTGTTTTATGAAATCATCAACAAAAATATCTTTTACTATTATGGATTTACCATTTTTAGGGTTTTTTATTGCAGACCAGTATGAGCCATCAAGTTGTTTTGCATTGTATTCTGTTTTTGATAAGAGATATGACCATTTAACAAAACTTCCTTCTGTGACTCTTAAAAGATTTTCACGATGTATAATGGTTACACTCTCTTTGTCATTATCAATTGCGAATTGAATGGCTGTTCGAACGAGACGATATACAGCATCTTTAGATATAGTGAAAGTGCAGAATAAGGAAGAATCGATGTATTGGAGTTTATTCTGATTTTCTTCCTGTTTCAATATTGATTTAAGATTTGCTGAATTAGGATTCAATTGATCAAACTCGATATTATTTTGTAATCCTTCGGAGTTTTCGATAAATAGAGTTATATCAATATTTTTACTATAATTAAAATAAGTCTGGAGGCCGTTTAGACAATAAAAATAGGTTATGGATGTGTAAAGATCAATGGATTCATGGATTTTTTTGAGGATGGGCATATTGTGATCCAACGGGTTTCTGATAGGTCCGATGATCGCTATATAAAATTCCTCCAGTGCATAAAGGGTTTCCATTGGTAACCATGCATCATTATTTTTGTTGTAATAGTTATATGCCTTTTCACCTGCAAATATTTCCATCCAGATAATACTTCGGGTACCACTATATGCTTTGTTTATAGCTGAATCGATGATTTTTTGGGTTGTTTTCCAGATATCAGCTCCAACACCGTCACCTTCGATATATAGTATAATCGGATTGTCTGGGATTTCTAATGAATTATCAGGGAGGATAGTAATTTTTTGTCCATCTGATGGAACTCTTATTTTATCAAATGGCATTTATCCTCCATGAAAGTGGGATAAAAAGTTGTTTGTAATGACAAAGGATTATTGAGTTATCCTTTGTCAAATTGTAATAGTTATTCGTTAGTTTCACGCAATGAAATTTATAAAGAATCCAGTGCTTTATTTAGTGTAACACTTGGACGCATTGCTTTTGATGCTTTATCAAAGTCTGGAGAATANNCCGCCGATATCAACAGGTTTTCCCTGGACTGAATTGAGTTCATCAATTATTTTCTTCTCGTTATCTGTAAGATCTTTAGCTAGCTTCGAGAATTTAGTTTGTAAATCTTTATCTTTTGATTGTTCGGCTAAGGCTTGTGCCCAGTACATTGCTAAGTAGAAATGACTTCCGCGGTTATCTATTTCGTTAACCTTTCTTGAAGGGGATTTGTCACTATCCAAGAATTTTGCATTTGCCTTATGGAGAGTCTCAGCATATATTTTAGCTTTGTCATTATTCATTACACGGGCGAGATGGTCGAAAGATTCAGCGAGGGCAAGAAATTCACCCAAAGAATCCCATCTCAAGTGACCTTCTTCAACAAATTGCTGTACGTGTTTAGGGGCTGATCCACCGGCACCAGTCTCAAATAATCCTCCACCTTGCATAAGAGGGACAATTGATAGCATTTTAGCGCTGGTTCCAAGTTCTAATATAGGGAAAAGGTCTGTATTATAATCCCGGAGTACATTACCTGTAACAGAGATGGTGTCTTTCCCTTCACGCATACGTTCCAAAGAGAATTTAGAGGCTTCTGCTACGCTCATGATATGGATTTCTAAGCCATTTGTGTCATGATTTTTTAAATATTTATTTACTTTTTCGATAAGTTGGGCATCATGGGGTCTAGTCTTGTCCAGCCAGAAAACAGCAGGAGTGCCAGTTATTCTTGCCCTTGTGACAGCTAGTTTTACCCAGTCCTGGATTGGAGCATCTTTAACCTGACATGCTCTCCAGATATCTCCATCTTCTACTTTATGCTCTAATATAGTTTTTCCTGAATCATCAACAATGCGTATAGTTCCATTTCCTGGTGCCTGGAATGTTTTATCGTGAGATCCATATTCTTCTGCTTTTTGAGCCATAAGACCGACGTTAGGAACAGTTCCCATAGTAGCTGGATTATATGCTCCATGCTTCTTACAATGATCAATTGTTGCTTGATAAAGACTTGCATAGCTATGATCAGGAACAACCGCTTTTGTGTCCTGTAATTTTCCATCTGGACCCCACATCTTTCCTGACTCACGAATCATTGCTGGCATTGATGCATCGATAATAACATCACTGGGGACATGGAGATTTGTGATTCCCTTATCTGAATTGACCATGGCTAGGCGGGGTCTATTTTTATAACAATTTTGAATATCGGATTCTATTTCTTTTTGTTTCGCTTCAGGTAAGGACTGAATTTTGGTGTAAAGATCACCCAATCCATTATTAAAATCAACACCTAATTGTTTGATGGAGTCCGCATGTTTGCTGATTACATCTTTATAGAAGACCTTTACGCAGTGCCCAAAAATGATTGGATCAGAGATCTTCATCATTGTCGCTTTCATATGGAGTGAGAAGAGGACATCTTTCTTCTTAGCATCTTCAATCTGCTCTTCGAAGAACTTCACAAGGGCGTTTTTGCTCATACACGTAGCATCGATAACTTCTCCTGCCTGAAGTGCTGTTTTATCCTTAAGCACAGTGGATTTACCACTTTGATCAACGAACTCAATCTTGACATTCGTAGCACTGGGAACTGTAACAGACTTCTCATTGGATGCGAAATCACCACTATTCATTGTTGAGACATGGGTTTTAGAATCTGACTTCCATTCACCCATTTTATGAGGATGCTTCTTAGCATATTCCTTAACGGATACAGCTGCTCTACGGTCAGAATTACCTTCTCTTAGTACAGGGTTTACTGCACTACCAAGAACTTTTGCATATCGTGCCTTGATATCTTTTTCTGCATCATTTTTAGGATCTTCTGGGTAGTCTGGTATTTTATAACCCTTGTCTTGAAGTTCTTTGATAGCTCCTTTTAGCTGTGGAATGGATGCACTGATATTTGGGAGCTTAATAATATTTGCCTCAGGGGTTTTAGCCAGTTCCCCTAGTTGGGATAATTCATCAGGGATTTTTTGTGCATCCGTGAGGTTTGCAGGGAAATTAGCAATAATTCTTCCTGCAAGAGAGATGTCTCTGAGTTCGACAGATATTCCTGATCCTTTTGTATAGGCTTGAATGATGGGAAGTAGTGAATATGTTGCCAGTGCAGGTGCTTCATCTACTTTAGTATAAATAATTTTTGCTGTTTTAGACATGGTATCCTCCAGTATATTTGTTAAGTAAGGGTGATTGGTTTGGCTTATTCGCCGTTTGAGGGAATATCATTTCCTATTTAAACCTGATTTAATGTACTAAACAAGATTTTAATAGAAGTCATATATACTACCGCTCATCAGAAGATAATTTAATTACAATTGATTTAAGAATGTCCTCCTTAAAGCATTAAATAAACTAAAAATAGTGGTAATAATATGATAAACGATTGATGATTGCATTAATTAAACAACAAATATATATACTTGTTAAGAAATCGTCAAGTATCTTTCGATATTATCTTATATATATCAGATCATTTGCCGTGTAGATAGTGTGAAGTTTTACAAATAATAGCTAACTATCTACAATTGAGATCTATTTTTGTTGTAACCTTATTGAAAAATCTTTTCGGGTGTTGATAAATGATATGGGACTCTGTCAAATTAAGTTTGATTCCATGAGGTTTATATGAATGTTTGGATGGAAATACTGTGGGAGGATTACGTAAAAATTACTCCTGATGCACATAAGATCCATAATTTATTAGAAAGCATTGGGGAGACGGTTGTGAATGACCATTTTGCCCTGAGAACCTTTAATCAATCACCAATTTCGTTATCACATCTCAGACAATATATGATAGATTTGGGTTATCAGCCAAGAGATGAATATGGATTCCCTGAAAAACACCTATTAGCTCAATATTTTACGAAACCCAATGAACCGAAGGTATTTATCAGTGAACTTCTTGTGGAAAAATTATCGAATCGATCCCAGAAAATATGTATGGATCTTATCAATCAAAGTGAAAATTATTTTAAATCAAATTCCATTGAACTGCCCGTAAAACCCTGGGAGAATATTTCCTATACAGATTGTGAAATATTAAAAATGGATAGTGATTATGCTGCTTGGGTAGCCTGTTTTGGAATTCGAGCTAATCATTTTACTGTATCCATCAATCATCTGAAAAATATTTATGGGATAGAAGAACTGAACAAGATTTTAAAGGATCATGGATTTATTTTGAATAATAGAGGTGGAGAAATTAAGGGATCTCGTGAAGAATTCCTTATGCAATCGTCAACCATGGCTAAGAAAATTATGATTCCATTTAAGGATGGGGAATATGAGGTAGCCAGTTGCTATTATGAGTTTGCTGAACGGTTTCCAATGGATGATCAGGGCAATTTATACGAAGGATTTATCGAGAAATCAGCGAATAAGATCTTTGAATCAACGAATCTTGGGAAGAAATCATTATAACTCCCTATACTTTTGGGATATATTTTTTAAAAAAACCGTATTCTCCTTGCCAAAGTACACTTCTATATCCTTATCAGGGAGGTGATTCAAGATAATTATAAAATCTTCCAGTGACTTAATCCCCTTCAACTTCTCCTTGGCTTCAAAATATCTTTCCTTCAGTAATAGGAAATCTTCATGACGAGATCTGCTTTCAATGTCCCAGTCTTCCTGATTGGCTACCCAGCTATCGATGATGATATAAAATCCTTCTCGGAGTGTAAGAAAAAGGATTTTACCCGTTTTAATTTCGATCCTATTTTTTATATAGCATAGAAGATGAAAGAAGAACTCAGGATCATTAAGCTTTTCACGGCGATAATCCGAGGGGTTTTGTGTTTGAAGCATCATTGGAAGAAGCTCAAGATCCTCTTTATGAATATAGATCTTCTGTTTCATGGAATATCGGGATATAAAATTATCCAATACACCTTGTAAACCAGGACTTTTAAAAAAAGAATTCATCTCTCCATCAGACATCACACTAACCAATAGAAAATTATTATGAATAGAAGCATCGTCCCATAGCAAGGAATAACCAAATAGCCTTATCCTTACCTGATAATTGAACAAAATCATCTTTCAATTGTTGTTTGGAATGACGATCGGTTCTTCCAAGATAAATCTTAATACCCCGTTTGATATCCTGGATCTTATTCTTTACGCTGTCTGGATCATACATTCTATCTAATATCTCTTTAATATTGTCATCCACAAGGGCAGTCAAGTCTTCTTCAAAATATTTATCCCCTAAAAACGGGTCGTGATAATCCTTTTCCTGATTTTCCATAATGATTTCCCGGAAATTATAGAATAATGGTTTCATAATAAAAAAATGTCATTTCAAAATATCTAATTATTTTTAAATATAATCACACTATCAAAAATAACTTATAAAAATGTTTATCATTTTCCTAAATAATGTCTATCTCTCAATTCGATAAATTTTCAGATTCCCAATGGACGGTGAATATTTTTTTATTATATAAATGAAGACAAATTTTAAAAAAAGGACTTGTTTCTATATGCTTATCTATCATAAATCCTTTGGGATAACAATCTCAGCATCTTAATTAGACTTTTATAATAGGAATATAAATATGATTAATCAGACACTAAGACAAGATTTTTTAGATTATTTCAAAAAAAATGGATTAAAACAGGGGCAGATTCTTGATCCCGGCAAATTAGACGAATTTACATCCCGATATCGTGATAAAAAAAGTGATCTGGGGGATGTCATCGATGATCTCATCAACAAAGGATTGATTCTTGAAAAAAGATCCCTTGGAAAACCATCCTTTGCACTAACTAAACACGGTGAGGATGTTCTATACACCAAATAATTTTTTATACCACGCCATCTCGCCAATCTAAATGAATAATAATTGGACATTCTATAATGTTTTATTATATTATATCAACCAATTAATTCTAGGAGTTACAAATGATAAAAAAATCATTCTTATTCACAATTCCAATGTTATTACTCATTTTCACATTGATAATCATCGATTCAACCAGTGCAAAAAGTGTAATCAGCCAAAGAATGTGGGCAAATCGATGTGTTGAATTATGGACTGTTCAATCTATTACAGAAAGTGGTACTCAATGGGCCGTTGTCGCAGGAAACCGATGTGATGATATAGTCTCTATAGGAAAAAGACTCCATGTTACCAGAGCCGTCAATGTTACTGTTACACAGGGTAGAATACTGGATATTAAAGATTTTATCGTTTCCAGCAAAGGAAAAAAAGTCATATTCTATGCAAAAAAAGTAAATCCTGACAAGGTAGGTTACCTCTACTGGCAACTCATTCGATAAATATCTCTATTATTGATATCTGCGAGGATGATAAATGACTTTTGAGCAAGGGATTAAAAAAGTACCTAGAAAAGAATTGGAAAGATTATTTCTATCGACAGTAAAAATTCTTCAACGGATTGCAAATGATAAGCAGGAATACAAACCCCAAATCGATGAAGTCTTACAGGCAATTCTAAGTACAGCTCAAAAAAGTGATTAGTCATCTTCTCTTCAATATCTCATCAATCAAACAATATTTAATATCTTGGAGCCATTATGATTACTAATCTAAAATATTTCCTGTCTATTATGATAATTCTTATAGCATGGGGGTGTAATAATTCCCAAGCCAGTAAGAAAGGTGTTATTGTCAATATCAAAACAACTAAAGGTCTTATTCAAGTAAAATTAGCTACAAAAGAAGCCCCTCTGACTACAAAGAATTTTATCCAACTTGCCAAAAAAGGATTCTACAATGGCTTGACCTTTCATCGGGTAGTCCCTAATTTCGTAATCCAGGGTGGAGATCCAAGTGGGGATGGTTCTGGAGGTTCTAAAGATACGATTAAACTGGAGATCCTTTGTGAAGGCGGAAAAATGATTTTAGGCGATATAGCTCCAGAAGATTGCAAACCAGTATTAAGACATAAAATCGGTGCGATTTCTATGGCAAGGACTCAGGATCCCAACAGTGCTAGCAGCCAATTCTTTATCACCCTAAATAATCATTATTTTCTTGATGGAAAATATGCCGCATTTGGATATGTCATCAAAGGAATGGATGTTGTAAAACAAATTAAACAGACTGATAAAATGATTTCTGTCTCCATTCAAAAATAAGAGATCTTGCAAAATTATTTTAAAAAGATTATATTACCAATCATCACCGATGACTTGCGTGAATAAAGAAATATTGAACAGTGTATAGTTATACTTTATAATAGGATAATCACATGGCTGAAGATTTGATGAAGAAACTCATTTCGGTTTGTAAACAACGGGGAATTATATTTTCTGGATCTGAGATTTATGGTGGACTCGCTAATACATGGGATTATGGCCCTCTGGGTGTTGAATTGAAGAACAATATCAAGAGGGAATGGTGGAAACACTTTGTTCACAACAGGGAAGATATGGTAGGATTGGATTCTGCCATCTTAATGCATCCGAGAGTGTGGGAAGCGAGTGGGCATATTGGCTCATTCAGCGATCCTTTAGTGGATTGTAAGGAGTGTAAGGAGCGATTTAGAGCAGATCATCTGATTGAGAATAAGTTAAAAATCAGTGTTGCAGGGAAGACCCTCGATGAGATCAGTAATATTCTTATTAAGGAAGGAATAGCCTGTCCGCAATGTGGGAAGAGTAATTTCACCAAGGTTCGTGAATTTAATCTCATGTTTAAAACCTTTCAGGGAGTTATCGAGGAGAAGAGCACTGAAATTTATATGCGTCCTGAAACAGCACAGGGGATATTTATCAATTTTAAGAATATCCAGAGAAGCTCCCGCAAGAAGATCCCCTTTGGAATAGCCCAGATTGGCAAGGCATTTCGAAATGAAATCACCCCGGGGAACTTTATTTTCCGTACCAGAGAGTTTGAGCAGATGGAAATTGAGTACTTTGTTAAGCCTGGGACAGAACTTAGCCACTTTGATAGCTGGGTAGAACACTCTATGAAATGGTTTACCAATTTAGGTATCCATCCAGAAAACCTTCGCTTGAGAGAGCATCCTCAAAATGAATTATCACACTATAGTAACAAGACTGTTGATATTGAATACAAGTTCCCATTTGGCTGGGGAGAATTAGAAGGAATTGCATCCCGTACTGATTTCGATTTGAAACAGCACACACAATATAGCAATGAAGAATTGGATTATTTGGACACTGATACCAACGAGAAATATATTCCTTATGTTATTGAACCATCATTTGGAGCTGACCGGACGGTATTAACCTTTCTTATTGATAGTTTTAAAGAAGAGAAACTGGACAATGGTGTTCGGAATGTTCTTTCTATAGATCGAAGACTGGCACCTATTAAAATAGCAATCCTCCCGCTGAAGAAGAATGAAGAACGCATTGTGAAACAGGCAAGAGAGATATTTGATATGCTGAAAGATCGTTATCATGTCCAATATGACGATACAGGAAGTATAGGAAAGCTGTACAGAAGACAAGATGA
The DNA here is from genome assembly GCA_002450905.1 of Spirochaetia bacterium UBA6919. Classification (GTDB taxonomy): domain Bacteria; phylum Spirochaetota; class UBA6919; order UBA6919; family UBA6919; genus UBA6919. Next base: position 36,803 of record DKAT01000059.1, read on the forward strand.
GGTGGGCACCCCCTTCTGTATTACTGTTGATTTCCAGACCATCGAAGAGGATAAGAAGGTCACTATCAGGGAGAGAGATACAATGGCACAGGAACGGATTGCTATATCAAGTCTCAATGAATATTTCCAAAATCAGTTTTGAGGTTATTTATGAAGAAGCCATGGATTATACTCCCAACAATGATTTTAGTAATACTATTAACAAACACTATTTCAAGTACCGATAATAATTTTGTTCTGCGTCAAACCAGGGGATGTATAGAAAAACCTCATCAGATCAAGCTTAAAGGATTACCTAATTTCTATAAAATATCCGGAACCTATTTCAGAGGAGCTCAACCGGATCGAAAGGGAATGAAACAGCTTGAGAAAATTGGAATAAAAACCGTCATCAATTTAAGAGCCTTTCATACGGATCGGTTTATACTCCGGGGAACAGATTTAAACTATATTCACATCCCCATGAAAACCTGGCACCCTGAAAAAGAGGATGTTATACGATTTTTAAGGGCTGTAACAAAGAAGGGTAACCAGCCTGTATTTGTTCACTGCCAGCATGGAGCAGATAGAACAGGAATGCTCACTGCAATATATCGTATAGTCATTTGTGGGTGGACAAAAAAAAGAGCTATCAAAGAAATGACCCAGGGTGGATTTGGATATCATAAGATATGGAGAAATCTTGTCCGATTTATTGAGCAATTGGATATCAGGGAGATTAAATCAAAATCTGGATTAAAATAATAAAAATCTCACAGAGTAATTATTTTTTAATTTAAAAAAAAATAAATGATTAACCAAACAAGCCAAGCTAAATAATTCCATAATCCGGGTCTTTTATCTGTTAAATATACAAATTCTAATGTTTTTTTATCAATTTTTTGTATTCCACTTGACAATATGAATTTTTAATAATAAATTGTATTACTGTTTATTAATTAAATATTTTATTATTTTATTTATAAAAGAAAGATCGTAGCATTTGATGGCAGATGTTGGAGTTAAAATAAGTGTATAGTGTTTTTCCCAAATATAGAAGAATATTTACTATTATATTCCTCACAATAATGATTTCGACTACTCTAAGCATGGCAAATACACCTAAAAAAGGCTTGGCTACGCTTACTATTGAAGGACGTATTAAAGATGAAATCAACATCCCATCATTCCTCCACACACCGGATAAAACCCTCAGCGGTCTGTTAAAATTAATTGATCGTGCAAAAAAAGATAAAAACATTGAAGGCATTGTATTAAAATTAAAATCCCCTCTCATGGGACTTGCAAAAACTCTTGAAATCAGAAATGCATTAAAATCCTTTAAAAAATCAGGTAAACACATATATATATATAGCGAAACCCTTTCTAAAAGAGATTACCTCCTCGCATCTATTTCGGATAAACTCTATATATCCCCTCAAGGCAGTGTTGATATTAGTGGAATTGCTCTTGAACTAGTTTTTCTAAAATCCACTTTTAAACTCCTCGGGATAAACCCAAATTTCATACAAATTGGTAACTATAAATCTGCCAGTGAACCCTACACCCGTGACAACTCCTCAAAATATCAAAAAGAATCTATAAAGAATCTTCTCAGTGGTCTTTTTAACGAATATGTCCAAATTATAGCTGAAGCAAGAGGGCTTTCCAATGCCTCTGTAAAAAAATTAATTGATATAGGATATTTTAATTCAAGTCAGTCTCTAAAAACTAATCTGGTCAATGGAATAGCCTATGAGGATTCATTCGATGAACTCGTTGGAAAACAAGGCACCATATTAAATGATTATTTCTATCCCAAAACATCTAAACCAGAAAAATTACCACTCTGGCAATTGATGGCACTCATGCAAAATCAACCCATCAAAGGGGTAAATAAAGAAAAAATTGCCATCGTATATATGAATGGATCAATCATCTCAGGTAAATCAACCAAAAGTCTTTTAAGTGATGATGATTCCATTGGTTCCGATGATTTTATACAAATCTTCAAGAGTCTAAAAAATGATAAATATGTAAAAGGTGTTATTATTAGAATTAATAGTCCAGGTGGATCAGCCCTCGCATCGGATATCCTATGGAGATCTATCACCCAGCTAAGTAAAGTAAAAACCGTTGTTGCAAGCCTTTCTGATGTCGCCGCATCCGGTGGATATTATATCGCTATGGCTTGTCCTACGATTATTGCCAATCCTGCAACCATCACTGGATCCATTGGTGTTGTCGGTGGCAAGTTTAATTTCAAAGGTCTATATAATAAAATTGGTATAAAAAAAGAAATATATAAAATGGGTAAATATGCCGATGTATTCTCTGATTATCGTGATTTTACCAGCAATGAAAAAAAAATTATCCATAAACAAATGCTGGAAACATATAAGGTATTTGTATCTAAATCTGCTGCATCCAGAAATATGTCATATGAAAAAATGCACCAAATTGCACAGGGTAAAATATATACAGGTTCCCAGGCTTACCAGCTCAAATTGGTAGATCATCTGGGAGGTCTCAATTATTCTATTTCGTACATCAGAAAAAAATTAGGAGATCACAATGAAAAACTAGAAATTATTTCATATCCTAAACGAAAAACACTTATGCAATTAATAAGCGCAAGACTTTTATTAAAACAACAATTAATAAATGAATTTAAGCAAATAAAAACTCCTGTCGAACCTATCATTAATCACTTAGGTAATGTTCAGAGGATATTTGCAAATGAAAGGATAGCAACTCTATCCCCTTTTTTTATAAATTATTGATTACAGCATAAAGATAATATTTCTTTATACTACAAATAAACAAAACGTTTTATTCAAATAAAATGATTGAAATTCAAAACTGGAGGAATTACACATGGAAGACGAGAAGAACAAGTTAAATCAAGAGCCTAATTCTATAGAAGATGGATCTAACCCTAAAGAATCAATCGACAGAAGAGATTTCCTAAAAAAAGCTTCTTTGGCTACGATTGGCGGAATTAGTTTACCATTCATCTCCTTTAATTCTTTAAAAGCTCAGGAAGATAAAGACGATGAGGATGAAGATACAAAAAAAGATAATAAAGAAGCTGAGCCAGAAAGTAAAAATGAAGATAGCAGTGGTAGTTTAGCTACCAGAGACCTTGGAAAACTCGGTAAAGTTTCTGTCATCACTTTTGGTGGAAACCTTATAACCGATAGTAATGTTATCAAATCAGCCCTCAACATGGGTGTTACATGCATTGATACTGCTCCAGGTTATTATGGCGGGCAAAGTGAAGAAACCATCGGTAAATTCCTTAAACAAAATAAAGATGCAAGAAAAAAAATTATCTTATCCACTAAATTCAAAATAGATGACGAAGATCCAGCTTATGGTGGTGATGAAAATAAAATGTTTTCATCTCTTGAAAAAAGCTTAAAGCGTTTAAATACTGATTATGTTGATATTGTCTATGTCCATGGTGTTGGAGGTATCCATCGCGTTACCAATGATAAATTACACGCAGCTTTTGATAAAGCTAAGAAAAAAGGGATGGTTAAACACCTTGGTATAACCTGTTTTAACGGTGATATGAAAGCTGTTATTAAAAAAGCCGTAGAAGATGGTAGATTTGATGTTATCCAGTTCTACTATAACTACATCCGTAGAAATGATAAATACGAATCTAAGTTTTTTGATTATGATAAAGTCATCTCTAAAGCCAAAGAAAAGAAAATTGGTATCATTGCATCTGAACCATTTGCTGGTGGTTTCGATGTAACTAAACCTGATTTCAAAGGAAAGGATTTTAGAGGTGCATCCATCCGATGGATTCTAAAAAATGAAAATATCAGCAGTGTTAGTGTCCCCATTAGAAATTATAACGAACTCGAACAATATGTAAAAGCTGTAAGTGGAGGCGGTTCCAATGATGAAGGTGCTTTAAGTAGTTATCAAAAAGCTGTTACTGAACAGTGGAAGCATTCATACTGCAGAGCATGCGATGTTTGTCTGCCTGTTTGTATATTTAATGTGGCTGTCCCTGATATCTTACGTTACCGTGCTCAATTTGAAAATTTTGGTATGGAGAAAAAAGCTATTTTATCATATAAAGCGCTTATTGATCAAAATCAAGCTGTTTATTGTGAGACTTGTTCTGAGCCTTGTAAACATGTCTGCCCGTTTGGTGTTGATATAAAACCATCGCTTGTTCAGGCACATAAACTACTTACCCTCTAAAATAAATGGGCGATACCGTACTACTAACGGGTATAACAGGTTTTGTCGGTAGTCATATAGCAGAATCTCTTATCAAAAAGGGATATCAGCTAATTGCTACCGTCAGAAATTCAAGTAATATTCAATTTGTAAAAAATCTAAACATTGATCTATGGAAAATCGATTGGTCAAATCAATCAGATATCCTAAATAAATTGGAGAAAGTAGATTATATCATCCATTGTGCCGGAGCAATAAAAGCACTTAATTATCAAGAATATTATAATTCAAATGTTGTCCCTACTGAAGTTCTTGTTCAATCAGTATTAAAATTAAAATCTCCTATAAAACGTTTTATACTTATTTCCTCGCAAGCTTCTACTGGACCATCTGCAAACTCAACTCCAATTAATGAAAATGCAAATCCACAGCCTGTAACAGATTATGGTAAAACAAAATTAGAAGCTGAAAAAATACTACTTTCTTATCAAAATGATTTCCCAATCACTATTTTAAGACCATGCTCCATATATGGCCCCCGTGATAATGAGTTCTTTTCCTTATTTAATCTCATTAAATACCATCTTACCGTTCTCATTGGCGATGGCACAAACCAAGTGAATATGATTCATGTCAGGGATTTTGTAGATGCTGTCCAACGTTGCATAGAAATAGAACACCCCTCTGGTTCAACTTATTTTGTAACCGATGGTGTGAATTATACCTGGAATGATGTTTTTAATACAGCAAAAAACGTTTATCAAAAAAAAACACTAACAATTAAATTGCCCTTATTTATTCCTAAAATTGTTGGTTCTATCAGCGAATTTATTTCCTCTATTACAAAAAAGCCTTATCAGCTCAATAAACAAAAGATCAATGAGATGATTCCAAAATACTGGTTATGCAGCTCACAAAAAATTATAAATGAACTAGGATTTTCTCCACAATATAACCTACGAGATGGATTTCAAGAAACTATCAATTGGTACATCCAAGAAAAATGGTTATAATTACACTAAATCTACTCTTTTTATAAGCCAAAACTAAATTGGCGAAATTTATTATATCTCTTATCACACCATTTTGGATTATAAATTATATTTTCGAATGATTTATCAGTAATTAATTATTTTCTAGGTGATTTTTCTTCTTGTTATTGCTATTTCGAGTTCTAGCTTCTTCAGAAATCATTATTTGTCTTAATTGTTCATTTTGTTTTGATTTTTTATTTTCAATTTGAGAGTAAGATTTTTTTTCATAATAATCATTATTTGTAACATAATTTTTATTTTTTTTAGATGTTTTATTATAGTTTGATTTCATCTCATTTGGAGCAATATAAATATTATGTACTGGCTTATTTCTTTTAATAGGATATGTTTTTTGGGGTTTTACCTTTGAATCCTGTTCTGGATTTGAAATGGACTGAAAATATGTGATGTAATTCTGAGTGTTTTTTCTAACTTCGGTTAGGGTTGGAGAATTAGGATTAATATTATTTTTATCTGGAGAGAGACTATCATCATATTTACGAATTTCTGATTCAGGTCTGAGGATATCTCTTTGGTTAGAATTTACTGTGGAGTCATTTGCAGTTTGTTCATCAGATTTGTTATTATCTGATTTAGAAGTTGTATTAGATACCTTCGATATTTGATTTTTATTATCTGGGGATGAATTTTGAGAGTGATCATTTGTTTCTTTTGAATTTACTTTGCTACCTTGGGAAGAGGTATTTCCATCATAGTAATCACTAAAATATGATCTAAGGCTTAATACGAGGGTAACTAGAAACGTTATAATTAAAACTGCCTTTATTGAAAGTGAAAGTCTTTTCTTGTATGGTCTTGTATAAAATCCGCTCACACTATTCTCCTTTATATGACACAAATAATATTTTATAAATAAAATTATAAAAATTCAATTGGTATTGTAGTTTCCTAGAACTGACTTTCGTATAAAACTTTTTTAATTTTGTATTAAAATTCAATTATATTAGGTATTAAAAATTAACATAATTAATAAAATAAGTCAATAATTATTTATTTTTTAATCGTTTTAACAATCTTTGAGCACCATCATTTTTAATATCGTAATAAAGTGCTTTTTCTAAAAAGCCTAATGCTTTTTCTTTATCACCGTAATGATTATAAAGTTCTGCCAACATGTGATAACCCGTTGCTGAAGTGGGCATTCGTTTGATATGGATTTTAAATGATTCAAAAGATTTATCATATTTTTTTTGATGCCAATAAATATCTCCAAGATTTCGGGGGATGTAAGCATACATTAAATAATATTCTGGGATGGGTTTACGTTTATCACTTTCAAAGATCTTTGATGCTTTTTTATATTTTTCAATAGCTTTGTCATAGATATTATTATTTTTATAGTGATTTGCCATTAAGATTTGGGCTCTCATGTTATTGGGGTCTTTTTCTGCTACCCGTTTGAAGATTTTATAAGCTATTTGTTTATCCCCACCGAAAAATCCGGGACTATCCTTGTAAATTTCCCCGCGTGTGAGGAGAGCTTCGGTATAATAAAACCCCTTGTTTATGATTGCATCAATCTTATCCATTGACTCTGAACCTATTTCCGGGTTTCCGATGATATTATCTATCAACTGTCTTGACTCCTGCAAATCATTAATCCCGGATAATCCTCCTTTCAGCTTACGGACAAATAATCCCACACGACCAATGGCATATGATCTTGCCAGGATATATTGTAAATCATCGGGTTTAATTTTAAGGGCTCTATAGATATATTCCAAAGAAAGGTCATACGGATCACGTATACCTGGGAAATAATTGAAATCACCAATGAAAAATGAACTTCGGCTCTCATAATAGGAGTATAAATCATTATTGGGATATTTTGCGCTGAGGTAGCGGAATATACGTTCTGCACTGAGGGGATCAAACTTCTCATTTAATAATTGATAACCCAGTTGATAAAGCTCCTTTTCGGGGAGTGAATAATCTATTTTGGCAATTTTATATTTGTATTTAGAATTCTTGAGGTGCTTGTCGAGTACATTGGGAGTTACAAAATTTTCATTACTCCCACAATGGGATATAAGAAATGGTAATGCGAATAAAGATATAATTATAAATATATATTTTACTTTCATAATAAAATGTCCTTCTTGATATAATGAATATTGTGGAGATATATGATTACTGGTAATTATCTCAAAAATAGGATGTTTTTATTATAACACAAGTGAAATGGAAAATCAATGGGAATTGGGAATTTTGTTTTAAAAGATTATTTGTAATTAAGTATTGTCTTGTTCTCTAAAGGATTCTATCAGTTTAGTTTCAGATTAAAGAAAATTTGTGGAATATAATTATAAAAAATAATGATATATAAAAGACATAAATGAATGTGAGGATTAATTAATTCAAACTACTATTGACATAACTGCTAAATTATAGTACAAGGGCATTAGTGTCTGCAATTATTTATAGATCATTTTCACTAATAAAATTTTTATACTTATGACGAACTAATGAACAAAACCTGTATAATTAGGCTTTTGGGAAACTGTATTCGATTTAAATGTTGGAAATCTTGTAAGATAATATACTTTGATTAATATAAAAATAAGGATCTTATGAAAAATATTATGAACACTGATTATTTAAATATCTATATCATCCCTTGGGGAACAAAAATAATTATAGCAGTATTAATATTTGTAGTTGGTCGATATTTAATAAAGTATTTAACTAATATGCTTGGTAATATACTTTTAAAAAGAAAATTGACGAAACTCTTGTAAAGTTCTTAAAAAAGATTATTTACTACACATTTTTTGTAATTATAATTATCGCTGTCCTAGATCAACTAGGCATCAACACCACTTCCGTATTGGCTGTTTTTGCAACTGTTGGTTTAGCTATTGGTCTAGCCGTTAAAGGACTCGTTATCCAATTGCGCAGCGGGTGTTATGATCATTATCCTCAGACCATTTAAAATTGGTGATTATATCGAAGCGGGGGGTACTGCAGGGATTGTATTAGAAATTAGTATATTTTCTACAAACCTATGGACAGCTGATAATCGTAAAATTATTGTACCCAATGGTCAGGTTTACAGAGGAACAATTGTAAATTTCAATGCCAATGAAACACGACGAATTGACTTGGTTTATGGAATTGGATATAATGATAATTTCGATAAGGCAAAAGAACTGATTTGGGAAATAATAAAATCAGATGAACGTATTTTAAAAGATCCAGGGGCATCTGTTATGCTCTTGGAACTTGGAGATAATAATTAATATTGCAGTCAGACCTTGGGTAAAAAATGAAAATTATTGGACTGTTCGTGCTGATCTCCTTGTGAAAGTGAAAAAGTCATTTGACGAAAATCGTATTAGTATCCCTTTTCCTCAAAGAGATGTACATCTTTATCATATGAATAAACCTTTTAACTAAAAAATATTCATTACTAATTATTATAATTTGAAAATAATTAAAACATTACTCGTTAGATCCACCATCATGACAAACAACTACTCTATCTTTCAATTTTAAGAAAGTATTAGTGACGATTTTGGTAAATCTGTTCAAAAAACAACAGGGATTTTAGATAGATTCGAGGAATTGATTTAAATTTAAATCTTTTTTTTCAAAAGATCTCCAAGAGATTCTCCTGTCATTTTCCTGTGTTTCTCCTATCTCCCCCTATTTTATAAATAAGTCAACCAATGATTGTGGCATGAATATTGATATGTAATTCTAAGCAGTTTAAAATCGTTTGAATTGCTATTGATTTAAAGGAATTATAGATTATGATTAAGAAAATATTTAATACTCTTGGTTTAGATCATTTGGGTGGAAAATATCGTTATGATCGTGATGAGCAATTTGGATATATGTCGAAGGAGAAGATCCCTGAGCGGTGGGTGAAGACGACGTGTGGTTATTGTTCTGTGGGTTGCGGTATGCTGATTGGAGTCAGGGATAATAAGGCTGTGAGCGTGAAGGGGGATTTGAGTCATCCTGTGAACTATGGGAAGTTGTGTCCCAAGGGGTTATCTGAGCATTATTCTATCCATTCTCCCCGTAGAGCATTGAATCCATTGGTTAAGGTGAAGAATAAGCATGTTGAGATTTCCTGGGACAAAGCGATTGATTTGATGATCGAGAAGTTCAGAGGAATTCAGGTGAAGTATGGAGATTTGAGTCTTGGGGTTGTAAGTACGGGTCAGCTTGTTACTGAAGAATTTTATACGCTTGGAAAGTTAGTTCAATTAGGATTTGGCACTAAGAATTATGATGGAAATACAACTCTGTGTATGTCTACGGCAGTGGCGGGTTATAAAAGATCGTTTGGGAGTGATGGTCCACCGGGGAGCTATGAGGATTTTCGTTTGTCTGATTGTATTATACTGATTGGGGCTAATATAGCGGAGAATCACCCTATTTTAACATGTTGGTTGGATTTTAATATGAATCCTGATAAGAAACTGATTGTGATTGATCCACGGGTGACAAAGACCACTATGTTATCGGATATTCACCTCCCTTTGAATCCTCGTACGGATATAGCATTACTCAATGGGATTATGCATATTTTATTGAAGGAAGAGCTTTATAATAGAAAATATATTAAAGAACATACCATGGGATTTCATGACTTCGCACAGGGGTTAGAGGAATATACTCCTGAAAGGGTTTCTGAGATTACCGGACTTCCGATTCATCAGATTGTATCGACTGCGATGACAATTGGCAAGGCGAATTCAGTGATGGTTGCGTGGACGATGGGTGTTAATCATTCGGATCAGGGTACAGAAACAGTGAATGTAATTAATAATCTCTCCCTTATGTTGGGCCAAGTTGGGCAGAAAGGCTCATCGCCGTTTTCGATTACAGGTCAGTGTAATGCTATGGGTACACGTGAGACATCCAGCACATCTTCTCTGCCAGGGTATAGGAGCTTTGATCGGTTAGATGATCGTCTTGAGATGGCAGAATTATGGAAAATTGATTCTGAAAGGATTCCAAAGTCAAGAGGATTAGCTTATCCAGATATCATTGAGGGTGCTATTCAGGGTAAGATTAAAGGTTTGTGGGTGATAGCGACTAATCCATTGGTATCCTATCCTAATCAGGACTTCTTACAGGATGCCCTCAGTCGATTGGATTTTCTTGTAGTTCAGGATGGATTTCACCCTACTCCTACCACAGAACATGCTGATTTGATCCTTCCTTCAGCAATATGGGGAGAGAAGGAGGGTGTGTTTACTAATTCAGAAAGACGGGTGAGTAAGGTGAATAAGGCGATAAATCCTCCTGGAGTGGCGAAGAGTGATTTTGATATCTTTCTCATGATAGCAGAGAAATTGGGTGTTAGAGATGAGTTGTATCCAGGATGGGCAACGGTAGCAGATGCTTTCAATGAAATTAAATTAGTTACCAAAGATAGATTGTGCGATTATTCAGGAATGTCTTATGATCTTATAGAGAAAGTAGGTGGGATACAATGGCCATTTCCTTGTTCAGACAAAGAGGAAAAATATATTGAACAGATGGCAAAGTCTACAAAACGTCTTTATAGCGATGGTCAATTCCAAACCGAGGATAAGAAGGCACGATTCTTTAAAGTAGTTCACAAATCTCCACCTGAAATACCCAATGAAGAATATCCATTGTGGTTGAATACTGGTAGAACTGTACAGCATTGGCATACAAGAACCAAAACGGGTGAGATTGATATATTAAAAAGACTTTCACCTGAAGCATGGTTAGAGATGAATCCATTAGACGCAAAACAACTGAATTTGAAACCGGATGATAAGGTCTGTGTCAGATCTCAGCGGGGTGAGATCAGGGAAATTACCCTGAGGATCACTGAAACAATAAGAGAGGGGCAAATTTTTATCCCATTTCATTGGGTGGAGACTAACGCCAATAATTTGACCATCAATGCCTTTGATCCTATTTCAAGGGAGCCAAACTTTAAACAATGTGCTGTACGGGTAGAGAAACTGCAAAGCCGTTAATTCTTTATGGGGTATCAAGTAATTATTAAATAACCATAATGTTTATATGTTCTAAAGGATATTCTTTGATAATTACACGTAAGAATTTCCTTTCAAATTGTATAAACCATTGATGCAGAGCTTTGTGAGTGAATAGTGGAGAATTATATTTACGTCTGATATATGATACTTTCTCTGGACTTACAACCGTTAAATGATTGTTTTCCCATTGTGATTTCAAAACAGAAAGTGCCCCTAAAGACGCTAATGACAATAATTCCTTTACATCATCTTCTAAAGAATTTAAAAAAAAGAGTTGGATTTGTAAATGCTTTCCTAATCTCTCACTTGAAAGGATATCAATATAATTTTCTATATTAAATGGATAGGGTAGTTTTTTTAAGTTATTAATTTGGTTTGATATATATCTTTTATGGGCTATTTTGAATAAAAAAGAAAATATTATAAAAATGGGTAAAGCTATGATAATTTTAAATATCTGACTTTGACCTAAAAATGATAAGTCTTTTTGAAATAGGATCAATAATTGAGAAGAAATCAATATACTAAAAGCGGCATTTACAATAATATATATGAATAAAATATAATCTGGCCACTCGAAAACAAAGTCTAGTATAACTCGCCTTTCATTTTGTTTGTATAAATCATTATTTTTTTGAAAATTATTTATACCTTTCCTGTTGTCTTTCTCTGATAATTTTAATTTATATCGACCTTTATCTGCCAATCTATTTAGATGAGACATAACAATACCATCCTATTATACTTAAACTTAAATTAGCAAATTAAACTATGGATGGGATTTAGATGAAAATATTTTATTTTCAGTTCCAATTATAAGACGTTTAATATTCTTGGTATGCATGACCACTACGAGGATTCCGAAGATGAAAGCGACGATGATGAAAGGATATTGCTGTTCGAAAGGGATTTGACGGATATTGATGAGGAGCAAAACAGGGAAGGCAATGGCTGATGTTATAGATCCAAGAGAAACATAACGTGTTATACCCACGATGACAAGAAATATAATCAGTGTTAATCCCAGTTCGAAGGGTGTTAGATAGATAAAGACTCCTGCTGTTGTCGCTACGCCTTTTCCACCTTTAAACTTTAACCATACAGGAAAAAGATGTCCCAGGAAGGCAAAGAATCCGCTTCCTAATAGAATCCAACTAAGGTTGAAGTCACCTTGTCCCATTATGACTTCCGAGAGAAATATGGCTAGGGTTCCTTTGAGGAAATCGATAAGGAAAGTGATAATTCCCCAGGTTGTTCCCAGAGTACGAAATACATTTGTTGCACCAATATTTCCACTGCCATGTTGACGTATATCAATTCCCTTAACAAGTTTTCCTAAAATATAAGCTGTTGGAAGGGAACCTAAGAGGTAGCTAGTTATATAACTTAAAAATATATTGATGATCATTATTTAATCCAATGTTAAGTCGTTTTATAAAATTATTATTAAGAAGAATTGGAATATTCAATTAATTGGCCATGAGACGAAGGAGTATCGGAATTGAAAATTTTGATTCCGATTGTGTTTCATCTCAGATTATATTATTAAGAATTGTATCGCTCTTATACTCCAATAAATATAGAGCTGATTAAATCTTTTTACTTATTTTATAGAGCTATGAAGTTATTCATTCTTTTCTGGATTAAAATATTTATTACTGTATCGGATATTGTGAGATTCGATATACTTTAAAAGATACTTTCTTTGCTGATCCTGTGTGTGAATACCTAAAACAAACTTTATGTAGTATCCAATGACGTAATTATCCACTGTTTTGTTGGCGAGCCATAAGTAACGATTAATCAGTCCTCGATCTGTAAGATATTTATATATAAGTTCTTCAAGTAGAAATTGGTTTATATATTGTGATCTTGTTTTGGGATCATGATAAAACGCCCTGATAAGTTGGGGCTTGCTTCCAGTGATTTTCGTCAGGCGGATTTTGTTTTCAATATCTCTTATATAAAAATTCACAGATTTTACACCTTTAAATCGGTCTTTTGGGAATAAATATTCCTCAGGAAATTGATCAGGCAATTTATTTTCAGTGACATCTGATGATTTATCAAGCTTAGAGGTGCTTTTATTAATTTCAATATTGAGTATAGATTTATTTGGCTTATCTAGAGGGTTGTCAACAATGATTTCTGTATTAATATCCTTTTCAGTCGCATTATTAAATATGATAGGTTGATTAATACCAAGATATGATTTACTTTTTTTAGGTATAAGATCCTTTTTAACATGAGTGTGTAGAGGGATTTTAGGAGATTTTATTTGATTAGGTTTTCCAATGACAATTTTAAATAACCAATAATTTTTATAATTTCTTCCCAAGGCTCTCTGGAGGTTGACATTTTTTTGGGAATATTTATGAATGAGATTTTGCTCGAAGCGATCATTTTTATAGATTCTATAACGGCCGAGAAGGGATTGCTCAAAGTTTTGTAATTGTTTGTTAAGGGACTGAATTTTATATAAATTAAGGATTTTTTTTCTGTCAGTTATATAATCCATTTTTTTGAATTGTTTATATTTGATCATTTCATTATAAAATGCTTTTAATTCAGTGGAGTTTGGAGTATGATTTTGTTCTGAATAATATTTTGAGCGGATGTAATTTTCAACGATGGTTTGTTTTCGGATAAATTGAACTAAAGCTATTCTGGATGGACTAGAGTAAAAGTATGATTTTGCCTTGTTATTAATTAGACGATTTTGAAAAAATACATTTACGAAATTCTTTTTAGAAATGTTTTGACCAGAAGTTTGAATGAAACGATTATATTCTGTTTCGAACTCCTTTTTAGAGATTTTATTTTCATTATCAATGAGTATTACCCAAGACCCATCATCTGGGATACTATCTTTGTCTTCTGAAGTGGTGTCTGTTGATTTTAAATCTTCTTCATCTTTCTTGGCTAGGGATTCGTTAATTTTTTTTAAATAATCATCGCTATCCATATTGTTTTGTGAGGATTCACTATTTTTTTTGTCTTTCTTTGGAATTGATTTATCTTTAGAATCATTACACTGGTAATTAAAAAAAAGACATAAAGTTATGGTTAATATCAACGTATAATGAATGTTTTTCATATAATTATATATATTTTCGAATTATTTTTTCTTATCCTTTAGAATTTCATCTTTAATTTTATCTGAGGTTGATTTAAAATATGCTTCGCTAATTCTTATCTGATGTGCTTCTCTGAGTTCTTTTATAAATTCAGTCTGTGCTATAGTAATTTTCTCTTCGTATAAGATCTGCTTTGATGCCTCCATGATATTTTTTTTGTTTACTGGAAACTTTCTTTGTTTTAAAAGTTCTATCACTTTTGTTTCTTTTGATTTATCTTTCAGCAGTTCATTAATTGTCTTGTCATCTGGAGGTTTTATTTCCGCCATAACTTTCTTCATAAAATAGAATAGAGAGACGGATCGCTTTTGTACAATTTCTACAAACTTCTCTCCTTCTGAAGATTTGTGCATTTTTTTCTCCAAAGCTTCTCTGTATGATAATTCCATAGTCTTTAGAAGGTTTAAAAGTTCTCTGATAAATTGATCTTTAGCATCGGTGTTTTCTAACATCTTATCGGTAATTTTATAATTTTTCATCATCAAGTCGAGAAAATAGGCTATCTGGCCGAGGTACAGGGGTTTTCCTTTGACCTTAATCACCCAATATTCTTTCTTTGGGTCATCTATGGCTGATTTCTTTGATATTTTCTTTGTAAGATATTCACTCAAAACTTTTTTATTTGAAACAATAGTGTATTCATTGATAAGTTTTTCGAAAAGTTCATTTGTTTTACTAGCCACTGTTGTATTGGAAAGATGATTTTTAACAGCCGCTTTGTTACGATCAGACTTAATATCTTTTAATCCTAGTTTATTAAACTCTTTTTTATACTGATTATAGTGCTTCTCAACATCTTCTTCTGTTGGTTCTTTGTAATTTTCATAGATATTCTTATATAAGAAATATTGATAGAGAGCCTGTTTGTATAATACCTGCAAAAGATTTTTACCTTCCTTACTTTGAAAGAACGGATCTGTGATAGCTTTTTTAAATCCCAAGGTGCTATTAATAATTCGATTCATGACATCCTTTTTATACTCAACTCTATCTCGAAATAATGATAATTGAGTTTTACCAATACCCTGTCCCACAGCAGAAACTTTTAGGAATAGATCATAGACTTCTTCAAATTCCTTTTTTGAAACGAGTTTTTTATCCAAGATGTATACCCAGGTTCCATCATCAGCTACTTTTTTGGGATCATCTACAGTTTTTGAGCCGATTGAACTGGATTTTGTTGAATTATCCTGAGGGGTTTTCTTTGAATCACAAGTTTGTAGAGTTATTGATACAATAAACACTGATAATATAGTGAGATAAAATAACTTATTTTTCACATGATCTCCTGGTTGTGTTAACGATTAACAAGATAACTGATTTACTAGGGGTGAGTTCCAGCCCTATTAGTATGTTCCTAATATATATAGTTGATTTCAATAGGATATTGTGTGTGAATTTAACACTTTTATAAAAAAAGTTAATATTTTTTTTTAAAATCAAGTGTGAATTTTTTGACATATAGATCTATCCAGCATTTAATTGAGACTTGTGATAATATCTTTTAGGAAATGCACCTTCTCATTGAGGGGCAGATCGGCTATTTTAAGATATAATCGATTATTGTCATCTGGTCGAATGCGAATGGTATTTTTATTTTTCTGACAAATGAGAATGATTTTCTCTGGATTAACTATGGAATACTCATTAAACTCGATAGCTACCTCTGATCCTTTTTCCACAATAGAAGCTATTTTTATATTTCTTGCTAAAATTTTTACTTCTGAAAGTTTTAAGAGGTTTCGAATGATATCTGGTGGTTCTCCAAAGCGATCAATCATTTCATTTTGAATAATCTGAATATCACCCTTGCTGAGAGCACCTGCCATTTTTTTATACAACTCGATTTTCTGCTTCTCATCGGGGATATAGGTATCAGGGATATATCCATCGTATTTCAGATCTACATAGAGATCCATGTCTGGTTGTTTCTCCCCTGTGGTAAGCTCTGCTACAGCCTCATCTAATAATTTACAGTATAGTTCAAATCCTACACTGACTATACTCCCGCTTTGTTCTATTCCAAGGACATTTCCAGCACCACGAAACTCCATATCCTTCATAGCAATTTTAAAACCACTACCCAAATCTGTGTATTCATTGATGACAGCAAGACGTTTCTGAGCTATTTCGCTAAGTGCCTTATCCTGAGGGTAGAATAAATAACAATAGCCTTTCCGATTCCCTCTTCCAACTCGTCCTCTTAATTGGTATAACTGTGAGAGGCCTAATGAGTCTGCCCTATCAATGAGTATTGTATTGACATTGGGAATATCGATGCCTGATTCGATGATCGTTGTACTGATCAAGATGTTGTACTTCTGATTGATGAATTCCAGGATGATATTTTCGAGATCATGCTCATCCATTTGTCCATGAGCCATACAGACTCTAGCTTCAGGGACAAGTTGATTGATATAGTGAACAAAGCTCTTGATGGTCTGAACCCTGTTATAAATAAAATAAATCTGTCCATCTCTTTCTAATTCTCTGTAGATTGCGTCTTTTATGATTTCCTCATTGAATTCCATGACGTAAGTTTCTATTGGTAAACGATTTTCTGGTGGTGTGTTGATAATGCTCATATCACGGATCTTGACAAGGGACATATGAAGAGTGCGTGGAATTGGTGTAGCAGTCATAGAAATTACATCCACAAGAGTCCGCAGTGATTTCAGGGCTTCCTTATGCTTAACACCAAACCTCTGCTCCTCATCAATAATGACTAGTCCAAGATTCTTGAACTGAACGTCTTTTGAAACAATACGATGTGTACCTATTACAAGATCCAGTTCACCATCCTGTAGTTTTTTAAGGATTTCCCTCTGTTCCTTAGCACTTCTTACACGGGAGAGCATATCAATTTTAATGGGGTACAACATAAATCGTTCTTTAAAAGTTCTATAGTGTTGTTCACAAAGGATAGTTGTTGGGGTAAGAACAGCTACCTGTTTTCCATCCATAACAGCTTTGAATGCTGCACGTATAGCTACTTCTGTTTTGCCATATCCTACATCACCACAAATTAAACGATCTGTAGGACGTGGTGATTCCATATCTTGCTTGATATCTCTTATTGCAGTTAATTGATCTGGTGTTTCTTCATATTGAAATCCTGATTCAAACTCATGTTGCCATTCAGTATCCTTTGAATAAGCGTATCCATTCAATTTCATTCGGACAGAATAGATTTTAACAAGTTCCTCAGCTATTTCTTCAACAGATCGACGTACCCTTGTCTTTGTTCTATCCCATGATTTGCTACCCAGTTTATCCAGAGGTGCTTTTTTACCCTGGGAACCAATATATTTTTGTACCATATTAAGCTGTTCAATAGGAACGTACAATTTTTCATCGTCTGCATAGATGAGCAATATAAAATCTTTTTCCTTACCGAGTGCTTTAATCCTTTCTATTCCAATATATTTACCGATACCATAGTTTATATGAACAATGAGATCATCTTTTTTTAAGTCATAAAAACTTTCTATAGGAGCTGAAGTAACTTTCCGTAATTTTTTATACTGAGTTCTTTTTCTATTAAATATTTCACGATCAAGAATAATCATTATCTTCTGTTCATCAAAAGAAAATCCCTCACTGAGCTCAGATACACCAAGAAATAGTCCTTTTGAATATTGATCAAAGTTGAATTCTTTATTGGATTTAGATTTTTTCAGATTATTATTAGCGGTTTCATCATATTCAAAGTCTAACATAGGATTGAGATCTTTTAATACTGTATAGAGCCTGTGGGCCTGGCCTTCGTAGGATGAAAATATGATAATCCTGTAATTATCATCTAATTTCTTTTTAATAGAATCTTTAAAAAGACTTAATTCTCCAGAATAACTATCAGAAGAAGCAAAAGGGAATTTAAATAAACTCTGATCTTTATTAGCAGAGGAAAATGAACTGATATCAATATACTGTTTAGTTCTTTCAGATATGATATCAAATGTGTCAAATAGTTCTTCAGGTTCAGCTTTAATCATATTTACTTTATGACTTTGATGATACAATGTTTGGCACTCTTTAAATAAATTATCACAACGTTTTTTTATCTGTTCCATATCCTCATAGATAATTATAGATGACTCGCCAAGATAATCAATCAAGGTATTTCTTTGATAGAAAAAGGGTAATAGATGTTCAATACCCTGAAAGTAGTTTCCATTCTTGATATTCTCTATAGTTTGTTTTGTATTAGGATTATCTGGATAGCGATCCAAAATGTTTTGAATAGCCTGTTGCTTACTATCTTCAGTTATGATAAGTTCTCTTTGGGGTAAAATTTCAGCAATATCTAACTTGCTCTTGGTCAACTGAGTTTGAGAATCAAATAATCGTATTGACTCAATCTCAGTATCAAAGAGTTCAATTCGTATGGGGTCTTCATAGGAGGATGGAAAAATATCTATTATTCCTCCTTTTACAGTGAATGTTCCCGGTTGTTCGACTTTATACTCCCTTGAATATCCTAACTCACCTAGTTTATGGATCACTTCATCATAATTGATCTCTTTTCCAATCTTAAATATCAAGTACTCTTGTTTAAATATATCTTTTGGGATAATCACTTTCATTAAATTAACTACAGGAGTTACCAGTAGAAGGGGTTCTTCAGACAACAAATTATGAAGTACTTCTATACGGTGATGGACGACATCATAAAATGGGGATATAGATTCATACGGGAGTATTTCCCAGGGAGGAAGATAAAATACCATTGGACTCCTTGACATGGATTTTATATCCTGATAAATCTTTTCTCCATCATGGGTAGTTGAGGTGATATAAATGATATTCTTATCATTCTTACGGAGATCGTGAAATAATTGATAAGCTAAAGCTCCTTTGGAACCTCCATAAACCCCATTGACTTTATATGAAATATTTTCAGAAGAAGAATTTTGTACAGCACCCAGTATATTTGTATAGCTATCGCATTTAGAAATGGTTTGAGGAATGGTATGTATCAATCGCATATTTGTTGCCAGATAATAAAATAATGAAATAGTTTAAAAAATTGAATATACCTATCGGATTTTTTTAAAAATAACTACACATAGGTTTGATGGGTAACGACAATCGGAATCATAAATTTTAGTTCCGATGTTGATCGTTTTAATTGTATATCTTATTAAAAGATCACAATAAGATGGTTATCCTGGGTAGTTTTCTGAAACTAATGGTAAAATAAATTTATAATGTTGATAATCGAAGCATTCATCTTTTAATCGGCGATAATTTGCTTTTCTTTATTTTAGGATTATGCAAGGATTTTTTCTTTATTGGATAAGTGATTGCAGTAATCAGAGCTTTATAATTATCTCTCCAGGCTCGATTGATTGTTATATATGGTAATTCTATGTTCACAACGGGTATATTTCTTTCAGAACCATAATACGTACCAAAGGAACCAGGAGTTGGATATCCAATGTCTGCACTTAGCCTGTAACCTGATAATTTTGACATCAACTGGGCTAAAGGCTTGGCTGGACCGTCATAATTTATCATATACAATGGGCTATGGATTGTAACAATTTTATCAGGGGGATATTTTTTTAATAAATCCAGTATGATTTTAGTTTCTGGCTCAGATGCCGGACTTGATCCTGGATGATATTTAGATTTTTTAGAAGTAGGTCTCCAATTTTTTGTTGGGAAATTACGATTGATATCAACACCTCTAATATTTGTTCTTATAGCCTTGAAAAGACCATCTGGGTTTACTATAGGAATGAATATCACACGATGTTTTTTAAATATATCTTTCCTTCGATAGTGTAGATACTCAACCAGACGGATAACTAATTGACAACCTACAGGTTCATCACCATGAAATCCAGCAAAGATAACAGTAAGATCACCTCTATTTCCTCTCTTGTACATAGAAATATCATATCCCAGTACTGAATGTCCAATGGTTTTGAATGGCAGCTTACTTGTTTTAACATATTTATAGATAGCCAATCCAAGTTTATTATTTTTTTTAAATAGAAGATATTTTTTAATTTTTGAATTATCAGAATATAATGGGATAATAGAGCAAAATAATAATATTATAATAAGCAATGATTTACTGATGAACATTTATATACCTAAAATTAACAATAAATTAAAATACAAGCTGAAACACTTCTTCGACTCTTTCCACAGGATGAAATGTCAAACCCTTTCTCACATGATCTGGTATCTCTTTTAAATCTTTTTCATTTTGTTTAGGAAAGATAATCGTTTTAAGTTTACTTCTCTTAGCGGCAATGACCTTTTCTTTTAAACCACCAATAGGTAATACATGACCTGTGAGGGTCAGTTCTCCTGTCATCCCTATATGTTTTTTTATGGGTTTATCGGTAGTTAACGAAAGAATACTTGTTGCCATTGTTATTCCAGCAGAGGGTCCGTCTTTAGGGGTTGCTCCAGCAGGGACGTGAAGGTGAATTGTGTGATTCTCAAAATAATCTTTTGCAATTTTATGTTTATGAGCAACCTTTTTTATATAGCTATAGGCAATGTTTGCACTTTCAGACATAACATCACCCAGTTGACCTGTTAATTTTAATGCTCCCTTCTCTTTAATAGAAATAGATTCTATGAATAATACGCTTCCACCATAAGCAGTCCACGCCAGGCCAGTGACTACGCCCGGAATATTCCCCTTTTCGAATAACTCATCAGAGAAAATTTCAGGTCCAAGGTATTCTTTAGCCATATCAATAGATATTTCAGGCTCTGATTCTTTCTCACGAGCAATTAAGGAGGCTTTTTTTCTGCAAATCTTTTCTATACAACGTTCAAGGGTGCGAACACCTGCTTCCCTTGCATAGCTATTGATGATGAAACTATATGTCTTTTTATTGATCTTCACATGATTATTTTTTATTCCATGCTTTTTAATCTGTTTTGGAAGAAGATATCGTCTGGCAATTTCGTATTTTTCCTCTTCTATATAACCTGAAAGCCGTATGACTTCCATACGATCCAGTAGGGGACGTGGGATTGAATCTAAAGTATTTGCAGTGGTGATAAATAAGATAGTTGAAAGGTCGAAAGGTAAATCCAGATAATGATCTACGAAATGATTATTTTGTTCAGGGTCGAGTACCTCAAGTAATGCACTGGCAGGGTCACCTTGAAAACTTGCACCTATTTTATCAATTTCATCCAACATGAAAACAGGATTAGCTGATTTTATTGACTTCAAGCCGAGAAGAATTTTACCTGGCATAGCTCCAACATAAGTCCTGCGGTGTCCTTTAATTTCTGCTTCATCGCGCATTCCGCCCAGTGAGAATCGATAGAACTTTCTATTTAGAGATTTAGCTATGGATTTACCCAAAGATGTTTTACCAACCCCTGGAGGACCAACTAGACAGATAATAGATCCACCTGTTGTCTCGGGATTCAATTTCCGTACGGCAAGAAATTCTAGTATACGTTCTTTTACATCGTCTAAACCAAAGTGGTCTGTGTTTAATATCTTCTCAGCTTTGTTCAGATCATGAGATTCTTTTGTAAAAATACCCCAGGGTAAGGATAATATGGTATCCAGGTAATTTCTTGTTACGACATATTCTGAGGAGTGGGGATCGATATTTGATAGTTTATCTAATTCTTTTTCTATTTGTTCTTTAACATCATCTGTGAATGTTAGGTCATTCATTTTTTCTCTAAATTCTCTAACTTCCTTACTTTGTGGATCATCTTCGTCCATTCCGAGTTCATGTTTAATTGCCTTTAGTTGTTCTCTCAAGAAGAATTCCCGTTGTTTTTTATCAATTTCTCCGTCAATTTGTCTTTGAATATTTTTTTGTAATTCAATTAATTTTACTTCTTTATCGAGAAATCTCAAAACACGATCCAATCTCTTCTCAACATCAAAGGTCTCTAGAATCTCCTGATATTCTTCCCGCTTGAGTCTTAGTATAGTAACAGCAAAATCAGCGATCTTGGACGGCTCATCGATATTAGCAAGGGTAAGTTTTATTTGTTCCAATAAGAAAGGATTACTTTCAGCAAGAGTTCTTAACTGACTCAAAATAGCTCTTGTTAATGCTTTAATCTCCATACTTTCTTCATGACGACCTATAATATCTCTATCATCTGGGTATTCTACTCTGGCAATAACTTTAGACTCTTCATCTTTGATAAATTTTGTTATCTTAAACCTTTTGAGACTGTTAACGAGAAGATTAATACCCCCATTGGGTAAATTCATTTTTTTAACCACTTTTGCCACAGTTCCAACTCTATAAAGATTTCCACTGCTTAAACTATCGATATTTTCGTCTTTCACAAGGACAAGTCCAATGAAATCAAGTGAATTACCTATTTCATTTACAGCTTCAATTATTTTAGATGAAGAAATCACAATTGGAGTAATTATTCCAGGAAAAACAGGGCTACCATACATGGGTAGAACATATATTTGTTTGGGTATAATCTGATCAATTGAGATCAGATGGTCATCAAATTGAGGATCGATATCGTCAAATTCCATTGTAACATCCTATACATAATATTTTTTTCAGGTAATGTCTGTAAGAAAAGATTTAATAGAATAACACTTTATAATTATATAAATATACTGTATATTAACAAATTGTTTTATTATTTATCCTTATTTAAAACTTTGTTAGATATAACAATATGAAAAAAAAAAATAAGAATGTCAACTAAAATTATTTTCAATATTTATTTGACTTCTTGTCTAATTTTTTTTTAATTTCTTTTTTATGAGGAAATCCAAAAAAAAATTGTTATTTATAGTACTTATTATAGGTATTCCTTTGATTTATATTTCAAATGAGGCAATTATATATTTTATGCCCAATGATCTTCCACCAGAAAAAAGATTTCCATGGTTTGTATCCCTTAGTGCACCAATATCCATGGTTATTATTATGTTAATCATTGCTGTTTATTATAGAATCTGGTTATCGAAAGACAAATAAATTAGGACTGAACATTGAAAGTAATATATACTGAAATTGAAATTTATGCTCCAAAAGAAAAAATATGGAATGCTCTTATCGATAAACCGAAATGGCTTGAATGGAACACTCTTGTCATTGATATGGATCCCAGCTTACCACTCCAACTGGGAAAGAAATTTAGTATGGCTGTTGCAATGGACGTTGGAAAGAAAGGTATGAAATTTCAACCTGTTGTTACAGAATATCAGGTGAATAAATCCTTTCGATGGATTGGTAAGATTCCTGGATTTCAGGGTGAACACTGCTTTGAATTGGATGAACTTGCTGAGAATAAGACATTATTTAAACACTTTGAAAACTTTAATGGTTTTCTGGCAATCATTTTATTATTTTTGTTCAGAAATAAATTCAAAGCGGGTTATGAGAGGATGAATCTTGAATTAAAAAAATATGTGGAAAGTAATTAATGTTAGTCCAGATTAAAAATACCCAGGAAAGTATCAAAGTAGAAAATGTCTACTGTGTTGGTATGAATTATATTCCCCATGCTAAGGAACTGGGTAGTGAGATTCCAAAAGAACCTGTTTATTTTATGAAGTCGAATAGTTGTATTACAAAGAATAATAGTTCATTGTCAATCCCAGATGATAATCTCATAGTACACTACGAGGGGGAACTTGTTGTTGTAATAAAATATGATTGCGGTCGTATTGATGAAAAATTGGCTGAAACTGTTATTTTAGGATATGCTCTTGGAATTGATTATACTCTCAGGGAAGTTCAGGGTATTGCAAAGTCGAAAGGCTTGCCGTGGTTTCTCAGTAAAAGTTTTTATGGATCAGCTCCTTTATCAGAAATCATTTTAGCTGACGATATTCAAGATATTAATAATAAAGAAATAATACTAAAACAAAATGGTGAAATAAGGCAGAGAGAGAAATTAAGTAATATGATTTTCTCAATACCTCAATTAATCAGTTATTTATCTCATCGTGTTCCATTAAAGCGAGGAGATATCATCTTTACAGGGACACCAAGTGGTGTTGGCAGAGTTTCAATAGGAGATTCCATCGTTTGTTCCATTGATGGGATGGGTGAATTAGTTTCCCATGTTGCCAAGCTCATATTACCCGATTTTAAATGATTTTAAAGGAGAAATATTTTTCATGCAAACAATAACTTACACAATAAGATTGTTTTTATACGGGATATTTTTCATATTATTTGTAATATCCTGTTCTAAAAAACAGCCTGAAAAACAATTTGATAAAACAAACGGAAAAAAAGTCCAATCTAATAAATCTTTTTATAACTTTACTCCGATTAAACCTTCATCAGAAGATAAAGTAATTCTACCAAATGGATTTAAATATGATGTACTCATATCTTACAAAGATCCAATCAATAATAAAGGGGATTACTTTGGAAATAACAATGATCATATAGAGTTTCTTCCTATCGATGGACTAAGCAGCGGAAATAGCTCAAACGATGGGTATTTATTTGTTAATCATGAATATGAAGAAATATCAGGGTTAAAAAATAAATCTGAAGAACAGATTAAGCATGAAAAGTATAATGTAGGTGTATCCATCTTCCGTGTCCGTAAGGAAAATAACAAATGGAAAATCATTTTAGATGACAAGAACAACCGTAGGATCTCAGCTTTAACGAAGATCAATGTTGATGGTCCAGCAAAGGATATTATTGGACAGACAGTTATAGGAACAATGGATAATTGTAGTGGAGGTCAAACATCATGGGGAACAGTTCTTTCAGGAGAGGAGTCACTTACTTATGGTTCTGATAGGGGCTGGAAAGATTTTAAAGCGGATCATATCGGTTGGATGGTGGAGATTGATCCCTATGACGCAAGCTCAACACCTGTAAAACACACTGCTATGGGACGTTTTAGACATGAAAATGCCGCTATGATCGTTTCAAAATCAGGAAAAGTTATTGTGTATATGGGTGAAGATACGGATAATGGTGGATTTTATAAATTTATTTCGAAAGAAAAGTTTATCAAGGGAGATAGAAAGCATAATATGACCCTTCTTTCCCAAGGAATACTCTATGGATTACAGGTTGAGAATACAAAAAATCTTTCTGGGAAAGGAAAATGGATTCCAATTGACATAAATGATCCTAACAGTGGTTCAAAATTGAAGAAAGCTGGATATACATCACAGGGTCAGGTTTTGATTGATACCCATAAACTACTTGAAACTTTGAGTATTTCAAAGCTGGATAGACCTGAGGATTGTGAAATCCATCCC
The DNA here is from genome assembly GCA_002450905.1 of Spirochaetia bacterium UBA6919. Classification (GTDB taxonomy): domain Bacteria; phylum Spirochaetota; class UBA6919; order UBA6919; family UBA6919; genus UBA6919. Next base: position 62,388 of record DKAT01000059.1, read on the forward strand.
TTGGATAAATCAATTTATCTTGCACTGACTAAAAACAAATTGAAAAAGCCAAAGAATCAATTCGGAATGATATGGCGTATTGTAGAAGACAATAATGATCATGAATCTCTTAAATGTAGATATGAAACCTTTGCTAAAGGTGGAATAGAGAGTGGATTTTCACAACCAGATAACTTGTTGTTTGATTCAAAAGGAAATCTATGGGTTGCAACAGATATATCATCTGCATCACTCAATAAAGGTATTTATAAGTCCTTTAGGAATAATGGTTTTTTTATGTTTAAAACTTCTGGATCAGATAAAGGCAAGGCTAAGCAATTTTTATCACCACCTAAAGGTGCTGAGTCAACTGGCCCCTGGTTTACACCAGATGAAAAAAATCTTTTTCTCTCTATTCAGCATCCGGGAGAAGGAGGACAAAAGTCTACCTGGCCTACAGGGAAAATACCGAAACCATCCGTAATAGTTATCCGTCGTGAAGAATGATAAATATTATATTGAGAATTTGAACACCTGAGTTTATAAATTAGTTTTTTTCAGTTTTTATTAATAAATAGAGGTATTGTTTTTCCCATGATTTTCCCATCATTCTCCCTTGTGTGATTTATTTGATATGAGATTGAGATAGAATTTTGATTTTAGAGGGTTGAGGAACAAATAAATAAGATAGTCAATGTTTAAATAATTATTGTTAATGATTGTTGATTAAATTGTTAAATCATATTAAAGTGTGTGATATAGGAGTAATATTTAGAAATAACAATCAATTATATAAACAGTTTTGCTATCACCATAATGACATCCGTTGAAAAAAATGGGATAACTAATCACAAATACCCATGAAATAATAAAATGAGGTCTGTAGAGGTGTTTCGTGTATTTGTGAGAGTCCATCTTAATTCTGAACTTAATTTTACTCCATAAATAATATGAAAATCAAATCCTACACCCAATCGATTATATTCTTCTATCTTATTCATAGTATCATTGAGTAGATAATGATGGTTAATTTGTAGATTCAATCCAGGAGTTAACAGATATTCAATTCGAGAGAATGTTGTTATAAAGGTTTTGAAATCTGAGAATGATTTTGGATTCTTTCCCAGATTTCCTTCCAATAGAATGATGATAGGTAGTTTCCATTTCCAGAAGCTGAAATAAGCATTAATACCCCCTGCTCTTAAGTTTCCTCCATCGTCTATTGGCCGATCTTTATAAATAAATGAGACTCCAGCACCCCAATAAATGTCCCTCCAACCTGATGTGATAGTTCCACCGTATCCAGCAAAAGAATTATTTATAAAATGTTTTCTGTTGGTAAAGAAAGCCAAGGTCAGATAGGGATAATTAGGAGCTATGCTAATTTCAGTACCGAGTACAATATTTTTTGCCCTGGAAAAATCCATATCTAACAGATATCTGGAGGGCGCAGTATGATCCTCATGACGGATACCAAAGGAAGGCAGGAATAATCCCATTTGAATTGTCATCATCATAGGGAGTTCGTGAATTAATAAACTCGCATTTTGGAGGTTGAAATGGATTTTTTTTCCTGTATTCAATTCACGGATGGGGAATCCTACAGTAGCAATGAAACTCAGGTGCTCAATAGGATGAAATGCTATGCCAGTATCTAATTGCATGAATACGAAAGATGATTTGTTATTGATTCTCACAAAACCTGGTCTGGTATCAACACCAATTGTCAATAAGGGATCGGCGTTTTTATCGTCGTATCGTCCACTTTCAAAGGCATAAGAGCTTTGAGAATCCTTTGTAGTAGCGTTGAAGGGGTATCCAAATGCAAGAAAATCACCTGAGTAAAAGAACTTCAATTTGTGTAATTCTGATTTATTATTGCTATTGTTTGATTTATAATTGATATTCTTTGAAGATGTTTTATCTGAAGGGAATGATTTTTTATGAAAGATATAATAAAATGTTCCATTAGTATCATGAAAGGGTCTTTTGTTTGATCCAAACATGGGAAGAACATTATTTGCATAGTAACGTCCTGCTGGCGTTCTGAGACCTCCACCCCCGGGATTAATATGACAAACCTGGCAGGATAGAGTGCATTTTCTTTTATACCAGACAGGATTTTTCCACTCTTCCTGGGAATTATTTTTAAATGGACTCACATGACAGCTATCACAGACCCTTGAAGATCGTGCTGTATAACTAGGGAGAGATTGTAATGGATTTTTATCAAGAATGAGAAGAAAAATGATTGTTAGGCTAAGAAATAATAAATATTTCATTTAAAATTACCATTTTTGTCCGTGACAGGTATAACAAGACGGGCAAGTCGGGCAAGATACACCTGATCCAGTGAGAGTTGTGCCATGGCAAGTAGTACAATTATTTAGTGGATCAAAGAGTCCTGTTTTGTGGAGACGATTACAATTTGAAATAGTGTGGGCATTATCAGGACTGTATTTTGGAAGACCTTCACCACAATCATCAGTACAGGAAATATTATATAAAAAAAGGATTAAGAGAATTAATATGAAAATTGGGAGAAGAAGTATTTTTTTCAAAATTTATTACCATGTGGATTTTTTTTAATCAGATCTAATTTTTTAAACATAATCCATAAATAAATTAAAACTTTTTGCTTTTGTCAAAAATTTTTTATTTAAAGTAAGATTTAATTATAAAAGATTTTAGATAACCCAATTTTTTTAATTGATCCAGGTTTTTTCTATGAATTGAAAAGAATTGATTTCATTTAGAAGTTGATCAGAGAGATCAACACAGTATTCCTCACCCGCTTTGATTACCATGATGTTATTATTTCCAGGATCTGCATTAAAATGAATATATATAGGGGATTTTCCCTTGTGATGGCTTACTAGATTTTTTAATTTCTCAATATCTTTGAAATTATTATCTTCAATTGCACTTTTTGTCAGACTGATATTGAGTGATTGTTTTTTTGGGGGTGTGATATTTTTTTTGAGAATGGGCTTATTTTCTTTCTGAATATTTAATAAAATAGATTCATCATTGACTTCATCAATTGGGAAAGTTTTTTCAGCAATGATCTTGATTCGTGGTTCTGTGCTGTCCAGCTTGCCAGAGATAATAAGAATGCTGTCAAGATTTAGTATTGATTTTGTTTGGGAGTAACACTCTTTAAAAAATAGTACTTCACAAGAGCCTTTTAAGCCTTCAACCAATGCTGTAGCGTATTCAGTACCTTTTTTTGATACTTTAAAGCTGACATCCTGTATTAGTCCACATATAAGAACTGGGCTACCCTCTTCAAAGTCTTTAAGGGTGGATATATAATTGAGTTTTAATTTTGAGATCTTATCTTGATATTTTTGGAGTGGATGTCCTGAGAGGTAAAATCCCAAGACTTCTTTCTCATAAAGTAATTTAGTTTTTTTATTTAGCTCTTCATGTGGATGGATTACAATATTTTGTCGTACGCTTGTTGACTTCTCTTCACCAAACAGGGAGAATTGTCCGCTTTCTTTATCAGCTTTGATTGATTGAGCATATTCTAATGTTTTATCAATAATAGATAGATGGGTAGCACGATTTAATTGAAAACAATCGCATGCTCCTGATTTGATAAGACATTCAAGAACTTTTTTATTAACTACCCTGAGATCTACTTTTTCACAACAGTCAGAGAGTGATTTGAATTCACCAAATTCTATTCTGGATTTAAGTATTGATTGCACTGCTGTGGAACCAACATTTTTAATAGCTGATAATCCAAATCTTATATCATTTTGTTCTACAGAGAAGTCGATCATACTCTTATTGACAGATGGACCGAGAATATTTATACCCATTGATTTAGATTCATTGACGTATTCAACAATTTTATCGGTGTTGTCTTTGTCACAGGACAGGAGGGAGGCCATGTATTCAATAGGATAATTTGCTTTTAAGTAGGCCGTTTGATAGGTAATCATACTATATGCAGCGCTGTGAGACTTATTAAAACCATATTCACCAAACTTTGCCATTTGGTCATATAGGTTTTCAGCGAGATTTTTATCAATTTTATTAGATATAGCCCCTGATACAAACTCCTCCTTCATTGCATTCATTTTCTCAGCATTCTTTTTACCCATAGCCTTTCTTAATTCATCTGCCTTAGCCATAGAGAAACCACCAATGGCTCGAGCAATCTCCATAACCTGCTCCTGATAAACGATAACGCCATAGGTTTCCTTTAAAACGTTTTTTAACAGAGGATGTTCGTATCTAATCTTTCCTGGATTATTCTTACGTTTTATGAATTCCTCAGCCATTCCTGAATTTAGAGGGCCAGGTCTATACAAAGCAATGAGTGCAACAATATCTTCAAAAGACATAGGTTTTAATTTAACCATCAGCTCCTGCATTCCAGAACTTTCAAGCTGGAATAGTCCAAGTGACCGACCTTTCTTTAGAAGATTATACGATTTTTTATCGTCTAGTGGTATATTATTTATATCAAGTACCTTTCCATGTGTTGCTTCAATAAGCTCAAGACATTTTTGGATTACTGAAAGGTTCTTTAATCCGAGGAAATCCATTTTTAGTAATCCAACTTCCTCAAGATATTGTCCTTCAAATTGGGTGGAAATGCTCTTAGTTTTCGGATCAGCATAGAGTGGAACAATATTTGAAAGAGTTTCATATCCAATTACTATTCCTGCAGCATGAGTTCCAGCATGGCGATTTGTTCCTTCCAGCTTCTTAGCAAGAATAAATAGTTTTTGATATATAGGATTAGAGTCAATAAGGTTTTTCAAGTCTGGTATATCATTATAAGCAGTATCCAGACTTGTATTAGGGCCTCCTGGGATGAGTTTTGCCAATGTATCAACCTCTTTTAAGGGGATATCAAGTACACGACCTACATCCCGTATGACAGCACGAGCTTTGAGAGCCCCAAAAGTAATTATACTTGCAACTTTATCCTTACCATAGCTGTCAATGACGTATTGGATAACCTGATCACGCTTGTCATCCTGAAAATCGATATCAATATCCGGCATAGAGATACGTTCTGGGTTTAGAAATCGTTCGAACAGGAGATGGTATTTTAAGGGATCGAGATCTGTTATCCCCAGTGAATAAGCAACAAGAGAACCTGCGGCACTTCCACGACCTGGTCCTACCATGATATTTTGAGATTTGGCATAGCGGATGAAATCCCATACAATGAGAAAATATCCAGTAAATCCCATTTTTGTAATTATTTCCAACTCATAATCAAGACGTTTTTGAATATCATCTGTTATTTCAGAGTATCGTTTTGTAGTTCCTTCCTCGCAAAGATGACGTAGATAACCATCAGTGGTATATCCACTGGGTATTTTAAAATCAGGTAAGCTTGGATTAAACTTCAGATCAATACTACACATATCAGCAACATATAGTGTGTTCTGCAAAGCTTCTGGAACATGTGAAAAGAGTTTTTCCATTTCGTCATAGCTTTTGAAGTAGAACTGATCCCCAAAATATTTTTTCCTATTGCCTTCAGAAACTTTTTTTTGTCCACCGATGCATAATAAAATATCGTGAGCTTCATAATCATCCTGATTCATGTAGTGAACATCATTTGTAGCGATTAAAGGGATATTGAGCTTTTTTGATAAAGCAATTAATCCGTCATTTACAATTTTTTGTTTTTCAATACCGTGATTCTGGAGCTCAAGAAAGAAATGATCTTTTCCAAAGGTTTCAACAAACTCATGGATAGCATAACTGGCAAGCTGTTCATCATTATTCATGATTGCTTGTGGGATCTCTCCTCCAAGACAGGCTGTCAATGCAATAAGGCCATTTGAGTGCTCTTTAAGAGTTTCTTTATCGACCCGTGGTTTGTAATAAAATCCATCCGTATACGCAGTGGATGCCAGTTTAATTAGATTTCGATAGCCCTCATTATTTTTAGCAAGGACAATCAGGTGATGATAATTCTTTTTTCCACTTTGGATAAAGCGTTCTGAATGGCGAGAGGTCGAAATATAAAGTTCACAGCCAATGATGGGTTTGATATTATTTTTTTTTGCCTCATGGTAAAATTCAATGGCGCCAAAAAGATTTCCATGGTCTGTTACCGCAATCGCTGGCATACCAAGGAATTTTGCTTTATTAACCAGTTTTTTTACTGTAGGAGTAGCATCACAGAGGGAATAATGTGTATGTGTATGTAAATGAACAAATTGATTCATATTAACCTGGTTGAATAGTATTGATTAATTATACCTAAAAAATATAAGATTAGTTCAAGAAATCGTCATATTCACCCCGAAAATTAACTCCCAATCAATAAGTGATAACTAGATAATAGAATATTAAGTCTATACCTTAAGATTATTATTTTGAATAGATTGTAATTTGAAGTGAATCCTTATTCAGATAGATAAAATGATAGCAAATAAAGTTTTGAAAAATTATTGAATAATATAGAACGATAATCTCCTGATAGACATTGACTTTTTATGAACAGCCAATTATTATTACAATATGATTACAAAAATTAAATTACCAGAACCTATAAATATAATTCAAAAATACATAGAAAAATGGGATGGAACATTTTACGTCACAGGTGAATGCATTTGTACCCTCGCTATGACTTCTACAAAACCATTTCATTATAATATTATAACGTCTCTTCCAGTAATGGTTTTTGGAGAATTATTTTCCTTTCTGCAGGATGAGAAGAAAAATTCATCTCAATCGATGACAATCTATTATTCACAATATAATTTCCATAAATTAAAAGACGATTTTCTTCCTGATAACCTTATTGAACAATATAGCATTACGATATCCTTTGATGACAAAGGATATTTAGATAATATCGATAAACAATCCTTTTCTATAGATAAAATATACTGGGATGGAACAAATCTACATAGATGGGAAGAAGTTATAAGAGATTTTAATGACAATAAGATTCATATTACAAAGGATCAGATACATCAGATTAAGACAAATCTCCTTGAATTAATGAAACTCTCAAGATATCAGGTGCAATATTCTCTCAATGACACTGATTTTATTGAATTAGATGATCAATTTATTATGCCTGAATCAAAGGATCTGAAGGAAGAATTTATTCGTATCATGGAATTATCTAAACCTAGTCAATGTTTTGAACTTCTACGTAAACAAAATATTCTTCAGAAAATATTTATTGAGTTGTTAGAAGGATATGGCGTTGTACAAAACATATTTCATGAGTATGATGTATATTATCATAGTTTATCAGCCTGCGATTCAGCGAATCCTAGTGAGCCATTTATAAGGATGGCAGCACTATTTCATGACATCGGTAAGCCACGATCTAAGCGGATAGTTGCTCAGGAAGATGAATCCTCGAAAAATGTCTTTTATGATCATGAAAATATCGGTTCTCGTATGACTTATAAAATCTTAAAACGATTTTCATTCCAGCACAACACCATCAAGAAAATCTCTAAATTAGTGCGACTTCATATGTTTCACTATACAAATGAATGGACAGACAATGCTGTACGTCGATTTATCCGAAAGGCTGATGAGGATCTGGGGGATTTATTTAAATTACGGGTGGCTGATCGCTTGGGTAGTGGAAAAAAGGACGCAGATTCCAAAGCTCTTCAGTATCTTGAGAAACGAATCCAGATCATTCAGGATATAGATCGCCAATTGACAGTGAAAGATCTTGCAGTCAATGGGAATGAAATCATGGAATATTTCCACCTGAAGGCAGGTCCAGTCATTGGTCAGATATTAAAACACCTGTTGGACAAAATTTCAGAAGATCCATCAAACAATCAGAAAGATATATTATTAAATATGTGTAAGTTGTGGTTAGAAGAGAACAACATCCAAAATAACATAAAAATATTACAAAAGTAAATTATACATATAAATAATGGTGCCATGATTATAATAGCACATCATAAATATATGTATTAAAAATCATTTAAAATTGTAATTATAATTTTCCAGGACGGTTGGTGAGCGAAGTCGAACAATCCGTTGATTATTTCAAAACAGATTATAAGTATAGATAAAGTATTGTCAAAAATAAACCCCTCCATGGGAGAAACATGGGAAAATAACTTGTACAAAGAATAATAATTTTACATCATAACACACAATAATACCATCGGTAAACAAATCCTCACTTACTGAATAGTTTAGCTAATGCTGGAAAATACTTTTTTAGAAAACCGATTTATAAGTCTGATCAGATCCTCTTCTTGATGAGAGCGTAGAATGTAATTCTTTTCTGAATATAATATTTTATCTGTAGTTGTATCAATAATAGATAAAGAAAGAATATAATTATCGTCATCTTTTGTTAATCTTGGCTGAATCTTATATTTGATATTTTGATCGATTTTTTTCACCTGTGAAGTGGGAAAATCATCGAATAAGAAATTGAATCTCTTTTGTGATAAGTATTTTTTAAGAGTATAATCCATATTTTCAAAGCCTCTCTTGTCTGGAATATCCTTAAAATGTATTTTTCCCAGAATAGCAGGAAGAGAAAATCCATTTAATAATAAATAAGGTGGGTGTAACATAAATATTTTATATATTATCTTGATTTCATTGTTCAAATCTTGATTAGCATGATATATTTTTCTCATGAGATTATATGCACGAAGTTTAAGCGTTTTCTCGTATGTGTTAAAGTGTTCCAGACAATAATTCAACAGCTTCAGAGAATCCTGAAAGTTATTCTCATTATAGTGTACTTGAGCTAAATATAAGTAATAAAATGCTTTCGCATGATCTCTGATATCCCTCTGTCCTGCTCTCCCCTGTAAAAATTGGTATAAATGTTTTTTTACAACTCTTGATTCAAATAGAGACAGCATATCTATCAAATTAGTATAATCAAATATAGATTCAGACTCATAAATATATATACCACTTAATTGATTTAATTGATTAATAGCAATATCTGATGCCCTTCTCATGTACCACCACGCTTGGGTCTTTAAAGATAATTTATTTATTTTATTACTGAATCTCTTAAAAAGGTTTATAGTAATTTTCTCATCCTGGAAATTAGCAAGACCCTTTGAAACGAGGCTCATCATGAAATAAATCAAGTGGTAATAATGATTTTTATTATATACTATCGAGCCATAAAATTGAGGATACCTGAAAGCTATTTTGAGATGATTCATTGCTTCATTCAAATTCCCAAGATAGTAGTGTATCCTGGCTAAATAGAGATTTATGAACCCCATATCTTCTATATAAAAGCTTTTTCCGTTATTGATTGCCTCCAAACCATTTTTCTGATAGAGCTTAAGGACTTCCATTGCCTTATCTAACTCGAGAGAATTGATATATATATCAGCAAGAAGAAGATAACTCAGAACACTATTACGATTGTTTGAAGAATAAGTTACTTTAGTAAAATAGGATATAGCTTCTTCATAATTAAAAATACTTTTGTATACCTCTCCCAGATTATGATTAATTACATCCTTATCAGCAAACTTAGCATTTTTATACTCCTGAATAGCTTTGTCGTACTTTTTTTCTCTGGCATAAAGCATCCCACTAATATTTCTACATACCCCAGCGTTTTTATTAATATCCAGACAATTTTCTATAAGAATGCGACTTCTAAAAAGTTTATTCTGTTTATAATATATCCATGCCTCCACCCAAATAATGTTTACATCAAAGGGATCAAACTTTCTTATTTCTACAAATGCCTTTAGAGCATTGTCATATCTATCCAGATTAAGCTCTGATTCTCCAAGATAGAGGAGAATATTTTTTCGTTGTTTTGAAAAGAAGTATGGACCATGTTCTGTATCATATTTTTTTAGTGCAAGATAGAGTTGTTCTGATGAGAGTTTAAAGTACTGTTTCTTAAAGTAATATAATGCTAATTCCCAATGAGGTTTATAATAATCTGGAGCAATTTTCATGGCTTCCCTTAAAAGTCTTTTCCCATCATCATTTTTACCAATATTAAAGTTCTTATTACTTTGAATGATTAATTGATCAGCATTTAATTTTATATCACTTTGTGAATAGGGGATAAGAGGGATACAAAGGATGAAAAGAAGGGTGAGAGCATATTTTAAGCGGTTAGAAATGATATTTATCATAAAATATTGTGAAATAGATTTTATTCATTTAGTTCCTGTTCGGGATTTTGTGATTTTTCTGGAGTATCTTTAGGGGATTCTTTGTCCTGACTTATAAGTTTACCCAGTGCGAAAGCCATTCTTTTGTATATCTCATCGATTCGTTGTTTACTCCCGCATTTTATATAGAGAGGAAGAGCATTTAAAGGTTTTCTTTCGTCATAATAGTAGTGGTCTGCTATTCTGAGCAAACCATCTTGATAATTAGCCTGCATAAAATATTTTTGAGCAACAACATAGTTACCCTCATTAAACTGTTTATTGCCTTCTCTAATAAGATTCGTCCGATCACTTTGCTTCATAAGTCCTTCCATAAAGCTTTATTATTAATTATCGGAAAATTATCCTAATCTTCTAAAAGTTTTTCACTAAAATCCTTGAGAGAACGCTTGTCTGATACTCTCTTACTAAAGATTTCTATCATTAAATCAAATGATTTTCTGTCATCCTCAGACTTAAAATATTCTTCTTTGAACATTTTATAGAACAGATGGACTCCCATAATTAATTGTGGATTGTTTTCGTGGAGTGAGTCAATAACTTTGAGAATATATTCTTCTTTTGCTGCTGTGGATTTATATTCTTTCTTTAAGATATCAATATTTTCTATTGTTACCTTGCGATTATTAGTGAGTATACCAGTTATTCTATTCCATAAGGCATTTTCATTGAGTGGCTTAACAATATAATCTTCTATCCCATAACTCAAGGCTTCATGTACCTTATCATATTCACTCACAACAGTCATCATAATGACTGGTATCTTTGAAAGCTTGGGTGATTCCTTAAGTTTCTTAACCAATTGAAGTCCATCCATGCCTGGCATAAGCCAATCTAGTACTATAAGATCTATTACATTATTTTTTATAATATTAAACGCCTGATTTCCATCCTCTGCTTCTAAGATTGATTCACCTTGAATTCCGTGCCCCTTCAAGACCTTTGCAACAAGATGTCGTGTAAATTTTGAATCATCTGCAACCAATACTTTCATGTTCTATCCTCTGTTATCCCATATCGTATCTAGTATATTATAATAAAAAATACTTATAAGTA